>JAQYLI010000014.1 GCA_028720105.1 Oscillospiraceae bacterium | reverse complement strand
GTAAAATAAGTAACAGCCGAGGGAAAATCCTCGGCTGTTTGCGTGTCCGATAAATATGTATCATATCCCACTCTGCACCAAAAATGTAAGATCCTGTGAATGCCCGAATTTGCGTACATTGTTGCGAGTAAAGCACCATTGCTGTTCGGGAGTCATCATATTGACCATCATACCGCCTACAGAGCCTGCTTCTCTAGCAGTGATATCGCCGTTGTAACCGTTCTTGAGGTTAACGCCGACCTCGTTGGCTGCTTCCATCTTAAATCTTTCCATAGTTTCTCTGCCCTGGGCAGTGAGCTTATCGCTTTTCATAGTAGTAATCTCCTTTTATGATTGAGTTAAATTTGAGAAGCGTTTTACGTTTCTCTTTTGGGTTTGCAGTAATATTATATTACGGGAGACAGTTTTTATTATCGGAAATGTTTTGCACGTAAGGCAGAAAATGCCCGTATTTTTTCTGCATAATACTGACAGTATTAACTGCATTTTTATGCAGAAGCATTACCAATACTTACAGCTTGAAAAAGGTCTGATTTAATGCTATAATTAAGTTAATCCGAGAGGGAAAAATCCCTTGCGGAAATAAAAAAGGGAGGCGAGAATGATGTGTGGATTTGATTTCTCCTGCATTATGGAAATAATCAGAAATTGCTTCACAAGCTGCGGCAGATAAGATGAAGCAACCTGAAAGAAACGAAAAAACATATCTATGGAGGTAACATTATGTGCAACTTTACTTTCTTCTGCGCAGATATATCCTGCGTCATCGACATTCTTAAAAACTGCTTTACAGGCTGCGGCAGATAAGTCGGGTCATTAACATAATCAAATAACAGAACATAGGCTCATCTATGCTCCGTTCCCTGGGAGCGTAGATGAGCGTTTTTTATGTGAGTGTGTTGACTTTTTATGCAGTTGTGTAGTATAATAAATCTGTTGATATGCAGAAAAGGAAGTGATCGCTTTGACAAAAAATGTTAAAATGCAGGATATCGCCGACCGTCTTGGAGTAAGCGTTGTGGCTGTTTCAAAGGCACTCAGCGGCAAAAGCGGAGTAAGCGTAGCTCTGAGGGACGAGGTGTGCCGAACCGCCAAAGAGCTTGGGTATACCTATACGGTAAGGCGAAAGCAGCTGGGGAGCCTTACGGGAAATATCTGTGTCCTTGCTTCCTCACGCTTTATCGACGAGGACTCCTTTTATCTCAAATATTATAAGCATATCTCCGCTCAGCTGCAAAGCAGAGGACGGTGTGCATTTTTTCATACCGTCACTCCCGAAAGCGAGGAAAAACTCATATACCCCTCTGCAATGCAGGGAAAGGCAGACGGCGCAATTATCCTCGGGCAGCTTTCCAAAAGCTATATCGACCTTATCACCTCGGAAAATATCCCTGTTGTATTCCTTGATTTTTACGATGACCGCAAGGACATTGACTGCATTATCAGCGACAGCTTTTACGCCTCCTACGATATCACCAATTTCCTAATAAATATAGGTCACCGAAAGCTTGCCTTTGTAGGTTCCGTCAAGGCAACAAGCTCCATTCAGGACAGATATCTTGGCTATATTAAATCTCTTATGGAGCATAATATCCACATAAGCTCAAATTACGTTCTTGAGGACAGAGGAGAGGACGGACTTATGAAGCCTATAGCCCTGCCTGTGGATATGCCCACCGCCTTTGTCTGCAACTGCGACGGAACAGCCTATCAGCTTATAAATCAGCTGAAAAAAGAGGGATATCGTGTGCCCCAGGATATTTCCGTCACAGGCTTTGACAATTCGGTCTACTCGGAAATGTCCGACCCGAAAATAACCACCATCGAAGTAAACACCGAGCAGATGTCTGCTCTTGCAGTGGAGACTATTCTGAAAAAAATCGAAAATCCCACCTATTCCATCGGACGTATGCCCGTTGGCGGCAGGATAATCTACAAAAACTCGGTCAGAGCCATTAAAACGGAAACAGATCAGATCTTTTCAAACTCAAACAGGCGGTAAATTTTTTTAGTTGTCTTTCCCGCAAAAACGGTATTGAAAAAAGACCTTTCAAAGCCCTGAAGCTGATCGACAAGCTTTGGCGGAGTCATAGAATGTTCCGCTTTAAAACGAATTTCCTCTGTTTCAAGTTCATCGGGGCTGTCTATGCCGTAAACCTCGGTAACGCCCACATCGTTTATGGGATTTTTGTATTTTGATGCTTTGGCGGCAAAAACGGTGTAAACGTCCGCTAAAATAAACAGCCTGCCATATTTTCGTGAAAGCGCCTCAAAAAGACTGCGGCATTTGTCACGTCCGAGGTACATGGATATCCCCTCCATAACGATAACCGCTTCGGGAGCGTCGGGGAGAGAGCCTATCCAGCCTGTCTCGGAAGCGTCCGCTTCAAACATAGTATATTTCGCATTTTCGGAAAAATACTTTTTTCGTTCGGCAATAACATCGGGGAAATCAATGTCAAACCATAAATTGGTGCTGTTTCCCACCCTTACAATTCGGCTGTCAAGACCACAGCCGATATGCAGGACAACCGCGTCCGGATATTTTGAAATAGTGCGGACTGTCCACTCGTCAAACACCGCCGCACGCATTGACATAAAGAGAGCAAGCCACTTTGAGCGAGCCTTTCCGTTAAGCTTAAAGCCCTCCTTTTCCCATATTTCCTCAGCCTTTTTGTCGTTTATGATAATGCCCCTGCGGCTTATTTCCGATTTACCGTAAAGGGGGATATAAAGCGTTTTGTTGACTTCATTCATAGCTATGTCCTCCAATTTTTGATATATTTAACCGAATTATAACATATTTGCAGATAAATGTCAATCTGTTAATAAGAGAGATGATAATTTTGAAAAAAGCAGCCGTCCTTTTCGGCATATCCCTTTTAAGCCTGCTCTGCGGCTGCAAAGCTTCGGAAGAACCCTGCGCCAAAAAAGACCTTTTCGCAATGGATACCTATATGACAATGACCGCATATGGAGAAAACGCCGAAGCTGCGCTTGATAAGGTGAGTAATGAGATAACAGCACTTGAAAAGCTTTTTTCCGTAACCGATACAAACAGCGATATCGGCAGAATAAACAGCTCCTGCGGACAACCTATTGAAATAAGCGCAGATACCGCCGATATCATCACCCGTTCTGAAAATCTTTCAGAACTGACGAATGGCGCAATAGATATCACCGTTTATACTCTCGTTAAGGAATGGGGATTTACAACGGGAAGCTATGCAGTTCCATTGCAGAACAGGATAAATGAACTTCTCGAATATGTGGATCATTCTCAAATATCAATAAGTGACAACAAGATCACCATACCCGAAAATTATCAGCTTGATCTCGGCTCAGTGGCAAAGGGCTATGCAGGCGAAAAGGCAGCGGAAATTCTCAAAGAGGAGGGCGTTTCCTCTGCAATACTGAACCTGGGCGGCAATGTACAAACCATAGGCGAAAAGCCCGACGGAACCCCCTGGCGTGTGGCAGTCACCGACCCCTTTTCCCCCTCGGACACCATCTGCACCCTTTCCGTACGGGATAAGGCAGTCGTCACCTCGGGAAATTATCAGCGCTATTTTGTCTCCGAGGACGGCAAAAAATATTGTCACATAATAGACCCCGAAACGGGATATCCCGTTGACAACGGACTTGCCTCGGTAACGGTAACAGGCGACAGCGGAACATACTGTGACGGCTTGTCAACAGCTCTTTTCGTAATGGGCGAAGAAAAAGCCATAGAATTTTGGAGACAGCATCGTGATTTTGATATGCTCATAATAACGGAGGACAGCAGGATAATTGTGACGGAAATCCTTTCCGAAAATATCGAATTTGCGGATAATGCCCCGAGCCTTCAAACGGAAGTGATAAATTGAAAAAAACATTCTGGATAATAACTGCCATAGCCGTAATATTCGGAGCGGCACTTTTAGGCTGTCTGCGTTTTTTCCGAACCCCTCGGGTAAATACCGTATATATCAGAAGCGGCGGCGAACTGATATACACCATAGACCTTTCCGAAGCAGAAGACTGCGAGTTTGATATCGAGTACAACGGCGGAGTGAACACTATTGAAATAAAAGATCATATGATACACGTGAAAGAAGCGGACTGTCCCGACGGCATATGCATAAAAACAGGCTGGATAGGCGGACAAAAGGGCGCAGCGCCCATAGTATGCCTGCCCAACCGCCTTGTTATCGAGCCTGCGGACGATACCTCCGACGGCAGAACGAGGTGACGGATATGGATAAAAAACGCTTAACTCAAATGGGACTTCTTACCTGCATAGCCCTTATAATATTTGTGGTGGAAATGCAGATACCCCTGCCCGTCCCCGTCCCGGGAATGAAGCTGGGGCTTGCAAATATCGTCACAGTTTACGCCGTATACCGCTACACCCCGAAGGAAGCGGCACTCATTCTCGCCGCAAGAATAATTCTCGGCTCTATATTTTCGGGAAATCCCTCAGCCCTGATTTTCAGTATCAGCGGCGGGATACTCTGTCTTTCGGGAATGATATTTCTGAAACGTTTTATTGATAAAAAGCATATCTATCTCAGCAGTATCATTGGCGCAGTTCTCCATAATATAGGACAGGTCTCCGCAGCAGCAGCGGTAACGGGAACAATGTCCGTATTTGCCTATCTTCCCGTGCTCACGGTATCGGGCTGTATCGCAGGACTGTTTACGGGAATATGCGCTCAGATCGCAGTTAACAGAATAGGAGTGAAGTAAAATGACAATAAGAAAAATAACCATCGGAGACTATGAAAAAATGTACGCTCTCTGGCTTTCCTGCAAGGGAATGGGACTGAACGATACCGACGACTCCAAAGAGGGCATAAAGCGTTTCCTTGACCGCAATCCCGAAACCTGCTTTGCCGCCTGTGAGAATGACCGTATCATTGGAGTTATCCTGGCAGGAAATGACGGCAGAAGAGGCTTTATATACCACACCGCCGTATCACCCGACTGTCGTGGCAGGGGAGTGGGCACCGCCCTCGTAAATGCCGCACTTGAAGCTTTAAAAAAACTCGGAATAACCAAGACCGCCCTTGTGGTCTTTGACCGCAACGAGACAGGAAATTCCTTCTGGGAGGGTCTGGGCTTTACCGCAAGAAACGACCTTGTTTACAGAAACAAAGCGCTTGTTGATATGGTGAGGATAGATACATAACTATCGGCTTCGGCAGATATTTTCCGCCGAAGCCGATTTTTTATATATCCTTATAAAGTCTGAACTCCGACCCGTTTAAAAATCGTTCCGAACCCGTTTCACAGGGGAGAATGACCAAAAGATCGTTCTTCTTGGCAAAATCAGAAATAAGTCTCAGCCGTTCCGCCTGAATTTCAGCCTGTGAAGCGGATATCCAGGGAAACCCGAATATCCTTGCGCCTTTTTGAAACCCAAGATAAAATGAAACGATATATCTCCAGTTTCCGAGATTTGTAAGCTCCCTGTCCGTTATACCGTTTTCGGAAAGAAATCTGAATATTTCGTCATCATTGGCGGAAATAATATCCCTAACCTTTTTATGTGTAAGCCTTTGTAAAAGGTCAGGCTCGGAACCGCATATATAAAAGCTTTTTCGGCGCAGCACATTAAGACTCACATTTTTCCCGTTAAGAAAAAATTCCCCTTCAGCGTCAGTGGTTTTCATACTTTTGTTGCAAAGACAGTTTGAAAGCCCCCAGCCGTTACCGTTCAAAGGACAGGTTAGGACGTTTACACCCTCTCTCAGACCCTTTACGGAAAAATCACGGCAGTAGCTTTTAAGCACTCCTATGTGGGGGTGTCGGCAATGAGAATATGTGTACAGTCCGCATAAGGTGATATTCATTGGCTCAGTTCCTCTCCGGCTTCACCGTCTCCATAAGCTTAACAATATCCTCCTTAGAGGGCATAGCAGGAATAGCTCCCTGCTTGGTAGAGCATAAAGCGCCGCAGGCGTTTGAGAACATAGCCATCTCCAGAATATCCTCCCCGTCAAGCTCCTCGGGAGCCTTTTCAAGCTCAAGCAGCTTGTAGAGGAAAGCGCCGAAAAAGCTGTCACCCGAACCGAGAGTGTCAATAGACTTTACCTTGTAAGCAGGATACCTCTCAATGCCCTTAGCCGTAGCAATGATACAGCCCTTAGCTCCCTGAGTGATACAGATTATCTTCACTCCCGTTTCAAGAAGCTTAGCCACTCCGGGAATAAGAGCGCCGCAGTCGGTGAGAAGCTGTAATTCCTTTTCCGAAACCTTGATGATGTCCGCATACTGAGCGGCACTTTTCATCGCCCTTATGCCTGCTTCCTTTGACTCCCACAAAAGGGGTCTCCAGTTGGGGTCATAGGAAATAAGCTTTCCCTGCATTTTAGCATATTCCACCGCATTTACAGTAGCCGTTCTCGCAGGCTCGGAGGAAAGGGAAAGCGCACCAAAATGGAAGATCTTACATTCGTCAATAAGTTTCCTGTTCACCTCTCCGTACCGCAGATTAAGGTCTGCCGCAGTCTGAGGGCTGCGGTAAAAAACGAAATCCCTGTCGCCCTCCTCGTCATTGTGTATAAACGCAAGGGTGGTGGAATAATTGGGGTCAAGAATAAGTCCCGTAGTATCCACCTTGTTATCAAACAATACCTTTTTAAGATAAAATCCGAACATATCCCTGCCGATCTTACCGATAAAACCCGTACTTGCTCCTAATTTTGAAGCCATACAAACCACATTTGCAGGAGCGCCGCCTGCATTCTGCTTGTAAATTGTTTCACCGTCAAGCTGGGAGCAGGTAAAATCCACTAAAAGCTCTCCCACAGCAACAATATCAGCCATATTTCTTATCTCCGTTTCAAGTTTTATAAAATAATTATACCATTGGATAATGGAAATATATGACGAAAAATAATTACATATATATAAAATAATTATGAACTGTAAAAACCATTGCATAAATTTAGCAGCAGGGGTAAAAATATCTTTGCATAGAAAAAAGTATTATGCGGAAAGCAGGCTGTACAGTTTGAAAAAGAAGGACACCCGTAACCCCAATGAATATAATTTTGAAAATGTGCCCGTAGAAATAGGACTTGATGAAAATATACGGAATATAAAAAATATCTTAGGAAATACAAGCGATCTGCTCATAAGCCCCATAACCATCTGCGGCACAAAAGCAGCAGTTATCTGCTTTGAGGGAATGGTTTCGGGACTAAGCACCGCCCATATGGTCATAAATCCACTTATGAACATAAACATTGAGGACTGTACGGGGAAAAAGCTTTTCAGCCATATCCGTGATAATATGATACTCTCCGTAGACACTGCCGTTTCCGAGGAATACGGAGATATTATCCGCCGCCTTATGAGCGGCTTTGCAGTAATATTCGTAGACGGAGAAGCAAAAGCCATATGCTGCGGAATACAGGGCTATGACAAAAGGGGAGTGGACGAGCCTTCTTCCGAGGGAAATATCCGAGGTTCCCACGAAGGCTTTGTGGAAACGGTGCGAACCAATATGTCCCTTGTCCGCCGCCGAATGAAAACGCCCCTCCTGCGCTTTGAGCTGTTCCCCGTTTCACCCCGAAGCAATACAGATGTCATTGTCTGCTATATGTCGGACAGAGTGCCGCCCGCCCTTGTAAAAAGCATAAAAAAGAAGCTCAAGGACTTAAAGCTGGAGACCATTCTCGGCAGCGGCTATATCGAACCATTCCTTGACAGCGGCAAACCCTCAGTTTTTTCGGGACTGAGCATAACCGAGCGTCCCGATGTGATGTGCGCCAAGCTTCTTGAGGGACGTGTGGGAGTAATGATAGAGGGCACGCCCTTTGCCATAGTAATTCCCGCATTGTTCACCGAGCATTTCCAGACTCTCGATGATTATAACTTCCGCCCATTTTACGCCGTATTTTTAAGATATATAAGGTATATCGCCTTTTTCCTCGCCGTATTCTTCCCCGGGATATACGTGGCGGCAGCCCTTTTCCATCCGGAAATGTTCAACAGCCGCCTTCTGTTAAATTTAGCGGCAGCTCAGGAAGCCGCACCCTTAAACCTGATGTGGGAAGCCCTCATAACCCTTATATTCTACGAAATAATCAGAGAAGCAGGAGTCCGACTCCCGCAAAGCGTGGGCGGAGCGGTCTCCATAGTGGGGGGACTTATTATCGGAGACGCCGCAGTGTCCGCAGGAATAATATCAAACCCGATGCTGCTTGTCTGTGCCATATCCGTGACTGCCTCCTTTGTAATACCCAGCCTTGACCAGCAGGTAACACTATTTCGTCTTGCGGCAGTGGTCATCGGAGGATTTTCGGGACTCTTCGGCATAGCCCTGCTGTCAGCCTTGATGCTTGCAAATATCTGCGCCGCCGAAAATTACGGACTTCCCGTAATGGCGCCCATATCGCCCTTTTCACCAAAAGCAATGGGAGATGTGGCAGTCCGTCTCGGCTTTAAACGTCTGGGAAAGCGTGGATTTACAATTGAACAGCTAAACGGTGCAGATATGGAAACAGCCGCAGAAAACGAACTGAAAAACAACATCGAGGTGAGTGATAAATGAAACTTGGCTATATCGGAAGAGGACAAACAGCGGTAATGCTCACTCTTTTCGGCGTAATATTCTGCGTGCTGAATACATCGCTGTCCGATATGGGAACATCTCTTGCAGATATATCCGTCTCGGTAATGCTGCTTGCAGTAATGCTTATCCCCCTTGCAATTTTGTCAATGAGCGGAGAGAAAAGCGTCCCCGAACTTTGTACCCAACATCTTGGCTTTATCGGACGAGTAGTAAATATCCTCTTTTTCATTTATTTTATCACCGCCGCCGCCAATATCCTGAAACGCTTCAGCGAATTTGTCTCCGAGCGATATTTGCCCGAAGCAAATGCCGCAGTCTGCATAATAATGCTTGGGGCAGTGTGTATCTATATCGCCCATACGGGAGTAGAAACGGTTTGCCGAATGAGTACAGTGCTGCTTTTTATGCTCTGCGCCCTGTCGGTCATATTTCTCTTAGGAGCGTGGAAGGATATCCTTGCCTTTGACTGTAATTCGGTCACATTCCCGAAGCTGTCCCTGCAAAGGGGCTTAGGCGGACTTTTACCCATAGGAGCCACAGGCTGTACCTGTCTCTGCGTAATGTGCGGAGGAATGGGAAGGCGTACCCGAGGCGGAGCATACGTAGGGATTGCCGCAATGCTTGCCGCCGCTGCTTTAATAACCGCCGCCGTATATATGACCCTGGGCGGCTATATCAGCGTGTCCGAATATCCCCTTGCCGACAGCGTGATATACGCCGCAAGGGAGCGGACATTCCGCAATGACGGACTGTTTTTCAGCCTATGGACGGTAATGTGCGCCGCAGTCATATCGCTTCTCTGCGCCTGCGGAGGACATTCAATAAAACAGGCAATTCCGATTATAAAAGGTGAGGGACTTATAGGTGGCATAACGGCAGTAATATGTGCCCTTACCGAAATGTATTTCGGAATAACATTCTGCAAAATGATATATGAAAATCCACTGCCGCCCATTATCCTCACCGCCGCCGTACCACTCATATTATTGATGTTTAAGAAAGGAAAAAGCAGATGAAAAAAGTGATATTGTTTGCGGCGGCAATTGTCTCAATGCTCTGCCTTGCCGCCTGCACCGCCGTACAGGTAAATGAAAGAATGTTCGTCTCTCTTATGGGTATCGAGGAGGACGAGGGACTTTATTATCTAACAATTCAGGCATACAGCAGTACCGATGCAAATTCCGATGCCCCCGTCCCCGAGTACCGTGTATATTCGGGAACGGGCAGAAGCTTTTACGAAGCGGCGGATATGATAATGCGGCAAAGCGGCAGGGAGCTTTTTTTCGGTCATTGCACCTGTGTATTTGCCGACGACGATATCATACGAGACAAGGAAAAGCTTAAAATGCTGGCAGGGGAGCGGATATCTCCGGGCTGTCCCGTCATATATTCCGAAGACCCGGGAGCCGAAGCGGACAGAAAGGACGAAAATGATGAGCTTACAGGTTCGGACATTATAATCTCGGGAATTGAGAGATACGCCGCCGAGGGACTTTACAGCGAGGTGACACTCCGTGATGTAATTTCCGCCGACAGCGCAGGTGGAGTGGTGATACTTCCCCTCTCCGAAAAAGGGATATCGGGCTCTGCGGCAGTGAACACGAGCGGCGAAACCGTTCTTCTCGACCTGTCCGAGACCGCCGCACTGAACCTCCTTCGGGGCGAAAAGGGAGTTCGTATGAGTGTTCTCGGAGGAAGTCTCAGCACGCGAATAAACGATAAAAGCGTTTATTTCAGACAGTGGGATAATGTCGGGGAATATAACATATCCATAAAAGCCGAGGGCGTTCTGACCGAGCTTGGGAAATCCGAAAGCCTTGAGGACTACAAAAAAGAAGCGGAAAAAATAATCTCGGGTTCAGCCGAAGCAATATGCGAAAAAGCTTTTAAGGACGGCTTTCTTCCTGCATTATTTCCGAGGGAATATTCCTTTTCCGAAGGCTATGACAATGTAAATTTTTCGGTGGATACAGAACTAACGCTCACCGCCCTTAAACGATAAAAAACCATCTCCGACGATTTATATTATAGCACAAAGTTTTTTGATTTGTCAAGCACAAATCGAACAAAAGTTCAATTTTGTATACCTGCACAAATATGCTTTGAAATATACGATACAAATGCACAAAAATCGGCTGTCCCGTTTTATACGGAAACAGCCGATAAAATTTCCTTAATTTGTCAGAAAGCCACAAATCCACCTGTCGTCTCCACAGGCGCGCAGGAGAGAATGTAGTCACGGTTTCGCTGATAACCCCTTTTTGCGATCTCCGACTCCACCGCAAACTCCGCAGTTTCGGGGGTGTTGTTCTCCCTTGACAGATGTCCGAGGATAAACCTCGTAGTGCCGCTGCCGATAAGCTCAGCGCAGAAGCTGCCGCAGTCGGTGTTGGATAAATGCCCCCTGTCCGAGCGTATCCTCGCCTTGAGATAAGCGGGATATCCGCCGTTTCTGAGCATATCGGGGTCATAGTTTGCCTCGATAAGAACCGCCGAGCAGCCCTTAATGCCGTTTCTCACCTCATCGCTCACAAAGCCCAGGTCGGTGCATACGGCACAGCTCACATCATCTTCAAATGTGATACGATAACCGCAGGGCGAAACAGCGTCGTGAGAAGTGGGAAAGCAGGATATCCTCATTCCGCCAATATCGGCATATTCCTTGATATCCTCCGCCCTTGATGAAATAAGTCCCATATCGTAAAGGGTATCGAGAGTACCGCTCTGTGAATAAACGGGAAGTCCCGTCTTTTTTGTCAGCACCCGAAGCCCCTTAACGTGGTCACTGTGGTCGTGGGTGATAAACACCGCCTTAACGCAGCTCATATCCAGACCGTTTTGCAGCAATGCGTTCTTTATCTTTGTAAAGGAGGCTCCGCAGTCGATAAGAACGCCCTCCCTGCCCGAGCCTACATATGTACAGTTTCCGCTGCTTGATGAAAACAGTGGATATATCCTTGGCATAAAAATTCTCCTTAAAGTCCGCTGTCGTGACCGTTTTCCGCCTGCTTGTCCGATTGCTTGATGGCAACAAGTGTGTAGCTTGTGCCTCGCTTTTGCACCACATAATCCACATACTTCTCGGGAGACGGAGCCTCGTCCGAGGTCAGAGTGAGCCAAGCAGGGGTGGGGGAAACATATCCCACTGTAAGAGTATAGCTTTCTCCCACCTTGCTGATAGACTCAATGTAAGGCGAGTAGGTGAAAAACTTAGGATTTTCGGGAATACGGTAAGAGCTTATCTCCCCGTCATAGTAGAATGAAATATCAGCCGAAGCAATGGTCATATGGTTTATGGTAAGACCCGAGCCAAAAAGCTTAGCGGCGTGCTGCTCAATGTCCACCTCGGGAACTATGAGATAGTCGAAATCAAGCTCATACCTGCTCTTGTCCTCGTAAAGAATGATATCCCACACCGCCGCCGAGATAATAGTCTCGTTTTTGAGCTTAGTGGTAGCGTCAAATCCGGGCGGATCGCAGATAACAACGGGATATATGAACTTAGCAAACTCGTTTTTCTGCTCGGTGTTGTCGATAATGTTTTTTACCTTGTCCGAAACGAAGTCCACAGTGGAAATAAGTCCAATCGCCGCCAGAATAATGAAAATAAGCCCGATGATAAAGTGAAATGCGCTTTTGTTTCCCGTTTTTACAGCTTCATTGCCGCCCTCCTCCAGCTCGGACATTTTGCTTATCTCGGAAATGTCCTCGTCAAGAGCTGAGTCAAGCATATCAATGATATCGCCGTTTTTCTTTTCCTCGGAGCGTTTATCCTTTTTCTTCATAGCCCTGTCCTTATCTGATCTGACCGTTTCCGTCGATCAGGTATTTGTTTGAAGTTATCTCGTAAAGTCCCATAGGACCTCTTGCGTGAAGCTTCTGAGTGGAAATGCCTATCTCAGCGCCGAAGCCGAACATACCGCCGTCAGTAAATCTTGTTGAAGCATTTACATACACACAGGCGGAGTCCACCTCTGTCTTAAATTTCTCCGCATTAGCAAGGTCGTTTGTAACGATACATTCCGAATGACCCGTAGAATATTTACCGATGTGTTCAATTGCCTCGTCAATGTCATTAACAACCTTTACAGCCATAATGTAATCGCCGAACTCTGTTGCATAATCCTCTTCGGTGGCAGGAACAACGCAGTCCCCGAGAATGTGAACAGTTTCGGGACAGCCTCTAAGCTCCACATTATGCTCGTCAAGCTTTGCCTTCAAAGCAGGGAGAAATTTTTCGGCAATATCCTTGTGAACAAGAAGAGTCTCAAGCGCATTGCACACCGAAGGACGCTGGGTTTTTCCATTGTCGGTGATGTTTACGCCCATCTCGATATTCGCACTCTTGTCAATGTAAATGTGGCAGTTGCCCGTACCAGTCTCAATAACGGGAACAGTGGCATTCTGAGTAACAGCCTTTATAAGCCCCGCACCTCCTCTGGGAATGAGCAGGTCAAGATACTTGCTGCATTTCATAAGCTCGGTTGTGACCTCTCTTGTGGTGTCGTCCACGAACTGAATGATATCCTTGGGAAAGCCTGCCTCGCAAACAGCTTCACGCATAATATTGCAAATGCACTTGTTGGAGTTGTATGCCTCCTTGCCGCCTCGGAGAATTACCGCATTGCCCGTTTTAAGGCAGAGAGTGGCAGCGTCCGCAGTAACATTGGGACGTGACTCGTATATCATACCAATAACGCCCATAGGAACTCTAACCTTTGTTATCCTTATACCGTTGGGACGAACAGAGCCGCTGTCAACCTTTCCGATGGGGTCCTCAAGCTTGATAAGCTCTCCGATAGCGTCAGAAATGCCCTTTATCCTGTCTTCATTCAGCATAAGTCTGTCCTGCATAGAAACGGACATACCGTTTTCACGGGCAGCTTTAAGGTCAGCGGCATTTGCTTCTATTATCTCACTCGAACGCTTTACAAGCGCCTCTGCGATCTTTGCAAGAGCAGCATTTTTCTTTTGCGTATCGGCGGAAATAAGCGATTTCTTTGCGGCAGCAGCATTTGCGCCTAAAGTTTCAATGTAAGTCATAGCATTACCCTCCCTTATTTGTTTGCAAGGAAAACCGTTCCCACGGATTTTCCGTCGAAAAGATCATAAAGAATGTCGGGGTTTCTTCCGTTGACGATAGCCATATCAAAGCCTGCCTCCATAGCTATCTCGGCAGCGTTTATCTTGGTTATCATACCGCCGCTGCCAAGTCCCGAAACAGCGTCGCCTGCCAGCGCCCTTATCTTGTCGTCGATCTTATCCACAACAGGGATAAGCTTTGCGTCGGGATTTGAACGGGGGTCTCCGTCAAAAAATCCGTCAATGTCCGACATAATGACCAACAGGTCTGCGTGGCAGAACATTCCAACGTGAGCCGCAAGGGAGTCGTTCTCGCCCACTGCCAGCTCCAGCTCGTCAATAGCAACAGTGTCGTTCTCGTTTACAACGGGAATGATGTTGTGCTCGATAAGCTTGTAAAATGTGTTCTCAACGTTGTTCTTTCGGGGAGTCTCAAGAATGTATCTTGTCAGCAGTATCTGCGCCACATTCAGATTATACTCACCGAAAAGCTTGTCGTACATATACATAAGCTCGCACTGACCCACAGCGGCACACGCCTGCTTCATAGGGGTGTCTGTAGGGCGTTCCCTCAGACCCATTTTAGACATTCCCAGACCGATAGCACCCGAGGAAACGAGAATTATCTCACGTCCGCTGTTCTGAATGTCTGCAAGAGTTTTAACGAGCCGCTCCATTCTGCGTATATTGAGCCTGCCTGTTTTGTGTGTAAGGGTGGAGGTGCCCACCTTGATAACTATTCTCTTTTTTGTGCTGATATCAAACATATATAATAACCCGACTTTCGTTAATTTACTTTGTTTTTGGGAGCGCCGTCAATAAAGCTCCTAAGATTATCTACTGCCGCAGCAATAAGCCTTTCTCTTGTCTGAACGGGAGCCCACGCCACGTGAGGTGTGATAATGCAGTTTTTAGCCCCCAGCAGGGGATTGTCGGCTTTCATAGGCTCGGTTTCCACAACGTCCAGCCCCGCTCCCGCAATAATTCCGCTGTTTAAAGCTTCTGCAAGGTCTTTTTCATTCACCGCAGGACCTCTTGAAGTGTTTATTATGTAAGCGGTCGGCTTGCAGAACTTCAGCCTCTCCATATTCACAAGCCCTCTCGTTTCATCTGTAAGGGGACAATGAAGTGATATAAAATCGGCGCACTTAAATACTTCCTCGGTGGAAACAAAGCTTACGCCCTCCGCCGTTTTGGGAGTACGGGTCGAAGCAATGACATTCATACCGAAAGCCTTTGCGATACGTGCCACAGCCGAGCCGATGCTGCCGAAGCCGATAATTCCCATAGTCATTCCCGAAAGCTCAAAGGTGGGAATGGTAAAATAGGAAAATGTGTCCGACCTTACCCAGCCGCCGCTCTGAACATCGGCATTGTAATCCGCCGTGCGGCTTGCAAAATGAAGTACATAGGAAAATACCTGCTGAGCCACCGCCGAGGTGGAGTATGCAGGAACGTTGCAGACTGTTATGCCAAGCTCCGCCGCCGCCTTAGTGTCCACATTGTTAAATCCCGTAGCGCACAGACCGATGTATCGGAGGTTCGGGCATTTTTCCATTATCTCACGCGTAAAAACGGTTTTGTTGATGATAACAGCCTCTGCGTCACCCACCCTCTCAGCCACCTTGTCCTGAGGTGTAAGAGGATAACCCGTCACCTGTCCCAGAGCCTTGAACCCGTCAAGGGAAACATCGCCCTGAGAAACGGTCTTTTCTTCAAGCAGAATGATCTTCACAGCAGTTCTCCTTATTCGCTTTTATCGGTATCGTCATTTTCGTCAGGCTCCTCGGAAACTGTTTCTTCCCCGTCAGTTTCCGCAGCCTTTTCGGCAGCTTCTTTTTCAGCCTTTTCCGCCGCAGCGGCAGCCTTTGATACCTTAGCCATATCAATTATCGTAAGAGCAAGCAGTATCATTTCTTCAAGCCCTAAAATATAGAAATAGGGCTTTTCCTTGCATACATATACAAACAGAGTAGAGATTATTCCCACCAGCATATACAGCTCATAGGTATACTTCCGTTTTTTGTAGCAGAGTGCCAGCAGTATAACGCTGATAATGACAAAGCCTATATGGATACTGAGGGGGAGGGGAAATATTATAGAATGTTGCATCATAAAAATAAGCGTCCTTTCAGAAATGCGATTTTGCACTAATATTTATAGTATATCACAATCGGAGCAGCATTTCAATAGCTGTGCTGTAAATTTTTACATCGGCTGAAATTTTTACAGCCGTCAAAAATTTCAGCAAAAAAACAGACCTCGCAGTAGCTCTGCGAAGCCTGTTTAAAAAGAGTTATCAGTATTGTTCGCTCATATAAATGCTTGCTCTCGACTGAATGATGGAAGCGGTCTCGTCAACGGACTTTGTACCGTCGAAGAAGAGAGCGGTCTCCTCATTAACGATATCCACGATGCTCTGGTCATATCTTGACATTTTTGTAACAGTCTCGAAGTATTCGATAAGCATATCGACCTCAGCCTGTGTTATCTTTGAAATCTTGACTTCCTGGTCACCGATGTAATAGATGTTTTCCTGCTCAACTTCCTTGCCGTCTGCGTCAATGTAAGTATTGGGAACGGTTGCCTGAGTGCCGAGCTTCTGAAGCTGATCCTTGAGAACGGGGAGGGCATTGCTTGAAGTAACATATGCTACCTTGCCCGTATCGACCTGCTCGCCCTTTGACTCGTCCCAGATATAAACAGGCTCTTCGCTTATGTTATTGTTGATAACGTACTTGATAAATTCCCAGGCACCCTCTTTGTGCTTTGACTTGGAGGATATAGCAATTTCCGAGGAAGTGTTCAGTATGGAACCCGAGCTGCTCGTCTGAGTAACCGGGAAGCCCGTAAAGGTGATATCCTCTCCGAAATAACCGTCTTTTGTCTGCTTATAAGAGTTGAAATCGTAGAAATAAACATTATTGAACAAAGCCCTGTTTTCACGGCAGGCATTTTCATTATCCATCCAGTAGTTAGGATTGTCGTTGTAAAGCTTATCGTAGTCAATTTCCTTGGGCAGGGTCTTTGCATACTCGAGGAATGCCTTGAACTCGGGAGTATCGAAATTGCAGGTGCCGTTTTCGTAATCAACGAAATCGGAGTATGTCAGGACGTTGGAAATAAAGTCGCTTGAAGCCATTTCGTTGTTGAACATCTGAACATTGTCGCCCATTCCTGCCATAACTTCCTTTGCCCTGTCAAGGGTAATGGAGCGGTCGCTGCCTACAAGAGAGGTCTTTGCAGCAAAGGTCTGTACCGAGAAGGAAGGAGTTATCTCGTACAGCTTGCCGTTGGTCTCAAGAGCAGTGAGGACATTGGGCATAAAGTCCTCTTTCTTAAGGTCGGGATCCTTGTCAAGAAGCTCATAAAGGTCTGTAAAAAGACCCTTTGCCGCATAGCTGCTTACAGGCATCTGCTGATTAAGAAGAATAATGTCGGGAACGTTTCCTGCAAGAAGCTCATTATTGAACTTTGTGAGAGCGGCTTCCCAGTCGGAGGTGTCGTTTGACTCGCTGAAGCTTGTTGCATAAATGGTGTACTTGTCACTCTGCTTGTTGAATTTTGCGATCTGGGAGCGGATACTCCAGTCAATATTGAAGCAGCCGAGAGTGATTATCTCCTTTTCTGCGACTTCGGAGCTGTCAACAGCAGCTATCTTGCTTATGGTAGTTGTTGAATTGTAGCCCGAGTAATCATTGTTAACGGTAAGGAAGGAGCCGTCCTCGCAGATGGAAAAGCCGGAAATGTTGGAGTTATCCACACCCAGATTAAGGAGATTGAGCACAGGCTCTACCGCCAGTGTGTCCGCTCTTAAACCTGCAATACCTGTGTCGGAGCTCATATAGCAGAGGTAATCGCCGCTGCCGGAATAGAGGTCTCCGCCGTTAAAATTGGAGGGTGTGTATTCTTTGCCGAAGTTCTGAGCGTTAATATCTATTTCCTTGATAACACGGCTGCTTGTATCATTGCTGTAGTCATATACCATAACTGCGGGAACTCCGGCGTTGGTGAGGAAGCAATTTGAGAGCCAAGCATTCTCAGACTCTAATTCCGTGGTGTCAAAAAGCTTCTTTCCGGTGCTGTCGCATACTCTGATGACCTTATTCATATTGATGATGAGATTGCCCTGCTTGTCGATGATATAGCCCTGGAAATATCTTTGATTATCATTATCCTCCTGAGTGAAAAGCTGACCCATATCGACCTCGTTTGCCTTTGCACCTGTGCTGTCATATGTTAAGAGCTTGTAGCTTTCCTTGGATTCGCCTGTGGTCTCGTCATAACTGCCCTCATATAAAAGGCAGGTAACAGAGCCGTCGTCATTTACAAAAAGACCGCCGTTTATTCCGCCGTAAACATTAGGATCGGTCTGCTCATAAACGGGGATAGACTTGGTCTCGGCGCCTGTTTCATCATATATCTTGATAAAATATTTTCCGTAATAATTGTCGTCCTTCATTTCATATTCATTGGATATGAGATAAAAAAGACCGTTCTTAGCGGTAATGTTGCCGTAGAGATTCTCAAGACCCGAAATGGGGATATCCGTTACCTTATAAGCGAGAGCCTTTGCAGCCTCCTGCTGATCTACTATTGCAGTGTTGTTTGACTCGCTTTTATTGCCGCCGCAGCCTGTCATTGCTCCTGCGGAAAAAAGCATCATACCTGCTGTGAGAACACAGGCAGTTTTTTTAGCTGCCGTTCTGCCGAGCTTTATTTTCTTCATTGTAAAAACTCCATCCTTTCATTGATGTTAATATGCATACTTTCCCGATGCAGATACATTATAGCATACTATTTCGTAAATTTCCATAGTAAAAGCGAAACTGTAATAATTTGTTATAATTTCGCAACCTTTTAAACGCTTTGTAACCAAAATTTTCCGTTTTATTATGAAACAAAGCCATTTTGCGGGGTTCATAAAAAATTAACACAACTTTTTTGTCAAAAAGTATTGACTTTTGCGGCTGAACGAGTTATAATATAAAAGCACTCTGACGAGAGAGCAAAACGAAATGCTGATATAGCTCAGTTGGTAGAGCACATCCTTGGTAAGGATGAGGTCACCGGTTCAAATCCGGTTATCAGCTCCAAAGCAAGGTCTGTAAGCGGCTACAAGCTGTTTGCAGACCTTTTGGTATATATACATAAGAAAGGACAATCCGCCAATGAACGATGAAAAGCTTATTTCATTTGCCGCCGACAGCAGAAACGTCAGAGTCAGCGGAAGAAGCATTTATGAAAATGATATCCGCTATCTCAGCTATACAAATTCATTTATCGAGTTTGAATTTACGGGCAGCTATGCCTGTGCCGAGATAATAAGCGACCTTACCCCCTCCGAGGATATTTACAGAGCCTGGGCAGGTGTGTGCGTAAACGGTGAGACCGTTCCTTCAAAGATATTCAAGCTTGACGAAAAAAAGGCGGTTTACGAGCTGTACAGAGCGGACAAGCCCGAAAAGGTAAAGCTTCGCCTTATGAAGCTCTCAGAAGCTGCATTTGCAAAAATGGGCGTGTCTGAGATACGCATAGACGGAACTCTTCTTCCTGCGCCAAAGCCCCTGTCTGAGAGGAGAATTGAGTTTGTAGGAGACTCCATCACCTGCGGCTACGGCATTGACGGCATATGGAACAAGGACGTTTTTTCCACCGAAACGGAAAATCCCATCAAGGGCTACGCTTATAAGACTGCACTTAAATGCGGTGCTGAATTTCAGTATGTATCCTGGAGCGGTATGGGCGTTTATTCAAGCTGGGTGGACGAGAATGCCGAAAAGCCTCTTGATGACTGGCTCGTTCACGATATCTATCCCTATACCGACAGCCCCCTTGAGAAATCAATGGGAAAAATCGGTCACGAGGAACACACAAAGTGGGATTTTAAAAGCTACGTTCCCCAGGTAATAGTTTTCAATATGGGCACCAACGATCAGTCCTGGACAAAGCATATCAAGGAAAGGTGCGATACATTCTGCGAGAAATATTATGCCTTCCTTGAAATGCTTCGCGAGAAAAACCCCGGCGCATTTATTATCTGTACATACGGAATTATGGGCACCGATCTTCTTGAAGAGGAAATTTCCTGCACCGAACGCTTTAAAAGGGAACACGATGACAGGATAAAGTACGTTCCTCTGCCCATTCAGCTTGAGTCTGACGGTATAGGCGCCGACTGGCACCCCTCGGAAAAGTCTCACGAGAAGATGGCGGAGATACTTGCTCCGGAGGTAAACGCCGTTTTTGAAAGCCTTGGACTTTGATAAGCCTTTTATTCACAGCGGAGTTCTGCTGAAGCCTTTACTTTTTCCTTTGCTCTGATATAAGCGTCCTTTTTATCGGGAAATCTGGTAACAGGGGACAAGCCGCCCCAGTCCTTCCGCTGCTTTTTAAAATATTCCATTCGCTTCTTTTTGCTCATTTTTTCTAAAGCTACAAATTTTTCCATATTATCCCTCTTTTCATATCAGCCTCGGCGGTAAAAATACAGCCGAGGCTTTTTCATTCTTCTTCGGCACCTGCCTTGAAGTTGTAGATTGGCTTGATAAATTCAAAAATATCTGCGGTGCCGTCTATGTTTTCAAGGATATCGTTAATACCCTTGTACGCCATGGGGCATTCATCAAGTGTTCCTCTTCCCACAGAGGTGGTGTAAATGCCCGTCATCTGCTTTTTAAATTCGCTGACAGTAAAGCTCTGCTTTGCCTCGCCGCGGCTCATAAGCCTGCCTGCGCCGTGGGGAGCGGAGAAATTCCAGTCGGGATTGCCCTTTCCGATACAGATAAGACTTCCGTCCCTCATATTGATGGGGATAATAAGCTTTTCTCCCGACTGCGCCGAAACAGAGCCTTTGCGGAGGATCATATTATCCGTGTCGATGTAGTTGTGAATGGTGGTAAACTGCTCTGTGACGGTAAGCTTCATACCCTTGATTATCTCGTCCATCATAGCCTTTCTGTTGAGAGCGGCATATTTCTGGACTATCTTCATATCGTGAATGTAGTCCTTGAAAAGCTGACCGCTTACATAGGCAAGGTGCTTGGGTATCTTAGTTCGCTTGGTGTTTTCAAGCTTTTTAAGCTCCCGTCTTATCTCCGTCTGTCTGCCCTGCGCCTTGAGACTTTCGATAAGCTCCTTTACAGCCGCGTCTCCCGCGTGATTAAGCTGCCTGTAGCCCTCTTCCTGATAGTATTTCGCCACTTCAACGCCTAAATGCCGCGAGCCGCTGTGGATAACGATATATATGCCGTTTTCGCCCCTGTCGGCTTCTATGAAATGATTTCCGCCGCCGAGAGTTCCGAGGGAGCGCTCCGCCCTTCTCAGGTCGATCTTGTCGGCGCATTTCAGGGAGCAGAGGTCAACTTCCTCGTTAAGCTTATGAGGCGTGCTTCTGGTGGCAAAGCCCGAGGGGATCTTTGCGTAAATAAGCTTGTCCAGCTGAGAAAGCTCAATGTGCTTTTCCTTGATACGAACAGTTTCCATACCGCAGCCGATGTCCACTCCCACCAGATTTGGGACTATCCTGTCTGTAACGGTCATAGTTGTACCGATAACGCAGCCCATTCCTGCGTGAACATCGGGCATCATTCTGATTTTTTCGCCCACTGTAAATTCCTGACTGCAAAGCTCGATTATCTGTGCGGCTGAAGCGCTGTCGATAACGTCGGTGAACACCTTTGCAGAGTTGTATTTTCCTTGTAATTCGATCATAATGTTATCCTTTCGTATGTCGTTTCTGCATAAAAAATGCGCCTCCGAATAAACGGGAGCGCACACAAAAATATATATCCGTACACTTAAAAAGAGGGCGGACAAATATCCCAGCACAGCCGTTTACAATTATGTATATGCGATTTTGTAAGATTTATAAAATAATATATTATTGTCATAGCGTCCGCCTCCTTTCGTAAGATTTTTTAATATTCAAACAGCTTTAAAGCTTATGCAAAAGTTTATCACATATTATTAAATTTGTCAAGGGTAATACTAATTCTTAATCAACCCATAGACAAATCCTCGGCTAGAATAAGCCCATTCGTCGTCAAGCTCCCTTGCCAGGCGGCAAGCCTGCCTGCGGTCGCTTTCCTAGACTGGACTTATTCTATCTGTCGGCTTTGTCTAC
>JAQYLI010000013.1 GCA_028720105.1 Oscillospiraceae bacterium | reverse complement strand
ATATCGAAATTCCCCATTGATATCTTTTCGGCAAAGCTTTTCAGCTTGTCAAAAGGGCGGAGCACGGCAAAATACACGTAGCCGAAAACGCCTGCAGCAAACAGGAGACAGATACCGCACATAACAAAAATGCCGCCGTTTACATCTGAAACGCTTTGTACGGAGCGTATGCTTTCCGACAAAAGTGCTGTTTTTTCGGACAGTTTTTCATACTCGCCCATTTTTACAAGCTGCTCTATCTCATTTATTGCAACAAGCTGCTCCGACTTGCTGTCCTGTGAATTTATCTGTTTTTCCGAAAAATAAAGTATGCCTGTCATAATTATTATCAGCGCCGAAAACAGCGCCGTTACGGAGATAAGTCTGGCTTTCATTCCTTCACCTCCAGCATATATCCCACCTTGTAAACCGTTTTGATATACTGCGGCTCGGCAGGGTCTTCCTCTAATTTTTCCCTCAGCCAGCGGATATGCACCGTCAGCGTGGAAGGCTCCACCGCCGCAAAGGCTCCCCACACCTCAGACAGCAGATTTTCCTTTGGAACTGCCGTATTTTTATGCCCGCAGAGATATGCAAGCAGGTCAAACTCACGGAGGGACAGGGATATTTTTTCGCCGTTTTTTGTGACTGTTCTTGCGGTGATGTTTACTGTTACATTTCCGAATGTTACGATATTTTCTTCCGAAGCAAATCCGTAGGTTCGTCGGATAAGGGCATTCACTCTGGAGAGCAGCTCCTTCATTGAATAGGGCTTGGGAAGATAATCGTCGCCGCCTATGTCAAAGCCTGTGATACGGTCGGTCTCGCTTGTTCTTGCGCTGGCGAATATGACGGGTACGGTGGAGACGCGCCTAAGCTCCCTGCAAAGTTCAAAGCCTGTGGTATCGGGCAGGTTTATATCAAGCAGTATGAGATGATACGTATTATCGGACAGCAGCTCAAAGGCTTTTTCGCTGTTTGCGGCGCAGGTCACGCTGTAGCCGTAGCTTTCAAGCATTTCGGAGATTATAAAGGACAGATCCTCATCATCGTCTATTATAAGTATTTGTTTTCGGGACATTGATTTTCTCCTTATATATTTTCGGTTCGTATGGTATATATTGTTTCGTGACCGCTCCCCTTTTATGAGCTTTCTTTTTCGGCAAGCTTCCAGGGGATTGTTTCGGAGGCTGCCATTCTGCCGTTAAGAATATCCATCAGCTTTCGGGCGGCTATGGTGCCGATATTCACATCACCGTATGAAAGGGAGGTTATCTTCACAGGGGACATTTCGCTGAGACTGCTGTTGTCAAAGCTTACCACCGCAATGTCCTCGGGCACTTTCTTTCCGCGTGAGGTAAGATATTTTATAAGCATAAAGGCTATTTCATCATTATAGCACACCACGGCTGTGGCGTCGCCTATTGATGAAAGGATATTTCCCGACTCGTCAAACAGCCTGTCCTTTGTTTCGGTGGTGTACCATATTGTCTTGCTGTCCGAAATGAACAGCTTATTGTCAAACATTGCCGAAATGTAGCCCGAATAGCGCTCATGACCCTGGATATCGTCGGCTTTGAAGATCGACGCTATGCTTCTGTGACCTTTGTTCAAAAGATAGGTCACAAGCTCATATCCGCCCCTGCGGTTATCCGCGCACACATACAGGGGGCCTTTAAGCCCCGGATAGCAGCTGTTAAAGAATACTATGGGAATGTTACGGCGGGCAAGCTTTTCGTAAAGGTCTATATTGGGATTGGGCAGGGCTGTTTTTGTGCCCTCCACAAGTATGCCTGCAACAGGATCTTTCAGGATATCCTCAAGTATTTTCCGTTCGCTGCATATACGGTTCCCTGTGGCGGAAAGAATGGCTGAGTAATTGTTCTTCGACAGCACTTCCTCAACGCCTCTGAGCTGCCCCGGGAAGATATAGTCGTCAATATATGTTACAATAACGGACACCTTCCTGCTGCGGACAGCGGGATTTCTTATTTTTACCGTGGAACCGCTGCCCTGCCTTTTTCCGATAATGTCCTTCTCCTCAAGTATCGACAGGGCTTTTCTTACAGTCTGCCTGCTTACACCGTATATTTTTGTAAGCTGCTCTTCCGTGGGAAGAAGAGTTCCGCCGGGGTATTTTCCCGTCCCGATATCCTCGGAAAGCGAATTTGCCACAAATTCATATTTTTTCAATTGCAGTCGCCCCCAAAAAACAATACAAATTCTCTGATAATTATAATACAACTTTACAAGCAATTTGTCAAGCATATTATTTGCGATAAAGACAAAAAATTTGCATTCAGCCGCCATATATGTGCATAATTAACAGTGGAATTAAAAAAACAATGTGCGGTTTGTATATTGAAATCGTAAAAGCCTTGTGATAAAATAATATCAAGCAATAAAAGCAAAGCAAAATTTGTATTTAAAATAAAAAATTTGTATTGCTTTTTTAAAAAATCTCTTATAAATCACCTACGGAAAGGAATGTATATAAATGAACAAGATTTACTTCATCACAGGCAGTCAGGACCTTTACGGAGAAGAGACTCTCAGGCAGGCGGCAGACGACAGCAGGGATATGGCGGCTTTTTTAAGCGATAAACTCGGCGACATCGCTGAGGTTTGCTTCGAGCCTGTTGTTACAACCGCTGCAGAGGCTGAGAATGTTTGCGTAAAGGCTTCGGCTGACAAGGACTGCATAGGCGTTATTATGTGGATGCACACCTTCTCCCCCGCTAAGATGTGGATAAGGGCTCTGAGGGCGCTTAAAAAGCCTATGCTCCATCTTCACACACAGTACAATGAAAAGCTGCCCTATGACAGCATTGATATGGATTTTATGAATCTTAATCAGTCTGCTCACGGTGACAGGGAATTTGGTTTCATCTGCACAAGGCTCGGCGTAAAGCGGGAGGTGGTTGTGGGCTACTATAAGCACGATGACGTTATATCAAAGATACGCAGCTTTGCTCACGCTGCCGCTGCCGTTAATTTCGGCAGGACTATGAAAGTCGCAATGCTCGGCAACAATATGCGCGATGTTGCAGTCACCGACGGCGACAGAGTGGAAAGCGAGATATGCTACGGCTGGAACGTAAATTACTACGGTATCGGAGATATTGCCGATATTGCCGAAAAGGTAACGGACGCCGAGACAGACGCAAAGCTTGCCGAATATAACGAGAAATATACTATGGCCACCGACGATATTGCTGCCGTAAGAGAGCAGGCAAAGTATGAAGTCGCTCTTGAAAAGTTTATCCAAAAGGAAAACATCGCAGCATTTACCGATACATTCCAGGATCTTCACGGTTTAAAGCAGCTCCCCGGAATTGCTGCTCAGAACCTTATGGCAAAGGGTATCGGCTTTGGTCCCGAGGGCGACTACAAGACCGCTGCTCTCGGCGCAGTCCTCTTTAAAATGGCAGAGGGCAGAGACGGCGCAACGGGATTTATGGAGGATTACACTTATGACCTTACAAGCGGCAATGAGCTTGAGCTTGCAGCCCATATGCTTGAGGTATCTCCCGTATTTGCCGCAGGAAAGCCCGAGATACAGGTTCACCCTCTGGGTATCGGCGGCAAGGAACCCCCTGCAAGACTTGTTTTTGACGGTATCGACGGCGAGGGCATTGCCGTTTCTATGATAGATATGGGCGATCGTTTCCGTCTCGTATGCGCGGATATCACTCTCGTAAAGCAGCCTGAGCCTATGCCAAAGCTTCCCGTTGCAAGACTTATGTGGAAGCTGAAGCCCGATTTTGCTACGGGTGCGGCTGCGTGGATATATGCAGGCGGCGCTCATCACGCAGTGGTCTCCACCGCTCTTACCAAGGACGATATCCGTCTTTTTGCAAAGATGACCGATACGGAGCTTGTTATCATTGACGACAAGACAGAGATAAACACTTTCGAGCAGCAGCTTGCTATGCTTGATACAATGGCTAAACTCAAGAGGTAATGTTTGAAAATCAAAGATTTTCAAACCGAGTTTTGTTTCTTAGTCGAAAGACTAAGAACCTGTCTTCACAAGAAATGTGTGCGGATTTTCGAGCATATTTTTGCCTAAGACAAGGCAAAAATCCGCAGGCGGGCTGTCGCCCGGCAAGGATTTTTAACGCAGTCTGCGGCAAAATTTGCCGAAAAGACGTGTACATATGCTTATGAAGACGGGTTCTAAGATTTGGCTGCCGTCTCGATTTGCTTACGGCAATTTTTAATTGCCATAACCCCCAAAACTCTCAGAAAGGAATGGTCATAAAAAATGACTATACAGGAAAAAATCCGGAACAACAAGACCTATCTCGGCATAGAATTCGGCTCGACCCGAATTAAGGCAGTCCTTATTGACGATACTTTCGCTCCCATTGCGGCAGGCAGCCACGACTGGGAAAACCGCTATGAAAACGGCATATGGACATATTCCCTTGAGGATATCATAGTTGGACTGCAGGACTGCTATGCAGCGCTTGCGGCAGATGTAAAGGAGCGGTACGGAATTACACCGGAGTCCTACGGTGCAATGGGTATTTCGGGTATGATGCACGGATATATGGCTTTTGACGAGAATGACGAGCTTCTCGTTCCTTTCAGGACCTGGAGAAATACCATTACCGAGCAGGCTGCAGCCGAGCTTTCAGAGCTTTTTAAGTTCAATATCCCTCAGAGATGGAGCATTGCTCATCTCTATCAGGCTATTCTTAATAAGGAGGAGCATATCTCACAGATTTCCCATATCAACACCCTTGCGGGATATATCCACTATCGCCTTACGGGAGAGCGCTGCGTAGGAGTGGGCGAGGCTTCGGGCATATTCCCCATTGAAAACGGCAGCTACGATCCAAAGTATATGGAAAAGCTTGCCGCACTTCTTAAAGAAAAGAATTTTGACAAGGATATCAAAGAGATACTTCCTGCCGTGCTCAGCGCAGGCGAGGGAAATGCCGTTCTTACGGAAAAGGGGGCAAGACTCCTTGACCCTACAGGTACTCTCAAAGCAGGCATATTGCTCTGTCCTCCCGAGGGGGACGCAGGCACGGGAATGGTCGCCACCAACAGTGTTCTCCCCCAAACGGGAAATGTTTCCGCAGGCACGTCTATTTTTGCGATGCTTGTACTCTCAAAGCCTCTTTCGGGCTATTACCCCGAGATAGACGTTGTCACCACCCCCGACGGTTCACCCGTTGCTATGGTACACTGCAACAACTGCTGCTCCGAGCTTGACGCGTGGGTAAATGTTTTCGGTGAGTTTGCGAGACTCAGCGGAAATCCTATGGATAAGTCACAGCTTTACGAGATTCTTTACAAAAATTCGCTTAATGGCGACCCCGACTGCGGCGGTACTGTGGCATACAACTTCCTTTCGGGCGAGCCTGTGGCAGGCGCCGAAAATGGCAGACCTATGTATTTCAGAACGCCGGACGGAAATTTCGGTCTTGCAAACTTCTTCCGCGCACAGCTTTATTCCTCAATGGCTGCGCTTAAAATGGGAATGGATATCCTCTTTGAGAATGAAAAGGTAACAGTTCAAAGGATAACGGGACACGGCGGACTTTTCAAGGTACGGGGCGTTGCTCAGCAGTTTCTGGCTGACGGTCTTAACAGCGCTGTTTCCGTTATGAATACAGCAGGCGAAGGCGGCGCGTGGGGTATGGCGATACTTGCTGCATATTCAGCCCTCGGAAACGGAAAAGCTCTTCCCAAATTTCTTGAAACGGAAGTGTTCTCTTCTATGGAGTCCACCACCGTTCATCCCGATAAAAAGGGTGCGGCAGGATTTGCGGCATTTATCGAGAATTATAAAAAGGGTCTTGCGGCTGAATATGCTGCTGCAAAATAATCTGAAAGGAACTGCATAAAATGCTTGAAAAATTAAAGCAGGAAGTGCTGGAGGCAAATCTCCTTCTTCCTAAATACGGTCTTATCACATTCACCTGGGGCAATGTTTCGGGTATCGACAGGGACAGCGGTATGATGGTCATCAAGCCTTCCGGCGTTCCATATGAGGGTATGACAGCCGAAGATATGGTAGTTGTGGAGCTTGCTACGGGCAAGGTGGCAGAGGGCAAATGGAAGCCCTCCAGCGACACTCCCACGCACCTTGAGCTTTACCGCGCATTCCCCGAAATAGGCGGAGTGGTTCATACTCACAGCCGCTGGGCAACATCATTTGCTCAGGCAGGTGTGGGCATAATCCCTATGGGCACCACACAGGGCGATTACTTCTACGGCGAGATACCCTGCACAAGGGCAATGACCCCCGAGGAGATCGCAGGAGAGTATGAAAAGGAAACGGGCACCGTAATTATCGAGACTTTCAAGGGCACCGATCCTATGTCTGTACCCGGGGTGCTGGTAAAGAGCCACGGTCCCTTTACCTGGGGCAGAGATCCTCACGAGGCTGTGCATAATTCCGTTGTGCTTGAAGAAGTAGCCTTTATGAACTATCACGCTATGTCAATAAATCCTTCCGCAGGACGTATGCAGCAGGAGCTTCTTGACAAGCATTACCTGAGAAAGCACGGCAAAAATGCATACTACGGACAGGGCTGATAGGCTGTTTCTCCAATAATTTTTTTGATAAAGTTAAGAAATTTTCGGAAGATGAGTATGGATATAAAGTATATTAAATTCAGATTTCTTGTTGATCAGTGCATAAGGATATGTATTTGCAAAATAAATAACATGAGATATGATGATGAATATACGACTGATGAAATAAAAAATGTAATCTTGCCTGAAATGACAGAATTAAAAAAAATTGATAAAATGAGTATATTGCCGCCCGCCAATGAAAGATATATTACATCATATGCCTGTGCTTTCAAATTATGGGGGTGGAATATGAAGAAACTTTCATCGCTGTTTAGAATTTTGGCTAAGATCAATGCCGAATACAAGCACTTGTAAACAGCGCAGACAATAGCAAATCAAGACTTAAAAATGCCGTCCGTACTCTGCTCTATGAGAACGGGCGGCACATTTCTATATTGTACTATTGTCCCGGAAGCTGAGATGCTTGTTTGCGGAATAAATTTCACCTATTTAGTCTCTCCTCAATAACCCCATAATCGCAAGTCCGGAACACATAACCTCAAAATCCGAATCAAGCGCATAAACATTGCCGCCAGACGGTCAATGTTCATAGCTATCACAGACAGAAGTATCGAAGCTTCTGTTGTG
>JAQYLI010000012.1 GCA_028720105.1 Oscillospiraceae bacterium | reverse complement strand
CTGTAGACAAAGCCGACAGATGAAATAATCACAGTCTAGGAAAGCGACCGCAGCAAGGCTTGCCGCCTTGCAAGGGAGCTTGACGACGAATGGGATTATTTCAGCCGAGGATTTGTCTATAGGTTGGTTAAAGATTAGTATCAGAGTTGGTGGTATCTGTGGGCATAATTGTTATCTCTTTTGCTTCTTCAAGGCGGAGAGTTAATTCGTAGCCCCGAAGATGTATTTCAATAGGGTCGCCCATAGGAGCGGCTTTTCGCACTGTCAGCTGTGTACGGGGTATCAGTCCCATATCAAGAAGACGGCAGCGCAGTGCGCCCTCGCCGCCCACCTGCGTAATGATACCGCTCTGACCTATGGGAAGCTTATCCAAAGTCATTTTATCATTTCCTTTCAAAAGTTAGGGCAATCTAACACTTATGGCATAAATTTTCGGCAGGGCAGTCTTTAGCATTTTTTTGCTACACAAGACTGCACAAAGCCGAAAAATAGCCGTATTGTTTTAAAAGTTCATATGCCTTTTCAGCCGAAGTCTCCGACTCATACAGACCGAAAACCGCCGAGCCGCTTCCTGTCATCAGAGAGCAGACAGCGCCGTTATCCGTCATAATTTTTTTGATGTGGGAAACCTCGTCAAGACAGGCAATATCGTCAAATATATTGCGGCAATAGGGTGCAATATCACCAAGAGAGCGGACATTTCCGAAGATATCCTTTATGCCCTCTGTGCCTATCCTGAAGCCTGCAGAGTCAATCTTTCCGAATGCCTCGGGAGTGCTGATACCCGTATTGCCCTTGCCGATAAGCACCGTTCCCGATATTTTCGGGAGCGGTTCAATTATCTCCCCTATCCCCGTGCAATAACCGCAGCCGCCCTTTATGCAAAAAGGTATATCTGCGCCTATCCTTGCTCCGATGGAAATAAGGTCATTTTCGGAAAGGTCTGCAAAAAAGAGTCTGTTAAGTCCCGTAAGAGCAGCGGCTCCGTCTGCGCTTCCGCCGCCCATACCTGCCTCGGAGGGAATATTTTTTATAATATTTATGCTGACTCCCCCATCGCATATTCCCGTTTTTTCAAAAAATGCTGATGCGCATTTGTACGCAATATTTTTTTCGTTACAGGGAATAAGAGGGTCGGAGCAGGATATTTCTATCCCGCTCTTACCCGTTTTTGTGAGAGTGACCCTGTCGCAGAGGGAGACCGTATGCATAACCGTTTCAAGCAGATGATAGCCGTCCGCTCTTCTGCCCGCAACGTCAAGGTATAGGTTTATTTTAGCATTTGCGCTCAGAGTAAGGCTGTCCAAAATACGCCTCTCCTTTCAGCTTATGAAAAATCCGCACACATAGCTTTCCTTTGGGCAGAAATCACCGATGGAACTCACCTTTGAGGGAGTTTTGCGGTTTGAGTATCTGTTGCACACGTCATAGCCCTGCCCGTTATTTATGATCGCTATGTAGTGAAGCAGGGAACGCCGGGGCTTTGCCACCCAGTAGCAGAGTATCCCCACACTGACAGCGCCCATTACTTTTACGAAATCATCGTAGTCCTTGGCTTTCACCGCAGGAATACGGTATTTTTTGAAAAGCTCCTCTGCTTTTTTCGGGTCTGTTCCGAAAATGCCCCACATATTGAGAGCATAGCAGTCTATTCCTAAGCATATAGCTGCAAAATCGGGCTTGTGACCTGCGGAAAGCAGGGCGTTGTATATGGCAATGGCACCGCAGCCGTTGGCGGACATTTTCCTTATCCCCAGCCTGTAGGACGAAACTGCACAGTTTCTCTGACCGTTTATCAGTCCAACAGGCTTTCTGAGGCGCTTGTTCTTTTCAAAATTGCGCTTTGCAAGGGAGGGGGCGTTTTCTAAAAGCTCCTCTGCCGTTATCATCAGCCGTTACCCGTTTTCTGCTTGTCCAGGTCGGAAAGGAACTCCTTAATGCGCTCTATGGCGGTCATTATGTGCTTGAGGGAATATGCATATGAAATTCTTATATATCCCTCGCCGCATTCGCCGAATGCATTTCCGGGAACAACTGCAACATTATGCTCGTAAAGCAGTCTCTCACAGAATTCCTCGCTTGAAAGCCCTGTGGACTTGATGCTGGGGAACACATAAAATGCTCCTCTTGGCTCAAAGCAGGTAAGACCAATATCGTTCAGTGCTTTCACAAGCCATCTTCTGCGTATATCGTACTCGTCCCGCATTTTTGCAATGTCCTCGTCACAGTTTTCAAGTGCTTCAATAGCCGCATACTGCGAAACAGTGGGACTGCTCATTATGCCGTACTGGTGGATTTTCAGCATCTGCTTTATGATAGGCTGAGGGCCTGCCACATAGCCAAGTCTCCAGCCTGTCATTGCATATGCCTTTGAGAATCCATTAACAAATATGGTGCGCTCCTTCATTCCGTCTATTTCAATGATAGAGCAGTGCTTTGAGCCGTATGTAAGAGAACTGTATATCTCATCTGAGAGAATAAGGATATTTGTGTCACGGATAACATCTGCAATTCCCTCAAGATCCTTTCTTTCCATAACGGCTCCTGTGGGGTTATTGGGGAAAGGCAGGATAAGAAGCTTTGTCCTGTCGGTTATCTTTTCTCTGAGCATTTCGGGAGTAAGCCTGAACTCGGTCTCGGCGGTGGTCTGAACGGATACAGGTACTCCTCCGCAGAGGGACACTATGGGAGCATAGCAGACAAAGCAAGGCTCCACTATAAGCACCTCGTCACCATTTTCGATAAGCGTTCTGATGGCAATATCAATTCCCTCAGAGCCGCCTACGGTAACGATAATTTCGTCCTTGTCGCAGTATTTCACGCCTGTAGTCTTCTCAATATTTCTGCTGATAGCCGTTCTCAGCTCGGAAATTCCCGCATTAGCGGTGTACTTGGTCTTTCCCTTTTCAAGAGATGTTATGGCAGCCTGTCTTACGTTCCAGGGGGTCTGGAAATCAGGCTCGCCCACGCTAAGAGAGATAACATTATCCATTTGAGCGGCAATATCAAAAAATTTCCTTATTCCCGAGGGCTTCATTACCTTACATTTCTCGGAAATAAGCTTATCGTAATCTATCACGGAGATACGAAGCCCCTTTCATCTGCGGCCTCCTGTTCAATAAAGAAGCCTTGTTCCTTGTACTGCTTGAGTACAAAATGGGTGGAGGTGGATATTACGCCCTCCATCGAGGAAAGTCTCTGAGCCACAAAGAGAGCTATCTCCTTATAGTTGGTTCCTCTGAGAGTAACGGCAAGGTCGAATGAACCCGACATAAGTGTTACCGAGTCCACCTCGTCAAATTCCATTATCTTGCGGGCAAGCTCGTCAAAGCCGAATTCCTTCTTGGGCTTTACCTTGACCTCGATAAATGCCGTTACAGCGTTCTTATCCGCCAGCTCTTCATTTATAATAGCGTTGTAGCCCTTGATAACGCCTTTTTTTTCAAAGTCGGCTATCCGTGCCGCGACTTCTTCGGGGGTAATTCCCAGCATTACCGCAAGCTGCTCGTCAGAAAGTCTTGCATTTCCCTTTAAAAGCTTTATGAGAGAATCCATAATAATCCTTCCTTTCTTTGCATACCCGAAGGTCTTTTTATGACACACTTTCTCGGATATACACGATTTATTATACTCCATTTTTAGGAATTTGTCTATAGCTTTTTATGAATTTTTAAATTTTAACGCATACATAAACTTTACCTTTCAGCACTTGACATTTTTCTTACGAGTGGTATAATTAGTATAGACTTGGCAAAATTCGCCTGTTACCGACGGATTTTCCATATATATTGAAAGGTTGGTATTTAATATGTCAGCAGAATTTATCGTTGAAACCTCCGCACGTCACGTACACGTTACACAGGAAGCTCTTGAAGTGCTTTTCGGCAAGGGTGCAACTCTCACTAAGAAAAAGGATCTTTCCCAGCCCGGTCAGTTTGCCTGTGAGGAAAGAGTCGAGGTCGTTGGTCCTAAGAAGTCTCTCGCAAACGTTTCTATCCTCGGTCCCGTAAGAAGCGCAAACCAGGTTGAGCTTTCCGCTACCGACGCACGTTCTATCGGCATTGCTGCTCCTATCAGAGAGAGCGGCGACGTTGCAGGCTCGGGTGCCTGCAAGCTGGTTGGTCCCTGCGGCGAGGTAGAGCTTTCCGAGGGCGTTATCGTTGCAAAGCGCCACATTCACCTTACTCCCGCTGACGCTGAGGAGCTTGGCGTTAAGGACAAGGATGTTGTCTGGGTTAAGATAGACACAGACGGAAGAAAGGCTATCCTGGGAGACGTTGTATGCCGTGTTTCCGACAAGTTCGCAAGAGCTATGCATATCGACACAGACGAGGCTAATGCTATTTCCGCTTGTCCCGGTCTTACAGGTACAATTTACAAGGCTTGAGTTTCTGATACATAAGCGTACAGGCTTCTGCACGAAAAATGCAGAAGCCTGTTTTTGTTTATTCGGATATTTCTTCATCGTAGTCAATGATTACTTCGTCTTCTGCCGAAACCGATGTCTCATCGAAAAAATCGTTTATATCTATCTCCATCGGCATACCGTTATTGTCGATAAACTGCATATATACGGGTTCACTGCCGCATACGCCGATAACAGTGTTTTCGTCAATGCTGTCCCCTGTGGAAACATACAGTTCGGTAAAGCCCGACATAAGAATGGTGCGGCAATAATATTCCTCCGCAGACCCGTCGTTATACTCAAGCTCAACGGCGGCGCATAGACAGCCGTTAAGCGTCCTGCCCGCAAAGACAACATTTCCCGAGATATAGGGCAAAAGGGAGAAATACTGCTCGTTGTCGAGAATAAGCAGCGTTCTGTCAGGCTCTCCCGTTTCCTTTACGGCATAGCGTATCTTTTCAAACTCGGCGTTCGGCAGGATATCGTCAAGGGTTGTCTGAACCGTACTGCTTTCAAACTCCGTATGATAGTAGACCGTATCTTTGCTCTCAAGAAAAGCCCTTATCTTTTCGCTCATCTTCTCATCGGAAGGCTCAAGATGATAGCTGCCTGTTCCTGTTCTGTCATCGTAAATTTCTTCGGCGTCCGCTTCCAGTGCTTCAATAAGTTCAAAGTGATACACTCCGCAGTTGTAGATAAGCCAGCCCTTGTCCGTTTTCTCTGCAAAATAACCTGTGCTGTCGGCGTGAAATATGACATCATTGCTGGTCAGATCATATGCAAGAAAGGGCATAATGTATTCCCCGCCCGTCTGAAGTTCTCTAAGGTCGTATGCGGGGACCGAAAATGTGATTGTTTCGTTAATTGATGCGACTGCGTTTCGGGAACTGTTTAATTCACCCGAAACTTCCTCCTCCACATAATATTCCAAAGGATTTATGCAGTAAACTATCTTACCGTTTGTGTACTTCTTGGAAATAACTCTGAATCTCATTACCGCCTGCCAGTCTGTGATATATTCATTCTGAGTATCGGTATCTGAGCTGTAATCCCAAACAAGCTCGGCATTGCCGCTCATGTCGCCCGTAACCTCATATTCAAATCTGTAGATAAATGATGACAGCATTGTTTGTGAACCGTCTTCCTCGATATATGCAGTAAACTCGGAGAAATCATCGCCTGTACTCCTGCTCATTACCGAGTCGGAAGTGAGTCCCTTGGTATTTATATACGCCAGAACGGCAAAGGCGGCTATTCCTATTACGGCAGCTGCCGAACACATTGCGGCAATGCGGCTGCGGGTGCTTTTTACTCTTATCTTACGTTTGGCGATAAGCTCGCCCTTTTCAAAGTGAAAGAGACTGTCAAAATCGGAGGGCTTGCCAGCACTATGGTCAAACTGTTCGATATATTTTCTGTTCCTGCTCATACCGTTTCCTCCTTTAATATTTTTTTCAGCTTTTCTCTCCCGCGCATTATCCTTACTCTGACCGTTGATTCTTTCATATTCAGAAGTTTCGCTATTTCCGATGTGCTGCAGCCCTCGTAATAAAACAGGTGAAGCGGCACTCGCTCCTTTTCGGGAAGCTCCATCACCGCATAGAACAGGTCGCTCTTTTCTCCGAAATCCTGCTCATAGCTGCCCTCCTCAGGTTCCTCCCTGCGTATGGTCCGCGTAAACCAGCCCGAACGGAGATTATTCCGGCAGGTGTTCATTGTTACGGTGATAAGCCAAGGTCTGATGTGAGCCTCGTCGGTGAGCTTGTCCATATTCTGATAGAATTTCAGAAAAACGTCCTGCATTATGTCATTGGAGTCGGCGCTGTTTTTCATCATCGTAAACGCCACGGAATAGACCATTCTGCTGTACTCCTCAAAGCATCTGCGGAAACGCTGTTCTTCGCTGTTGTTCATTGACAGGCTCACCCCCTTTTTTGTCCCTCTGATAATAATACACCTGAGCGGACGGAAATGTTACATTTTCCCATAAAAATTTTTTATGGCTAAGATATCCTATCTTATTGTAGGTTAATTCAGTTTGTCAGAATGTATGTTCCTATTTTACGATTTTATCGAAACAAATTTGTATGATATTACGAAATTTGCAATTAATGCAACTTTTGTTCTAAATCGTATTGACAAATCGATACTTTTGTGCTATAATATTATTAAAGCAATGGAGCTGTGCAGCCGCAGCAGCTCCATTGAAAATTTATTTTTTATGCCTGCTCTGCCTGATGCTTTTCCCGTTCAAGCCTTTCTACAGCCAGCTTCTGGGAATTTTCCTCAAGTGAGCGTCTGCTGGGCTTATGAAGCTCCTCGTAGGTCTCCACAAACTCCATAGCGTCCGATGCGTTCAGAGGCTTACTCATAAGGAAGCCCTGGATATAATCGCACTTCATTTCTGCAAGGATATTGTACTGCTCGATGGACTCAACGCCCTCCACGACAGTCTTGATGCCAAGGTTCTTGACCATATCAATAATTGAGCCTGTGATCTGATAATCCTTATGCTTGCTGCATATCTCGTCAACGAAGGACTTATCCACTTTAAGGGTCTTGATAGGCATATCCTTGAGGTAGCCGAATGAGGAGTAGCCTGTGCCGAAATCGTCAAGGGCAAGGGCAATGCCCATATCCGCAAGCTTCTGAATGGTATCGTTGTTCCCGTCAATAAATTCAACAAGGCTTGTCTCGGTTATCTCTATCTGGATGTTCGCAGGATTAACCTGGAACACGTTGATTGTGCGGCGTACCTTGTCAAGGAAATCCTTCCGCTTGAGCTGAACGGGAGAAACATTGATTGACATTATGATATCGGGGTTTATCTCGTTCATACGCTTGAGGAAACGGCAGCCTGTTTCAAATATCCAGGTTCCGATCTCAACGATTGCACCCGTCTCCTCGGCAATCTGCACGAAGGTGAAGGGAGGAACGCTTCCAAGCTCCTCGGACTCCCATCTTACAAGCACCTCAAAGCCGTGGATATCGCCGTTCTGAACGGAGATTATAGGCTGGAAATTAAGGAACATTTCGTTATTTTCCAGAGCCTTGTTGAGTTTCTGGGCGATAGTCGCCTTGCTGAGCACGGTCTGGTGGAGGGAGGCGTTATAGTAAGATGTTCTTCCCTTGCCCTTTTCCTTTGCACGGCTCATAGCGATGTCTGCGTCCCTGAGAAGCATATCGGGGTTGGTATCATCATCGGGATAGATGGATATGCCTACGGAAAACTGAACGTAAAGCTTGTCATTAAGTATCTCTATAGGCTCGATGAACTCACTGCGGAGGTTTCTGATAAGCTCGTCTATAATTCCGAAATCGTCATTCAGGTCGGCAAGAATAACAAATTCGTCGCCGCTAAATCTGAACACTCTGGGAACTACCGCTTTAAGGCGCTGACCGAATATTTTAAGGAACTCGTCGCCGTGACGATGACCGAGAGTTTCGGTTATCCACTTGAAATTGTCAATGTCGATAAACAGCAGTGCAAATCTTTTTCTTGACTCGTCCCTGCTTACCATAAGGTCTTCTATGTACTCATACAGCTTATAGCGGTTCTGAAGTCCTGTGGTGGGGTCGAGGGTCATATAGTCTTCAATGACGGCGTTTTTGTCCTGAAGCGTCTGGGCAAGGTCGTCAACGGATTTGGCAATAAGTCCTATCTCATTTTCAGAGGAGGAGTTTATGCGGAAATTATAGTTTCCTGCCGATATCTCGGCAATGGAATTGGATATCTCGGGAATATCCTTTGCCTCGTGACGTATTACGTTCAGAGTTGCGATAAGCTCGAGGACAAAGAGACAGGCAAGTATGATTATCTGCTGGGAATACATTCTTGTGAAGCTGCCGTCTGCCACTCTGCCGTCAAAAAGTGTAAGCACTCTCAGACCGCCGCAGGAAACCTGACACATAGCATAGCTTGTAGTCTTGCCCGACTTGAACTCTATTATTGTTCCGTTTGCGGAAATACCCGCTGCAAGCCCACTGAGACCATCTTCCGTATTTCCAAGCAGCTCGCTTATTTTTTTATCGTTTCCGGGGCTGCAAAGTATATTGTTTGACTGGTCGAGAACGGCGGAATATACGCCGTCAGTATATATTCTGCGGGAAATATTCTCGGAAAGGGCTTCTGACGAAAGCTCTATTCCGGCACAGCCCACAAACTCTCCGTCAAGTCTTACAGGCATTACAAGCACTATCTGCGAATCACATTCCACAAAGCGCTTGTATGAATCGTTTATTACATAAATCAAAGGATTATCCGATGACAGCTTTTCTGCGTTGGAAAACCATTCGTAATCTTCGGGAAAGAGAATGCCCGATTTACCGCCGTCTGCAAAATAACCGCCGTTCATCTCCGAAACGCACCATATCGCCACAGGCTTGCCGTAAAAGGACATAAGCTTGTCCATATCTTCAAACACCGCTCTGCTGTCCGCAGTTTCGGGGCTGCTCAGAAGCTTAGCTGTATCGCTGCTTCCCGCAAGTATGCGCAGGCAGTCGGACATATTGCTTATATACTCCGATACGGCGTCCGATGCCGACTCGGAAGAATTGACCATTACAGAATTAACATCGCCGCTTATATTGCTTTTTGTTATTATAAAGGTCATTCCCACAAACAAAATAACAAATATAATGTTAAAAAGGATCGTAAGCGAAATAATACGTTTAATAAAGCTTGCCTTAAAAGCGTTTTTTATCATAAATTTCCCCGTTTCTGCGGATCCCCCGCAAAAGATAAAACTTACAGATAACAACGGACTCACCGTACATTCATATATTTATAAGTATATCATATCTTTATATTTTTTTCAAGAGGATTGTTAAAACATTGTACTCTTTAACAAAAAATTAACTCCTTTTTCATTTCTTTTGAATACGCTGTAAAATCTTAAAGAGTCACTGTCTCCCTGCTCTTTTTTTCTTCGCCGCCCGATCGAAGATAAAAATCCCTGTATTCAGCAGTAAGCCGCGTGTATTTCTTTGTTACCGCATAGGTGCCGTCGGGACATTTTTTCATTTTTATCCGTACATAATATTCGCCGTGCTCCTTACATTCGCAGCAGTTTATTACGGAAGTTTCGCTGTAAAACACCCATTTCTGCCGCTTCATTATCCTGCGGCATTTCGGACAGCGGCAGAAGGTTATCCGTTTGCTTGACATTGCCGCTTCTACGCTTTGGATATTCATAAATGTACGGTAATATTTTTCCTGCCGCTCCTCCGCTGCCTCTCTGAGCATATCCTCATAGCCCTCAAGATAGCGTGAAAAATCCATTTTCAATCCTATTCTTGCACAGTATACCGCGTCGTTCAGGGCGTCGTGGGCTTTCAGCTCGCAGGGTATGCCATAATGTTCAAGGGCGGACATCAGAGAATACTGCCTGCTGTCCCCCATTATGCGGTGTGCAAATATCTGCTGCAGATCGTAGAACTTTGGATGGGTCTTTTTCATTCTATGTACCAGAAGATTTGCATCAAGCATTTTTTCATCTTCGCTGCCCCAGGTCAGGATAACGCAGTCCTCTCCGCACCAGTCCGAAAAGCGTTTATATGCTGCGGGGAATTTCTGCCCGAATGTGATGGAGGAGCCTGAAAGCCCCGTCACCTTCCCCACTGTCGAATTCATTTTCTTGTAGTACTTGGGCATAACGCAAAAGTGGATCCGGTCGGTCTCCTGCATATTTTCGTTTATCTTTACGGCACCTATCCTGATTATCTCCCCGTGGAGAGGGACAGGCACGGTAACGGTATTGGATTTTCCGTGGGGCTGATTCCACTCCATATCAAGAAAGATATAATTCAAACCATCAGTTCCTTTCGGATATTGTCTGCCTGCTTCAGCTTGTATTCCATTCGCATAAGAACGTCCTTTCGGGTCACGATGCCCGAGAACATTCCTCTGCTGTCCACTACGGGAACGAAGTTCTGCTCGATTATCCTGTTGAAAAGGGTCGATATGTCCGCATCAATGGGAACGGATTCAAATCTTGAGCAGTCCGCTAAGTCCGCAACAGTAAGTTCATCGGCATTTATTGCCTCAACGCTTTTCGTCTCAAGGATACGGTAGAGAAAATCACGCTCGCTGACAACTCCTATGTACATTCCCTCCCTGTCGATCACGGGAACGGCGGTAAAGCCGTGTTCTATAAACTCACGAAGTCCCTCTTCTGCGGACAGGTCGCCGTAAATATATGCAACCATTGACTTGGGCTTTAATAGCATTGCTGTATTCATATTTTTTATTCCTTTCTACTATATCTCGCTGTAGCCGTAAAGAGATATTCTTTCAAAGCCGTCAAGAAGCGTGTCAAGATGCCTGAATGCAAGGCTTGTTCCCCGTGCCACGCAGCGCAGGGGATCATCGGCACAGTAGGTATGTATCTTGGTTTCCTGCTCGATAAGCTTGTCAAGACCGCCGATAAGCGCGCCGCCGCCCGTAAGAACGATACCGTTTGAATGGATATCTCCTGCAAGCTCGGGAGGAGTGATCTCAAGAACTCCCTTTACAGCGTCGATTATCTCGTTTGCTATGTCGATTATGGCTTTGTAGATGTCATAATCGGTTAGCTTCACCTGGGCGGGAAGCCCTGTTACAAGGTTTCTTCCCTTTACTGCCATTTCTCTGCTGCCGTCGGGGGCATATACCTGGGCAAGGGTTATTTTGGCATTTTCCGCTGTGCGCTCCCCTATCAGTATGCGGTATTTGTTCTGGACATATCTGATAATTGCGGCATCTATCTTATTTCCTGCAAGCTTTACGGAATTTTTCGCAACGATACCGTTCATTGACATTACGGCGATATCCGTTGTGCCGCCGCCGATATCCACGACCATTCTTCCTCTTGCCTTGGAAATGTCTATTCCTGCGCCCATCAGCGCCGCCACAGGCTCCTCGATAAGATAAACCTTCTGCGCTCCTGCCTGACGGGCTGCTTCTATGACTGCCCTGCTTTCTACATCGGTTATCAGCGAGGGCACGCACATTACTATTCTGGGCATAAGCATCTGCCTGCCCGTTACCCTGCGTATGCACTCCCTCACAAGGCTCTCCGTCATATCATAATCGGAGATAACGCCGTCGCAAAGGGGGCGTATGACTGCGATATAGTCGGGGGCTTTGCCTATCATCTTATAGGCTTCCATTCCCACTGCGATTATCTCGCAGGTTTTCTTATTAAATGCCACCACCGCAGGCTCATAGAAAACAACGCCTTTGTTTTCCATACTTATCATAATATTTGCGGTGCCTAAATCTATTCCTATATCCATTCAGAATTCTACCTTCTCTGATTTTTTTTTAGTCTACCATTTCCAGTCGGACATAAGCTTTGAAAGTCCCGACCGTTCTCCGTCCTTCTGCTGCTTTTTCCGCTCGTTTGCCATACCCAGAGCGATAAGGATAACACCTGCTGCAAGGAGATATATCCACCAGGTCCTGCTGTTCCACAGTCTCAGGGTGAGGACAATGGCTTCCGCCGCCGCACTTGCTGCGGACAGGGCAAACCATCTTTTTCTTCGGAGTGCAAAGGAGACAAGAAGTATTCCAACAATTACAATGCCAAGCATTACAGCGTCCGCCGCATAGCCTGTGCGAACTGCGTCTATGAACAGCACCACAAGGGATATGACCGCCGCCGCAAAGGAGATATTCGCCGCAGGCTCGGGTCTGCTGCGGTAAATGAACATAATAAGTCCGCAAACAACTGCAACCGGTATAATACTTACCTCTGTGACAAATATTTCGGGGATTTCCAAAAACGGCTGAGTCCACCACACAGGCAGCAGCGTACAGCCTGCGGCTGCAAACAGGGCTTTTTTATGAGCTGCGGAGGTCTGTTTTCTGATAAGATCAAGGAGTAACAAACCAAGCAGGAGAAATCCAAGCCATCTGCCGTAATTTCCCGTTTCGGCAAGCAGAAGTATTCCGCAGGACGTAAAGGACGAAAGCGAAAGCATATCAAAATCCCTGCCGAATATGATACCTTCGCTGTATAACGCTCTTCCCGCCAATGCACAAACTATGCCAAGAGCTATTACTGCGATGACCGAATATCCGCTGTCAAGCATATAGCAGTAGACGCTTATGTCAATGACGATAAGGCTTACAAGGGACAATGCGGAATTTTTTCTTATAACTGCCGCACCGCAGCCGAAAGCTGCAAGAAGCAATGCGCATATCACTCCTGCGCCGAACTGCTCTCCTGCTGAACCCGAGCCCAGAATAACGGAATAAACAGGCATTGACCACCAGAGGAAAAACATCATCTTATCCGAAAGCTTGGTTCCGTATATTCCCGGGAAAATGCTTATTCCGAATAAAAGGAACATCAGCACTGCAGGGAATATCAGCGCATTAAGGCTGCTTTCGGGGGGCATTGAGATAAAGGCTGTTTCATAAACCAGACAGCAGAGCGCTCCGAGAAAATAGCCGAGATATGCTCCGAAGCGCTTATGTTCTCTGTTTGTGATGAAATTCAGTGCAGAGAAGGCAAGTATGGCAAGACCTCCGTAAAGGGCGTATAGCTCTTTCTCCGAAAAGAAGAATATCATCTGGATAAGGCTGAGAACGGGTATGCCCATACTCATAGGCGCGCTGTATTTTCTGAGAGGCTTTATAAGCACTGCTGCCGCTCCGATACAGTATATCACCATACCGCAGATAAGGGCTTCGGGTACATTGGGACAAAAATATGCATCTTCGCTTTTTTGGAGAAAATATATGGGAGATATGGCATAAGCCGAAAGGATAAAGCCAAACGGCAAGGCTCCCCTGCCGAAAGGTTCATCAGTTCCCGAAGCAAAAAGCACCGCCATAAGGAGCAGCCAATGAACCATTCCCCAACCTGCGCCGATAACGGAAATATCCTGAAGTATCAGTGTCAGGGCGAGGGCAGCGCCGATAAGAATATCGGAGACAGAAGAGTAAAAGCACTTTTTTATTCCCGTAAACTTGATAAGGAAGAAATACAGTGCAAGGACTGCCGACATAACCGTAAGGGACAGGGCTCCGAGGGGTGTGAAGGCGCAAAGCATTCGGGCAAGCTCATAGCAGAGCCAGCAGAATGACGCCGACATAAGTGCCTTGAGGACATTTTTATCGGTTCTGAGCGATATTATCCCAAGCTGTATGGTAATCATTGCCGCTGAGATGAGAGCAGTTGTCTCAAAATGCTCAAGTCCGCCGCTGAGAACGCTTCTGAGTAATCCGAAGCCGATAACTGCACACGAAAAAACTGCGGATATTTTTTCCGAAGCGGTCTTTATCTCAACAGGCAGGGCGTCCATCATTCCGAGAACGGTGAAAACTATCATCACCGCTGCGCCGATAAGCACATAGCCGTCAAGGGAGTCGGGGCGTATGCCAGTCATTGTTCCGATAAGGAGATATGCGCACATCGGGTACATTCCCGAAGCTGAGGATTTTCCCTTTACCGCACGGGTGAAGAATGCGGCTGAAAACAGCACCGCAGGCAGCACAAAGGCTCCTCCGCCTTCGGATATGAACAGGGAAATTATAGCAAGCGCCCACGTATTTACCGAGGCGAAAAGGTGATATTCCTGTGAAATCGCTCCCGAAAGCTTCTTTTCCATAAGGGGCTGAAAAATAATCGCAAGGAGGGACAGAACAGCCATTGCCGCTGCGCAGAAAACATTGCCGAAATGAAGCATTATAAAAGCAAGTGCGGCTGTTAGGGATATGTATGCTGTTTTTGCGTAGCCTCTTATGTTATAGATATGCGCACCCACAAAAAATGCAGCTGACAGCAGCAGGAACATTACCGAAAGGGTCGCTGCTGTGTTTCCGTGAGAAAATGTGAAAATCTCTCCGAACACGCCCAGCGCTGCTCCTGCGGCAAAGGATACGGGAAGAAAAACGCTTCCGAGGACATAGAAAACCCTGCCCGCAGTTTCAAGCCCCAGCTTTTTTGAGGAAAATGCGTGAAGTCCGAAAAACAAGGCGGAAAAGCTAAGAAGCACGGCTGATTTGAAAAACGAATTGAGCGCCCACCAAGCCGCCGCCGCAAAAACAAAGCCTGCAAGGATTATAAACATTGCTCCTAAAATAAGGATAACGTTAGCGTGGCTTTTTGGCTTTTTCTCAGCTGCCGCAGGCGGATAAGAATAGGTTTTTTTCGGGATATCAGCCGATTTTGGCGGTTCGGAAACCACATTATCTGAAACTGCCGCGGGAATTTTTTCAGGCTTTTCTGCTGTAATTCGGGCAGGCACCGAAGCATTTGTATTATCAGAGGGGTAAGGAGTATTTTGCGGCGAAGCTTTCGCAGTATCTTTTAGCTGTTTTTCAAGCCTGACTATCTTTGAATGCTGGACAGCGCAGATAATTCCCAGAACGATCGGCGATATGAGCCAGAACACCACAAACAACAGCAATATCTCCACAGCAATCCCCTCCGGCATAATTTCTCAATATAATTATAACCGCACTTTAATATAATGTCAATAGAAAAAATTCCCGCAGAAGAAAAATTCTCTGCGGGAAACATATCACTCGGAAAGGAAGCTTACAAATGCCTTATAGGTCATATATACGTCCAGCTTGGATACGATCTCATAAGGCGCGTGCATACAGAGTACGGGAACGCCTACGTCAATGGTATCAACGTTCAGATTTGCGATATATGCCGCAACCGTTCCCCCGCCGCCCAGGTCTACCTTGCCAAGCTCGCCTGTCTGCCATACCACGTTATTGTCGTCCATAAGCTTTCTCACTCTGCCCACAAACTCTGCGGACGCGTCCGAAGTTCCCGACTTTCCTCTTGAGCCGGTAAACTTTGTCACTACAACGCCGTAGTTTATAAATGCGGCATTTCTGCGTTCAACAACATCGGGGAAGGTGGGGTCGAATGCTGCATTTACATCTGCGGAAAGGCACTCGGAACGGCTGAGAACGGTTCTGCCGTCCATTCCGAAGCACTCTGCCAGGTCGTGGATAAAATACTTGAGATACGAAGAGCGAAGTCCCGTATTTCCATCGGAGCCTGTTTCCTCCTTGTCGGTGAGAACAACGACTGCGGTCTTCTGAGGTGTCTCTTTGCAGTCGAGAAGGGCGGTAAGGGCGGTATATGCGCAGACCTTATCGTCGTGACCGTATGCGCCGATCATACTTCTGTCAAAGCCGATATCTCTTGACTTCAGAGCGGGAACTGCTTCAAGCTCGGCGGATACGAAGTCAGACTCGGTAATGCCGTATTTTTCATTAAGCAGAGACATAATATTGAGCTTTACCTTTTCGCTCACGTCATCGTCTCTGAACGGACGGGAACCGATGAGGATATTAAGCTCCTCGCCTTTCAGTATCTCCCCTGCGCTGCGCTTCATCTGCTCCTGGGCAAGATGGGGAAGAAGGTCGGTAACGCAGAAAACTGGGTCGCTTTCGTCCTCACCTATGCTAACTCTTACAGATGTTCCGTCCGCTTTGACAATTACTCCGTGGAGGGCAAGAGGTATGGTTCCCCACTGATATTTCTTGATGCCGCCATAGTAATGGGTCTTGAAATAGGCGGTCTCGTCATTTTCGTAAAGAGGATTCTGCTTGAGGTCAAGACGGGGGGAGTCAATATGAGCCGCAGCGATATGAACGCCCTCGGAAACAGGCTCTTTTCCGATGTAGGCAAGGATAACTGCCTTTTTGCGGTTTACATAGTAAACCTTATCCCCTGCTTTAAGAGACATATTTTTCTCAAAGGGCTTATAGCCTGCCTTGATTGCGGCTGCTTCCGCAAATTCCACAGCCTCACGCTCTATCTTTGCGGTGTCCATAAAGCTCTTATAGCTTTCACAGTATTCGTCGCAGAGCTTCATATCCTCCTCGGAAGTCCTGAGAACGCCGTTCTTTCTCTGTACGCAAAGCTTTTCCTGCAAAAGCTTTGCTGCTGATTTTTCCTTTTCCATTATAATACTTCCTTTCGGTTATTTATACAGGTTATTATATGCAGAATATGCGTTCATAACCTTATTTACATAATGCTTTGTGGCAGATGAGGGAATATCATCGAGAGTTTTTCCGTCAGAGCTGAATTCGCTGTCCTCAAGCCAATTGTTCACGCTTCCTCTGCCAGAATGATAGGCGGCAAGAGCGGTCTCATAGTCGCCGTACTCGTTGTAAAGGAGCATAAGCAGATATGTGCCGTACTCAATATTATACTCGGGGACAAACATATGGTCATAATCTATCTCACGTCCGTCCTTCATACGGTAGCCTACCCAGTCATATGCGTCCTCCATAAGCTGCATAAGTCCTCTTGCTCCCACGTCCGACTCGGCATTTGGGTCAAAATTGCTCTCGGTCTTTATGACAGCATAGATAAAATTGCTGTCCATACCGTATTTTGAGGAATATTTCTCCACATATTCACTGTACTTCTGCGGATAAATATAGGCTCTGCACAGGTCGGGAAATCTATATATCCCTATTCCCAGCAGAATTATCAGCAGAAGCGGAATGACGGGGCTTCTTTTCCTTTTTCTGTGCGGAGTTTTATCCGTTTGCTTTGGCATTGTAATACTCCTTGATCTTGCCTGCGACCTCCTCCGCCTTTGCGGCAAGGACGTCGGGAGTTTTATTGTTTTTTATTACAAAATCCGAATGGCTGACAAAAAAATGCTCGGAATACTGTGACTCAAAACGCTTTTTTGCAGCTTCGGGGGTGATATTGTCCCGGGCGGTTATTCGTCTGAGCCTTATGTCCTCATCGGCGGTTACGCTTATGATAAGGTCGCAGAGATCGTCTGCATTTGCCTCGAAAAGAGTGGGTGCGTCAAGGAGAATAAGCTCCTCGCCCTGCTCGGAAAGCTCGTCTATACGGCTGATTATAAGGTAGATTATGTAGGGATAGATGATGCCGTTAAGCTGTCTCAGCTTCTCCCTGTCGGAGAAAACTATGCTCCCCAGACGCTTTCTGTTAAGAGTACCGTCTGCGTTTATGATATCCTCACCGAAGGCTTCGGCAAGCTCCTTTAAGCAGGGCTGTCCCTTTTCGGTGACTTCTCGGGAGATGATGTCCGCATCAATGACGGCAAAGCCGTTCTGCGCAAAGACGCGGCTAACGGTGGTCTTTCCTGCGCCGCTCTGTCCTGTGAGACCTGTCACCCTTGCTCGTGTGCCGTTCAAAGGTTCACCACCTCAAATCCTGCGGCTCTGAGCAGCCTGTTATAGACTGCAAGACCCACTCCCGTCTGCTCGGGACATCTTGCATAAACCTGCTCTGCTCCCATATCGTCAAGGCTTCTGAGAACTGCAAAAAGCTCCCTTGCCTGCTCCTCGGAAGTGTCACCGTAAGTGATGTACTTAAAGGGAAAACCATTGGCGTCGGAGTTGAATATCATAGAGCAGACCTTATCGCCGTTATGAGACGAGACAAATTCCGTGAATTTTTCCATTGTGCCGCAGAGGATAGTCACATTTGCCTTGGGCGAATAATGCTTGTACTTCATTCCCGGAGAAAGCACCTTTTCACCGTCGGAAATTTTCTCGGTAACGCCTTTGGCGCACACAGCATTGTCCTCTCCAACTACGCCCTTAATATCCTCAAGAGAAACAAATCCCGGGCGGAGAAGCCTTACCCTGCCGTCCTTATCAAAGGAAACTACTGTAGACTCAACGCCTACAGCGCAGTCTCCCCCATCAACGATAGCAGGTATCCTGCCGTTCATATCCTTATAAACGTGCATTGCTGTGGTGGGGCTGGGACTGCCCGAAAGGTTTGCGGAGGGAGCCGCAAGGGCGGTGCCGCTTCTGCGTATTATCTCACGTGCTGCGGGGTGAACGGGGAAACGTATTCCCACCGTATCAAGTCCGCCGCTTGTGGTCATAGGTATGATATCCCGTTTGGGCAGCACCATAGTAAGGGGTCCCGGCCAGAATTCCTTTGCCAGCTTATCTGCATTGTCGGGCACTTCGGTCACATATTTATATATGTCCGAAAACTCGCAGATATGTACGATAAGCGGATTATCCTGGGGTCTGCCCTTTGCTTTGAATATTTCCGAAACAGCGGTGCTGTTAAGTGCGTCGGCGGCAAGCCCGTAGACCGTTTCGGTGGGAATGCCCACGACCTTTCCCTCACGCAGAAGAGCCGCCGCCTTTTCTATATCCTCCTCGGAAGAGGATAGCATTTGTGTATCGTAATTCATAGTGTGATTTTCCTTAATGTTACTCATCGCCCTGGGCGGAAAGCTTTGCTGCCTGATCTGCCGTTGCGAGAGCGTCTATTATCTCGTCCATATTGCCGTTAAGGATATGCTCGAGTCTGTAAATTGTAAGTCCTATTCGGTGGTCGGTAACACGTCCCTCGGGGAAATTATAGGTGCGAATACGCTCGGAACGGCTGCCCGTTCCCACCTGTGAACGCCTGTCAGAAGCTATCTTGTCGTTCTGCTCTTCGGTAAGCTTATCTAAAAGGCGGCTGCGGAGAATTTTCATTGCTTTGTCCTTATTTTTGTACTGGCTGCGCTCGTCCTGACATTCAACCACAAGTCCTGTGGGGATATGAGTAAGTCTAACAGCCGATTCGGTCTTGTTGATATGCTGACCGCCTGCACCTGATGCTCTGAACACATCTGTCTTTATATCAGCAGGATTTATTTCAAGCTCCACCTCGTCCGCTTCGGGAAGCACCGCAACGGTAACGGTTGATGTGTGTATACGTCCCTGAGACTCAGTCTCGGGAACTCGCTGGACACGGTGAACGCCGCTTTCGTATTTAAGCCTTGAATATGCACCCTCGCCCTCAATGCTGAAGGATATTTCCTTAAAGCCGCCAAGCTCCGTGGGATTTGCGTTAAGGATATCTATCTTCCATCTGCGGGCTTCGCCGTACATAGAGTACATTCTGAAAAGGGAATTTGCAAACAGCGAAGCCTCGTCTCCCCCTGCGCCGCCCCGTATCTCGATGATAACGTTCTTGTCGTCGTTGGGGTCCTTGGGGATAAGGAGTATTTTCAGCTCCTCGGAAAATTTGGCGATACGCTCCTCGGCGTCATCAAGCTCCGTTCTGGCAAGCTCTTTCATTTCCTTGTCAATGCCGCTTTCCTCAAGAAGCTCCTTTGCACCGTCACGGTCGTTTACGGCGGCGGTGTATTCACGGTATTTCTCTACAATGGGAGTAAGAGATTTATATTCCTTCATCAGCTTGGCGTAAAGCTCATTGTCGCTTATAATTTCAGGACTGCTGAGTTTTCCGCTTATTTCCTCAAATCTGTCCTCGGTAAGTTTCAGTTTCTCAAACATCGGTTACTCCTCGACCTCATCGCGGCTCACTGCCTTGATGTTTTTTTCGATCTTGCTTCTTGGAACCATAAATTCCCTGCCGCAGCCTGTGCATCTAAGCTTGAAATCCATTCCCGAACGCAGTACTGTCATCTGCTTCGAGCCGCAGGGGTGGTTTTTCTTCATTGTAAGCACGTCTCCTACACGGATATCCATAGGCTGCCTCCTTTATGCAAAATCAAATTAGTAATTTTTATTATACCACATTTCCCCTGCATTGTGCAACTTTTTTTCGATTAATTTGCGAATAAATCTAAAAATACGGAATTGCACATAAATTTACGCATAATTTTTGTTTATTTTAACAAGTATCGTCTTTGTGCGATTATTTCGTGAGGTCTCGGGCAAACTTATTTTTGGATAGATTTTTTGAAAGGATAATGATAATATGAGAATTACGGCACAGTTTGATTCGGTGGACAGCGCAGAATTTGCCGCTTCGTCGGTTCGCAGTCTGGGAGAGGGCGTTTTCGATGTTGCACTTACTGAACGGAGAAAAAAGGTTCATCGCGACGGCAATTTTGCTCCTATGGGATTTTTTTCCAATCTGAATACAAGCAATTTTCAGCCTGTCGCTCCCCTTTCGGGTATAGTTCCGGCGGATATTGAAAGCAGCGAAAGCGTTTCTGCGGCGGTGGACATTATCTGCCGCCCCTCGGAAGCAAAGCGCGTAGTGTCTGCGCTGATGAACAAAGGCGGTCACGATATCAAAGCAAGGTAATATGAGACTACAGAACATTATCCCAATCGAATATGAGTCTGAACATTAGCCCCGCAGCCTACCTCTAACACCACCGTGCGTACCGTTCGGTACAGGTTGGTTCAATAGCCCCAGTGCAGTACCTTGTATATTTCGAGTATGTCATCATACCCGACTGATACAAGGTATTCTTTTGTTAATGACAGTACAAGTATCTGACTACAAGAAATTCTGCGGTAGCCCTGTCTGCTGTTTTTCCCACATTTACGATGTTTCACTGACTATGCCAAGCTTTACAAAATTTTTATGCTTTGTCTTGATTTTCCAACAGATCTGGCGTATTCTTCGTTTTATCCACTCGTTTAAGCCTTTAATCTTGCTTTCCATATCTGCAATGGAGTAATAAAGCTGTTTATATCTCCCACGGCGGTGATGAAGCAGATAAACGGTCTTGAAAATCATCTGGGAATGAAGCTTATCAGCCGCACAAATCAGGGCATTAAGCTCACGCCCGCAGGACAGTCGATTTTCAAGGACGCCCTTTTTATTTTTGATTACTCGGAAAAATCCATTGAAAAGGCAAGACGTTACACCGAGGAATACGAAAAGACTTTTTGCGTCGGTACGTCGATCTTAACCCCCTGCAAGCCCTTTATGGACTTGTGGTACAAGATAAGTCCCCGGTTTCCCGGATATCGTCTGAACATTGTTCCCTTTGAGGACGAGCATACGAATATCCTTGCGGAAATATCTGCTCTGGGAGAGAAATTTGATTTTCTGACGGGTGTATTCGATTCGGCGACCCGGCTGGACAGGTGCGAATTTTTAAAGCTGGGTAAATATAAAAAATGCATTGCAGTTAATGCAAATCACCGCCTTTCAAAGAAAAAAATCATCAGACTCTCCGATTTGTTCGGAGAAGATCTGATGATGGTAAAGGCTTGCAGAACGTTCACCCTTTGCTTGTAACAATTCCCGTAGAGTGGGATTTTACCATTCCTTACGGAATATTGTATGCCAAAGAGCCTCCGGAGGACGTGGAAAGACTGATACAGATAGTTCGGGAACTGATGTAGTTATAAAAAAATGTCAGATAAGATAAGTATTATAACATTTTTAGCAGCTCCGCAATATCTCCGTCAATACAAAGCGAACGTTCGGAAATCTCATCGGGACAAAAGGCTTCGCCCAAATTAACGCAGGCATAAACTGCATTGGGATTTTCCGCAGTCATTTTCCAGAACGGATATTTTATTATTCCTGGGGTGTTGAAACCTACTCCCAGCTCCAGAAACATAACGTGCATATTTTTATGTCGGCGGATAAATTCGTTATAGCGCTCACTTGCACGATATGTCCCTGTTTTTCCATAATTGCCGCACATTCCAGACGAAGCTGTACTCCCGAATAGGTATGTATCGCATTGTCAATGCAGGTGTGGCAGGGCTGAAAACAGCCGAGCAGCCCGGAATTTGCCGCATTGACTATAGCTCCGCATTTCAGCGCCGTAATATCGCCTTTCCAAAGGTAAATATTATCCTTAACAGGCTGCATATCGGCAATATCAATAATGCCCTTTGCCGAAATCTCTTCTTTCAGAAATTCGTCCTGAATATGCAGAAAATCCTCGGAAACAGCTTTCGGCGGACGGATATTTACAAGACTGCGGAACAGGTCAAAACGAGCTTTTTTATCCGCGGGTATCTGTAAATTTCTATACTGCGGTTCCTCTGTGAGCAGATATTTTATGAGGTACAATAGTTTTTCATCGTTTGTCATTTATAACATTCCTTCCACGTGAAAACGGGACTGCCGTTTCCGACAGTCCCGTTTTCTCATTCCGGGAGTTATTCGGAAACAACACTGATACGCTTGCGGATATTATTGCCGCTTACTATTTCATCAACCATTGCAACCGCGTAATCCGCATAGCTGATAACGCTCTCACCCTTAGAATTCAGCACAAGCTCCTCGCCGCCGAGAATATATTTTCCTGTTCTTTCGCTGTCTGCACGGAAATCTCCTGCGGGGCTGATAAATGTCCATTTTACGTCATTTCTTGTCCGAAGTTCCTCAAGTGCCTTGCCCTGTGCGGCTGCAAGGGGCTTAAACATATCGGGAAAGTCGGGACCGTCCATAACCTGAACAGTATGTTCGGGATTTACATAGAGGCTTCCTGCGCCGCCTACGACCAGCAGACGGGTATCTGTTTCCGAAAGCAGATCGCAAAGATGCTTGAGAGATGTGGAGTGCTGCGGCAGTACATCGGGAATCCATGCGCCGAATGCGTCAACAACAGCGTCAAAGCCCTTGAGATCGTCAGCCGTAAGGTCGAACAGATCCTTTATGATAACCTTCTTTGCTTCGGACTTGTTTTCGCCTCTTACAACGGCTGTTACGTCCAGACCTCTGTTTACGGCTTCCTTAGTGATAAGCTGACCTGCCTTACCATTTGCACAAACAACTGCGATTTTCATAATAAATTTCCTCCTGAAAAAATGATTTGTTTGGTTTGTTTTTTCGGGAGATTTAAGCGCTTAATCTCTTTCCTTAGATTTATGATAACACAGCTTTTCGGTATTGTAAAGTAGGCACTTTTTGGTGGCATAGTTACCTTGAGGTAACATTTGCGGTATTTTTGGAAAAATTCAGTGAAAAAATTTTTTCTGCACAGGAATATATAAATTTGGTTGCAGGATTGGATTTTTTATGATATAATAAAGGAAATTTATCGATTATATGCTTTACAAATCGGAATTGTGCGGGTGACGACCCGCGGCGAGACGTTCTGTAATTTATTCGGACATCAGACTGTCGGCTCGATAACGATACAAATATACTGACCGATATATTCCATTTGCGGTGCATATTATTTCTACCGTTACCGAGCCGCCTGCTTCTTGCCCACAAAAAAATATAGAACGAGTGGCTGCAGGCTCAGCCTGCCAAATTCCATTTGCGGTGCATATTATTTCTACCGTTACCGAGCCGCGTGCTTCTTGCCCACAAAAAATTATAGAACGAGTGGCTGCAGGCTCAGCCTGCCAAATTCCAATTTGTAAGTGTTATTTCCCAAAAAACTCATAAAAAAGGAGCACCCAAAAATGTTTGAAAATCTCAGATACATAAACACCCTTATGAACGAAGCCGTTGAAAAGGACAGCATAGCAGGCGGCAGCGTCGCCGTTATCCATAAAGGCGAAACGGTTTACCTCGACCACTTCGGATATGCCGACAGGGCAAGCGGAAAGAAAATGAGCGGGGATAACCTTTTCCGCCTTTTTTCCCTCACAAAGCCCATAACCGCCGCAGCCGCAATGCTCCTCCTCGAAAGGGGCAAAATCGAGCTTCGCTATCCTTTGAAATGGTTTTTGCCCACATTTGATAATATGCAGGTGCTTGATGAAAATGGGCTTCGTCCTGCGGACAGGGACATTACACTTGGCGACCTGCTCACAATGACATCGGGCATATCCTACCCCGGCGGCACTCCCTCGGGAATGAAAATGGGCGAGGTGTGGGGCAGGCAGACAGACGCATACGAAAACGGGGGCAAGCCCCTTTCCACACGTGATTTCGTTCTTGAAATGGGAAATGTCCCTCTTGCCTTCACTCCCGGGGCAAAATGGGAATACGGCGCATCTGCCGATGTTATGGGTGCTGTCATTGAGACTGTAAGCGGAATGAAGTACAGCGAGTTTCTTAAAAAGGAATTTTTCGAGCCTCTCGGAATGACCGATACAGGCTTTTATATCCCCGAGGAGAAATATCAACGCCTTGCCACACCCTATGTTCAGACACCCCAGGGCAATTCGGTCTATACAAATCACGACCTGTGCATTACCGATTACAAGACCCCTCCCGCATTTGAGTCGGGGGGAGCGGGACTTGTTTCCACCATTGAGGATTACTCCAAATTCGTTAAAATGCTGCTCGGCAGAGGTTCGGCAAATGGCGTGAGAATACTTGGCAGAAAGACCGTTGAGCTTATGGCAACAGACTGCCTAACCGATACTCAGAGAGCTTCCCTTGAGTGGGACAGTATGCTGGGACAGGGCTACGGCAATTTTATGCGTGTGCTTAAAAGTCCCGCCGCCGCAGGCTTTAACGGCTCGGTGGGCGAATACGGCTGGGACGGTATGCTTGGCTGCTATTTCTGCATTGACCCCAAGGAAGACCTTGCATTCCTTTATTTCGTTCAGCAGGCATACACAGGCTGCACCGAATTTACAAGGCGGCTGCAGAATGTTGTATGGGGCGCTTTGGAGTGATACTCCTGATTGAAATTGAATTGTAACCGTATTGTTGTTGATTTTTTCCGTTTATATGCTATAATGGTAGTATAGGCTTATCCGACAATAAAACGAATGGAGCAAAATCTGTATGAATAAATTTATGACGGTCGTTACCAACAAGTGGTTCCGTATCGGAGTGAGCATACTTGGGGTGGCTTATTCCATTGTGCTGGCGTATTTCGATTATAACGTGTTCTTCTACGATATCGAATATGTGAGCCAAAAGGAATTTGCAATTGTGGGCTCGGTGTTCTCCGCTCTGATATGCCTGCTGTTTCTGTACACGAGAAAATCGCCGCTGACCTGCATATACGGTATGGTGAATATGGTGCTGTTCTTCCCATTGCTGCTTTTAGATTGGGGAAACTGGCCGCTGCTGCTGCCTGCGGCGGTGGTAACACTGTTCGGCTTCTTCTGCTGCCATATGAACGAAACGGCAAAAACCATTTTCGGAACCATCTTCCTGCTGATGTACATACTTGGCGGAATTGCTTTCTTCCTTGTGATGAACGTGTTCAGGGTGACTACCACCGATACACTTATCGAAAGGGGAGTTTCCCCCTCGGGAGCGTTCAGATATTACGTTCTCGATGTTCAGAACAAGTCTACGGGAAAACTCTGCGTGTATGTTCAGCCCAACACTCTTGATGTTGACAAGGGCTTTATCAAGATGGACACCACCATAAAAAAGCTTGTAAAGCAGGCTCCCAAGCCTGTGGAATTTGACTGCGAGTGGAGCGGCACAAAGATGATAATAAACGGCGAGGTATACTTTGACGAAGCCAAAAACCTTGCCGAGGAAAACGGTCAGCTTGTGTACGATATAGCGGACGGAAGCTGGAGCTACACATATTTCTCCATTGAATACCCCATCTTCAATACCATTGAGGACGTAAAGGGCAAGCTCGACAAGCTTGCTGACAAGCTCTCAGAGGAAAATGAGACAGAAGGCTCGTCGGAGGAAAGCGGAAGTGAAAGCGAAGCAGAGACAGAAGCCGAAAGCGAAGCAGAGACAGAAGCTGAACCGGAAGAGACCTCCGATACAACAGAGGAAGAAAGCGAATAACTCATAAAATAACGAACCGCCTGCCGCAATGTGAACTGCGGCAGGCGGATTTTGTTATGTTTACTTTTCTCCGGGTTTCTTAATTCTGTCCATCTCAAACCAGAATGTGCTTCCAACGCCCTCCTCGGACTTGACTCCGAATTTGAAGCCGTGAAGAATGAATATCTGCTTTACTATGGAAAGACCTAAGCCCGTTCCTATGACCTCACGCTTGTGCTTCTCGGCGCGGTAGTAGCGGTCGAAGATAAGGGGCATAAGCTCCTTGTCAATGCCGTCTCCCGTGTCGGTAACGGATATCTGAATGGTTTTGGGAGTGCAGACTTCCATAATGTAAATGGATTTTTCCTCCCCCGAATAGTTAACGGCGTTGTTTACAAGGTTGTAGATTATCTGGTCGAATTTGATAAGATCCGCTTCTCCCCAGGCTTCCTCGTCGGCGCTTACGTAAAATTTGTAGCCGTCACGCTCGGAAAGAAGGGTGTATCTTGTCATTATCTCCTTGAGCCTGCTGCCCACGCAGAAAGGCTCCTTGTTAAGCTCAATTGTGCCGTTTTCCAGCTTGGAAAGGTCCATTATGTCGTTTACAAGGGCGGCAAGACGGTCGCTTTCCTCAATGATTATGCCTAAATGCTCGTCACGCTTTACGGGGTCGTCTCCCGAAAGGTCGCGTATCATCTCCGCATACGCCTTCACCATTGTAAGAGGAGTGCGCAGGTCGTGGGATATATTCGCCATAAGATCGCGGCGCATTGTGTCCACCTTGGTTATCTCGTTGGAGGCATAGTTAAGGGTGTCTGCAAGCTGCTCAGTCTCGGTGTAGCCTCTGCCGTTGAATTTAACATTGTAATCACCTTGAGCCAGCTTTTCGGCGGAACGGGTGATACGGACGATCGGCGTTGCTACAAGGCTTGAAAGGAATATGGATATGCCGAATGCCAGCACCAGCATTGCAAGGCTCACCTGAAGCATCTGCACCCGCAGGATATCCACGGTGGACTCCAGCGGTTCGAGAGAGGTATTCAGCATCAGGTAGCCTGTGGGCTTTTCCTTTGTGCCTATGAGCATTGCAAACATAAGGGTGTTGTTTTCAAAACGGGAGTTTTTTATCTCGGCATAGTATATTCCCGTGGGGCTTTCATAGGCAAGCTTGCGGTATTTTGCAAGAGATGTGCCGCTGCTGTGGAGCAGGCAGTTTTTTCCCATAACGTCATAGGAATACACGCTTAGCCCGTAGCGGTCCTGTATAAGAACGCAGGTGTCGTTATCGTGGGCTATCCTGTCGAGGGCGTCGGTGGTGAAGCCCTCTTCTCCCCATTGGGTCAGGATATAGTTGGCGATAGACGTGATATCGCTGGTTTTCTCCGTTCGGTAGGTGGCTTCGAGAGATACGGTAAAGGATATCCATATCATAATAAGTATGCTGATTATGAAAATGGCAAAGTATATCCATACCGTAAAGCGGATACTGCGGAGACTTTTTTTCAGAGCCTGTTTTTTACTTTCCGCCATCGAACTTGTAGCCCATTCCTCTCAGAGTAATGATGAATTTGCGGTATTCTCCCAGAGAATTTCTCAGCATTTTGATATGGGTGTCAACGGTGCGGTCGTCGCCGTAGAAATCGTAGCCCCATACCTCCTCGAGAAGCTTTTCACGGGAGAGGGCAATGCCCTTGTTGCGCACAAGATAGAAAAGCAGGTCGTATTCCTTTGGAGTAAGGGCGGCAGGAACTCCGTCCACCTTTACCACTCTGCCCGACATATCTATCTCAAGACCCTCGAAGGTAAGAGTCTGCTTGCCCTCGGCAGGCTCTGCGGGAGCGCTTCTTTTTATAACGGCTCTTATCCTTGCAAGAAGCTCCTTGGGGGAAAAGGGCTTTGTAACATAATCGTCCACGCCTATCTCAAAGCCGAAAAGCTTATCGTATTCCTCGCCCCTTGCGGAAAGCATTATAACGGGGGTCTGCTTGGTCTTGCGTATTTCCTTTACTGCGGAGTAGCCGTCAAGCTTCGGCATCATAATGTCCATAATTATAAGGTCGAAATCCTCTTTGCGGCAGATTTCCACCGCTTCCATTCCGTCGGCGGCTTCAACGGTCTCGAAGCCGTCAAATTTTGCGTATTCGCTGATAACGTTTCTGATGTTTTTTTCATCGTCCACGATGAGTATCCTGCTTTTTTCCATAATAATCCCTGCTTTCTGTTTATTTTTTGCGGGTCATATTTACTGTAATAATATTATAGCACGGATATGTGTATTTTCTGTGAAAATTTACGGAAAACGACAGGAGGGTCAGAAATTTCATTATCTGCGCTTTATGCCGCTTTGTTCAAGCATACGGTTCATCTTTTCCGCTACTCTGCGGTCGGAAAAATAGTTTGTAAGGTACACTGTCGCAAATACGGCGATTATGCTAATCTCCATTACAGTTATCATAAGCGGTTCTCTGTTCCTTATCCATTCAAAGGCAAAGGCACAGGTGAGGACAACGGTGTTTACATAGAGAAAGCTCAGGATATTTCGTATAAGCATACTCTTTTTTGATGGTTCCTTTTTGCCCGAAGCATAAAACAGTCCGCACAGGGAGCAAAGGGCTGAGCTTCCCAGTATCTGCCACAGCACCTTTATGCTCACCGTTGTGTCTATTCCCCAGAAAAAGGTGATGTATGCCGCCGCCGCCAGCAGAACGCACGATGATATTATTACAAACAGCTTTGCTATAAGACGAAGCGTGTCCATTAACATTTTCCTCCTTTACAGACCTAATTTTCGTTTCAGCTCGGGGACATACTGCCTTGAGATTATTACCCGTTCTCCGTTTGTGAGGAGCGCCTCAAAGCGTCCCCCGAAGGCGGGAGCAAGGCTTTTTATCCTGTCAAGGCACAGTATGGAGGATTTGGAGGAACGCATAAATTCTCGTGGCAGCATTTTCTCCAGCTCGTACAGCTTATGGTTTATCTCATAGACCTCTTTTTCGCAGTAAACGAAAACCTTGTCGTCCACCGATTCAAAATAGAATATTTCCTCGGGCGGGATAAAATATATCTTTCCGTCCTTGCGGCATTTAAGTCTCGGGTCATCTCCGCCGTAGTCACGTATCAGGCGGATAAGTCCCTCGTCAAGGCGGCGGCATTTTATGATTATCTCGTCCTCTTCCCCCGGTGAGGGGTCAAGTATGGTTATTTTCATCTGTCGGAGGCTCTCCTTTTTCGGGATATGATAAGTATTGCTGTAAGGGCTGCAAGTCCGAACAGGCAGATAAAAAGTATCTGTGCCGTGTCCGAAAGGGTGTTGTCTCCCATTTCAACGGTTATTCCCATATAGTTTGCATAACCGTCAAGCACCTCTTCCGGCAGACCCTCAAAGGTCTTTTCCATTATTGATCCGCAGAATGAACGGCGAAGAAGCGCTGAACCGTGGAGAACGGGGGTGATCTTCAGCACTGTCGCAATTTCTTCGGAAAGGCTTCCCACAGGCAGATAGATCGCTCCGGCAAAGCCTACCAGCGTTCCCACGACGGTGCCTATTCCCGACCATACTCCCGAGCTGCGGACGAACATTGCCGCAAGGAACATTATCAGGGAGAAAATGCAGACATTCATAAACGCATACAAAACCACCATACCCATATCCTTAAGGGCAAGCATTTCGCCTCCCGAAGCGGCAATAAATCCCATATATCCGCCTGTTACGATAAGGCTCATCACGGTTCCGATGACAACAGATGCGGAGATGTAGGAAAGGGAAATGATGCCTCTGCTTGCGGGCGAGCAGTAAAAGGAGGCTAGGCGGCTTTCATTGTTGTCGTTTACCATTGCGCTCATTACCGTGAGGGAGGACATTACTGCGTTTACCATAGTTATTCCTGCAAGCGTCCAGTAATGGACGAGTATTTTTGCATTATGCAGGTCTGCTGCTTCGTCCCGCCTGCCGCCGTACTGCTTTAACAGATCGGTTATCTCTTTTACGTTCATATCACCCAAAAAAACACCCATAAGCAGCAGGACTATTCCCATTGAAAGCAGGGACATTATTACTGCTCCCCTGTCACGAAGGAAAACAAGGCAGTTTCTTTTTGTAAGATTTAAAAATGCGCTCATACCGCACCTCCTGTAACATTAAGGAAAACGTCGTCCAATGTACCCTGAATCACTTCAAAGCCGCTTATCATATCCTGTATCTTTTCAAGAAGAGGCAGGGCGTCCATTGTACTCCTGATATCAATGACCGCCTTGTCTCCCGAAAGAGAATAGGGACAGTTCATAGCGGTGAGGAGATTTTCCGCTCCTCTGCCCTTTAATGTGACAACAAGCTTGTCACGGGCGTATTTTTCTTTAAGCTCAAAGGGCGTGCCGAAACGGGTGAGATGTCCCTTATCCATTATGGCAATGTGGTCTGCCTGAGCAGCCTCTTCCATATAGTGGGTGGTGAGGAACACCGTCATTCCCGTTTCACGCTGGAGACTTCTTACCGTTTCCCACACGCTTTTTCTTGCGGCAGGGTCAAGACCCGTTGTAGGCTCGTCAAGGAAAAGGATATCGGGGGAATGGATAAGGGCGGCGGCTATTTCACAGCGCCGCTTCTGTCCTCCCGAAAGCTTGCCGTAGGGACGTTTGAGGATATCCCCAAGGTCAAGTATGCCGCTTACCCTTTCTATGTTCTTTATGAGCTGCTCCCTGTCGCTGACGTAAAGGCTGCCCCTTATGAGGAGGTTTTCCTTTACTGTGAGGAGCTTGTCAAGGCAGTTGTTCTGATAAACAGCTCCCATATGCTTTCTGATGATATTGTCCTCTTTGCCTATTTCCCTGCCGCAGACTGTTACGCTGCCCGAGGTGGGGGCGAGAAGGGTGCAGAGAATGTTTATGGTGGTGGATTTTCCTGCGCCGTTTACGCCTAAGAATCCGAAAAGCTCGCCCTTTTGCACGCAAAAGCTTACGTCATCCACCGCTTTGACCTCTCCGAAGTATTTTTTCAGGTTTTTTACTTCAATTACCATTATGCCGTCTCCTTTATGATAGGTTATGGCATAATTATAAAGGAGAGCTTTGAAAATTACAATAGCTTTGGGGGTAAGCTGCAAATGAAAGGGGGTGAAATGCAATTATTAAAGGTAAAAGGCGTTCCCCGAAAAGGAGAACGCCCGAAAAAACTTGCTTCTATAAACTCTTGAAACTCTTGCTTCTGTCAATCAGCCTGCGTTAAGACCGAAGTTCGCGCAGAGTGCTGCAAGTCCGCCGGAGAAGCCGCTGCCGATTGCGTTGAACTTCCACTCGGCGCCGTTTCTGTAAAGCTCGCCTGCGATTATAGCAGTCTCGATGGAGAAATCCTCGGAAAGGTCATAGCGGATAAGTTCGGTGCCCAAAGCATTGTCAACGATGCGGATATAAGCGTTGGAGACCTGTCCGAAATTCTGGTTTCTCTTGTCAGCGTCATAGATGGTAACGGTGAAGTCGATCTTGTCTACATTTGCGGGAACCTTTGAAAGGTCGATGAGTATCTGCTCGTCGTCGCCCTCGCCTGCACCTGTGGTGTTGTCGCCCTTGGACTCAACGGAGCCGCTGGGGTGCTTCTGGTTGCCGTAGAATATAAAGTCGGAGTCGCTCTCTGCCTTGCCCGAGGCACCCAGCAGGAATGCGGACGCGTCAAGGTCAAACTCGCTGCCGCCGTCATATTTGTTAACGTCCCAGCCCAGACCTACCATAATCTGAGTAAGACCGGGGTTTGTTTTTGTGAGATCGATCTTCTGACCCTTCTGTAAGCTGATTGCCATTTTTAATTCCTCCCGAAATAAAAATTTTATATTGTTTTTGCCAAACTGCACAAAGGTTATTTCCCTTTTGTTAAATACATTATAGCATACAGCAAAATATGTGTCAAGATTTTTTCAAAATAATAACTCCGTTTTAATGGAATTTTAATGAAAGAGCAGTTTTGCTGAATTAACGTCATATCTCTTGACATTCGGGAGGATTTATAGTAAAATAATTTATATATTGGCTGTAACAGCCCCTATGGCTGTATGATAAAATTGATGTTTTTTGAGAAATAATTTAGCCGATATCTGCCGAATTATATTGAAAATATGTGCAGTATCAACAGATGGACAATGTAAAATTTGCTTTGAGTTGTGAGTTTATACAAACTCAAAAAATTTCTGCAACAGTTTAAGCGTTTATCTGCACTATTTATATGACAGGGCTCAGAAAGAGCGGAACATATAAATATAACTCGGTACGATGTCATATCAATCTGCCTTGCTGCAAAGGCGGGTGCGAGGTGATTCACTACTATGAGCTTGGATTTTACCGCCTCTGTAAGACGTGCACAGGCGGGAGACCCCAAAGCGTTTGCCGAACTTTATTCCCTTGTTTACAAGGACTTGTACCGCATCGCTCTTCTGAACCTGAACAATCAACACGACGCTTCCGACGTGGTTAGCGACACGGTGCTGGAAGCTTATTCTTCCATAACAAAGCTGAGGGACGAAAAAGCCTTTAAAGCCTGGATAACGAAGATCCTTACGGTAAAGATAAAAAACAAGCGCAGGGAGTATTCACAGATAAATAATTTCAGGGAAGAGCTTGAGGACCTTGACGATGAAGTAAAAGATAATGCCGCAGAAATAGATATTGACGGTATGAATGTTATGGAAGGCTTTAAGCAGCTCAGCGCTGAGGAACGTATGGTGTTGTCATTAAGCGTGGTTTCAGGCTACAAAAGCGAAGAGATCGCCAAAATGTTCGGTACTAACGCAAATACCGTCCGTTCAAAGGTGGCACGAGCTAAATCAAAGCTGAAACAGCTTATAACTTAGATAATTTCTCAAAGAAAGGAGGTCGGAAGTATGAGCTTTGACAATGAGCTGAAAAGGGCTCTCGATAATATCGAAGTCCCCGAGGAGCTGCTGCCCGAAAATATTGAGGCAATGCTCAGAAAGGCAGGAAGGCAGGAGATAAAGACAGCCTCCGCCGATGAGGAACGCTCTGTTAAGATCACCGCAAGCCGTACAAACCGTGCGGTCATTATGAGAACGCTGGCAGCCGCTGCTGCGTGCGTTGCGCTGGCGGCAGGATTTACCGCTTTCCGCGAGGAAAACGCAAAGCCTGCGGAAATCGAAAGCGAGATAGAATACGAGGCTGTACAGGTCCAGTCCTACGACGAGCTGTACAACATCTATACGGGCATTTATCTTAACGGTTCGGGTGACGCCGCAAGAGGCGCTGAGAACGGCGACGGCGTTGAGATCATTACCGACGAGGATACTGCAAGTCCTCAGACGGAAAGTTCTGCCGTGACCGAGACCACTCCCGCCATCACAGAAGCCGCTCCTGCAGAAGAAACAGAAATACAGCAGGAAACCATAGAAGCTGTGAGATCGGATTTCTCCGACGCGGATATTGTCAAGAGCAGCGACAAGTGTATTTATTACATCTGCGGAGGAACGCTTTATGCGGTCTCCAAGGAGGATATGGCAGTTGTGGCTGAGATAACCGAAGAGGATCCTCCCTTTGAAATGTATGTGAGAGGAAATTCTCTGGTGCTTGTAAGCGAGCATATTGCTTCCGATCCCGAGGACAGCTCCGAGCATACAAGCGTATGCGTGGATATATTTGATATATCCGATGGAGCGCCTGTCCGTCTGAAATCATATAAGCAAAACGGCGTTTACACGTCCGCCCGTATTGATGATGCGGGTATCCTCTATCTCGTAACGGGCTATTCCGATTACCGCGCAGTTCCCCTTGATGAGAATGCGGATCTGGAAAGCTACGTTCCCGCCTACTATGTGGACGGGGAGAAGAGCTTTGTTGCCCCGGAGGACATTGTCGTTCCTCCCGGTGCGAACAACACAGATTATACCGTTATTTCCGCTGTTAAGTGCAGCGACCCCGTTAATGTTACGGTGAAGGCTGTTCTCGGCAGCAGCGCAGACGCTTACTGTTCCGACAACTCACTTTATGTGGCTTCTTCGGGAGTAAAGGACAATGCGGCTTACACATCGGTCACTTCCTTTGACATCTCCGAAAACGGTCTTGTCTATAAGGCAAGCGGTTCTGTGGACGGCGAGCTTATCAGCCGCTACAGTATGTGCGAGTCTGACGGCGTGTTCAGGATCGCCTGCAGAGCTTACAACGAAAACGGTATGATAACAACGAATATTTACACTCTGGACAGCGCTCTTGAGACGGTTTCCGAGGCAAAGGGTCTGCTCCCCGGAGTTATTGCAGGCTCCGTCAAGTTTGACGGAAGTCACGCAAGCATATTTGAAAACGGCGGCACCGAGCCTGCTCTTGTGGTTGATCTGAGTCAGAGCAGCCCTGTGGGCGGAGAGGCGGCAGCAGGCTTTATGGCTGCTTACGTTAACAGCTTCGGTGACGATCTTATGGTTGGCATCAGCGCTGAAGAGAAAGGCGGCTTCAAGCTTGAGCTGTACAGCTCCGACGATGGGGTTAAGCTCAGCGAGATAAGCTTTGCTCAGACAGAGGACGCCCGGTCTCCTGCTCTTACCGATAAAAAGGCTATGCTTACGGACGTTGAAAACGGAATTATAGGTATCCCCGTTTCAAGCGTGACCGAGTTCGGCGTTAAAAATCAGTATTTCGTCTTTGGCTGCAATCGGGACGGATTTACCGAGAAGGGCGTTTTCGAGTACAACGACCTTGACGACAGCTACCGCTTTGACAGGGCTGTTGTTACCGACGGAGTGCTTTACATAATCGGAAGCGGACGTATGGTTTCTGTTTCACTTGCCGATATGACCGTTATTGACGCCTTTGATTTTTAAATAACATTTCAGACTGCCGCAAAAACTGCGGCAGTCTTTTTTGTTGAATTTGTGATTACATAAAGAAAATTATATAAAAATTTTTATAACCTGTTGAAATCTGACAGGAAAACAGGTATAATGGTTAAAAAGGTTATATGATAATTGCCAGAACAATGAGAATTATGCCGCCCACGGGTATTCGGGCAAGGCTTTTTATACGCGCGGAAAGCCCTTTTCCTATGGCTGTTCCCAAAGCTATGGCACCCATTCCGAAAAACAGGGAGCTTAAAAAAATCATCACAGGAGCATAGCCTGCTATCCCTGCGCTTATTCCCATAAAAACCGAGTCGGCGGACAGGGCTATCCCCATTGCCGCCCCTTCGGCGGGAGATATGCTTTTGGAGTTATCGCAGTCGGATATTTTGGGGTCATTCATAACTTCGGCGTAATGATACAAGCGGCAGCCCTTTCGCTTCTTTCTTTGGGGCAGCATTTTTTTGATGCGATCTCCGAAAATAGAATATAGACCCATTATTAACAATATGGCTTTTGATATGTAAACCGCCCATTCGAGGGGCAGTATTTTATCCGCTGCCGAAGCCATAAGCGCCGACAGCCACAGCACCGCAGCCCCCGAAAGCGCAGAAGCAAAGGCGGATCTTACGGGAAATTTTATCCCCCCCGCACTTATTCCCAGCGCTGCCGCAAAAATATCCGCCGAGGTTGCAGCCCCGATCAACAACAAACCCATTACAAATCTCCTCACTAAAATCAGGTCACACTTTCAGTCACACTTTTTCGACATTACTGTATTATAATATGAATTGCTGGATAAACAGGTTACATTTTTTGGTGGAAATCCCCACGTATCACAGGGGTATATTCAACATTTTCAAAGGTAATTCATAAAGAAAACATTATAAATCCTTGACATCTTGCGGTAAATATGGTAATATTTTAATATGGACAACTAATTTTTAATAAATATAGATAAAATGTAAATACTGCCATGAGGAAAGGATGAGAATTATGGCTTTAAAGGATAAAGTTCTTGAAATACTTGAAGAAAACAGAGGACGAAGCGTTTCGGGAAATAAGATAGCCGCGTCTCTCGGTATGACCAGAAGCGCTGTCTGGAAAGCGGTGAAGCAGCTGAGAGAAGAGGGATACACCATCTCTGCCGTTACCAACAGGGGATATTGTCTTACCTCTGATAACGATATCTTAAACGAACCCTCTATCATCTCTTTCCTGGAGACTGAGGCTCTTGGCAGGAAAATGGACATTTTCAAATCGGTGGACTCCACCAACAGCTTTGCAAAAAGCCTTGCACAGCTTGGCGCAGTTCACGGACACTGCGTTATCGCCGAGCAGCAGACCGACGGCAGAGGCAGACAGGGCAAGAAATTTCATTCTCCCAACAATCAGGGCGTTTATGTAAGCGTTATCGTCCGTCCCAAGCTTTCGGTTGAATACGCTCTTACCATTACCTCCTGCGCTGCGGTCGCCGTTGCCGAGGCTATTGAAAAGGTAAGCGGTCTTGAGTGCGGCATTAAATGGGTAAACGATATCTATGCGGGTGGAAAGAAGCTTTGCGGTATTCTTACCGAGGCGGCTATCGACGTTGAGCAGGGCGGTCTTGAGTATGCTGTTATCGGCATTGGCATCAACGTTTCCAACACCATTTTCCCTAAGGAGATTGAAAATATCGCCACAAGTATTCGCGCGGAAACAGGCTCAAGCGTTAACCGCAGCCAGCTTATCGCCGAGGTTTTAAACTGCCTTGAGAGACGGCTTAACAATATCACATCTCAGGACTTTATTGACGAGTACCGCAGACGTTCTATCCTTATCGGCAGAACCATTGAGGTCACTCAGGGTGAAGTCACCAGAACGGTTGTCTGCACGGGAATTGACAGCTTCGGAAAGCTTCTCATAAAGAATGAAAAGGGCGAGGAAGAGGCTCTTTCCGGCGGAACTGTCCGTTTTCCCGGTGAAGAAGGATAACACCTTCACATATACATAAAAATCTATACCTCCGCATAAAATTATCCGTAGATGATTTTATGCGGAGGTATTTTAATGGGAACAGATATTATCGTTGCCGACAGCTCGCCATATCCCGAGGTAAGAGTTTCGGGAGAGAACAGGCAGTTCGGTGAACAGCTATGCGCCGCAATTGGCGGCAGCAGCGGCGAATTCGGCACTATTTCGGAATATGTTTATCAGAGCGTTATCTTTGAGGAGAGTCACCCCGAGATATCCCGTATTTTCGGGAGCCTTGCAAAGGTGGAAATGCATCACCTGCGTATGATAAGCGAGCTTGTCTGCAAGCTGGGGGCAGACCCCGTTTACGGCTGGTACTCGGGTAATGAGCCTGTTTTCTGGAGCGGTTTATCGGTGAACTATTCAAAGGAGATACAGACTGCCCTTATTCACGATCTAAACGGGGAGCAGAAGGCTTATTCTGCGTATGTTTCACTTGCAAGGCAGTCGGGGGACAGGTATGTTTTCGCCGTTCTCACAAGAATTGCGCTGGACGAGATGATACATACAAGCCTGCTCAAGTCTCTTATTACCCACAAGACGATGATAAACGGGAAAAAGCAATGATGAAAAACGGTCAGCTCCGAGGGGAACTGACCGTTTGAATATGCACAATATATGTTATCTCTTGTTGATCATATTGAAAAATTCGCTGTAATCCTCGTCAATAGAAGCCTTCTTAGCGGCGGGAGCAGCATTTGAAGCGGAGGGAACCTTTTCTACGTTGGAAACAGGTGCAGCTTCCTCTGCAGCTGCATTTAAGGTAACATCGTCATTGAATGCGGAGGCGATAACGGTGATGTTGATCTCGTCCTTCATATTCTCGTCGAAAGAAGTACCGAAGATCATATTTACATCGGGGTCTGCAGCCTCGGAGATAAGTCTTGTGGCGGTGTTGATATCGCTTGCAAGAGCGTCCTCGCTCATTACGATGTTAACGAGAAGTCTTGTTGCGCCGGAAATGGAGGTCTCGAGGAGAGGACTGGAAATTACCTGCTTTGCAGCCTCGGCAGCCTTATCCTTGCCGGAGCCGTGACCGATAGCCATATGAGCATAGCCTGCGTCCTTCATAGTGGTCTTAACATCGGCAAAGTCAAGGTTGATGTCGCCCTCTACGGTGATAAGCTCTGCGATGGACTTTACGCCTACCTTGAGGATATTATCAGCAAGAGCGAAGGACTCTCTCATAGTAAGCTCCTTTTCGGAACTCTGGAGGAGACGCTCGTTGGGGATAACGATAAGGGAGTCAACGTGCTTTTTAAGCTCGGCGATACCTGCCTCAGCCTGACGCATTTTCGCTTTCTGCTCAAATTCAAAGGGCTTTGTGACAACAGCAACGGTGAGTATGCCAAGCTCCTGTGCTATTTCGGCAACGATGGGAGCTGCGCCTGTACCTGTGCCGCCGCCCATACCTGCTGCGATAAATACCATATCGGAGCCGTTAAGAGCTGCCTTGATCTCGTCTCTGTTTTCCTCTGCGCTGCTTGCGCCCACCTCGGGCTTAGCGCCTGCGCCCTTGCCGTTTGTGAGCTTAACGCCTATCTGGACCTTTGTGGCAGCCTTTGACGAATTGAGGGCTCTTGCATCGGTATTGACAGTAATATACTCAACGCCCTTTATTCCCTCGTCAACCATTCGGTTAACGGCGTTTCCGCCGCCGCCGCCTACGCCGACAACCTTTATAACCTCGTCATAGGTGTTTTTTTCGGTATCAACCATGATCGCCATTTTACTTCCTCCTGTAACATATATGTAAATGCAGATTATTCAAGCTATTATACAAATTATATTGTAGCACAAAATCAAAATTATTTCAAGTGCTTTTCTTAAAAAAATCGTTCTTGCACAAAAAAATGATGATAAGCCGCCCATTTTGTTCACATCTCACAATTTAAAAGGGAATTATTCCATAGACTGAACGGGGGCGGAGGTCTCGGAAACGGTCTCGGAAGAGCTTTCGCCCGTTCCGCTTTCGGCAGCGTTTCGCTCTGCCATATTCTCGCCGTATATCCTTGCGTTGTTTTCAAGGCTTTCCTTATCAAGGAACGAAGCACCTGTGGAGTCGGAGAGAATTGTGAGTATACCCTCGGTCTTTTCGCCTATCTTAGTCCTGATGATCTCCTCGGAGAAGCTCATCTTGTAGTCAATGTCGTTTATGGAGCCTAATTTTACGGTTATTCGTCCGTCATAGGTGTAGCTTATCTCGGAGCGGTCGGTAACGTCCACAAGGGTAATATGTTCCGAGTCATTTTCGGCAAAATATTCCATAAGCTTCTTTACGGCATTATCCTTGTGTTCGTCCTCCGACTGAAACTGCGCTCCCGGGATTAGGTCGGGCATAGGGTCTGTTCCCACGAAATTCAGAAGTCCCGCTTTCTGCTCCTGAAGCTTGTCGAGTACCTTTCCGCCGCCGCTTATGAGCAGGGTGTAGCCGTCGCAGATGAAATTCGCCGCAGGGACGCTGGCTTCCACGTTTATTACCATTGTGTTCGGGAAGGCTCTTGTGACCTTTGCAGTCTCTATGTAAACAAGGCGGCTTTCTATCTGCTCGGCGCATTTGTCGGTGGAGGTGCGGACGAGATTATCTCCCGCCTTGATGCCGCTTGCCTCGATTATCTCGTCAGCCTTGTAGTTTGAAGCGCCCTCAACGGTGATATGCTCCACGTTGAAAAAAACGGTGGTGGACAGCAGAATAAATATTGCCGCCGCTATAAGAAAGACTATTATGCCCATAGCATTGCTTTTTTTCTTTTTGCGTGTATAGCTCAAGCCTTTTAACTTCCTTTCGGTTTGTGACAGTTTTACTGCTTTTCCTCTGTCTTTCGGGATATTTTCGCTCCTGCGGAGGAAAGCACCCGTTCTATTTCCTCATAGCCTCTGTCAATGTAGTTTACTCCCGATATCTCGGTAACTCCCATTGCGCCTAAAGCTGCGCATACGAGAGCCGCTCCGCCTCTCAGGTCGGGAGCTTCGGTAACTGTGCCGTAAAGGTGGGGAACGCCTGTTACTACGGCGACCCTTCCTTCGGCTCTTATATCTGCGCCCATTCTGCAAAGGGAGTCGGCGTGGCGGTATCTGTTTTCAAAAATATTTTCCACAAAAACGGTGGTTCCCTCGGCGGTACACAGGGGAGCCATAAGGATAGCCTGCGCATCGGTGGGAAAGCCCGGATAGACCATTGTGCGTATTGTATCGGCGGCCTTGAGCCTGCCTTTTTTGTATATGTAGATATTGCTGCCGAATACTCTCAGCCTGCACCCCATCTGCTCAAAAACGGGTATCACCGCTTCAAGATGTGCGGGAGCGCAGTCTCTGATAAGCAGCTCTCCTCCTGCGCAGGCGGCGCAGGAAAGATATGTGGCGGCGGCTATCCTGTCGGGTATTATCTCAAATGGCTCGGGGGGAGGGGTAAGCTTTTTCACGCCCTCAATGGCAATTCGTCCGCCCCCGTCTCCGCTTATCTTAGCTCCGCAGGCTCTTAGAAAATCGCCGAGACAGCATATCTCCGGTTCTCTTGCGGCGTTTGATATAACTGTCTCGCCCTCGGCGGTGACAGCAGCAAGCATTATATTCTCCGTTGCGCCCACAGAGGGGAAGGACAGGGAATGTCTGCACCCTTTAAGCCCGTGGGGAGCGGTGCAGCTGATAATGCCGTACTCGTCGGATATGACAGCACCCATTTTCTTCATTGCGGAAATATGCATATCAATGGGACGGGGACCTAAGTTGCAGCCCCCGGGGTAGCAGAGGGTGCATTTCCCCGATCTGCCAAGCAGTGCGCCCATAAATATGATCGAGGAGCGCATTGTTTTCATAAGGCAGCTGCTTATATCGTCCGAGGAAAGTGCGGAGCAGTCCGCAGACAATCGTTTTCCATCTGTTTTTACCTTTGCGCCCAGAGCGGAAAGAATCCGTGCCGAGGCGTATCTGTCGGAAATGCAGGGGCAGTTTTTGAGCATTACTGTCCCTTCGCAGAGCACGCAGGCGGCAAGGACGGGCAGCACAGCATTTTTAGCTCCCTGGGTAATTATCTCCCCGAAAAGGGGCGTTCCACCCTCGATAACCAGCTTCTGCATATCCGACGCTCCTTTACAGCTTTATAGTGTGATAAAGTAGTTCTATAAAGCTATAATATGCGGATATTTTCGGTTGGTGATTATTTGCCTGTCAGCTCGGAAATTACGCCCCATATCCTGTCGGGTGTATCGGTGATGCACTGCTCGTGAGCCTTGCGGGACAGGTCGCAGAGAACCTTGGGGTCGGCTGTAAGCTCGCTTACCTTATTTATGATAAGCTCGTCCGTAAGGTCCTTCTGCTCGATGACAACCGCTGCACCTGCTTTTCCAAGCACCATAGCGTTGTGATACTGATGATTTCCCGCAACAACGGGTGAGGGGATAAGAATGGAGGCTCTGCCCATTGCTTCAAGCTCGCTTATTGCCGAGGCTCCGCTGCGGCAGATGATAAGGTCGGCTGCGGCAGTGCATACGTCCATATTGTGAATGTACTCCTTGACGATAAGAGCGGGGTCGGTGTCGGGGAATATGCCCATATCCGCAAGGCGCTGTTCAAAGGTATCGTGACCCATTTTTCCGTAGCTGTGGATATGGGTTATCTTTGCGCCGGAGTCCTTTTCCCACTTCATAAGTGCGATTGCGGAGTCGTTTATTGCTCCTGCTCCCAGACTTCCGCCCCAGGAGAAGATGCATATGCTGTTTTCGTCAAGTCCCAGCTGCTTTTTGGCTTCGGCTCTGCTTATGGCACTGCTAAAGCCCTTTCTTACGGGGAGACCTGTTTTAACATATGTAACGTCCTTGTCGAAATACTCAGCCGCTTCTTCCATAGTGAGCATTACCTTATTTACCTTTTTGGAGAGTATCCTTGTGGTGACTCCGGGGTAGGCATTCTGCTCGTGAATGGCTGTGGGGATACCCATTCTTGCCGCTTCAAGGACGATGGGACCGCTTACATATCCCCCTGTGCCGATAACGATATCAGGTTCAAAGCCCTTGATTATTTTCTTTGCGGTATGACCTGCGGTGGTGAGATATGCGGCTGCTTTAATATTTCTTGCGATATTTTTCGGGGTGAGCTTTCGCTGAAATCCGCTTACCTTGATGGGAGCAAAGGGAATGTTCTCCATAGGAACAAGCTTTGACTCCATACCGTTGGGAGTTCCCGCATAGAGAAACTCAGCGTCGGGGCAATGGTCCTTGATTATTGAGATGATGGCGAGGGCAGGGTTAATGTGACCTGCCGTTCCTCCGCCTGCAAGCAAAACTTTCACTTTAAATATACAGTCCTTTCGTTATAGACTTTCTTATCGTCCGCCCTTGTTTATTCTGCGGACCTTTGCGCTTGCACCAAGCTGTTTTTTGGCTTCTGCGATCTGTTTTCTTTCAAGCTCCGCCGCCGCATCGTCCGAGTCGGGCTTTTCCTTTGACGGCATTGACTGCCTTGAGATGTTCAGCACCACGCCCATCTGTGCAAGCTGCATTATAAGCGCGGAGCCGCCGTAGCTGAAAAAGGGCAGAGAAATTCCAGTGTTGGGAATGGTATTTGTAACAACGGCAATATTAAGAAGCGCCTGCAAGCCTATCTGGATAACAAGTCCCGAGGCAAGGAGCATACCGAATTTGTCGGGAGCATTGCCTGCAATGGAAAATCCTCTGAAAACCAGCATAAGGAACAGGAGTATTACCACTGCCGCACCCAAAAAGCCCAGCTCTTCGCATACGATAGAGAAAACAAAGTCGTTTTTTGACTCAGGGAGATAGAGGAATTTCTGACGGGAATTTCCGAGACCCAGCCCGAATATATTTCCCGAGCCAATGGCAATGAGGGAGTTTCTCGTCTGCCAGGCTATCTGCTTGTTTTCGGGTTCAAAGGTGTAGAGCCAGCTGGCAATTCGCTCGTTGATATAGTCAAATTTTCCTGTCTGGTAGAGTACGAGTACCAATACCGCCATACCTGCCATTCCCACAATGCACATAGGTACAAAATATCTGAGATTTGTGCCGCCCACAAAAAGCATTGCAAGAGCGATAAGGCAGATGATGATCGTTGCGGAGAGATGTCTTTGCAGAATTGTAAGGAAAGCCACAAAGCCCATTATCAGAAGGTATGGTAAAACGCCGTATTTCAGGCTGTTCATTCTCTGATGGTTTGAAGCCATCATATTGGCAAAGAGCATTATGAGGGCAAGCTTCATAAACTCCGAGGGCTGAAAGCTGAAAAATTTAAGGTCTATCCAGCGATTTGCATCCGCTGTGGAAAGTCCCACTCCCGGGATATGCACTATGAGCATAAGCACCACGCAGAGGGCGAAAAATCCGATATTGATATAGGGGCTTTTCAGGATATGATAATCAAACAGTCTGCTTGAGATAAACATCATTATGACAAGCCCTATTCCTGCCATTACAAGCTGGTGCTTGAAGTAATAGTCGGGGGCAACGTTGTCCTTTATCGCCCAGGCATAGCTGGCGGAGTACATCATAATCACGCCGAAAACCAGCAGCACAAGTATGAGTATCAGAAAGGGAATGTCAATTTCCCCGATACGTATCCTGCTGAGATATTCCGATTTGGGCATAAGTCCCTTGAAGAGAGTTTTGTTATTGGGAAGAAAAGGCTTCTTTTCGGGACGGGTCTTTTTCTTTCGGCTTTTTTCGGGCATTTCGGTACTCCTTTCTATGTAGATTTGGGGAGGGCTTATTTCAGATAGATATTATAAAGCACGTTTCCTAAAATTCCGCAGATAAGACCTACGGCGGAGAAGGTTATAACTATCTTGTATTCGGAAAATCCGCACATTTCAAAGTGGTGATGAATGGGGGACATTTTGAAAATGCGCTTGCCTGTGGTCTTGAAGCTTATTACCTGAAGCACCACGGAAAGGGCTTCGCATATGTAAACTATTGCCATAAGAGCGAGGAGTAAGTGCTGGTGGGTGATAAATCCCATTGCGCAGACGCAGCCGCCCAGGAACATTGAGCCTGTGTCGCCCATAAACACTTTTGCGGGATTAAGGTTCCATACCAGAAAGCCCATACAGCCTCCTGCAAGAGCGGCGGCAAAGATGGAATATTCATACATTCCCATAGATGAATAAATAGCCAGCCAGCATATTGCAAATACCGCAGTCACCGTTCCGCAGAGACCGTCCACGCCGTCGGTGAGGTTAACGGCATTCGTGAGGAAGATAAGGTACAACACCATTATGGGATAATAGAAAATGCCGAAATCCACAGCTCCCACAAAGGGGAATATAATTTCTGTAGACTTGTCTCCCAGCAGCCATAAAACAGCCAGGAACGCCGATGTTACCACAAGCTGCATTGCCATTTTCTGCTTTGCTTTAAGACCTAAATTCTGCTTTTTTACCGCTTTGATGTAGTCATCAATGAAGCCGATAACGCAGTTTAAAAGTGCGAATATCAGTCCTGCTATAAGCTTATACAGCCCTGTGTTGTCGCTTGAGAGGGCTATATTCGCGCTTGTGCAGCGCCATACGATATAGCAGACTGCACAGGCAAGGATAGTTCCGAAAATGAACATAAAGCCGCCCATAATGGGAGTGCCGTTCTTGCTCTTGTGCCAGGCGGGACCTTTTTCGTAAATGGTCTGACCGAAGTGTATCTTTTTAAGCAGGGGGATAAGGTAAAGCCCCGAAAGAGAGGCGGCGGCAAAGGCAATGACTGCCGCAAGTATATTTATCCAGAATGGCATTTTATATTTCTCCTAATTCTTATTTATAGCATATTATAGCATTTTGAAATGTCGGAAAAGGGTGAAATCACTTGCCGTAATATCCCTCAATAATTTCCTCCATATGGATACCGCGGCTTGCCTTGAAGAGGACAACGTCTCCCTCTTTCAGCTTGAAATTAAGGAAATTGAGTATTGTTTCCTTGTCCGAAGAGCAGCAGCAGGGTATTCCCAGAGCCTCGGCGCTCTTTGCCATATATGCGGCATAGCTTCCGTAGCAGACAAGCATATCTATGCCCTTTTCGGCGGCATATTCGCCCACTCTTTTGTGAAGCTCGGGGGACATTGAGCCAAGCTCAAGCATATCGCCCAGAACGGCTACTCTTTTTCCTCCCGAAGCAGGCTTTGTGTCGCAGAGAACGTCTATAGCCGCCATCATTGAGTTGGGAGCGGCATTGTAGCAGTCGATGATAAGGGTCTGACCCTTGCGGTGCTCGATGTGCTGCCTGAGACCGTCAAGGCGGAAGCTTTCAAGCTTTCTGCACACAGCGGTGCCGTCGCAGCCTGCCTTTACCGCCGCCGCATATGCGATAAGCGCGTCAATGACGTGATGAACTCCGGGGCAGGGGAGCTTTATCTCTCCAAGCTTTTCTCCGCTCTTTACGATATCAAAGCTAACAGAGTCGGCTTCGGAAAGGATATTTTCAGCCACATAGGTGCAGTCCTTGTTTTTTGCGCCGCAGGAAATTATCTCCCTGTCGGTTATCTTCCTTGTAAGGGGATAAAGGAGAGGGTCGTCGCCGTTTATTATAAGGGGAGCGGAAGGCTCTGCTCCGGTCAGTATCTCAAGCTTTGCCTTTAATATGCCCTCCTGTGAGCCTAAATTCTCGGCGTGGGACCAGCCGATATTGGTTATGACCGCAATGTTGGGGCGGCAGGTCTTTGAAAGCCGTTCTATCTCTCCGAAATGAGACATTCCCATTTCAATTACCGCCGCCTTGTGATAAGGAGACAGCTTTAACAGGGTAAAGGGCATACCTATCTCGTTATTGTGGTTGCCCTCGGTTTTGAGAGTTTCATACTTTGAGGAAAGGGCAAGGGCGGTCATTTCCTTTGTGGTGGTCTTGCCCACGCTGCCCGTAATGCCCACAAGCTTGAGAGTAAATTTTCTTCTGTAATGAGCCGCTATTTCGAGAATTGCCCGATTGGTGCTTTCAACCACGATACAAGGCTCCTCGCCTACCGGATATTCGGTTATGGCTGCCACAGCGCCCTTTACAACAGCGTCGTGGACGAAATTATGCCCGTCAAAGCGGTCGCCCTTGAAGGCAATGAAAATGCAGCCGGGGGTGATAGTTCTCGTATCGCTGCTGATACGGTCGGCATTTATAAACCTTGCACTTGTGGGGATTTGAGACTTCTTTCCTCCGCAGGCGGCGCATATCTCGTCAATGCTCATACCGCTGCAAAGAGAGGCGCTTTCGGAGGTGTCTGCCTTTGAAAGGCTTGCAAGAGCCTCGGCGCATATCTCCCGTTCGTCAAAATGAATATGAACGTTGTCCTTTAAGATCTGATAATCCTCGTGACCCTTGCCTGCAAGCACGATAACATCGCCCTTTTTCGCTATCTTCACAGCGTGGAAAATAGCGGCTCTGCGGTCGGTTATCCGCTCATAGGGGGTGTTTGAGCCCTCAAGACCCGTGATTATCTCGTCGATAATGGCGTCAGGCTCCTCGTTTCGGGGATTATCCGAAGTGACGATAAGGTAATCCGCATATTTTGCCGCTGCCTTTGCCATAAGAGGGCGCTTTGTCCTGTCGCGGTCGCCGCCGCAGCCGAAAAGACAGATGAGCCGTCCCTCGGTATTTTCCTTGATGGAGGGGAGCATATTTTCCAGAGCGTCGGGAGAATGGGCATAGTCGCAGACAATGTAGAAATTCCTGCCTGTGGGGATATTCTCGCATCTTCCTCTTACTCCGTTAAAGGTGTTCACCGCTTCGGTTATCTTTCCTATGGGAACGTTTAATTTTGAGCATACGGCAATTGCCGCAGTAGCGTTTGCCACGTTGTATGCGCCCATCATTTTAAGGTTAAAGGGAAAGCTTTTTCCGGGAATACAGAACCAGAAATGGGCTGCGCCGTCGCTGTATTTTATATGGCTGGCATATACCGATGTGCCGCCCTTTATGCCGTAGGAATACTTGGTGCAGGGAGTTTCCTTGTAAAGCCTTGCGCCGTAATCGTCCTCGGTGTTGATAAAGGCAATTTTGCAGTGATCTGTGAAAAGCAGCTTTTTGGCGTTGTAGTAGTTTTCCATCGTTTTATGGTAATCGAGATGATCCTCGGTGAGATTTGTGAAAACGCCGCAGGTGTACACCGCAGGACCTATCCTGTTCTGCTCAAGGGCAAAGGAGGAGACCTCCATAACACAGTATTTGCAGCCATTATCCACCATTGTGCGGAATATCTCATAAAGCTCAAAAACCTTGGGAGTGGTGGGGGTGGAGTCGTCCCTTTTCATAGGCTCCTTGCCGCAAAGAGTTCCTGCAGTGCCGATAAGTCCCGATTTGCCGCCTGCATAGGTGATGATGTGGTGTATCATAGTAGCCATAGTGGTCTTGCCGTTGGTGCCTGTAATACCCACTAAGATAAGCTCCTTTTCGGGGTGGTCAAACCACTCTGCCACCAGCAGACCGTAAAATTTCCTTGTGTCCGAAACTATTATCTGCTTTGCGCCAAGTCCTAAGTCCCTGTCGCAGACAACGGCTGCCGCGCCCTTTGCAAGCATATCCGCCGCTGCAGTATGGCCGTCAAAGCTGCCGCCCTTTACGCAGATGAAGATATTTCCCTCGCTCACCTTTCTTGTATCGTCGGTGATACCCGTAATAAGGCAGTTTTTTCCCTTGTATTTGTACTCTGCGCTTTGACCTGCGCCGCTTAGCAGCTCCGAGAGCTGTTTTGATATCTTGCTCATATAAAAATACCTTTCCTTCCGATGGCGGTTATCCCTCGTTCTTGACTCTGAATGATACCTCGACTACTGTGCCTACGGGGACTATAGTGCCCTCAAGATAATTCTGCTGATATGCCACAGCGCCTGCGTGCTCGGTGGCGCCGTCTCCTGCCTTGAAGTTAATATTGGCAGATGTGAGAAGTTCATTCACTTCCGATACCGTATGACCCAGGACGTTGGGGACGGTGGTGTATTCGGTCTCGTAATCCTCTTCGGTATAAAGCACTACCTTGCCGTTTCGTGGTATCGAGGAGGAACGGGAGGGCACCTGAGATACTACGGTATCGCCTTCGCCCACCACGTAATAGCGAAGCTCAAGATTTTCGAGAGTGGTTTTTGCGGCTTCTACCGTCTGACCCTCAACGCTGGGAACGGTAACGTCCAGAGCGGCAAGCTCTGCGTCGGTGTACTCGGGGTAATAGCCCAGATGGGGGAGAGCCTCCTTGAATACCGCCGATACAACGGGAGCGGCAACAAGGCTACCATAATAGATCTGTGAGCCGTTGTGGTCCCTGCCCTGGGGCTCATCTACCATACAGAGCATAATTATCTCGGGGTCATCGGCGGGAGCAAATCCCACATAAGAGCCTACGTACAGGTTGTCAACTCCCAGCTCCTTGTTTTTCTGGAGCTTCTGCGATGTACCCGACTTTCCGCCGATACGGTAGCCCTTTATGTATGCGTTGGAGCCGCCGTTGTTGTTTACAACGCTTTCAAGCACCTGTCTCATCTGAGCGGAGGTCTCCTCGGAGATGACCTGTCTGCGGACTGTTCTTTCCTTTGTTTCGATGATATTGCCGTTGTTGTCAACTATCTTGCTGACAACGTGGGGCTGAAGAAGATATCCGCCGTTTATTACAGCGGCATATGCGGTTATCATCTGAATGGGGGTAACGGTGTTCGACTGACCGAAGGAGCTTGAAGCAAGCTCAACTATTCCCATATTTTCTTCGGACACATAAAGACCTGCGGACTCGCCGGGGAGATCTATGCCCGTAGGCTCGGTAAAGCCGTAGGCTCTGAAATACTGACAGAATTTTTCAATTCCCAGCCGCTGACCTATCTGGATAAATGCAGGGTTGCAGGAATTGGTCATAGCGGTGGTGAAGTCCTGAGTGCCGTGAGCGCCTCTTGTCCAGCAGTGAATGGGCCAGTCCGCCACCTGCATAACGCCGTTGCAGGTAAAGGTGGAGTTAAGGTCAATTACCTTTTCTTCAAGGGCGGAGGAGCCTGTTACCACCTTGAATACCGAACCCGGCTCGTACAGCTCGGTGATAGCCTTGTTTTTCCACTGCTTCTCGCGAAGCTCGGCGTATTTTTCGTTGTATGCCTCTTCGTCGCCCTCTTCCTGCAATGCGGAAAGGACGGCTCTGTCCTTGGCGGAGTATATCTCTCCCCTGTCATTGAGGTCAAAGCCGGGAGAGGTAGCCATAGCAAGTATCTCTCCTGTTTTTACGTTCATCATTATGGCGCAGGCACGGTTATCTACGTTGTTCTGCTCCACGCACTTTGCAAGCTCTCTTTCGCAGAGATACTGCAGGGAGGTGTCAATGGTGAGATAGATGGAGTTTCCGTCCTTGGCGGAATATATCTTGTCGTTCTTGTAGGGCATTTCGTTGCCCTGAGCGTCGTTTGCGGAGATTATCTTGCCGTCAACTCCTGCAAGATAGTCGTTGTAATAGGCTTCAACGCCGTAAATGCCGTCGCCCTCGTAATTGGTGAAGCCGATGACTGCGGCAGCCATATCCCCCTGAGGATAATAACGCTTTGTGTCCTCCTCGGTATCAAGAAGGTTTGTGGGGAGCCCCGCTTCGTCGGCACGGGTGTTTATGGCGCTTACCCTGTCCTTTTCCACCTTGGAAGCTACCTTGCTGTACAGCTTGTCTCTTGTTGCTTCATCGGTGAATATTTTTACCACTTTTTCATAGTCCACTCCCAGCTCCTCGCTGAGTATCTGAGCGGTATCCTTTATCATTTTATCCTTTTCCGCAGCAGAGTATTTTTCATCGCTGAGCCCCGTTATGGCGGAGGGGTTTACGATAATGTTGTAAACTGTGGCGGACTGTGCAAGTATCTTTCCGTTTGCATCGTAAATGCTGCCGCGGTTGGCTTCAACGGTGGTGCTTTTGAACTGACTGTCATTCGCCATTGCGGCGTATTTGTCGTGCTGGGTGACGGACGTGTTGAACAGATTTACAAACAGAACGCCCGAGCCTGCCAGAGTTATAAGGGAAACCACGGCAAGTCTTTCACGCATTGATTTTGTGGGCTGATATGACGGTTTTACAGGCTTTTTTGCAGGCAAGACATTTTCCTCCTCAGACCCCTGTGACGTTTCTTCTCATAAGTGCAAGAACGCATGAGCCAGTTTATACTTCTCTTTTTGCAAACACAAAGAAAAGTATATAAGCGGTCATGCGTCAGAGCGATGCTATTATATCATATTTGATTAACCCCTGAGGTATTCCACAAAGCTGTCAAAAGCGTTCTTGATTTTTCTTAAAACGCTTGTATCCTGCTCGGGTATCTCCACCTTGTTTCCGCTTTCAAGGCTTATGTATTCCACCTGGGCGTTATCAAGCTTCTGCATTCCCAGAACGTTTTCTGCGTAGTCCTCAACTACCTTCTGGGAGCTTTTCTGCTCGAGCCTTGTTATCATACTTACATTTTCCTGCTCAAGGGCGCGGACTGTTGCTTCCTCGTCCACGATAGCGGCGTGTACGGCGGCTATATTTGCCTTTGAGGTGATGCAGAAGGAGAGCATTGCCCCTGCCATAATTATAAGCAGTACCAGCATAGGTGCGGCGATAACAGGCTTGGGCTTTACGGCGGTGCTGCGGCTTTTGATGTCCTGACGGCGCTGGCTTGCCCTCTCCTCGTAATTTTCATATCTTGAAAGGTCATAGGCGAGATTTGAGTTTCTGTCTGCCATATTTATCCCTTCCTTTCTTTAAACGGTCTTTCTTTTATATATCTTACAGCTTTTCGATTATCCTGAGTTTTGCGCTTCGGCTTCTTGGATTTGCTTCAAGCTCCTCCTCCGAGGCTTCTGCAGGCTTTCTGTTTACAAGCCTTGCTTTGGGCTTGTTTCCGCATACGCATACGGGAAAATCGGGGGGACAGGTGCAGCCCTTGCACCAGCCTGCAAACCTCTGCTTCACTATCCTGTCCTCTAAAGAATGGAATGTGATGATACAGAAGCGGCCGCCCGGCTTTAACAGCTCAAAGCCTTCGTCAAGAGCCTTGTCCAGATGTTCAAACTCGCAGTTGACGGCTATCCTTATAGCCTGAAATGTCTTTTTGCAGGGATTTTTCTCACGTCTGAACTTTGCGGGAACGCCCTCTCTCACGATATCCGCAAGCTCTGCGGTGGTCTCAATGGGCTTTTCCTCTCTGTGCTTTATGATAGCGTCGGCAATTCTGGGAGCAAATTTCTCCTCGCCGTATTCGTAAAGTATTTTAGTCAGCTGACTGAGGGAGTATTCGTTTACGATATCCCTTGCGGAAACGCCCTCCTTTGACATTCTCATATCGAGAGGCGCGTCTGCGTGGTAGGAAAATCCTCTCTCGGCGGTGTCAAGCTGATATGATGAAACTCCCAGGTCAAGGAGAATGCCGTCCACCTTATCTATCTGAAGTTCTGCCGCCGCAGACTTCATATCCGAATAATTTCCCTTTACCACCGTGGCTCTCAGACCTTCAAGCCTTTCTGAAGCGGTCTTAACGGCATCGGGGTCACGGTCAATGCCGATGAGCATTCCCGTTTCAAGCCGTTTTGCTATTTCCTTTGAATGTCCCGCACCGCCGCAGGTGCCGTCGATATAAACACCGTCGGGCTTGATGTCAAGCCCCTCAAGACATTCGCTCAGCATAACGGGTATATGATTAAATTCCATAATCTGTAAAATTGTCCTTTATATATCAGAATGCAGGTGTTCGTCAGAAAGCAAGGGAGTCGATAGCCTCGGCAAGCTCTTCGTCGGAGAACTTGGAGTTCATTTCCTCGTATCTTGCGCTGTCCCATATCTCGGCTCTGTTCAGATTGCCGATAACGGTCACATCGTGGTCGAGACCTGCGTGATCTCTGAGGTTCTGGGGGATAAGTATTCTTCCCTGCTTGTCGGTCTCGGCAATGATGGCGTTTGCGGCGTATTTTCTGATAGCCGCCTTTGCCACGGGACCCGAAAGAGTCCTGAGCTGCTCGGTGAAGTTCTCCCATTCCTCGTTGGAATAAACGTAAAGGCAGCCTTCAAGGCCTATTGTGATGACGAAATTCACGCCGAGCTGCTCTCTGAGCTTGCCGGGAAATGCCATTCTGCCCTTGGCGTCCATTGTATGGTTGTAGGTTCCCATAAGCGGAGCGTGCATTGTCATCAGTCCTTTCGTTTAAATTCGGCGGCAGGCTCATTTCAACACGGCTTTCAACAGCTTGTTGAAACTCACCACTTTTCACCACAAAATGGGCTTAATTCACCACTGTAGTAATTATACACTATTTGTAACCGAATTGCAACCTTTTCGGGGCAACTTAAAGGACAAATAAATTAAGAAATTTGCCCCTGAGATTTGAGCATTTTGACGAAAATATCATACCAAAACGTATAATTTATGCGATTTTTGCAATGGGTATAATATTTCGGGAACGCCCGTTTGTGGTGAAAAGTGGTGAAGATATCTTGAATTTGGCTGTAACCGAAATGTAATCCTTGTGACCAATTTGAAATATATTCTGTGACAATTTAAGGAAATTATACTGTAATTCTGAAAAATACTTTAATAATGCCCAACAATTTACTTTAAAAATGTGCATAATGGCTATTGCAAAATCGGGCAAGTGCTGTTATAATAAATTTAGCTTTTAAAAAAGCCGAATAAATAAGATCTCAAATCTATATAAATAAATCAAAGGAAGGGATATTACCCGATGTTGAATGCTATCGGCTCAAAAATAGATCTGTCGGTCCCCGACAGCGAGTGCGGCTATTACGACCTTGTTTCCGATCTTCTTGACAGCGATGTGGTTCTGCAGATGCAGCAGTATATGCACCACGGCCACACCACCTGTTTCCAGCATTGTCTGAACGTTTCATACTACAATTACCTTATCTGCAAGCTGCTTTCATTAGACGAGAGAGCGGGAGCGAGAGCAGGACTGCTCCACGACCTTTTCTTATATGACTGGCACGACTACGTTCGTGAAAAGGGTCAGAAGATGCACGGCTGGACCCACGCTTCCACAGCACTTGAAAATGTTAATAAGTATTTTGAGATAACTCCCGTTGAAGCGGATATTATCAAGAAGCATATGTTCCCTATGAACATTGCTCTTCCCAAGTACAAGGAGACTGTTGTCATCATTTTTGTTGACAAGATATGCGGCGCCTGGGAGGTTATGGCTCACTGGGGTTATCTTATCTCGAAGCTTGTTTCCTTCCCCGTAAGAAAGCTCAGAGAGCGCAAGTCGGCGTGAGATGATTTCTGAAATTTATAAGACCGTTCCAAAAGGGGCGGTCTTTTTTTGTGAAAATTTGTTTCGCAAAACACTTGACAAATTGATACAAATGTGCTATAATGTAAATGAAGAAAAACCCGAAAGCTTTTTTACTTTCGGGCAGGCTTTTTTCTTCGGCTTGGGATCACTGATTGTCCTCGATGTACTTAACGATATCGCCGACAGTCTTGATGTCCTTAACTGCTTCGTCGGGGATCTCTACATCGAACTCTTCCTCAAGGGACATTACCAGGTCAACAACGTCCAGAGAATCTGCGCCCAGATCGTCCTGAATGTTTGCCTCTGCAACTACTTTCTCAGCGTCAACGTCGAGCTGATCTGCAATAAGCTCCTTAACCTTATCGAATACCATTTGATTTTCCTCCTTGTGATTGTGTATCATAAAGACTATTGTCCTTACTTTGTGGTTTTATCGGCGGTTTATTCCTCCGCGGAAGCATTTTCCGAGAACACACCGATTTTTCTAAATTTATTATATCGTTCATTCAGCAAAACGTCAATATCTTTTTTCATTTTACTGTTCAGCGATTTTACCAAAAAATCAGAGATATTTTCGGCAGTTGTTTCGGGATCGTTGTGTGCGCCGCCCTCGGGCTCTGGAATTATTGCCTCCGCAATGCCTAAATTAACGGCGTCTTCGGCTGTTACACGCATTATATTGCAGGCTTCTCGCTCCTTTGAAGCGTCTTTCCACAAAATGGAAGCAAAGCCTCTTGGTGAAATTACCGAATAAATTGAGTTCTCAAGCATTGCAAGCTCGTCGCATACTCCGAGAGCAAGTGCGCCGCCGCTGCCGCCTTCGCCTAAAACTACCGAGATAACGGGGGTCTTTAATACCATAAATTCCGCCAGATTTCGGGCAATTGCTTCGCCCTGTCCTCTTTTTTCAGCCGCCACTCCGCAGAATGCGCCGGGCGTATCTATAAAGCATATAACGGGACGGTGGAATTTCTCCGCCTGGTGGGCAAGTCTCAGTGCCTTGCGGTAGCCCTCGGGGTGGGGCATTGCAAAGTTTGAAGCCTTGTTTTCAAAGATATCCCTGCCCTTGACCTCGGCTATGACGGTGACGGGGATATTGCCAAGTCTGCCTATTCCGCCGAGTATCGCTCCGTCGTCTCCGAAAAGTCGGTCGCCGTGAAGCTCGAAAAAGTCGTTGAAGATAAGGGGAAGATAGTCCCTAATGGTGGGGCGGTTCTTGTTCCTGATTATCTCAAGGCGCTCATAGGGGGTGATGCCAACATTTGCGATATTTTCCTCAGACACGGATATCCACCTCCTTATAGGGCTTATGGAGACGGATAAGGTGGGCTATGGTACGGCGGAGATTTTTACGCTCCACGATCATATCCGCAAATCCGTTTTCAAGTGTAAATTCCGCAGACTGGAAATCCTCGGGGAGCCGCTGCTTTATGGTTCCCTCGATAACGCGTCTGCCTGCAAAGCCCACAAGCACCTTGGGCTCGGCTATTATGATATCGCCGAGTGAGGCAAACGACGCTGTTACGCCGCCTGTGGTGGGGTCGGTGAGGACGGTTATGTATAGTCCTCCCGCCTGGGAAAGCTTTGCTGCTGCGCCGCTGGTTTTTGCCATCTGCATAAGGGAGACAAGTCCCTCCTGCATTCTTGCTCCTCCCGACGCGGTGAAAAGCACCAGCGGCAGCTTCTTCTCTGCGGCGGCTTCAAAGGCTCTTGTGACCTTTTCGCCTACCACGCTGCCCATTGACGCCATCATAAAGTGGGAGTCCATTACTCCGATTATGCAGCGCTCGCCCTTTATGGTACATTCGCCTGTGATCACTGCTTCGGTAAGTCCCGTCTTTTCCCTGAGTCCTGCGATCTTTTCTTCGTAGTCGGGGAAATCTATGGGATTAAGGCTTGTCATATCCTTGTCGTATTCAACGAAGCTGTCCTTATCTGCGGTTATGGAAAGACGTTCCCTTGCGCTTATCCTGCTGTGATAGCCGCAGGAGGGACATACCCATTTGTTATTCTCAAGCTCGTCGGCGGTGCAGCTCTCGGAGCAGCGGGGGCATTTGAACTGCTTCTCTGCGGGGACGTCCGTTGTTTTTTCGCTGTCGTCCACGTTAAAGCGGGCGGTGACGACCTTGAACAGATCCTCTAACAATCTTTTCGCCTCAATTCGTTAGCTTATTTTCCCTTGACAGCTTTCTGCCCAGATAGCCGATATCGTATGTTCCGCTTTCAAACGCGCTGTCTCTGATAAGGGAGAGCTGGAAATCTATGTTGGTATCCACTCCCTCAACGATGAACTCCGCCAATGCCCATTTCATCTTGGCAATGGCTTCTTCTCTTGTGGGGGCGTGGACTATAAGCTTGGCTATCATACTGTCATAGTAGGGGGGAATGGTGTAGCCCTGATATACGGAGCTGTCCACACGTATGCCGGGACCTCCGGGAATGTGGAGAGCGGTTATCTGTCCTGGGCTGGGACGGAAATTATAATCGGGGTTTTCCGCATTTATGCGGCACTCGATAGAATGACCTGTTATGGCGATATCCTTTTGTGTGAAGGGAAGTCTCTCGCCATTGGCTATCTTTATCTGGTGCTTTACAAGGTCTATGCCCGTTACGGCTTCGGTTATGGGGTGTTCCACCTGAATACGGGTGTTCATTTCCATAAAGTAGAAGCGCCTGCCCGAGTCCACAAGGAACTCAATGGTGCCTGCGTTGGTATAGCCGCATACTCTTGCCGCTGTGACCGCCGCACGTCCCATTTTTTCACGAAGCTCTGGGGTCATAATGGGGGAGGGGGTCTCCTCCAGAACCTTCTGATTTCTCCTTTGCATTGAGCAGTCACGTTCGCCTAAGTAAACGGTATTTCCGAATTTATCGGCGAGTATCTGGACTTCGATATGCTTGGGATTTACGATAAATTTCTCCATATAGACGCTGTCGTCGCCGAAGAAATTCTTCGCTTCCTGCTTTGCGGCGATTATGGCGTCCTCAAGATCCTCGGGGCGCTCAACGAGACGTATTCCTCGTCCGCCGCCGCCTGCCGAAGCCTTTACCATAAGGGGGCAGCCTATCTCGGCACAGAGCTTCTTTGCGGTCTCCATATCGGGAACTGCTCCGTCGGAACCGGGGATAACGGGAACTCCCGCTGCCTTCATTGCCTTCTTTGCTGCCGCCTTATCCCCCAGCATACTGATAGACTTGGGACGGGGGCCTATGAAAACTATGTTATTTTCCTCGCACAGACGGGCAAAATCCGCATTCTCGGAGAGAAAGCCAAAGCCCGGGTGGATAGCCTCCGCTCCTGTCATTTTGCAGGCTTCTATGAGAGCTGCGGCGTTTAAATAGCTGTCCTTGGTGGCAGGGGGGCCTATGCATACGCTTTCGTCGGCGATCTGAGCGTGGAGAGCGTGCTTGTCGGCGGTGGAATAGACGGTTACGGTGTGTATTCCAAGCTCCCTGCAAGCTCTGATTATTCTGACGGCTATTTCGCCTCGGTTAGCTATAAGAACTTTTTTAAACATTTTTACTCAGAGCCTTTCGGGTTTACTTTATGGCAAAGGTGATCTCGGCGGTAACTGCTTTTTCGCCGTCTACGGTGCATATGCCCTTTCCTATGCCGATGGGTCCCTTGACCTTGATTATCTCAACTTCGATCTTGAGTCTGTCCCCGGGAACTACCTGTCTGCGGAACTTCGCTTCCTTTATTCCGCCGAAAAAGCCTATTTTGCCCTTGTTTTCGGGGAGGGTGAGCATTGCCGCACAGCCTGCCTGCGCCATCATCTCGACCATAAGCACGCCGGGTACTACGGGATAATCGGGGAAATGTCCCTTGAACCAGAATTCCTCAGGGGTCATATTTTTATATGCCACCACGCGCTTGCCCGGCTCTAATTCCTCTATCTCGTCAATGAGAAGAAAGGGGTCGCGGTGGGGAATTATTTCCTTTATCTGTTCCTTATTGTAAAGCATTTACAGCGTCCTCCTTAACCGATTATCATTATAGGCTGGTCAAACTCCACAGCCTCGCCGTTTTTCACAAGCAGCTTCTTGACGGTGCCGTCAACGGGGCAGGGGATCTCGTTCATTATCTTCATTGACTCGATTATCATTACGATATCTCCGCGCTTTACCTTCTGTCCCACCTGAACAAAGGGGGGCTTGTCGGGGGCGGGGGAGGAGTAATATGTGCCGACTATGGGGGCTTTTACGGTCTCGCCCTCGGGAGCCTGCTCGGTAGTCTTGGTTTCTGCCTTAGCGGGAGCTGCTTCGGGTGAAGGTGCTGCCATAGGTGCGCCGTATACGGGCTGCATCGGAGGTGGGGGAGGAGGGAGAGGACGTCCCTTGATAACTATCTTTGCGCCGATATCCTCGTCCTCAAGGCGTATCTCGCCTAAATCTTTTTCGTTTATGATGTCCGCAAGAGCGGCAATATCCTCTATTTCAAGGTCAAAGGGCAATGTACCCATTTCTCTTCAGTCCTTTCGGGTTTCGCTTATTCGGCGTATTTCTTGAAGCAAAGTGTGGCATTATGACCGCCGAAGCCAAGGTTATTGGTGAGGGCGGCGTTTACGGTCATATTTCTGTTGCCGTCCGTGCAGTTGTCAAGGTCGCACTCGGGGTCGGGAACCTTGAAGCCTACGGTCTTATGCACAAAGTCCTCCTTGCAGGAGAGGGCGGTAACTATGGCTTCTACTGCGCCTGCTGCTCCTAAGAGGTGACCTGTCATTGACTTGGTGGAGTTTACAACTACCTTCTTTGCGGCTTCTCCCAGAGCAAGCTTTATTGCTGTTGTTTCGCAGAGGTCGTTTAAGTGTGTGGAGGTGCCGTGGGCGTTGATATAGTTTATATCCTGGGGGGCAAGTCCTGCTTCCTCATATGCCTGTCTGATAGCTGCTGCGGCTGCTTCGCCTGCGGGGTCGGGGGAGGTCATATGGTATGCGTCACAGGTTGCGCCGTAGCCTGCTATTTCGGCGTATATCTTTGCTCCTCTTGCCTTTGCGTGCTCCATTTCCTCAAGAATGAGCATACCACTTCCCTCGCCGAGAACAAAGCCGTTTCTTTCGGCGTCAAAGGGAATGGAACATCTCTCAAGGTCGGTGGAACGGGAGAGGGCTTTCATATTGTTAAAGCCTGCAAGGGCAAACTCGTTTACGCAGGCTTCTGCTCCGCCTGCGATACAAACGTCAAGATAGCCGTCCTTTATACGTCTGAATGCTTCGCCCACTGCGTGGGTGGAGGAGGCGCAGGCGGTGGTGGTGCAGTAGTTTGCACCCTTGAATTTGGTCTTCATCGAAATTGTGCCTGCCGCCATATTGGCGATCATTGCGGGGATATAGAACACGGATACTCTTCCGGGACCTTTTTCCTCGTACTTTGCGTATTCCTGCATTGTAAGGTCAAGTCCGCCTATGCCTACGCCTGCGATAACGCCTGCTCTGTAGGGGTCGATATCCTCAAACTTGGTGCCTGCGTCTGCCATTGCCTCAAGGGCTGCATAGACTGCAAACTGGGTAAATCTGTCAAGCCTTTTGGCTTCTTTTTTGTCAACGTATTTTTCAATGGAAAATTCCTTTACGGGAGCGCCGATACGTACCTCGAAATCTTCGCTTACCATATCGTCAAGAAAGCTGAAGCCCAGCTTGTTTGCCTTGATATTGCTCCAGAATTCCTCAAGGGAGTTTCCTAAGGGGGAGACTACTCCCATTCCTGTAACTGCAACTCTTCTCATATATCCGATCCTTTCGTGGTTGGTTTTTCGTGCTTCGGGCAGCTGTTACATTGAAATGCCGCCGGAAATTTCGATGACCTGTCCTGTTACATAGGAGGCATCATCGGAGGCGAGGAAGGATACTACTCCTGCTATCTCCTCGGGCTCGCCGTAACGCTTCATTGCTATCTGTGCCAGCATTGCCGCTTTCTGCTCCTCGGTGAGCTTGTCGGTCATAGGTGTGTGGATAAAGCCGGGTGCTACGGCGTTGCAGGTGATGTTTCTTGAGCCAAGCTCCTTGGCTACGGTCTTTGTCATACCGATTATAGCGGCTTTGGAGGCGCTGTAGTTTATCTGTCCGGGATTGCCGTAAAGTCCTGCTACGGAGGCAAGATTGATGATATGTCCGCTTCTCTGGCGCATCATTACGTTGCCCACAAATTTGGTCATATTGAACACGCTCTTCTGATTTACGGCAATGACCATATCGTACTGCTCCTCGGGCATTCTTGCCATAAGTCCGTCTCTTGTGATTCCTGCGTTGTTTACCAGGACATCAATTGTGCCGAAACGCTCCTTGACTGCCTTTACCATTGCTTCGCACTGGTCGTGCTTTGATACGTCTGCGCAGAATATTTCCGCTTCTACTCCCATTGCCCTTACCTTGTCTACGATGTCGTTGTTTTCAAACATTGTCATATTCAGGTCGTTGAATGCGATGTTCATTCCGTCTTTTGCCAGTCTCAGAGCAATGGCGGCGCCTATTCCTCGTGACGAGCCTGTGATTATAGCTGTTTTTGCCATTTTTTCATTCCTCCGGATATTTGGTTTATTATGATAGAGATAATATTTTATTTATTGACAGAAAATGGGTATGTCAATCAGAAATCTACGCCAAGCAGCTTGCCTGCCTGCTCGGAAAGCTCGTCCATTATCTGCTTTACGGGCTTTACCTCGTTTATCATTCCTGCGATGAGTCCGCAGAGCATTGAGCCTTCGTCGGTGTTGCCGTCAACTACTGCTTTTCTGAGGGAGCCTACGGTGAGTGCCTCAAAATCCTCGGGGGGAGCGGCTCTCTTTTCCATATCCTGGAGCTGCTTTGTGTACTTGCTCTTTATGCAGCGGCAGGGACTTCCCGAATAGAAGCCTGTGATGGCGTTGTCGGTGTCCTTTGCCTTGATAACGGCGTTCTTGTAGTTCTCGTGTATCTGACACTCCTCGGAGGCAAGGAAGCGTGTGCCTATCTGAACTCCCTCTGCGCCCAGCATAAAGGAGGCTGCTATTCCTCTTCCGTCTGCAATTCCGCCTGCGGCGATTACGGGTACGCTCACAGCGTCAACCACCTGGGGAACAAGACACATTGTGGTGTTCTGACCGATATGTCCGCCGGACTCGGTGCCTTCTGCGATAACTGCGTCTGCGCCGATGCGCTCAAGTCTTTTTGCAAGGGCTACGGAGGGTACTACGGGGATTACCTTGATGCCTGCTTCTTTCCAGGCTGCGATGTACTGTCCGGGGTTTCCTGCGCCTGTGGTGACGAAGGATACGCCCTCCTCAATTACAAGCTTTGCAAGCTCCTCTGCGTTGGGGGACATAAGCATAATGTTCACGCCGAAGGGCTTGTCTGTAAGCTCCTTGCACTTTCTTATCTCGCTTCTGAGGTAGTCAATGGGCGCACTTCCGCCTGCGATTATGCCTGCGCCGCCTGCGTTCGATACTGCGGAGGCAAGCTTGCTTTCTGCTATCCAAGCCATACCGCCCTGGATTATGGGCTTTTCAATTCCGAGAAGCTCGGTCACTCTGTTTTTCATATGCGAGGTTCCTTTCTGAGTTTATTTCTTCTTTCCTTTAAAATGCCGTATCAGCAAAACTGCGGCGGTTATAACTCCAATAACAAGAATTATGGGGAGGAGAGATCCCGAATCGTTCATTGCAGGTTCGTCTACAACGTCCGCAAATCGAGTGTAGTATATGCCGTTCATACGCTTTCCTTTATCAATACTCGATTATTACCGAGCCGAGTGTCAGTCCTGCGCCGAAGCCTACGAGACATACCTTCATTCCGCGCTTCAGCACGCCCTTTTCAACGGCTTCATTGAGGGCGATGGGAATGGAGGCGCTGGAGGTGTTGCCGTGCATATCAATATTAGTAAAGAATTTATCCATTGAAACGCCCAGATTTTTTGCGGCGGTCTCGATAATTCTGATATTTGCCTGGTGGGGAATGAAAAGGTCGATATCCGATACGTCAAGGCTTATCTTGTCCGCTGCGTTCTTTGCGGCGGTGGGGAGTGCCTTTGTGGCAAACTTGTACACTTCCTTGCCGTCCTGTATAAGAAGTCTGTGGTCAACGGCAGGGTCGGTCTCGTCGTCAACGGTGAAATGCTCATCGGTGGTGAAGGGACTGTGGGGATACTGGTTCTTGGCATAGAGGAACTTTGCTCCCGTTCCGTCAGCTCCAAGCCAGCTTGTGAAAAGCTTGTCCGATCTTTCGAGTATCACAGCTGCCGCTCCGTCTCCGAAAAGCACGCAGGAGGAACGGTCGGCAAAGTTTGTTATATAGGAAAGGTTCTCGTTGGCGGACACAAGCACATATTTAAGGTTATCGTCCGTTGCAAGGAAGCGGCAGGCGGTATCTACCGCATACACAAAGCCCGAGCAGGCAGCTCCCAGATCAAATGCCGCCGCATTTACCGCGCCGATCTCACGCTGGATAAGGCAGGAGGCGGAGGGGGTCACAAAATCGTTGGTGATGGTGGAGGAGATTATAAGACCGATATCCTTTGGGTCTATCCCTGCTCTCTCTATCGCCTGCTTTGAAGCCATTGCTCCCATATACCAGGTTGGCTCGCAGTTGGACATTCTTCTCTGGCTGATGCCTGTTCGTGTTCTGATCCACTCGTCATTGGTCTCCACGATCTTCGCCATATCGTCATTTGTTACTGCAAGCAGGGGAGCGTAGCCGCCTGTTGACACAATATTTATTCCGCTCATCTGACTTTTATCAATCCTTTCGGGTCATTCGTCCGTAAAATCGGGAAAGTTTGATTTTCCGGGCGTTATACTATTGTAATTTACGAGAAAATGTGTTATTATAATTAGTGTGGCGGAATTGCCCCCACACACAGTACAATACATTATATATTGTAATATATTTTAACGGCTCTTGTCAACTGATATTTTGGTAATTTTGAAAAAATTTACTGATGAATGTTCAAGTGATACAAAGAATTGACTCGAAATTTGTTATTATCGGCAATTTCTATACAAAGTGTAAAATTATATTATAATAATACTTATTGTGATATCATTAAAATTTTTCGGAGGTTTTGCAGATGACAGCGGAAAAAACAGTATTTTTATTTTCGGGACAGGGTTCTCAGTATGCGGGAATGGGAGTTTCTCTGGTGGAGAAATATCCCCAGCTTAAAGAGATTTTTGACGAGGCAAGCGAAATTTTAGGCTTCGACCTTTTTGACAAGTGCGCAAATGCGCCCGAGGAGGAGCTGGGTAAAACGGTGGTTTCTCAGCCTGCTATTATGGCGGTGTCCCTTTGCGCTGCCGAGGCTCTTAAAATAAACGGGATTACCGCTTCTGCGGCAGCGGGTCATTCTCTGGGCGAGTATGCGGCTATGGTTTACACGGGAATGGTCTCGCGTGCCGACGGCTTCAGGCTCATCAAGGCAAGGAGCGAGGCTATGCAGAAGGCTGCCGAAGCAAACAAGGGTGCTATGTACGCCATTATCGGCAAGAGCGTGGAGGAAATTGAAAAGGTATGCTCCGAGACTGAGGGCTATGTTCTTCCCGTAAACTACAATTCCTCCGTTCAGACGGTAATTGCAGGCGAGGAGGAGGCTGCAAAGGCGGCGGCTGATACTCTGGCGGCTATGGGCGCAAGGGCTGTTAAGCTGAATGTGGCTAGTGCATTCCACTCCAAGCTTATGCAGAGTGCGGCTGACGAGTTCAAGCCTGCAGCGGAGAAAATCGTATTTTCCGAGCCTAAGATAAAGATGTTCTCCAACATTACGGGCGGGGTGCTTGAGGATATTTCCGATATGCCGGGCAGACTTGCAAAGCACATCGTTTCTCCCGTAAGATTTACGGACGAGCTTGCAGCTTTAAGCGAAATGGGATATGACACATTTATTGAGTGCGGTCCCAACAAGGTGCTGGCGGGTCTGGTGAAGAAAACTCTCAAGGGCGTTGATATCTACAATGTGCAGGACGCTGAGAGCCTGGCGAAAACTGTCGGATAAATACCATATATAGTAAAAATATACAGCTATACTATTATATATAGTATTTCGCTGAATGAAAGGATCGAAAAAATATGAAGCATTACGGTCTGTTGGGATTTCCTCTTAAACACACTATGTCTCCTCCAATTCATCAGAGACTTTTTGAGCTTGAGGGCGTTTCCGATTTTGATTACAAATTAAAGGAATATTCCCCCGAGGAGCTTGAGGGCAAAATTTCCGATGTTCTGGCTCTTGACGGATTTAACATCACCATTCCCCACAAGGTTGAGATAATCAAGTACATTGACGAGCTTGCGGACTCGGCTAAGAGATACAATTCCGTTAACTGCGTTGTGAAAAAAGACGGAAAATACATCGGCTACAACACCGACTGCGACGGTTTCCTGCGCTCCCTTGAGGCAGCCGGGGCAAGACTTGACGGAAAGGTGCTGCAGTGCGGCTGCGGCGGCGTGGGCAGAATGATCGCTATTGAGGCTGTGCGGCACGGGGCTGAGCTTACTGTTTCCGTTCCCGAGGGCTTTGAGGACACTGTGGAGCCTGTTAAGGAATATGCGAGAGCTAACGGTTTCTCCGATGATATAAAGGTGGTCCACCCGAATGAGATAAGCGGAAAATTCGACCTGCTCATAAACGCTTCTCCTGTGGGAATGTTCCCCAAGGTGGAGAACTGTCCCGTTTCCGAGGAAGTTATCAAGAACTGCGGCTTTGTTTTTGACGTTATATACAATCCCGAGCGGACAAAGCTTATGCAGACTGCCGAAAATTATGGCATAAAGACCTGCGGCGGTATGGCTATGCTTGTTTGGCAGGCTGTGGTGGCTCATGAGATATGGAGCGGCGCAAAATATAGTGACAGCGACATTGCAAAGCTTATTTCCGATATGCATAAGCTGATGGTGGAAAAGGAATAATATGGGCAGGAAGTTCTTCAATGGCGGGGCACTTGTTGCTCCCGTTCCTGCGGCTCTTGTGACCTGCGGCAGCGAGGACGGGAAGAGGAATGTTCTCACCGCCGCCTGGACGGGCATTGTGAATACACGTCCGCCTATGGCATATGTGTCTATACGTCCCGAGAGGTATTCCCACGGAATAATTATGGAGACGAGGGAGTTTGTCATAAATCTCACCACCTCCAAAATGGCGAAAGAGGTTGACTTCTGCGGAATGAAAAGCGGTAGCAAATTAGACAAATTCGCCAAATGCGGCTTTGAGACTGTTCGGGGGGAGACTGTTTCCTGTCCCGTTATACTTGCGTCTCCCTTGGCTCTTGAGTGCAAAGTGAGAAGCTATGAGGAGCTTGGGAGCCACACTATGTTCATTGCGGACATTACGGGTGTGACGGCGGACGAGAGGTATATTGACAGCAAGGGCAAGATAAATCTCCAGCAGGCGGGGCTTATGGCTTATGCTCACGGGGAATATTTTGCTCTGGGGCGCAAGCTTGGGGATTTCGGCTTTTCTGTCCGTAAGAAAGGAGCGGGAAAATGAGGATAATCGACTCTCACGCTCATTACGATGACAGCGCATTTGATAATGACCGATACGAGCTGCTTGACGGCTTGTTTTCGGGGGATATATGCAAACTCATAAATGTGGGCTGCTCGGTGAAAAGCTCTTATTCTTCCCTTGCCCTTGCGGAAAAATACCCCGGGATATATGCTGCTGTGGGGCTTCACCCCGACTCGGCGGACGAGATAGGTCACATTGACGAGATACGGCAGCTATGCGGCAGGGAAAAGGCTGTGGCTGTGGGTGAGATTGGGCTTGATTACCATTATGAAAATCACAGCAGAGAAGTTCAGAAACGGGCTTTCGAGGAGCAGCTCAAACTTGCGGCAGAGCTTCATATGCCCGTGATTATCCATTCCCGTGACGCTTGGGAAGACACTATGGATATCCTGCGAAAATATCGTCCGAGGGGCGTTATGCACTGCTTTTCGGGATCTGCCGAGATAGCTCGGGAGATAGTGGAAATGGGTATGTTCGTGGGCTTTACGGGAGTGGTCACGTTTAAAAATGCCAAAAAGGCTCTGAAAGCCCTTGAGGTCATTCCGTGTGACAGGCTCCTTGCCGAGACCGACTGTCCCTATATGGCTCCCGAGCCTAACAGGGGAAAGCGGAATTTCAGCGGATATCTCCCCGATACCATTGCGGCTATGGCGGCTGTGAAGGGGCTGTCTCCCGAGGAAATGGCGGAAATTACGGCGGAAAATGCCGAGAGGCTTTTTAATATCTGATGAAAGGAAAAATATAATGATAAAATTTCATATTGCGGAATCCACCAAATCGGTGAGCCTTAATATTACGCTTGCGGATATGCTGAGAGAAAAGCCCGAATATTTCAGAGATTTTAAGATAGCTTCGTTTTTCGGCAGCCCCGCGGTGAAATGGAACGGCGGAAGAATGATACTCGGTCCCTATTATCCCGACAGGGAAAAGGCGATACTTGACGGGTATAATTCAAGAGGCATACCCTACAGATTTACATTCACAAACCCCTCGATCACCGAGGCGGATCTTGAGGACAAGGACTGCAACGAGCTTCTTAATATGGCGGACAACGGTATGAACGAGGTTATAGTGTATTCGCCCATTCTGGAGGAATACATCAGAAAGACCCACCCGAATATGAAGATAACTTCCTCCACCTGCAAATGCATACGCAGCATTGAGGAGGTGAAGGCGGAGCTTGCAAAGCCCTACAGCCTTGTTGTCCTTGACTACAATTTCAACAATGATTTTGAGACCCTTGAAAAGCTTACTCCCGAAGAGAGAAAGCGCTGCGAACTGCTCATTAACGCTCACTGTGTTCCCAACTGTCCGAGAAGAGCGGAGCATTACAAATATATTGGCGATGTTCAGATAAGGATAAACGAGATTAGGAAAATGACTCCGCAGGAGTTCAGAGCTTCGGGAATAACCGAATGGGAATGTAAATACAGGACCTTCGACCCCTTTGAGGGAACGCCCACAAAGCTTGAGATGGCTCCCGACGACGTTTTCGGAAAATATGCACAGATGGGCTTCGAGAACTTCAAAATAGAGGGCAGGGCTTCAAATCTTATGGTGCTCTGCGAACAGATGGTCCAGTATCTTGCGAAGCCCGAAAAGAAGGACGCACTCAGATATCAGATTATGATGAACGCGCTGGATTACGGGTATCTTAATTTCTGATAAATGACTGATTTACAAAAAGCACGCGAAAATCAAGTGAAAATTTGTGCATAAAATCAATTGAAATTAAATTCAAAATGCTGTATAGTTATAGCATACCACAAAGACTACGAATGGACGGAACGCCAAAAGTCTTCCGAAAACGAGGTTTTTGGGCAAAAAGTGTGCATAAAGGATAAAAAGAGTCATTTAAATTTGTCGTTTATGTACATTGACATATCTGCCCGCAGGTGGTACAATAATATCGTGATACAGCGTGAGCAGAAGCACGGTATCACACTATATTTGATTTCCATACATATTTGGAAATAAATAAAGAAAACCAAAACAAAACAAGGAGGAATTTTTCATGAACATGAAAAAGTCAATTGCCGGCGTAATGGCTGGCGCAATGGCCGTATCTGCAATGGCTACTGTTGTATCCGCTGACCAGGATGCAATTTCTCTCACCTATGACCTCAAGACTTACGTAAGAGACGCTAACAAAACTTCCGCTAAGGTAACTGTTGTAGCTAACTACGAAGGTTCCCTCATCAGCGCTGATTCCATCAAGGATCGTAAGATCACTTTCGGCGCTAACAACAAGTACGTAACAGGCGGCAAAATCTACAACTCCAGCAGCGTTGTTATCGGCGATGCAGCTACCGGTGTTGCAGGCATGAGCGAGTTCGAGTTCACTGCTCGTCCTTACAAGGACAATGTTCTCGACGTAGAGGAGAAGTACCAGACATTCAAGGCTACCGGTAATGCAAACGCTACCGATGGTTCTTGGTACACACCAAGCCTCTGCAGTTCTTCTATCGACACTAACAAGAAGACCTTTGACATGCCTATCGCAATCCCCGGCGATTCTACTAAGGATAAGTTCGATCTTTCCAAGTATGATCTCCTCGCTCTCGGTTACTCCACAGAGGAGGCAACCGATGCTATCGGCTACAAGCTCGCTGATGTTAAGAAGAACAACTACGGCGTAAGAGATGCAGTTGCTAAGATGACTTATATGCTTCCTAACGTTGTAACTCTTAACAAGGCTAACGGTTGGGGTTGGAATTCAGACCTCTCTCTCAACCAGGCTCATGGCGTAGGTCACGAGTTCTTTGATGAGATTGATAAGACTTGCCTCTACGGCGAAGTTACAATGTCTGCTGAAGTATTTGCAGGCGGTTTCTTCGACATCAACAAGACTAAGAACAGCATGGTTAAGTCCAACACTACTCTCATTTCTGAGCCTACAACAATTGCAGTTGGCGCTTTCACAGCAGGTGCTTCTGAAGAAGCTGTATGGCCCTTCAAGACCACTCTCAAGCCCTCTACAACCTCTAACTACGTTAAGAAGACCGGCAATGCTGAGAACAATGTAATCGACGCTCTCTCTTCACGCAAGGCTGGCGGCAACTACTACACCAAGCCTGTAGCAGTTCTCAACGACGCTATCGCTAACCACGACAACGTTGTATTCACATTCACTTCTTACAACGGCTACGTTGCTACTGAGAGATCTCACCTCCTCAACCAGTGGGTAAATATTGATCAGGGCTACAGCTACAAGACTTCTGATTATGACTGGTACAATCCTACATTCAGCCAGCACCTCTATCAGGATCCTGTTGTTACAAAGAACGGCTATTCTGCATTCGATTCTGACGAATTCGATATGTACGGTTCTTACAGCTCCGCTTGGGGTATCAACCTCTTCACCGGCGCAGTTGTAGTTAACAGCCACCTTACAATGCAGCTCTCCGATACCGATACCTTCAACTGGGGCAACAACACCCTCTCCTTTGACTGGTTCGATATCACTGACGAGGGCAAGATCACTGACGCTAAGACATTCCTCACATCTATGCTCCTCTACACACCCGTTGACTGGTACTGGGATAGCCTCTCTGTAGTAGTTTCTGACGAAGAGGATGAGGACATCGACGTTGGTGAAGGTCTCGACGGCGAAGGCGAAGTAATCGACGACGAAGAGCCCGTTGAAGATCCTGAGATCGTTGAAGATCCTGAGGTTGTTGAAGAGCCTGAGGTTACTGAGGCTGCTCCTGTTGAGACAGCTCCCTCTCCTGCAACCGGCAACGCTCCTGTAGCTCTCGCAGTTATCCCTGTAGCTCTTGCTGCAGCTGCTGTAGTAGCTAAGAAGAGAGGCTAATCTCTTAACGAGATAAACCGAACTTCGGCGTAAGCTAAACAAGTTCAGCCGCCATCCGAGAAATCGGATGGCGGTTTTTGTTATGCGAGATTTTGTTAAAGTGTATTGACAAAGAGGAAATATGAAGTATAAAAAGTATAGTCAAAAACACAAAAGTAAACGCCACCCAAGAAAGTGCCATTTCAAGGAGGGGCCTTTGGCGTTACAAGTCAAATAAATCCGCTGCTTAACGGACAGGGGAAACTTTTTTTATACAGTTTGAATAATTTTTCATACACATATATGAGCAAAAAAATATACTAAAAGTAAATTTCGCCAATAACTTAATCGTTTAATTGTACGAAATGCCTAAAAATGCGCAGGCAAATTATATACAAAAATCTGCATACTGTCTTGACAACAGTTAGTGAAATTGTTATAATTATTATACGGGTCCATAGTTTTTCATTGTTCTCACTGATAATTTTTGTAAAATTACCATAAAGCTGTCACTTTGGGTAAAATAACAAGTCCGTTGGAAGTTGTTTACATAACGGTCCATAGCTCTCGGTGATGATATGATAAAAATATCAAGAGTCCCTATTCTATACGAAAGGTGGTCAATCTTTTGTCAAGGAAATCAAGTCTAAAAAGGCTGCTGTCCGGTCTTATGGCTCTGATGATCTGCGCAACTGCGTTCCCGGCAACGGTTTTTGCCGATAACAAAGTGCTTACGGAAGCTTCGGAAGCCTATGAAAATCCCGTTATCTCATACGAGAAGCAGACGACCTACAGCGAGTATTTCAACGAGCATTCCGACAAGACCAGACCCAGAGATGAGATACCTCTCGAATATGTCTCCTGCTCTGACGGCGCCCAGGTCGAGATCGGCAGCTACGAGGGCAAAGACGACGTAATTATCTGGTCAAATGAGGACGGCTCCCTTGAATTCAGCGTAAATGTTGAAAAAGCGGGAGCATATAATGTGGAGGTATGCTACTATCCCATAACAGGCGGAAATACGACCTCCGAGATGTCCGTTCTTATCGACGGCGAAAGCCCCTTTGACACTGCAACCCGAATTAGTTTCCCCAGAACCTGGAAGTCCGCTTACGCTATCACACCTAATGAGCGTGATAACGAGACCCGCCCCCCTCAGATCGAGACTCCTATGTGGATAACAACTCCGTTCAATGACGCTGACGGTCTGTTCAACGAGCCTCTTTATTTCTATTTTGACGAGGGCGAGCATACCATTACTCTTAATTCCGAAAAAGCTTCTGTAGCTATCGAATACATTAAGCTGTATCAGTATGAGCCTGCTCCCGCATACACTGCTCCCTCCGATGACGAGCTGAGAGCAAATGCAGGCGCAGAGGCTATCCGTCTCCAGGGTGAGAATTATCTTTATACCAATTCTCAGACAATTTTCCCCACTTATGACAGAGGTACATATCTCACCGAGGACCACACCGGCAATCAGTCCCACCCCGTCAAGGAGCGCTACAACACCGTAGGCGACGGCACCTGGGATACTGCCGGTCAGAAGGTGACCTGGGAGATGGACGTGCCTGCCGATGGATATTACAAGATCGGCATCAAGGGCAGACAGGACGTTATGAGAGGTCTGTACTCCAACCGCCGCATTTACATTGACGGTGAAGTTCCCTCTGAGCCTTTTGAGCAGGTAAAGTTCCCCTATGATACCGACTGGATAATGGTTTCGCCTACCGACAGCGCAGGCGAGGACGCTTATGTTTACCTCACAGCAGGCAAGCATACCATTACTCTTGAGGCTATTCCCGGCGAGATAGGCGACTCTATGCGCCGTCTCGATGATATTGTTTACGAAGCAAATCAGTACTATATGAAGATACTTATGATCACGGGTCCCAACCCCGATAAGTATACGGATTATTATGTACATAAGGAAATTCCCGAGCTTCTTGCAGTATGTGCCGAGCTTTCCGAAAAGCTCAAGGAAGAGCAGACAACCATTGAGACCCTTTCTCAGCAGACAGGCTCCGAGGCTACCGCTCTTGCAAGACTTGCGGACGTTTTTGACCGCTGCATCGAAAAGCCCAACAAGATTCCCACATACATTTCAAACTCCTCTATCAAGGATAACATCACATCTGTTTCCTCCTGGATGAGAGAGTACAGGGATCAGCCCCTTGAGATAGACTTCATCGAGCTTATCCCCAAGTATGACTCCAACGGAAAAGAGAATAAATTCACAAGCGTCAAGGAGAATTTCTTCAAATCTCTGGCTTTTGGAATAAAGGGATTTGTAGGCTCATTCTTCGAGGATTACACTGTTCTTTCCGACTCCACCTCCGAGTCTATCGTTGTATGGTGCGGTCTTGGACGTGACCAGACAACTGTTGTAAAGCAGCTCACCGAGTCCGAATTTACTCCCGAAACAGGTGTTGACGTTTCCATCAACCTGGTTCAGGGTACTATTATGGAGGCTGTTCTTGCAGGAAAAGGTCCCGATGTTGCAATGTTCGTCGGCGGTGAATTCCCCGTTAACCTTGCTATCAGAGACCTGCTTGTCCCTCTGGACGAAATGGAGGGCTTTGACGAGGTAGCAAGCCGCTTCCAGGATACCGCTTTGGTTCATTATCAGTATGACGGAAAAACTTACGGTATCCCCATTCAGCGTACTTTCCCAATGATGTTCTACAGAAAGGATACCCTTTCAGAGCTTGGCATCGAAAATCCTCCCGAGACATGGGATGATCTTATTGATATGCTCCCCGCTCTCCAGCGTAAGTATATGCAGCCCGGTCTTATCCTTCCCGGCAACGTAAACGGTACTGCCGTTGCGCCCTCCACCGAGGTCGGACATACATTTGCAATGCTTATGCTCCAGTCGGGTCTTAACTACTATACTCCCGACCAGACAGCTACCAATTTCGATACCGTTGCAGCCGTTGACGCATTCGATATGTGGACAAGGTTCTATACCACTTATAACTTTGACCAGCAGTACGACGCGTTCACACGTTTCAGAACAGGTGAGGCTCCCATCGTTATCCAGAACTACTGCAGCTTCTACAATCAGCTGAATGTAGCTGCACCCGAGATCAAGGGCGCCTGGGATTTCTGCCCCGTTCCCGGAACAAGACGTGAGGACGGCACCGTTTCCCACGCCGCAAACTCCGCAGGCTCAGGCTTTATCGTTCTCAAGGACTGCAAGAACGTTGAAGGCGCTTGGAAGTACATCGACTGGTTCACCTCCACCGATACGATGGTTGAATACGGTCAGAACGTTGAGGGCGTAATGGGTCCTCTTGGAAGATTTGAGTCCGCAAACGTTGAGGCTCTCCAGAAGCTCAACTGGGCAAAGTCCGATCTTGCCAAGATCAACGCTCAGCTTGCAGAGCTTGACGAGATACCTATCATTCCCTCGTCCTACGTTGTTACCCGAAGCATTATGAACGCATTCCGTGCAGTTGTTAACGACAACGACAACGCCCGCGAGACCCTGCGCTGGTACAACAAGGACATCAACGCCGAGATCACACGTAAGCGCAAAAATCTCGGTCTTGACGACTAAAATGAAGGAGGGCAATTACTTTGGCTGAAAATACCGTTAAAAAAGAAATTCTGCTCCCTTCGGAGAGAAAAATGTCAAGAAAGGAAAAATGGGACTACACTCTGCACGAGATGAAGCGCAACTATATGTGCTACATAATGCTTGCGCCCTTTATGCTCCTTTTCCTTGTATTTACCGTCGTACCTGTTGTAATGTCGCTGCCTATGGGCTTCACCGACTTCAATATGGCAAGTCTCCCCAAGTGGGTAGGTTTTCAGAACTTCTACACAATGTTCCTTGAGGACGATGTTTTCATTCAGTCCATCAGAACAACGCTTATCTTCGCAATATTCACAGGTCCCCTCAGCTATGCGATGAGCTTCCTGCTTGCGTGGCTCATTAACGAGCTTCACCCTACACTGAAGACTCTTTTCACGCTGGTATTTTACGCACCTTCAATGGCGGGAAATATCTACTTCGTATGGCAGCTCATTTTCTCGGGCGACCAGTACGGATATCTTAACGCTTTCCTTATGGAGCTTGGAATTACCTCCAGTGCTATCCAGTGGCTCACAGACGGCAACTACGTTCTTCCCTGCGTTATCGTAGTTCAGCTGTGGGTATCTATGGGTGCAGGCTTCCTTGCAATGCGTGCCGGCTTCCAGGGCATCGACAAGTCCATGTATGAGGCAGGCGCCATCGAGGGTATCAAGAACCGCTGGCAGGAGCTTATCTACATCACCATTCCTTCAATGGGTCCCTCTCTTATGTTCGCAGCAGTAATGCAGATCGTATCCGCATTTACCGTTGATATCGTGGGACGTATGCTGGCAGGCTTCCCCTCCACAGACTATAAGGTACATACTATTATGACTCACGCCTTTGACTACGGCTGGGTAAGATACGAAATGGGATATTCCTCTGCCGTATGTTTTGTTTTGTTCGTTGTAATGCTTGTCTGCAATAAGCTCGTTGGCAAGCTGCTCGGCAAATATGTAGACTGAGTAAAGGGGTGAGCTAAAGTTGAAGAAAAACAAAAAAAATCTGAAGCCATCAGAGCTTGCCGCTTTGCAGGCGGAGGAAAATGCCGCCGCCCTTGAAGCGCTGAGAAAGCGCCGTGAAAAAGAGCATAAGAAAATGCTCAAGTCCAAGGGCTCAAACAAGCGCGTAGGCAAGTCGTGGAAAAACGATATCGGAATTTTCCTTCTCCTTACATTTATGGGTCTGTTTATGATATTCCCCATTTATCTGGCAGTCGTAAACTCCATCAAGCCCGTACAGGAAGTATTCCTTATGCCTCCTAAGCTCTATGCGATGGACCCCACCCTTAATAACTTCCAGGATCTGTTCAAGATCGCGAACAACTCCTGGGTACCCTTCTCAAGAAACGTGTTCAACAGTATAATGGTAACAGTAGTAGCTACCGTTTTCCACGTGCTGTTTGCGTCCACCGCGGCATTTGTGCTTTCCAAGTGCAGATTTCCCGGAAATGCGCTTCTCAATGAAATTGTTGTCGTAGCCCTGCTGTTCAACTCCACCGTACTGTACATTATGCAGTATATGGTAATGGCAACTCTGGGTATGATCAACACCTATTCCGCGCTTATCCTGCCCATAATCGCAACGTCAATGGGTCTCTACCTTATGCGTCAGAGTATGACGACCATACCCGACGCAATGATCGAGGCAGCCAAGGTTGACGGCGCAGGACTTATGCGTATATGCTGGGGCATAGTAATGCCTAACTGTAAGCCTGCTCTTATGACCATCATCATCTTTGAGTTCCAGACCTCCTGGAACCAGGCGGGAGGCGGTCTTGTATACGACGAGGCACTCAAGACTATCCCTGTCGTAGTTCAGCAGATCGCCGCAGCGGGTATCGCTCGTCAGGGCGCAATAGCGGCTTCCGCAGTCGTACTGATGATCCCTCCCCTGCTGGTATTCGTTCTGGCACAGAGAAACGTTATGGAAACAATGGCTCACGCAGGTATGAAGGACTAAGTTCATACTGCCACAACTTAAAGAAAAGGGTGATGATATGAAAAGCTTGAAAAAGCTGATCGCCGCAGCAGGCGCAGGCGTAATACTCGCGTCAACACTTGCGGCAAATGTGACCGCTATGGAAAGCTACGACCCTTACAGCTATGACAGATGGGGCGACGCAGTCGCTTCACAGGTCGGATATACCGCAGAGAAATTTGTGGACGGACAGTCCATAAAGGGTCTTACAGACTATGTATCCTCTATGGATGGCTTTGAAGCAAGCAAAGCGGACTGGAAGGATAAAATGGGTCTTAAAGAGCCTGCCGACCTTTATCTTGTGGAGGACACAGGCTTTCTCTTCAAGGAAAATTCCGAAAAGAAACCCGGAAAATATATGTTCATAGCCGACAAGGGCAACGACAGAATAATCGTGACAGACCTTGAATTCAATATGGTAAAGTATTTTGACAAATTTACCTACAACGGCGAGGAGCTTACCCTGAAAAAGCCGGAGGGCGTTTTCGTGGATAAGTACACAGGCTTCATTTACGTCTGCGATACCGAAAACAGCCGTGTGTTAAAGACCGACATCAACGGAAATGTGGACTACATCTTTGAGAAGCCCACCTCCGAGGTCTATTCCCAGGACCTTACCTACAATCCCCGAAAGGTGGCTGTGGATAAGGCAGGAAATGTTTATGTAGTTGTAAAATCCGTTACCAAGGGCGCAGTAATGTATGATATCCACGGCGATTTCCTGGGCTTCTACGGCGCAAACCGAGTTGAGGCGACCTCCGAGATCATTATGAACGCTTTCTGGAACACCATCGCTACCGAAGAGCAGAGAGCACGTTCCACAAAGACGACTCCTATCGGCTTTTCAAACTTCGATATCGACGATGACGGATTTATCTACACCGTTACCGAGTCCACCGAAGTAAGAACGGATACCGTTAAGAAGCTGAACCCCAGAGGCACCAATATTCTTGCTTCGATCACCGCAAACGAGGTAACCTTCGGTGATATTTCCCCCGCATACTACTCCATCTATACCAAGCAGTCCACCCTCACCGATATCGACATCGGACCCAACGGTGAGCTGAATATCCTGGATTTTGCCCACGGCAGAATATTCCAGTACGATAAGCTTGCAAACCTGATGTTCGTTATGGGCGGCACAGGCGAGCAGCTTGGAACCTTCCGAAGTGCAACGGCTATCGAGAGCTATGACAATATGCTCTATGTTCTCGATTCCAGAAAAAACAGCATCACAGTATTCAGACGCACAGCCTTCGGCGAGATAGTTACCGAGGCGACAAACCTATATAACTCAGGCTATTATGAGGAATCCGAGGAGCCTTGGAGAAACGTTATCAAGTATGACGGAAACTATCGCCGCGCATACATCGGTATAGGCAACGCTCTTCTCAATAAGGAAGAGTACAAGGAGGCAATGAAGTATTTCAAGATCTCCATCAGCCGAAACCGCTACAACAAAGCATATGAGGGCTACAGAGGTCAGCTTCTCGAGAAATATTTCACACCCGCAATTATCATAATCCTTGTGGTGATAGTGGCTTGGACTGTTCTCAAAAAGCTTAACCGGAAGGGAATAATTACATTCCCCTGGCAGAGAAGGAGAGGTGCGTAAAGTATGTTGGATCTTACCCAGGGACAGTTTGTCAGACACGTAGTTATGCACCCCTTTGAGGGCTTCGAGGATCTGAGATGGAAAAAAGCAGGCTCTATGAATATAGCCATCGGCATTGTCTGCCTGCTCTTTATACAGTCTCTTGCATACAGCAGACTGTACGGATTTCAGTATTATTCGGATTACGACAAAATTTTCAACATTGTTCCTTATATATTCCAGAGCTTCGGAATATTCCTGCTTTATGTAGTCTGCAACTGGGCAATGTGTACCCTGTTCGACGGCGAAGGCTCTATGAAAAATATCTTCATAGTCACGGCATATTCGCTGATACCCTACATAGCAGGCTATCTGATAGGAACGGTTCTTTCCCATTTTCTCATCAGAGACGAGTATATTTTCATACAGTGCTTTGAGATAATCGGAACGGCGTGGACGGTAGTCTTGTTTATTTCGGCAATGAAAGCCGTTCATCAGTTCTCGTTCGGAAAGACCATAGCGCTTATCCTGCTCACGCTGGTGGCAATGGTGCTGGTAATTTTCCTGCTGGTTCTTCTTCTTACACTTTTCCAGCAGGTACTTATCTTCCTCTTTACCATCTATACTGAGCTTTCCTACAGATTGAGAGTATAAAATTCATAAGGAAAAGTGGTGAAAACAATGCATTCAAAGCTTAAAAAATCTCTTGCGTTTCTTCTGTGCTTTTCAATGCTCCTGACAACGGGAGCTGCAAGCGTATTCTGCGAGGACGCCCCCGAGGAGGAGGCAGCCGCTTCTGAGGAAGAGGCTTCCGACAAGGAGGACAAGGAAGAAAAAACTCCCCGAACAGAGGAAGAAGCATTTGAGCTTATGGAGGAAGTTGACTCCAATGAAAATATGAAGCTCTATATGAATACGAAAGAGAATACAATAATGCTGGAGGATCTCAAAACAGGAGAAAAATGGTGGTCAAACCCCGTTGATCTCCAGACCTCCAACGCAAAGAAGGGTCAGAAGGACGAGCTTGCTTCGGGAATGACCCTGACCTACGCTTCCCCTGCCGACCGTGCAACGACGATCCTCAACAGCAAGGGCAAGGGCAAGACAAAAATGAAAAAATCCGGCAAGAACATCGAGATAACCTATACCTTCTCCGATCCCGGAATAACAGTTCCCGTAACCATATCCCTTGAAAAGGACTATATGAAGCTGTACGTGGACACCTCCGCCATAGTCGAGGAAAATCCTTCCACCGTCAGCGGAAAGCTTACAAGCGACCTTGCCTTTATGACAACCTTCGGCGCAGCAGGCCTTGATGAAGAGGGATATTTCGTAGTACCCGACGGCAGCGGCGCAATAATCAATTTCAATAACGGCAAAACAGGTCTCAAGACCTATACCGGCAAGGTGTACGGAAGAGACATAACCGCCGTCAAGACCCAGAAGCAGGCAACCATTCAGAACGTAAGCTTCCCTATGTACGGCATTGTTAAAGGAAACAGCGCAATGATGGTAGTAGCCGATAAGGGCGACACCTGCGCAAGCATCAACAGCTATGTTGCCAATCAGAACAATACCGACTACAATTCAACCTACTTCGATTTTGAGCTGAGAACTCAGGACGAATACCTGATGGGCGGCGAGTCCAGTCCCCTCAAGGTTTTCGAGAAGCGGGGAATACTGGTTCCCGAGATAGAGCTTCGCTACTATCCCGTGTCAAAGGATGACAAGAGCGAGGTGGATTACACCGATGTAGCAGCCTGCTTCAGAGATTACCTTGTAAATGAAAAGGGGGTCGAGGATAAGGACCTTACCGATAAAAACTCCCTTTACCTGGACATCTACGGCGCTACTCTGAAAAAGGAGTCCATCGCAGGTCTCCCCGTAACCGTAAAGGAACCCGTTACCACATTTGCCACCACCAAGTATATTCTTGAGTGCCTGAACGGTATGGGCGTTGACGATATGGTCGTAGCTTACAACAACTACAACGACGACAATATCGGCGAGAAGATAGCAGATTCCTTCAATCCCTCCTCAAAGCTGGGCGGCAAGAGCAAGTACAATGCTCTGAGCGAATATGCTTCCGCAAATAATATCGCCCTCTTCCCGGTTGTGGACAATCAGCAGTTCAAAACAGGAAATGGCTACTGGAATATGACCAACACATCTATCAGAGTGTCAAACGCATATGCCCAGATACCCGTGTTCGACCTTGCCCACGGAATTGAGAACAAGTATTACAAGTCCCTTTCCCTCTTTACCCCCGCTTCCTACGACAGGGCATTCGGCAAGCTCATCAAGAGCTATAACAAGAAGAACGTAACAAACTTCTCCTTCGGCTCCCTTGCAAATACCATTTACGGCGACTACGGCAAAAAGGCAGTATCCCGTGAAAACGCAAAGGGCATCGTCCAGGGAATTTACAGCAGCGCAAAGGAAACAGGCTCCGTTCTTTCGGATAATCCCGCAGCCTACGTTCTTCCCTACACCGATTACATCACAAACGTTCCTCTCTGCTCCAGCAAATTCGACATTTTCGACGCAGATATCCCCCTCTACCAGATGGTGCTTCACGGGGTAACACCTTACTCCTGTACAGCAGTCAACAGCGAAGCGGATCTTGATATCGCGTCCCTTATGGCGATCGCTTCGGGCAGCAATATCGGCTTTGATATGGTGGGAACTGAAGCCAGCGAGCTGAAGGACACCAAGCTTGACAAATACTTCTACGGTTACTATGCAAACTGGGTAAACGAAGCCGCAGGACTTTATAAGTTTGCGAATGATGTTCTTTCGCCCGCAGCGGACAGCACCATTTCCTCCTACACGGTATCGGAGGACGGCAGCGAGATAACAACGGTCTACGATAACGGCTATACCACCGTTGTTGACCTTGAGAAGCTTACCGTAAAAGCAGACGGCAAGACTTATAAGCTTACCGACTATATCGGAGAGGAGGTAATCGGCGAATGAGACTGAATTTATCCTATGAGAAGAAGAAGGGACTTTACGGCTACGGCTTCATAGCCCTCTGGTTCATCGGTTCCCTGATGTTCTTCATCATTCCCGTTATCAAGTCCTTTATCTACTCGTTCTATGACGTAAAGCCCGACGTAGGAGCGCTTGTAATGAGCCCTCTGGGTCTTGACAATTACAAGAGAGCCTTTATGGTAGACCCGGATTTCCGCAAAAACCTTATGGAAGTGCTGGGCTCCACCCTCTGGCAGACTCCCATCATCATCATCTTCTCTCTTTTCGTTGCAATAATCATAAATCAGAAGTTCAGAGGCCGTACCTTCGCAAGAGCAGTATTCTTCCTTCCCGTAATTATCGCAACAGGTCCCGTTTACGCTATCATCACCAACAACCTGGACACCAGCGGAACAGCGGACGCAGACCAGTTCTCCACAATGTTCTCCGCAGATATGGTAGACCAGCTGCTTGAGTTCGTGGGAATATATGGCTTTAACGATAAGCTGACGGAAATGCTCTCCACAATGACCTCGGATATCCTGAACCTTGTATGGAAGTGCGGTATCCAGATAATCATCTTCCTTTCAGCCCTCCAGGGAATACCCACCTCGGCAAAGGAAGCAGCAGCTATCGAGGGAGCAACCTCCTGGGAATTTTTCTGGAAGATAACACTTCCCTACGTATCCCCAATGATCCTTGTAAACCTTGTTTACACCATTATCGATACCTTTACAGACCCCACCAACGTGGTAATGGAGCAGGTGCTTTCGGTACAGGACGACTGGAAATACGGTTTCTCGGCGGCAATGGCGTGGAGCTACTTCGCCATAGTCCTTGTGGCTGTAGGAATTATATTCCTCGTTATGAACAAGATAGTTTACTATGATGACTAATTTAAGGAGTTGGAAAAAATGGCAGAAAACACAATAAAAGCAACAGCTTCCGACTTCCTTAAAAAGGTCAAGCCGGAGAAGCCTCCCAAGGAGGTAAAGCGTTCCCGCAAGGAGGAGCGTGAGCGTTTCAAGAAGCGTCTTTCCACCCTGACCCCCGCAGAGCAGAAATATCTCAAAAGGAAAAGAGCCTTTGAGACTGTCTGGCCCATCTGCCGAGGACTGCTGGTGTTCGGACTCTGCTTCGTAATCATCTATCCTCTCATCTATATGATAACAGCGGCGTTCCGTCCTCGTTCGGATATGAACGACCCCACCATCATCTGGATATCAAGGACATATACTCTCCAGAACATCAAGGACGTTATCCGAGTAATGGACTTCTGGCACACCTTAGGCAATACCCTGTTTATCAACATCGGCTGTTCCATCGTGCAGGTAATCACCTGTGCCATCACAGGCTACGGCTTCGGAAGATTTAACTTCAAGGGCAAGAATATTCTTTTCGGCGTGGTCATTCTTATGATCCTTATGCCCGCGCAGATCATTCTTATCCCTCAGTATATGTTCTTCCGTTACTTCAACCCCCTGGGCATATGGCACGCCATCACAGGAGATTATATCAACCTGATAGACAACGCCCTGACAATGTATATGCCCGCACTTATGGCAAACGGACTTCGTGCAGGTCTGTTCATCTTCCTTTTCCGTCAGTCCTTCAGAGGACTTCCCAAGGAGCTTGAAGATGCCGCATATCTGGACGGCTGCTCGCCTCTGGGCACATTCATCAAGGTAATGATCCCCAACGCAGGCTCCACCTTCCTCACCGTATTCCTGCTTTCCGTAGTATGGTACTGGAACGATTACTACATTTCCACATCGTTCTTCACCAATAACAGCACCATCGCTCTCCAGCTTAAAAACCTGAACGCATCTCTTACAAGAGTGCTGTTCAATAACGGTACCGTAAAGGTAAACGCAAGAGAGCTTATCGTATGGATGGAATCGGGCTGTCTGCTTTCCATCACGCCTATCCTTGTAATGTACATCTTCTTACAGAAGAACTTTACCGAGGGTATCGCCCGTTCGGGTCTCACAGGTATGTAATACTCCCTGAGTTGAAAACGGCGTAAAGTTAATTTGCTTCAAGATTGTATCCTGCGGCAGATATTGCTGCCGCAGGGTAAATATAAAAGTGAATAAAAAAGAAGTGCCGATTTAACCGTTATTTAACTATGCGATTAAACCGGCAGTTCCTTTTTATCCGCATAATACTGTCTTTTCGGAGGTAAAATATGAAAACAGCGAACCGTGAAATGAACCCCTCAAAAGAACTCTGGTACACCCGTCCCGCCAACAACTGGGACGAAGCGCTCCCCGTAGGAAACGGACGAATGGGCGCAATGATATTCGGCAAGCCGGAAGACGAGCTTTTGCAGCTTAATGAAGATTCCATCTGGTCGGGCAATTTCCGAAACAGAAACAACCCCAAGGCATATGATAACCTTGAGAAAATACGCAAGCTTATAAGCGAGGGCAAAACCGAGGAAGCAGAAGCAGTCTGCTCGGACGCATTCTACGGCACCAACGAAAACCAGCGCCACTACCAGCCCTTAGGCGACCTGCACATCTGGCAGAACGCCCCCGAATACAGCGAATACAAAAGAGGACTTTCCCTTGAAAAAGCCGTATCGTGGACTAACTTTACATCAGGCGGGGTAAAATATACCCGTGAAGTTTTTGCCTCCCACCCCGATGAATGTATCATAGTCCGCTTCACCGCCGATAAAAAGGGCAGCATCTCCTTTACCGCCGCCATAGACGGCAGAGACGACAATTACGATAAAAACGAAGCCTATGATGATAAGACAGTCCTTTTCACCGTTTCCGACGGAATACCCTATGCCTGCGCCATAACCGTAACCGCCATCGGCGGCGAGTGCGGCACAGACGCAAACCGCCTTGTCTGCCATAATGCCGATGAAGCAATGCTCATAATAGCCGCACAGACCTCATTCCGCACAGGGGAATACGAAAAGCTCTGCGTATCACAGGCAAAAAGAGCCGCAAGAATGACCTCGGAACGCCTTTTAAAGCGGCATATGGAGGATTATTCCTCGCTTTTTGACCGCTGCAGCTTTGAGCTTTCACCCAAAGACGGCGTAAATACCGCTCTCCCCACCGACGAGCGCCTTAAAGCCGTAAAAGAGGAAAACGCCATTGACAACGAGCTTGCGGCACTCTACTTCAATTTCTCCCGATATCTTATGATATCCGGCTCAAGAGAGGGAACACTGCCGCTGAACCTTCAAGGTATATGGAATAAGGATATGTGGCCTGCCTGGGGCGGAAAATACACCGTCAACATCAACACCGAGATGAACTACTGGGGAGCCGAAATACAGAACCTTTCCGAATGTCATACCCCTCTTTTCGACCATATCGAGCGAATGAGAGAAAACGGCAGAGTGACCGCCCGAACAATGTATCACTGCGGCGGAACTGTCTGCCACCACAACACCGACATCTGGGGAGACACCGCCCCTCAGGACAAATGGCTTCCCGCCACCCTCTGGCCAATGGGAATGGCGTGGCTCTGCACCCACATCTGGGAGCATTACCTTTTCACAGGGGACAAGGACTTCCTTGCGGAGAAATTCGATACCCTCTGCGAAGCCGCAGAATTTTTTGCAGATTTCCTCACCGAAGACGAAAAGGGCAGGCTGGTAACAAACCCCTCCGTCTCTCCCGAGAACACCTACTATACAAAGAACGGCAAAACGGGCACCCTTTGCAAAGGCCCCTCAATGGACAGTCAGATACTGAATGTCCTCTTTACCGCCGTAATATCCTCCTCGGAGATACTGGGCGAAAGAAAAGACTTTGCGGATAAGCTCCGCACTATGAGAGACCGTCTCCCCAAGCCCGAAATAGGCAAGTACGGTCAGATAATGGAGTGGGCGGAGGACTATGACGAGGTAGAGCCGGGACACCGCCATATCTCTCAGCTATATGCCCTCTATCCTGCGGATATGATAACCCCCGCCGATACCCCCGAGCTTGCCAAGGCTGCAAGAGCCACCCTTGAGCGCAGACTCTCCCACGGCGGCGGACATACAGGCTGGTCGAGAGCCTGGATAATCAATATGTGGGCAAGGCTTCACGACGGCGAAAAGGTGGGCGAAAACATACAGGCGCTTCTTGCTCATTCCACAAGCATAAATATGTTCGATATGCACCCCCCCTTCCAGATAGACGGAAACTTCGGCGGCGGCGCAGGCATTGCCGAAGCGGTAATGCAGAGCCGATATGAGGTCATGTCGGGAAATGCGGAAATAAGCCTTCTCCCCGCACTTCCCCCCGAATGGAAGCACGGCAGCGTTAGAGGAATGAAAGCCCGCGGCGGCTTCACAGTCCATTTCGACTGGTCAGACGGCAGAATTACCAAAGCCGAGCTGTACTCCGACTGCGGAAACCAAGTTTCCCTGCGAGTAAAGGGCGATATCATCGTCACCTGCGGCGGAGAGGAGATACAGCTTATTGAAAATAACGGTGTATTTGAATTTGATACAGAGGTCGGAAAGCACTACAGCATTTCGGCAAAATGATTTTCGGAGAATGATATGATAGAATTTTACAAGCCCGACAGGCACACAAATCCTGCTCCCGAAGCGGAGCGTGAAACAAAAACGGTATATGCGAAGCCGGAAGATATCCGCATAGTGGTGGATAACGAAACACCGCCGAGAGAAGCACAGACATCGGCTTCTACCCGACAGGGCAGCATACCCTCACCCGCTTCGTCGCAGCAGACCTATTCGCCGCTTAACGATATAGCCGACACCGCCAAGGCATACGGTCAGCGGATAATGGAGGAGATAAACCCCGGTGCAGGAGGATTCAGCACAAAGCTCAAAAACCGAAGCATATCCCTTTTCCTCTGTGCCGTGCTGGGGATTTTTGGAGCCCACAGATTTTACGAAGGAAAGATCGCCACGGGAATACTCTGGGCGCTCACGGGAGGGCTGGGACTCATCGGCTGGATAATCGACCTTATAATCCTTATCAATAAGCCGAAGTATTACGAACCCTGAAAAACCCAAGGAAAGGACGGCAGAAAAAATGGCTCTTAAAAGCTTTGCGGATTTTGGCGAAATGCAAAGGTCCGTTTTACAGGAAATATGCAATATGGGAGCAGGCAATGCAGCAACCGCCCTGTCCGAGATGATATCTTCGGCGACGGATATCTCCACGCCCCAGGTAAAGGTGCTTCCCACGGCGGAAGCGGGAAAAATAGCCGACCTTCTCAGCAAGGGTACGGAAGCCTTTCTGATAAAGCTCAGCTGTGATATGCAGGGAGCGGTGCTTTTCATATTCCCCTATGCGTTTATCGAGCGGCTTGCAGGGACATATTTCCCCGGGGTGTCGGTAAAGGGCAAGGGAGACGTGGACGAAATGGTCTCCTCGGTGATAAGGGAAACGGTGAACATCTGCGCCGCCTCTTATGCCAACAATTTCTCCATAATGTCGGGAATGACGGTGGATATATCAGTCCCCGAAAGCGTGACCGCACCTTCGGGAGAGATAACGGCAGTAAATCCGGGAGCGGTAAATTCCTGCTTTGTGAATAACTCCATCACCATAAACGACAGCGGAAAATCTTTCAATATCCTCTTTTTCCCCGAGCTGAAAACAATTCAGGATTTTATGGGCAGAATAGGAGTAGAGTGCTGACTGCTTTTCGGGCATAGGTATATTATAGCACAAATGTGTTAAAATGTCAATAGTAAATCGAAAAATATGTGCCGATTTCTAAAGAACAAATTTGTCAATAATGACGAACCGACCGCAGGAGAGGAGAATAACCTTGAAGCATTTTATCATCGTAAAATTCAAAGAAGAAATAAACGCAGGCTCATTGACAGCCCCCGTTACAGAGCTGTTTCAAAGGCTTACGGCAATGGACGGTATATATGACATAAAGCTCCACACCTCCTGCATAGACCGCCCCAACAGATATGACCTTATGATAGAGATAAATATGGATAAAGCAGCTCTCGACCGCTATGACAGCTCCGAAGTTCACAAAGAATGGAAGCGAACATATTCGGATATGATAGAGAGCAAAGCCATATTTGACTGCGAATAAATGAAAAGAGGAAACATAAAATGCTCAAAGGCTGAGGCAGGCTGAGCCTGCGTGCGCTCGTTCTAAAGTTTATTCGGGCGTCATACAGGCGGCTCGGTAACGGTAGAAATATGTATTCGATGCGATTGCTTTACACGACCTGAGCAGAAAATTGAAAGGAAGATTAAGATATGAAGCTTCTTGCAATAGACGGAAACAGTATAATGAACCGTGCGTTTTACGGCATAAAAGCCCTTTCAAATAAAAAGGGCGTGTTCACCAATGCGCTTACGGGCTTTATGAACATCTATCTGAAAACCGCCGCAGAGCTGTCTCCCGAGGGTTGTGCGGTGGCGTTTGATTTAAAGGAGCCTACATTCCGCCACAAGGCAAACGCCGCATATAAAGCCACAAGGCACGGTATGCCCGATGAGCTTGCAATGCAGATGCCTCTTATCAAGGAGCTTCTTAGCGACCTGGGCGTTAAAGTCCTTGAGTGTCCCGGCTTCGAGGCAGATGACATTCTCGGCACCCTTTCAACTTTCGGAAACGAGACCGACCACGTTTATATCCTGACAGGGGACAGGGACAGCTTACAGCTAATAAATGAAAATGTTACCGTCCTGCTCCACACCACAAAGGAGCTTATCACCTGCACTCCCGAGAAATTTTCCGAGATGTACGAGGGACTTTCGCCATTGCAGCTTATCGACCTTAAAGCCCTTATGGGCGACAGCTCGGATAACATAAGCGGCGTTAAGGGCATAGGCGAGAAAACAGCCCTCTCTCTTATCAAGGAGTATTCCTCCGTTGAAACGCTTTACGAAAAGCTTGCCGCAGGGGAGGTGAGCGCCACAAAGTCCGTCCTTGCAAAGCTTACCGCAGGCGAGGGGGACGCAAAGGAGAGCAAATGGCTTGCGACCATTGTAAAAAATGCGCCTATATCCCTTTCACCGGGCGATTATGCATACGGCGAGCGTGACGAAGCCGCATTGTCCCGTCTCCTTACCGAGCTTGAAATGACAAAGCTTATGGAAAGGCTGAACGTAAAGCCCTCCGCCGCATTAAAGGCAATTCCCGAAGCCGAAAAAGAGAAGGCTGTTGATTATAAAATAGCTCCCCAAAGCGTTTCGGACATTAAGGGCGGCTTTGCCTTTATCTTAAAGCGCGCCGAAACGGGAGCGGCACTGTACACAGCTTATGAGGACAAACTAAGCCTGTTTGAAAATGAGAGCGACATCATCTCCCTCCTGTCATCGGAATATGAAAAGCAGACCTTCGGCGCAAAGCCTGCCTACCGCTATATGCTTGAGAAAGGCTCAGAGCTTAAAAATATCGTTTCGGACGCAGACATTTCGGGATATCTTCTCAATGCCTCGGCTTCGGAATACACAATAAAGGGACTCTGCGCCGAGTACGGCTGTCCCGATTACGAAAATTTGGGAGAATATTCGGACATTGCGGCAATAAGCGGACTCTGCCGCCGCCTTGACAGGGAGCTTTCGGAAACGGGGGCGGAGAAGCTGTGCAAAGAGATCGAGCTGCCTCTTACCGAGGTGCTTGCTTCAATGGAGCACTACGGCGTAAAAGCCGACACCGAGGGAATAAGAAAATTCGGCGAGACCCTTACCGAAGAGATAGACGGTCTTGAACAGCAGATTTATTTCCGCGCAGGAAAGCAGTTCAACATTTCCTCCCCCAAGCAGCTTGGTGTTATCCTTTTTGAGGAAATGGGGCTGCCCTCGGGCAAAAAGACCAAAACGGGCTATTCCACAGGGGCAGAGGTGCTTGAGGAGCTTCGCGACAAGGACCCCATCATAGATATGATACTCACCTACCGCCAGTACACAAAGCTGCGCTCCACCTATGTTGAGGGGCTTCTGAAAGCGGTGGGCGAGGACGGCCGTATACACTCCGTATTCAAGCAGACCGAGACCAGAACGGGAAGAATATCCTCCACCGAGCCGAATTTGCAGAATATCCCCGTCCGCACCGAGCTTGGACGGAATATGAGAAAATTCTTTGTCAGCGAGGAGGGACGGGAGCTTATCGACGCGGACTACAGCCAGATAGAGCTTCGTATCCTTGCACATCTGAGCGGCGACAAAAATATGCAGGATATTTTCAACAGCGGCGGCGATATCCATACATCTACGGCGGCGCAGGTATTCGGAATGCCTTCAGATATGGTGACTCCCGAAATGCGCCGTGCGGCAAAGGCTGTTAATTTCGGCATTGTTTACGGCATAAGCGCATTTTCCCTTTCAAAGGACATTGACGTTTCCGTTGCAAAGGCAGATAAGTATATAAAGAGCTATCTCACGAATTTCAGCGGCGTGGCGGCGTTTATGGACAAGGCTGTGACCGATGCAACGGAAAAGGGCTATTCGGAAACTATCTTCGGCAGGAGACGTTATATTCCCGAACTTGCGGCGAAAAACAAGAACATTCAGAGCTTCGGCAAGCGCGCGGCAATGAACGCTCCCGTTCAGGGAGCGGCGGCGGACATTATCAAAATTGCTATGGTAAAGGTCTACCGCAGGCTTAAAGAAGAAAAGCTTGACGCACACCTCATTTTGCAGATACACGACGAGCTTATAATCGAGGCATCGGAAAAGGACGCTGCAAGGGCAGCAAAGGTGCTGGGAGAGGAAATGCGGGGTGCCGTACAGCTTGACGTTCCTCTCACCGCCGATGTGGAGACGGGCAAAAGCTGGTTTGAATGCCACTGAGGAATTTCAGATATTCAGAGGCAAGACTGTGGTGTATGCAAATAACGAGAATTCAAAGGTGATGAATTGTACTCCCCCTTTGAAATATGGCAGAAAATATTGATTACTATAAGGACGGTAACAAAAATGGAAATAAGATTTCATATCCCCGATTTTATGAGGCATTTCAAGCTCAATCTCACCTTAGTGGACTATATGAACAAATATCCCGAGAAATTTCGTGATAATGTAAAGATAGGCTCTGTTTACGGAGCATTTCCCAATATGACATGGAACGGCGGACGTTACTTCCGTGGAAAGTGCGATTCACGCATACTCAAGGAGATCGTCAATCAGTTTAATAAGCGAGGCATACCCTGTCGATTTACTCTTACAAATCCTGTACTTACACCTCAGCATCTTTCCGATGCGCTGTGCAACGCCGTGCTTAAGGCGGTAAACAACGGACTGAACGAAGCCATCGTATGCTCCCCTCTGCTTGAGGACTATATAAGGGATAAATTCCCGGGTATCCCCATTACCAGCTCTACCTGCAAACAGATCGAGGATTTTGACGAGCTTTGCGCCGAGCTGGAAAAGGATTATTCCCTTGTGGTGCTTGACTATAATTTTAACAATAATTTTGATGTTCTCGAAAAGCTCCCCCACAAGGAAAAGGCAGAGCTGCTCATAAATCCCTGCTGTGACCCTCACTGCAAGAGAAGGGGAGAGCATTACCGCTCCATTGGCAGGAGTCAGATCGCTCTTACAGAACATATGATGAAAAAGACAGATGCGTCATACACCCCCGAACCCTTTGAGTGTGCTTGTATGATGAGAAATCTGTATCAGACAGTGAATTCGCCTCTGCACATTTCTCCTGTGGATATTTATGAAAAGTACGTACCTATGGGCTTCTGCAATTTCAAGATAGAAGGCAGAAGCGTACCCGATGTGAATATTCTGGAAAATTATGTATATTATATGGTAAAGCCTGAATTAAAGGACGAGGTGCGTCTTGAGCTGCTTACACTGCTTACCAAAAACATCAAGTATTTCAGCTGATGAAAATCAATGCCTTCTACTTTGATGAAAATGAATAGAATTTTGAATTTCTGGGAAATTTAAGATATTATTTTGTTAAATTTACAATCTGTTAATAATATATATGATTAAAATTTATAAATCGTGCCGATTTTTATTATATAATAGAGGTATATTATGTTGGAATATTTCGGACATTTTTTGCAGACGTATTGTGTGCAGAATTCCGAGAATTTAAAACGGGAGGAATTTTGATATGTCACTTGGTAAGGTTCTTGTTGTTGACGACGATAATAACATCTGCGAGCTTCTGAAATTATATCTGGAAAAGGAAGGCTACGGCGTTATGGTCTCTCACGACGGCGATGAGGCTGTTGTTAAGTTCAATGCGCTGAAGCCCGACATCGTTCTTCTCGACATTATGCTTCCCGGCCTTGACGGCTGGCAGGTATGCCGTGAGATAAGAAAAAAATCCAATGTGCCCATCATTATGATAACCGCCAAGAGCGAGACCTTTGACAAGGTGCTTGGTCTTGAGCTGGGCGCTGACGACTATGTTGTAAAGCCCTTTGACACTAAGGAGGTAATTGCCCGTATCAAGGCCGTTTCCAGAAGAATTGGCCAGTCCTCCTCCGAGTCCGAGATCAGAGAGGTGAAGTACGACAAGCTGGTCGTTAATATGACAAGATACGAGCTGAGAGTTGACGGCAAGGTTATGGACACTCCTCCCAAGGAGTTGGAGCTTCTTTTCTACCTTGCTTCAAATCCCAACAGAGTTTATACCAGAGATCAGCTTCTTGACGAGGTATGGGGCTTTGAGTATTACGGCGATTCCCGTACCATCGACGTTCACATCAAGCGTCTCAGAGAAAAGCTTGAGGGCGTTTCCGACAAGTGGGCGCTCAAGACCGTATGGGGCGTAGGCTACAAGTTCGAGGCTGAAGAGGAAAATGCGTAAAAGCATTGCCGCAGAGTATTTCAGCTTATCGACAGCGCTGGTTGCGGCGTCGCTCATATTTATGTCCGCGCTTATAATCAGCTTTTCCGTATCCACATACAAAAGTGACCGCAAAATTCTGTTGGAACGGCTGACCGAGGAAGTCCGCGTCAGCGTTTCCGCATATCTGACCGGCGGCCCCGAGGGGGCTTCCGCCCTTCGTGAGATTTTGCCCTCGGTCTCTGCAAGCACGGGTGCGGACTATATTTTGTTTGACAGTGAGGGTGATGTTTTGGCTTGTTCCGAGGCATCACCTTGTTCACATACGGGGACTTTAAGCGAGCAGTCTATGAAAAAGGCTCTCCCACAGGGGGCTTTTGCTATGGACAGTATGAACGGCTTTTACCCCGTGTCCTGCCTTAATATGCTCTATTCCCTGAACTGCGGCGGGGAGGAATATTATCTTGCGGCGAGTCTCAGCGCCAAGGGATTTACGGATTATCTTAAAGCTATGGTGGTGCTGTTCCTTGCGGCGTTCGCAGTCATTATGCTTGCCATATTCCCGCTCCTCAAATACACCATTAACCGTATCCTTACTCCTCTCAAGGAGATGACATTGGCTGCAAAGCGGTTCGGTGAAGGGGACTTTTCCGAAAAGGTCTGCGTTTCCGACCAGAACGAGATGGGATTTCTTGCAAACACCTTAAACGATATGGCAAGCTCTCTCGAGGCTATCGAGGAGAACAGAAAAAGCTTTATTTCCAATGTGTCCCACGAGCTGAGAACGCCTATGACCACCATCGGCGGCTTTGTGGACGGCATACTTGACGGCACTATCCCCGAAAACAGGCACAGGGAATATCTTAGAACGGTCTCCGAGGAGATAAACCGCCTTGCGAGACTTGTGCGCTCTATGCTCAATATCTCCAAGTACGAGGCGGGAGAAATGAAGCTCCAGACGGAGGACTTCGATATCACCGAGCTTACGGTGAAAACGGTCCTGCTTTTTGAAAAGCGGATAGAGGGCAAAAATATTGACATAAGAGGTCTTGACACCGACAGATTTTTTGTAAATGCAGATATGGATCTTGTTCAGCAGGTCATTTACAATCTTACCGAAAATGCGGTAAAGTTTGTGAATGAGGGCGGTTATATCTCATACAGTTTCCGCGAGGAGGACGGCGCTGTGGCAGTGGTTATCCGAAACAGCGGCGAGGGTCTGAAGAAAAACGAGATAAACAAGGTCTTTGACAGATTTTACAAAACCGACGAGTCAAGGGGTAAGGACAAGACAGGTGTGGGTCTCGGATTGTCCATTGTGCGCTCGATAATCAAGCTGCATAACGGTTCGGTGCTTGTTCGCAGCAAAACAGGGGAATACACCGAGTTTGAATTTACACTGCCGCCGGGCAGCCGCCCTTGATCGGCATATACCTTAACGGAGGTCGGTATGGAAATATATGAAAACGGGTCATCGCCCGAGAACAATAACGAGAATAACAAGCCTTTAAACCCCGATCTGAACAGGGACGGAGGAGTTTTTGCAGAAGAGGATTTTTCGGAGAAGCTCCCCGATACTCCCCAAAACAATTATCCTCCCTATCAGCCTTACGGCGCACCGACAGGAAACGGTTACTCGCAGGGAAATGGTTATTCGCAAGGCGGTTATCCCGGAGGCGGAGCATTGCCTGCGGACGCTGCTTACAAGCAGATGTATTCGGGTGCGGCTCCCGATAGCAGAGGATATAACAATGCTGCTCAGCCCGTGAACGGCTTTTCTGCACAGCCGCAGCAAAATAATGCCGCACAGGGCTATTCGGACAGCAGGAATTTTTCTCAGGATCATTCTGCGGCAGACAGCGGCTCGGGGGGGTATATCCCTCCTCAGAACGGCAGCGGAGGGAATGTCCCTTACGGCGGATATTATTATCAGCCACAGGTGGGGGCAATGTCTGCTCCTGCACCGGATCCCGAAATGAAAAAGTCCTCAAAGGGCTGGGTCATTGCGGTTGTAATTATAGTTGTGCTGATGTTCACGGCGGTTATGCTTCTGCTTGCCTTCGGGCATAAGGACGAGGGACTGGCGTCGAATATGGGAGAAACGGGCGGTACAGTTCAGAATGTTTCTTCGGACGGCTCCAATGGAGTGACTGTGAATATCAATGTGGCTCCCAAGCCTGTGGAAAATGAGGAATTTTATCAGAACAAGGAAACGGGTCTGCTGACTCCTGCGGGGGCAGCAAATCAGGTGCTTCCTTCTATTGTTAATCTTTACGGCTACACAAGCACGACTTTGCAGCCGTATAACGAGGCTTCGGGCATTATTATCTCCGAGGACGGATATATTATCACAAACGCTCACGCCACCGAGGATATTAGCCGCTTTAAAGCCAAGCTTAATGACGAGCGCGAGTTCGAGGCGAAGCTTATAGGGGCAGACACCAGAACCGACCTGGCTGTGCTGAAAATCGAGGCTGACGGGCTTGTTCCTGCGGTCATCGGCAGTTCGTCGGAAATGGTGCAGGGCGAAGAGGTCATTGCCATCGGAAATGCAGGCGGATTTAACGATTCGGTTACGGTGGGAAATGTTTCCTATGTTGATCGTGAGATCAAGAGCTATACGGGATATCCCATCAAATGCATACAGACCGACGCTGCGCTTAATTTCGGAAATTCGGGGGGCGCGTTGGTGAACCTTTACGGTCAGGTAGTTGGCATCGTTGTGAGCAAGTACAGTTCCACAGGCAGCGAGAATATCGGCTTTGCCATTTCCTCGGATTTTGCTGTTCCCATAGTCGAGGATATTATGGAAAAGGGCTATGTGACAGGCAGGGCGAGGATAGGAATAATTTATAAGTTTATTTCTCCCGATACTGCGGAGCATATGGAAATAAAGCCGGGACTTCTGGTAGCGGAGATCGCGGAGGACTGCGATGTGTCCAATACCGAGCTTCAGCCTGATGACATCATCACGGAGATAGACGGTATACAGATGATAACTCAGAACAGCGTTAAGGAGTTTCAGAATACCCACAAGGCGGGGGATGTTGTTACAGCTAAGGTGTACAGGCTGGAATTTAACGGCGAGGAAAGAGAATTTGAAATAACTTTTACGCTCGAAGAGCAAAAGTGAGAGAAGCGGACGGTGCGGTTTGTGCTGTCCGCTTTGTTTATAGAGTGATGATGACTTCATATTAAGGATAACAATAAGGCAACTTGCACATTTCAAAACGCAAAAAACACTAAAAAGCTGCAAATTTAAACAAAAACAAAAAATATGCCGAAAATCTATTGACAAAGGCGAAGAAGTATGGTAAGATAATAAAGCTGTCGGTGATGAAAACACACTGAGAGCGGCACTCAAAAAAATTTGAAAAAAGATTTGAAAAAGGTCTTGACAAATCGAAAAGAGTGTGATATAATAATAAAGTTCTCTTCCGAGAGGGAAGGACGAACTCAGAACCTTGAAAATTGAACAATGAACGACCAAGAAACCCTTGAAATTCCGAGCTTATCGAAAGGTAAGCGAAGAGTATTTAAGAAGTCAAGGAAAAGACTGAAAAACCGAAGTCAGTTGAAAAACTGGACAGGATAAGATTTTAAAAGCGTAAAGCATTAAAATACAAACTTACTAAAGAGTTTGATCCTGGCTCAGGACGAACGCTGGCGGCACGCTTAACACATGCAAGTCGAACGAGCTGAGAGAGCTTGCTCTCAAAGCGAGTGGCGGACGGGTGAGTAACACGTGAGCAACCTGCCTTTAAGAGGGGGATAACGTTTGGAAACGAACGCTAATAC
>JAQYLI010000011.1 GCA_028720105.1 Oscillospiraceae bacterium | reverse complement strand
GAATTCCTCCATAAGCCATGTTTTCCCAACCTGTCTTGCACCTTTAAGCACGAGTGGTTTGCGCTCAGCACTGTTTTTCCAGGCTAAAAGCTGTTCTATTGCATTACGCTTCACATAATCACACTCCTTTCAAATAGTATTATACCACTTTTTAAGATGTATATCAATAGTATTTTACACATTTTAGAAAGATTTTTCTAGTGTGATTTACACATTTTTAAAAAAAATCGCCGTCATCTCGGCAATTCAAAAACAACGCTTGCGTGCAACCGCTCCCAAGCGGCGTAACTATATCAGAAATTACAAATTAAAGCGGCTTCGCAGCATTTTTTCAATGTGCTTTTTTTGAAGAAGTATATCCCTTCAAAAAAGCACATCATTTTTTAAATCGGCTTCGCATCCGGAGATGTTCTTTATTAAGCAATGAAATATAGCGTAGTTAACCTGACAGATTTTTAAAGAATGCGCATTTTGGGAAACAATTATTCACGGTATAAAAAGGCTCTTGTCTTTTGTTAACACTTTGTTAATCAGTATGCACATTTTAAAATTTGAGAAAATCATTCTGTTTTAAATAATGTATGATAGCGAAATTTGAAAAATCGCTGTCATACATCATTTTTTATATCCTTTTCCGCTGTTTTGAAGGATAGCAAAGTCATAAATTCCTGCCCCCGCAAAATGACGCATTTGAGGAAACAATACAAATACGATTTCAAGCGGTTTTATGGCAATTGTTAATAGTTTGTTAATCAGTATGCGCATTTAAAATTATTCTCAGAATGTTGTTTTATAAATTTTTTCTCAATAGCATAATCGGGGAAATAAGCTATTTGGCTGAGTTCATAATATAAATCATATTTATTTAAATTAAGTTTACAGGAAAAGGGCGTTTTTATTTGGTAACGGGAAAATTATTTGGTATCATTACGTCACACAAGAAATTAAAAGTACTTTTATTAAAAATCCTGAGCAAAACTCGGGAAATCAATTTTGTGAAAAAACTAAGAAAGGAGAAGCGATCATCTGAATATCAAAACAAAATACAGTCTAAACTAAAATCAGGAGGTCGATATAAAATGACACTTACCATCGTAAAAAGATTCAACGGCATGGGTAAGGAGATAGATGAAACCTATCAGCCTGTTATTCCCGAGCTGGTTGATCTGCTCTCGGAGGTCTATCACAAGCTGAATGCTGCGAGCAATGCAGAAAAGATCAATGATATCCCCGCATAATACCTGTAAAAGCAAACTTAAAATCGTTAAGCAAATCGAATACTTCAGAGATAACCAATTCGGTTATCTCTGAAACAATTACATAGGAGGAAATGAATATGAAAAATTTTGAAAGAACAGCATTATATATCCGAATAACATCCGACGCTCAGAACGAGGGAGTTAATTCTCTTGAGAATCAGAAGCAGAGACTTATGCAGTTCTGTGAGCTTCAGGGTATCACCGATTATGAGTTCTATATAGACAGCGACCCTTCGGAAAGCGATACAGACCGCCCCGAAATGACTCGTATGATAAATGATGTGATGAGCGGAAAAATTGTAAGAGTCGTTGTAAATAAGCTTGATCGTATCCACAGCTATCAGAAAAGTGCGATCAGCCTGCTTACCGAAGTGTTCAAGCCTTGCGGCTGCAGCTTTGTAAGTCTGAACGAGGGACTTGATACAAGCACTGCTTTTGGCAAGGCTATGGTTGGAATGGTTTCCGCTTTTGCAGAGCTTGAGCGTGAGAATATCGAAGCGCATACTATATAAAAAAGCTTCACAAAAGAAAAAATTCCCTCAGCAATACTGTTCCGACATAATATATGTGCAAAAAATTTCTTGAAAAAATAAGCTACAAAGATTATAATAGAGATAGCCTTCACGGTTATCTCTATATTATTATAGTGGAGGTCAGATATATGGAAAAATCATTAAACGAGATATTAAATGGAAGAAAAGCAGCCTTATATATACGAGTATCCACCGACGCTCAATATGAGGAAGGATATTCTGTTGATGCTCAGAAGCAGAAGCTGGAGCAGTACTGCAATCTCAAGGACGTCACCGACTATGAATTTTACATAGACGGCGGCTGGTCGGGAAGCAATATTGACCGTCCCGAAATAAAGCGTATGATAGCCGAGATAAAGGACGGCAAGGTGGGAGCGGTGATCGTATATAAGCTTGACAGACTTTCCCGTTCTCAGAAGGATACGATATCACTGCTTGAAGAGGTGTTCAATCCCAATGACTGCAGCTTTATCAGTTTGAATGAGAATTTTGATACCACAACCTCCTTTGGAAAGGCTGTGGTCGGCATATTATCCGTTTTTGCTCAGCTTGAACGTGAGAATATCCGTGAGCGTACCCGAATGGGAATGCACGAAAGAGTGAAATCGGGCTGCTGGATGGGCGGCGGCAGAGTTCCTTTCGGTTATGATTATGACGCAAACAAGGACATACTCGTTCCCAATGAACACGCCGAGGACGTAAGGCAGATATTTGACCTTTATCTCCAAGGCTATTCCACAACTCAGCTTGCAAAGATGTTTGACGTTGCGGGTGACAGGCATATTACGAATATCCTTGACAGAGTGACATATCTGGGAAAAATAAACTTCAACGGCGAAATAATCGACGGACGCCATGAGCCTATCATTGACGAGCAGACGTGGAATGCGGTCCGGGAAGAACGCCGGAAACGCTCCACAAAGGGTATGGTTACATCATCGTATCTGCTGACAGGTTTTGTCTACTGCGGAAAATGCGGTGCGAGAATGAGGTATCAGAAGTGGGGAAAAGACGGGCTGAAAATTTACTGCTGTTCACAGCAGCACAGCCGCCCCGAATTTGTGGTTGATCCCGACTGCGATAACTTAAAGCTTGATGCCTGTGATGTGGAAGATGCAGTTATAAAGGACCTTTTCAACTACACAAGGCAGAACAAGCGCATTGATAGGTCTCTGAATGTCAAGGCTTCGGCTTTGCAGACCCTGAAACAGAAATACGATGTGGTATCGGGACGAATAAAGCGGCTGTATAATCTGTATGCCGCTGGCGGAGACGATATCCTGCTCGAGACAATTAACGAGAACAAAAATGAGCTTGCCGAGATATCCCGACAGATCGAAAATGAAAAGAAGCTGAGTGCTGTGGTCAATGACCTTAACGAGAAAAACAAGACCATTGCCACCATTGAGGACAGCTGGAATAGTATGAGCATAAAGGACAAACGGAAGGCTATCGGAATTTGTATTGAAAGGATAGAAATTACCGACACGAAGATATCCATTAAGTACGCATTTTAATTTTTTCAACCGCTGTATGTCATTCCAATGATATCAGGCGAGCTAAAGCGTTACCTCCGCGACAACACTCCCATACGCATATCCCGAAGCCTGCGTGACCTTGCATATCGGGCTATGCAGGCAAAGGAAGAGCTTACCGCAAAGTTATGCCGAGAACCGGATATCACCGAGATCGCAAAGGAGCTGGGAGTTCCCAAGGCTGATGTGGTAACGGCTCTCGAAAGCATTTCCGACCCCGTTTCCCTGTATGAGCCTGTTTATTCCGATGCAGGTGATACCCTATATGTTCTCGATCAGATAGGCGATGGAAATGACTCTGACGGCTGGATAGACGAGCTTTCATTCAGAGAAGCGCTTGTTTCATTGAACGAGCGTGAGAAAAAAATACTGTATCTCCGATTTCTGAGAGGTCATACACAAATGGAAGTTGCCCGTGAGATAGGCATTTCACAGGCACAGGTCTCAAGGCTTGAGAAGAACACTCTGGACAAGATAAAGGGAAATTAAATGTAAAAGGCTCTGCCAAAACAAGCGGCAGAGCCTTAAAAGATTATTCGTAAAATTTTCCCTTGAAGAAGTTTTCATTTCCAAGCTTTTTCGCCTTTAGCCTGAACATCACACAGCCGTCGGGACAGACGATATCCTTGCAGTCGGAAGAATTTCCGCCGATGTTCTCAAGGTCTCCCCCGCTTCTCACGGCTTCCATTATGGGATAGAGCATCATCATAGTTTTTGAGCATATCCCCTGCCCCTGCTTGTTTACAGGGCAGCCGTAGGTGCAGGTGTATTTGTCCCCTATCTCCTCCCCATTGCGGCAGTAACGTTCGGGTTTGTCACCTCTGAGATATCCAGTTACTTCAATTTCAAATTCGTATTCCTCATTGAACCATTTTTTCATTTTTATCTGTCCTTTCATTTGGGCTTAATTGTCTGATATTATTGTATCATACAACCTGATTTTATGTCAATAAAAATAAATAATTTTGCTCACATACCGCAAAAAATCCGCCGTACAGACCAATAACCTGTACGGCGGAAATTTTATTTTAGGAAATTACTTAACAATAAGCGATTTACCCGTCATCTCGGCAGGCTGGGGAAGACCCATTATCTCAAGGAGAGTGGGAGCGATATCTGCAAGGCAGCCGCCCTCTCTCAGCTTTACGCCGTCCTCGTAGTTAACGAGAATGAAGGGAACGGGATTGGTGGTGTGAGCGGTGTGGGGATTGCCTGTCTCGTAGTCGATCATTTTCTCGGCATTGCCGTGGTCGGCGCAGATGAACATTACGCCGCCTGTTTCCTTAACGGCATCAACAGCCTTGCCCACAAGCTCGTCTATCCTCTCAACAGCGGCAACAGCGGCGGAGATAACGCCTGTGTGACCTACCATATCGGGGTTTGCGAAGTTGATGATGATAACATCATACTTGTCGGACTTGATAGCCTCAACGAGATCCATTCCTACCTCGGGAGCACTCATTTCGGGCTGGAGGTCGTAGGTTGCGACCTTGGGGGAATTTACAAGGATACGAGCCTCGTCAACGTTGGGTGTCTCAATACCGCCGTTGAAGAAGAAAGTTACGTGAGCATATTTCTCTGTCTCTGCAAGACGGAGCTGCTTCTTGCCGTTCTTTGCAAGATACTCACCGAATGTGTTGGTGATCTCCTCTTTCTTGAAGGCAACAAGCTTGTTGGGGATAGACTCGTCATAATCCTTGAAGCATACATATGTGAGAGGGAGGAAGCCGCCCTTTCTTTCAAAACCTGTGAACTTGTCGTCGCAGAATGCACGGGTGATCTCTCTTGCTCTGTCGGGACGGAAGTTAAAGAAGATAACGGAGTCCCCTGGCTTTACAAGGGAAAGGGGCTTGCCGTTTTCGGTGATAACGGTGGGAAGAACGAACTCGTCTGTAACGCCGTTTGCATAGGAGTCTTCCATTGCCTTCACAGCGCTTTCCGCTGTAACGCCCTCGCCCGTAACGAGAGAATCATATGCCTTCTGAACTCTGTCCCAGTTGTTGTCACGGTCCATTGCATAGTAACGTCCGCTGAGAGATGCGATCTTTCCTACGCCTATCTCAGCCATTTTCTCCTCAAGAGCGGCAACAAAATCCTTGCCCGATGCGGGAGGAGTGTCTCTGCCGTCAAGAAATGCGTGAACGTATACCTTGGAAACGCCCTCACGCTTTGCCATTTCAAGAAGGCCGTAAAGGTGGGTGTTATGGCTGTGAACGCCGCCGTCGGAGAGAAGTCCCCAAAGGTGGAGATCGGAATTGTTCTTCTTGCAGTTCTCCATTGCTTTGAGGAGAACTTCATTCTTGAAGAATGTGCCGTCCTCAATGTCCTTGGTAATTCTTGTAAGATCCTGATAAATAATTCTGCCTGCGCCGATGTTCATATGGCCTACCTCGGAGTTGCCCATCTGACCGTCGGGGAGACCTACGGCAAGACCCGAAGCGTTGCCCTTTACAAAGGGGCACTCCTTCATAAGCCTGTCCATAACGGGGGTGTTTGCCATTGCAATGGCATTGCCGTCAGTCCTTTCGTTAAGACCGTAGCCGTCGAGTACCATTAAAACAACAGGTTTTCTGCTCATATTTTTAACTATCCTTTCATTGATCGTTTTCCATTATCACGAAAAGCTGCGGCAGAACAATATGTCCCGTCGCAGCAAATTGATTTTATCAGCCGTTTACAGCAGCCTGAACGATGGTGTTGAAGTCCTCAGCCTTGAGTGAAGCGCCGCCGATAAGTCCGCCGTCAACGTTGGGCTTTGCAAGAAGCTCTGCGCAGTTCTTAGCGTTCATAGAGCCGCCGTACTGAATTGTAACAGCGTCAGCGGTAGCTGCGTCATAAAGCTTTGCGAGAACGCCTCTGATGAAGCCGCATACTTCCTCTGCCTGATCTGCGGTAGCGGTCTTGCCTGTGCCGATAGCCCATACAGGCTCGTAAGCGATAACGGTCTTCTTAACGTCCTCTGCGGAAACATCATAAAGGTCAAGCTTTATCTGACGAGCGATAACTTCCTCGGTAATGCCGCACTCTCTCTCCCAGAGAAGCTCGCCTACGCATACGATAGGCTTGAGACCTGCAGCAAGAGCAGCCTTTGTTCTCTTGTTAACAGTCTCGTCTGTCTCGCCAAAATACTGACGTCTCTCGGAATGACCGATAACAACGTACTCAACGCCAAGCTCTGTGAGCATATCGGCGGAAATTTCGCCTGTGAATGCGCCGCTCTTTTCAAAGTGAACGTTCTCTGCGCCTACCTTTACATTGGAGCCTGCTGTGGTGTTTACAGCGGTCTCAAGGTTTGTGAAAGGAACGCAGGCAATGACCTCCACCTTGCCTTCTGCGTTTGCAACGAGGGGCTTGATAGCTTCGAGAAGCTCCTTAGCCTCGGGACGGGTCTTGTTCATCTTCCAGTTTCCTGCGATGATAGCTTTTCTGAGATTTTTGTTCATAGTTATTACTCCTTATATTTTATATTAGTATATTAAACAATACCAAACCACATATTATTGTATCACGATTTGAGGATTTTGTCAATATCGGCGGAAAATATTTGTGGCGTATACGGCTATTTTCTGAGATTGTCAAGCTCTGCATTCACGCTTGCCGCAACCGCAGGGTCGGGAAGGAACAGGGAGTCGTATCTGAAAAAGGCATAGCCTGCATTGTAGATATCAGTAAGCTCCCGCTGCCTTGCAAGGATATCGGTGGAATTTATCCACTCCGAGCTGCCCGAGCCTGCGTATTTGTCCTCGGTTCCCGATTTGTATGCGGCAAGACCGATCACAAGCTTTACATCGGGAGATGTCACAAGTCCCGCCCATTTGTCCACCGTTTCCGCATAGGGCAGGGCAGAGTTGTCAAAGCCGAAATAAATCTGGGGGCAGATATAGTCGCAGCAGCCGGGGGTGCTGACCCAGGTGTAAATGTCCGCATAAAGGTCATTGTAATTGTTGTCTGTATTGCCCTGGGGAGAAATGCCGAAAAGCGCTTTGGGATTTGCGGAATGTACCGCCTCGTACATCTTCTTAACCATCTTGGTAACGTTGTCCCTGCGCCAGTCGGCAAGGCTCAGAGAGGTTCCGCTTGCTGCATAGGCGGCGCTGTCAAATGAAGGGTCGGTGGTGGGGTAAAAATAATCGTCTATCTGTATGCCGTCCACGTTGTAGGCGGTGACTATCTCGCTTATGCCGTCGCAGATAAGGGAGACTGTTTCGGCATAGGCAGGGTTTAAGTACCATCTTCCCGAGGAATTTACGATGTATTTGCCGTTTACCGCAGGGTCGTTGTACCACTGACCTATCTTATAGCTGTCGGGATAGCTTTTCATCTGAGAGTCGGTCATAAGCCGCATTGGATTTATCCAGGCGTGAATGGAAAGTCCCCTGTCGTGAGCTGATTTTACGGCTATCTCAAGCGGATCGTAATCTCCCGTGAGCCTGTCCCCTTTGGGAAACAGAGAGGATCTGTAATAGGCGTCGCCGTAAACTCTCACCTGAAAATAGACGGTGTTGCAGCCTAATGCGGCAATATTGTCAAAGCAGGCATTAAGCGCTTTGGTGAACTGAGTCTCGTCAGAGCCGCGCATAATGCGGTCGTATTCAAGATATGACACCCACACCGCCTTCTGACGGTCGAAGTTCAGAGGGTAATATCCGCTCTGGGGATAGTAGCTTTCTGCTGAGGACGAAACGCTTTCAGCCGATGTGCTTTCCGTGGTTTCTGGGAGAGTAGGTATGGTGACTATTGTTATAGAAGGAGCGGTGGCTGCGGATACCGACGAAGTGGTCTCGGGAGGGAGAGTGCCCGGGACAAAGACCGTCTCCGAAGCGGTTTCGGAAGATGTTTCGGTTTCTGTCTCTGTTTCGGCAGGTATAGTGGTGTTCGTTTCGGAAACAGGGGATATGGCTTCTGTTTCCGATTGGCTTTCGGAAAAGCTTACCGTTTCCGCTGATGATAAGGATATGGAGGAGGTCTCCGGGACTTTGGAAACGATCGGTTCGGTATAAAACGTTAACGGCGGGGCTTCCGTTTCGGAAATAACGTCCGTTTCATAGTAGCTGTCGGGCAGCTCGTCCGTTATCTGAGTACAGCCGCAGATAAGAGCGGCAGCCGTTATTGCCGCGGTCACAGATCTTAGAATTTTTTTCATAACACAAGCGTCCTTTCGGTAATTGCCAATTAGCCTGTATAAATTATAACTCTTTTTCCATATTCTTGTCAATGGCATCAGCGGTCGGAAATATTTGTAAATTGCCGTTTTGAGTCAGATGAGATTTACAGAAAATTTACATTTAAATTTGCACTCTTTGAAAATAATCCCTTGACAAAAGGATTGACGGGTGATATAATATTATACGTTATCCTCGTCCACACATTGGAAGTGCGGGCGTAATCCAAGAGGAGGTGCTTATAAATGGCAAAAGTAAACGAAACCTATGAAGCAATGGTAGTTTTCAGCCTGAAACAGGGTGAGGACGGCATCAAGGCTCTCACAGAGAAGTTCAAGGGTATGATGGCAGAGGCAGGTACCGTTGAGTCCGTTGACGAGTGGGGCAAGAAGAAGCTTGCTTACGAGATCGACGACCAGACAGAGGGTTATTATGTTCTCTATTCTTTCACATCTGCTCCCGATTTCCCCGCTGAGCTTGACCGTGTGCTCAAGATCACTGAGGGCGTTATGCGTTCGCTGATTACTGTTAAGTAATCAAACCAAGTCTGAATATTATTGTTTATCCAAAGAGGAGGCAGTTTTTAAATGCTGAACAAGGTTATTCTTATGGGCAGACTTACTGCCGATCCCGAGCTTCGTCAGACACAGTCGGGAGTGAACTCATGCAGATTTACCGTAGCTGTTGACAGAAATTTCGTCCCTCAGGGCGGAGAGAGACAGGCTGATTTTATCACCTGTATCGCATGGAGACAGACAGCGGAATTTGTAAGCAGATATTTTTCCAAGGGAAGAATGATCTGTGTAGAGGGCAATCTCCGTACAGGTTCTTATGACGATAGAAACCACCCCGATGTCAAGCATTACACCACCGATGTTTATGTTGACTCCGTGTATTTTGCCGGAGATAAGCCTCAGAACAACGGACAGGGCGGCGGTTATCAGCAGGGCGGCTATAACAATAATTATCAGCAGAACAACTACGGTGGTCAGGGCGGCTATTCACAGCCTGCTCAGGGACAGCCCGCATATCAGCAGCCTGCTCCCGCTTCTTCGGTCTCTGTAGGAGATCTGAGCGATTTTGAGGAGGTCATCAGCGACAGCGATCTGCCGTTCTGATAAAACCTGACGAATTACCATTATTCTAAAATAAGGAGGTTTCATTCATGGAAAAGGATAGAGAAAGAGCTCCCCGCGGCGCAAAGAGAACCCGTAAAAAGGTTTGTATGTTCTGCGCTGACAGAGTGGAGAAGATAGATTACAAGGATACCGCAAAGCTCAGAAAGTGCATGACAGAGCGTTCCAAAATTCTTCCCAGAAGAGTTACAGGCACCTGCGCATACCACCAGAGAGAGCTTACTGTAGCTATCAAGAGAGCAAGACATATCGCTCTTCTTCCTTACGTTTCCGACTGATTTCGGATATTTAAGATCTAACAGATCCGCTTTTGAGCTTTTCAAAAGCGGATTTTTTTATTATTGTAATATATAAATCCCTGTTGACTTTTTTGCCGGTTTATGTTATAATTTATTTAATTAAAGCGATAATATATTCCAATTCGGAGATCTGCATTTTATGGTGACGATATTTTATTTGGCAGCCCTTGCGTTGTCTGTGCTCTTTTTTATGATATTATGGTCTATCGGGCATAATCAGAACATATCGTCTCTGCTTATGTCCTTTACCTGCGTTATCCTTCATAACGGCGCATGCCTTGCGCTGTCGGTCTCCCAGAACGTTGAGGAGGCATTGCTTGCTAACAGATTTATTTATCTTGCGGCGGTTTTTCTCCCCTTCTTTCTTCTGCTGACTATATGTCAGCTTCTGAAAGTCCGTATCGGCGGACGAAAGCTGCTGCTGATGACGCTTATCAACATAGCTGTGCTGTGCTGCACTTTTACGGCAGGCTATACAGACTGGTATTATAAAAGCACTTCTATTGACAAATCGGAGGGATTTACGCGGCTTGTCAAAGAGTACGGGCCGCTTCATTGGGTCTTTCTGACTGTTCTCACAGGCTATGTTGCCGCGATGGTCATAATTATGATAGTCGCTCTTTTCAGACAGCAGCGGTGCTCGTACAAGTATGCTGCGGTACTGCTTGTTTCGGTGCTTGTCACCTTTTCTTTATATTTCGGGCAGCGGCTTTTTGGCTCAAAGGTAGAAATAACGGTTTATGTATACCTTATTGAGGAAATTGTGGTTCTGATGATCTTCAGACGTATTGTAATGTACGACGTTTCAAAGATGGTCTCGGACAATATGGAGCAGTCGGAAAACAGCGGCTACATCATTTTCAACAGAAAAAAACAGTTTATGGGCTGCAATATGGCTGCTAAGCGATTCCTTCCCGAGCTGAGAAGCCTGCTCATTGACCACACTATTCCCGAGGAAAACGCTTATCTGTACGAAAATATCGGCTTAAATCTCAGAGACGAGAGCCGCTATGTTTTTTACCTGAAACGGGGCGACAGAGAATTCAAGATATCGGTCAGCCCTGCGTACCGCGAAAACAAGACCGAGTGGACCGGCTATGTTGTGGAGATCACGGACGACACGGGTCAGAGAGACTATATCCATCTTCTCGATAACTATAATGATGAGCTTTCAAAGTCCGTCAAGGCTCAGACCGCACATATCCGTAAGATGCAGGACAAGCTTATTCTGGGAATGGCGGATATGGTCGAGGGCAGAGACAGCAGCACAGGCGGTCATATTAAACGCACCAGCGATGTTATCGGCATTTTCACCGAGGAGCTTCGCAAGGGTGAAAGCGGGATAGAGCTTTCGGAGCAGTTTCTCGACAACGTGGTTAAGGCGGCGCCTATGCACGATCTGGGAAAAATTGCCATTGACGATGAGATACTCAGAAAGCCCGGAAAATTTACTCCCGAGGAATTTGAGATCATGAAGACCCATTCCGCAAAGGGTGCGGAGATCATCAGAAAGATACTTGACGGCGCTGAGTCGGAGGAATTTGCCGACATTGCTGTGAACATTGCCCATTACCACCACGAGAAATGGAACGGACAGGGCTATCCCGATCATCTCTCGGGGGAGGATATCCCTGTGGAGGCGAGAATTATGGCTCTGGCAGACGTATTCGACGCTCTTGTGAGCAAGAGGTGCTACAAGGACTCAATGAGCTACAGCAAGGCGTTCGGCATTATCAAGGAGTCTCTCGGGGAGCATTTCGACCCCGTTCTCGGTAGAGAATTTCTGAAATGCCGCCCTATGCTCGAAAGCTATTATGACGAGTCGCTCAAGGCTCAGATGTAAAATTTACAATTTGTCCATTGACTTTTGGAAACAAATGTGCTATAATATAATCAATAACAAAGGCTGTCGAAAAGTTACTTTCGGCAGCCTTATACTAATCTTTACCGCCTTTGTCTATAGGTTGGTTAAAGATCAGTATTTGTTATCATATTTTCTCTATCTCAAGAACACGTATAAGATTGTTTACATCGTCAAGAGGGAGATTGTTGATGTAGATACGGTCGGTTTTAAGGCGGACTCGCATTACGGCTTCCTTTTCAAAGCTCTCTTCGGAGGAATATCCCAGCATTTCAAGTGTTTCCTCAAGATTATCCGCCGCAAACCACAGGGTTCGACCGTCGGTGGAGGCTTTGGGAAATGCTGCGGTATCATCGGGAACAAACGCAGCTTCAAGCTCGTCGGTCAGGTCGCTTATATGAATGGTGAGAGTGCCCTCAAATTCCCTTGGTTCCGCAGAAAAACGGGACTGAAAGGAGCCGTTGTCATTGGAAAACATAAGAAAGCTGTCCATTTTCCAGCCCAGAAATTCGTCTCCCACCTCAAGACTCACCGCTTCTCCCCTGCCGTCGGCGGCACGGAAGGTAAGCTCCTCCCCTTCTTTTAAGGGCAGCACCTTGTTGGCAGTTCCGCCCTCCGATAGGTTCTGTGGCTCGTTATGCTCAACATAATAGGTGGACTTGGCGGAATATTTTATCTCGGGCTCCTCCTCGGGAACTGTCGTAACCGATGAAACGGAGCTGTCGGGAGAAAGCTGTGCTTCGCTTTCCGTTTCCTCGCCGTCTTCCTTTTTCGAGCAGCCGCACATTAAAAGCAGAGCAAGAAGTGCCGCTGTGTATTTTATCTTCATATCAAAATCGTCCTTTTTCAGTTATGAAACCTGTAGGTGTAGGCGTTCCCTTTTTTGCCCGTTCTCGTCACTACTCCGCCGCGGAAAAGAGCAGAAAGCGCCATCTGAGCCGTCTCACGGGAAATACCTGCCGAATTTGCCAGGTCTTCGGTAGTGTAGTCCTCATCAAAAAGGCAGGGAATAAGCTGTTCCCAGTCACGGGGGGAATTGATATTTATTTCGCCTTTGAGAGCGGTGGGAACTCTGTCTATTACCGAAAGCCTGCCCCGTCGTCTCTTTTTCCGTCCCACGCTTTCGGGAGGAACACGCAGCTCGTCCGCTTCAAGCAGGGTTATGATAAAGCTGAGATTTTCATCGGTGAGAAATTCGGAAATGGGGAAAAGGTTCGGGAATATTTCGTATGCCGTTTCCCTGAGAGGAGAGGTGCGGCGGCTTTTTACCTCGCCCGTTTCGCCGTCAAGGGTGATTATCCGCTTCTTTGTGAAAACGGGGAAGACTACCGTTACCCGCGAAACCGTGAGAAAGGCTTTCAGCTTTTCCCCGAGAGAAGAAAAATGACCCGTCTGTATCTCGATTATACCGTTTTCGCCCACGATATCCGCTATGTAGCCGCCTATTTTCTGCTCCTGTGAGTCGTGAAACGGCTCATAGTAATTTTTAAGGACCGCGTGGACGCTTTTTTCGCACTTTGTGCCTATCCCTTTAATAAGTCTGCCGCCCGAATAAACGGTGCGGCAGGCTTCTTCAAACTTTATTATATCGGGCATATCATTCCTCGGTGAAGGGTTCCATAAGTGCGGCGTTGATGGCGGGGTATCTCCATTCAAAGGTCTGTCTGTCAAATATGCCGAAGTTTTCGCCGCTGCCTACAAAGGCGTTGTTGTCCCACCAGCAGATGGGTATGCCTGCGTTATGTGCGGCATTGGAATAATATCTTGCACATTCGGCACGGGCTTCGGTATTCATTCTGTTTCGGGTGCCCATTTCACCGATTATTACCGCTGTGCCCTTGTCAAGATAATAATCCTTGAGCTTTGCCATAAGCACGTCGATATCGCGTGTATCTGCGGCATTGTCGGCGCTCCACTCCTTTGTTGCCTGGGCTGTATCTGCCAGAGCAAAGCTGTAAGGAAGATATGCGTGTATGGATACTATGACCTTGTCATCGTCGGGAACAACAAAATCGTTCAGAACATTATCATTTGAAGAGGCGGCATAGGGTGTTACCATAAGGTGGCGGAGCTTGTTATTGCCGCCGGAATTTCTGACGGTTTCCACGAATGCGGCATTCCAGTGGTTTATAACATCTCTTGCTTCTGCGTTTCCGCCGTTCCACTCGGAGGGGTCGCCCTTGAGACGGGGTTCGTTTAAGCCCTCGAAAATAAGCTTTTCATTGTAATTCTTGAAATGGTCTGCGATCTGAGTCCAGAGTGCCACAAGTATCTCCTGTGCGGCGGCTTCATTTTCGTATGTAGGCATATGCCAGTCCTCGTGGTGGAGGTTGAGGATAACGAACATATCGTTGTCAATGCCATAGTCAACTATTTCGTTTACTCTTGCCAGCCAGTCGGGGTCAATGGTGTAGTCGGGCGCTTCACCGAACTTGCCCTCCCAGGTTACGGGTACTCTCAGGACGTTGAAGCCCTGTGCAGCAACATTGTCTATCATTGCCTTGGTGGTCACGGGCTGTCCCCAGGCGGTCTCCCAGTCGGAGGGAAGCTCTGTTCCCTTGGGATTTTCGATCACGCTGTCAAGGGTGTTGCCCAAATTCCAGCCCACCTTCATTTCCTTGACAAGCTCGGTGGAGGGTATATCCCTCATAGGAGCCGCTTCTGCCGCAGAGGTCTGCTCCGCTGAGGGCGCTTCGGGATTTTCGGGAGATGTATTGCCGCAGGCTGACAGCGACATAAGCATTACGGCTGCCGCCAATACGGAGACTATTCTTTTGGATATCTTCAATTTTTCTTCCGTCCTTTCGGTGTGATATATTTCTATTTTATAACAAATTACATATGTTGTCAAGGGAAAATAAAGACGTCCTCTAAAAAATCTGCCCGGTCATTTACTTGGATCTGTTTTTCTTCTTTTTATGAATGACTGCCGCCAGGGCAGCTGCTGCTGCGGCAATACCGCAGGCAGCACCACCGACCGCCGCCATATTAAAAGGCTTTTCCGAGGCGGATATCACAAGGCTGCTGCCCGAAGCCGCAAAGACCACGTAGCTTCCGTCCGTCTCGCAGGGGACCTCTTCGCCGTCAAGCTTTATGACGGTTTTATCAGGCTTTGTCACGGGCAGGAAACGGATAAGCCGCTCTGTATTCGAGTCCTCGGGGATATGCACCTCCCAGCTCTCATTTCCCAGATCTGTGACCTCAAGCTTGTCCATATCCGTAAAGCTGCCCTCCGCAATAAACACGGGACGTCCGCTTTCTCCGGTTATTTCGGAAGAAATTGAAGTCACAAGAGGGATATATTCGGCTTCGATAACGGCGCTGTATGTCATATTGCTGTAATCGTGCTCCGACCACTTTGCAAAACAGCCGCTCTTTCGGGGAGCCTCGGGGATATCGCTTTCGCTGAGAGACTCGCCGTATTTAAAGGAAATAGTGTCAACTGTCCTGCCGTCTGCCACAAAGGTAAGGGTAAGGGTCTTAAACTCCTCGGGAACGTCCTCCATAGCCGCCATTTCCTCATAGGAAACGGGGTAAGCCTTGCCGTCATAGCTTATGCCGTCAATGCCCCCTGTGCCGTTTTCGGCAAAAATGTTGCCCTCTGCCTCGCCGTCACAGTCACCTGCCACCGCTCCCGAATATTCGTCGGACAAGTCGATGGAAACAAAGCTTTTGCAGCTGCTGATATCGTGACCCGAGCCTGCAATGCCGCCTACGTAATCGTCGCCTTCAAGTCGGCACATTGCGCTGCTGCCGAATATCGCCGCAGAGGACTTGCCCGCAATGCCGCCCACATAGCTGCCGTCCGTTGAGCTTACATTGCCATAGCCATTGCAGTTAATGATACAGCCTGTGTCCATCGTTCCTGCAATTCCGCCTGCGCCGTCTTTTTTGGAGGTCACTTCCCCGCTGTTTACGCAGTCTCTCACCACTGTTCTGGACTGATACATAAAGTCAAAGGACCTGTCTCCCTTCTGCTCGATATCACCCTCGGGGTCGAAGGAATTTTCCACGCCCATTGCTCCCACGATGCCGCCTGCGCTGACATCGGCATATATTTCTCCGTAATTTTTACAGGAGGCTATCTTTCCGTCCGCTCTGCCCTCTGTATCCGAAGCGGAGATATCCTCGGTGTAATCTCCCAGACTTTTGGGATTTTCGGTCATCTCCTCGGTCATATCAATAATTACGTCGTAAACCTCCGAAGCCTTGCTGTTGAGCGCCTTTAAGTCCTCGGAAAGGATATTTACCGAGTCTCCTGCCGAACCGTTCAGAACGTCAAGATCATCAAGAAGAGTCTCTATATTATCCGACAGGCTGCTGCGCACAGCTTCAAAGTTTTCGCCTGTGCCCGTAAAGGATATCTCCTCTTTTCCTGAGAAATACTCAGTAATATCGTGAAGATAGCCGAGACCGTCGGAGAGGTAAACAGAAGCGTCCTCTGAATACTGAACAGCTTCCTCCGCAGCATACGCCGCCGCTATGGCAGCAGCTGCGCTGTCGTCCAGGAAAGGCCAGGCTTCCTTTACTCTGTCGATAAGGGAGCCTGTCGAATTTTCAACATCTCCCAGCGATGAAGAGGTCTCCATCAGATGATCTATTATTTCGGCAAGGCTGTCAAGGCTTATTTCCTCACCGTTAGCCGCTCCCGTGGTGGAATTTGCCGAAGTCTGATTACGTATTACAGAAGCGCATCTTGATATTTCGTCCTTAAAGCTTTCCGCCGCAGAGGTATCTATGAGCATTCCCATTCCCTCGGTCAGGTCAGACAATGCGTCAAACATATCTTCAAATGCGCCGCCTGTGAACACATCAAGAATTTCGCTTATACATTCCCTGTATTCGGCAGGGTTGTCTATGTCAGAGTCGAGAAGCTCCTGCAAACGTCTGACAGCGGCATCGGCGCTGCTTATCTGCTCAGATACCCTGTCCGCGCTATCCTGCAAAGCGGAAAGGCTGTCCTTTATTTTGTTCAGCGCTTCTTCGTTTTCGGAAGAAGAGGTAATATCGTCAAGGGCGGTGACTGTGCTGTATATGATATCCCTGATAGTCTGCACGGACTGACCGAGGATATACAGATCGTTTTTCAGCTTGTTAAGCGACGCTGAAAGACCGTTCGGGTCCCCAAGGGAATTCTGCGCAGAGGAAAGTCCGTCCTGCATTGAGTCATTGGCATTTTTCAGCGACTCCACTGCTGCCGACAGGTCGTCCAGAGCAGGGAAAAGGATATCCATTGCCTCGTCGCTGTCCCCCATTGCCTCCGCAAGCAGGTCGTTTGCCTCCCACAGCTTGTCAACCGCTTCGGTAAGGGAGTCGGACGCCTTTGAAAAGCTGTCGGTCACAGGCTCGGACATATCAATAAGGTCGGATACACGAGAGCTAAGCTCGTTTACGGAGTCGATGTTTTCGTTTATTATTCTGTCTGTCTCGTCAAGAAGATCGGTAGTATCGCTTTTCACCGCTTTAAGACTGTCTATCATTTTGTCCGTATTTCCCGAAAGGGTGTCCGAGGAGCCGTTTAGATCGTCTATGGTCCTGTCAACGATGACATTCAGCTCGTCAAGCCTGTCTCTCAGCTTCTGAACTGAGGACTCGGAAAACAGCAGTGAAAAATGTGGCTCCGCCTGACCTGCTATTCCTCCTGTATCCTTTCTGCCGTTTATGGTGCCGTAGTTTTCGCAGCCGCTTATGTAGCCGTTCTGCCTGCCGCAGATACCGCCGATATTATAGCCTATATGTGCATAGCCCACATCGCCCTTGTTCACGCATTTCTGAATGTTGCCGGAAGAATAGCCCACAATTCCGCCTGCGTCGGTGGAGTCTCTTGAATTTTCCGTGGAATAGATATCGTCTATATTTATGTTCTCAAGATCCAATGCATTGTCGGAAACATTGGTATTTACGGACGCTGAGTTTTCGCAGAGCATAATGCAGCCCCTGTTTTCTCCTGCGATACCGCCTGTGAAATGCTTGGACTGTATTCGTCCGTTTGCTTTGCAGCAGGATATAAGCCCTGTTTCCTCGTTTACACCTGCGATACCTCCGCAGTACTCCTTGCCCGTTACTACGCCGTCAAAGGAGCAGCCGTAAATGGTTCCGCGGTTTACTCCTGCCACGGCGCCGCATTTTGACGATGTGCCTGAGGGTGATATCTTGCAGGAGACGTTCAGATCCATTACCCTGCCGCTTTTTTCGATATATCTGAACAGTCCTTGTGCGGAGCCGTTCGACTCAACAGAAAAGCCGCTTATTTTATGACCGTTTCCCTCAAATGTTCCGCTGAATGAGGGAACGGGGATAAAATCCGTTTGGGACGAGGAAAAATTGATATCGGCACCGAGAATAAATGTCTTTC
>JAQYLI010000010.1 GCA_028720105.1 Oscillospiraceae bacterium | reverse complement strand
TAAGCTGCTCTCTCATAGTCTTGCCGCCAACTACCTCGTCGGGGTTGTAGTACTTGAATGCAAGGGGATTTGTGCTGTTCTTGCCCTCAAAGGGAATTTTGCCGATGTTCTTGAAATACTCGCTCATTGTTTTTTCCTCCATATATAAAATTAAAAATGAACATTGGTTTTCACGAAAAAAAATCCCGTGACGTATTAGATGTATTAAATATATTTTACATTGTAATCGGTTTCTTGTCAAGAGGTTTTTGTAAAAATCCTATAAAAATTTACAGTTTAAAACCGCAAAATCAGAAATTAACCGCTCCAAGCTTTGTATATGCCTTGCGGAGAACGTCCTTTGATATCCTGTATATTCCGCTTGCCATCACCGGCTTGTCAAGCTTCATAAGACGGAAAATAACATAATTTTCCTCATGACCCTCATCGGAGTAAAACGCCGCCTCGATGTACTCGCTTTTAAGAGCGTAGTAATTTACGGGCTTCAGCTTCAGAAGAAATTCCTCGCTCTTGTCCATCTCGCCGCAAAGCGTTTCAAAATCATCGGCAACATAGTTCACAAGCTTGCATTTCATTGAAGCAAGACGTTTTTTAAGCGGCTGCTCCTCGGGAGACTTTTTCCTGAAAATGTCAAAAAGTCCCATAGCGTTCACCTTTTATTTCCCAGAAGCGCTCTTAGCATATCCACCCTGAGTCTGTCACGATGCTCGGGCTTTACAAGATAATAAAGATAGCTTTCAAGAATATTTACGGGGTGCATAAGCCTGCCCTCGATCTTGAAATTCTCAAAGCCCATAGGCACATATTTTTCGTATATATTCTCAGGAGAAATATGCGTTTCAAAAGCAAGGGTATCATAGAAATTAAGGTCGGTATTTGGGCAGGGAAACTGCCTGTCCGGTATAGGCTTCATCATATCGCGTTCCGAGCCGAACACCTGCCTGTTAAGCTCAAACTGCATTTCCCCAAGGAACTCATAATGCTTCCTGCGCCGCTTACAATGAGGCGTGCAGTAGGAATTTACAAGCAGCTCGATCTTATCCTTGCGGGGCAGGGCTTCAAGCTCGTCAAAGCGATTGTTCCAATTGTAATCAAGCACCACAAGCTTGTAGTCCTTTTCAAGTTCACAAAGAAGCTGTTCCCTGTCCTCTATCTGCTTTACGGTGGAGGAAATAAGAGGATACTGTGGAAATTTTTTTCTTATGTATTCCTCAAGCACGGGAACATTTACGATAATTTCATTAAGCCCGTTTGCCGCTGCCTCGGTTATCATATTGCAGAATGGGTCGGAAAGGTGCTTTTCGGTAACAAGAGGGTTTGTGAAGGTGTATCGTATGGGAATTCCCCGGGAGTTATACTCCTTGATGATAAAGTTGATGAAATCCCGTCTTACAGCCCCCACCGCCGCTCTGCCGCCGTTCCACGCCGCAGGAGGGAAACAGCCGTATGATGACGCTATTTTCACGCCGTCATAAAATAACTCGGGACGTTCTTTTATCGCGTCCGCAAAGGCAAGGTTCATTTTATAATTGCCGCAGAAATCGGGCAGATGAAAATTTATACTCATATATTTTCCTCACAAAGTAATGATCATAATACTATTTTAACAGATTTTCATTCTCACGTCAATAGGTTTTGTGTGAATTTCAACAAACTTTCTGCATAAAGCACCGCAATAATAAAATAAATTCCGCAGAGAGCCTTTTTTGCTGCTTTCCGCGGAATTTTTGCAAAGTATATTTTAAAAATCAGAACTTTTCAGCGTGTACTAAAAATTATGCTTCAATGTATTTATAGCATAATATCCTGAAATTATGTCCCCCTTTATTATTCACCCAAAGGGAATATCTTGTCCTTTATCATATCCCGCATTTTAGTAACCGCAGGCATAAGCTCGGTAAGGCTGCCGCAGTTGTCAACGCCGTTTGAAGTCCACGCCATAACGCCGTTCCAGCCGTTGTTATAGGCATTTTCATAGTCCTCCTCGGGAGTTCTGCCGCTCTCGCTTATAACTGCCGCCTCGCCTATCACACAGGGCTTTGTGCCGTCAAGTCCGAAAGAAACGGGAGACTGCTCAAAGGGATATCCCATATAGGAATTCTGCCAGAAATAGTAATGAGTGGAGTAAAAGTCCAGATATGCGTTCTCTCCGCCCAGAGATTTGAGGAACTCGTCTGAAACGTAGTTGCCTTCAAACTTGTCCGAGTTATATTTTACCATTCCGAGACCTACCGTTACAAGCTCGTCAGAATTTTCGTGAATTGCAGCGGAGCATTTAGCAAAGAATGTGGAAAGATGTTCCCAGCCCACCTTGCCGCATTCGTCGTTTTCGTGTACCCAATCGGGCTCGTTCATAAGGTCGATGCTCCAGAGGCTGGGGCTGTTTCCGTATCTCTCCACAAAGGGGATAACATATGAGTCGATATATGACTGTGTGGCTGTATCGTCGGAAACCATCAGCCTGAATTTGTCGCAGCCCGAGTTGCCGTCCTTGAAATGGTCAAAGGAAAGAAGGGTCGCCATTATGTATATATCGTGCTTCTCCGCAAGCTCAAAAAGCTTGTCAAGGTCGGTCCAGTGCTGCTCGTCCACCGCCTGAACGGTTCCGTCAGATTTAAGGCGGACTATGCTCATTCCGTTGCAGTTTACCCAAATTCTTGTGGCATTTACTCCTGCCTCGTGAAGCTCGGCAAAATGGCTGTCCCAGAAGCTTTCGTCAAATTTTCCGCCGAAGTCGTTCCAGTTCTGCCATGGAGTATTTACTCCGTTTATCCAAAGTTCCTTGCCGTCAACCTTGAAGGACGTTCCGTCAACGGTAACGCGCTTCTTTTCATAATCAGCCGTTGAAGCGGACAGAGAAGTTACGTCCTGTGCGGCAGCTTCGCCCTGAGAGTCCTCCGCATTATTGCTCTCTCCTCCGCAGGCAGTCATTGACAAAAGCAGAGAGGCTGAGAGAAGTATATTCATTACCCTGTTTTTCATATATTTTATTTTTCCTTTACCGATGTGTATTCTGCGGTGAACCGCTTTAGTTTTTCATAGCTTTCCTCGCTTATGATATGCTCTATCTTGCAGGCGTCGTGCTCTGCGTTTTCGTGGCTCACATTAAGTACGTCCTCAAGAAAGCGGGTTATGTTCACGTGCCTTTCATATATTGATTCCGCCTTTTTTCTGCCCTCTTCCGTCAGAAGTATCTGACCGCCTGCCTCAACGGTTATATATCCGCTTTCCTTGAGGATATTCACCGCTCTGCTGATGCTGGGCTTTGAATAATTCAGCTCGCAGGCAATATCCACCGAACGGACAAAGCCTGTTTTTTCGTGGAGCAGAAGAATGGTTTCAAGATAGTCCTCGCCTGATTCGTATATGGGCATAACATCGCTCCTTTTTAGGACCTGTCTTCATAAGAAATGTGTGCGGATTTTCGAGCATAATTTTGCCTAAGACAAGGCAAAAATCCGCAGGCGGGCTGTCGCCCGGCAAGGATTTTTAACGCAGTCTGCGGCAAAATTTGCCGAAAAGACGTGCGCATATGTTTGTGAAGACGGGTTCTTAATTTATTATCACATATTATAACATATCCCGAAATATTCTTCAAGGGCTTTTTAAAAAAAATGGTTCTTCCCTCATATAAGCCCCGCCGCCTGAAATCCGAATATCCCGATAATAACGCAGATACTTCCCGCAAGAGACAGCTTCGATGGCTTTTCCTTCTGGGAAAAAAGCCCCGAAACGAACATAACGATAAGTATCATCGGCTGAATGAACGAGTAATTCGTAAGACTCTCGGCGGCAATGCGGTTTTCACATAAAAGTCCCAGAGCATTGGGCAGCTTGCAGGCAAGGACTATCATCATTCCTTTAAGTCCCTCGGGGCTTTCCTTCGGTATCTGCAAAGGCTTTGCGGCAGGGAGCATTATGAGAGCGAGTACCACCAGAGCGCATAAAAGGGTCATTGTGGAGGATATGCGGCTTTCGGCAGCTTTCATTATAAAACCATAGCTGAATTTTGCGGCAAGATACAGCACAAGAGGCAGGACTATCTTTTTATAATCCACCTGTTTCCGCCCCTCACGGGCGATAAGGAACAGTCCTGCGGCGGTTATGATTATGCAGAGTATCTTTGATCCCTTTATGTCCTGTCCGTAAAGGAAAACGTCCGTAAAATAGGACATAAACAGGGTAAGACCCAGCCATGCCTTAAGCTCGAATACCGACATTTCGGCAAGTATCCTGGCACTCATTCCGAATTCCAGATATTTGCTCAGAGCGATAAGTCCGATAAACAGAAAGCTCATAGGACTGAGAGTGAAGTACATATCCGAAAAAGGCAAAGTAAAGAGCAGGAAAAATATGGTTCCCGAAGCCATTAAAAAGGTCAGCTGAGGACCTGTGTATTTACATTTGCTGACGGCGTATTTATCGTTCAGCGAGGTAATGGAATAGAGGGCAACTACGGTTATCATCAAAAGCATAGGGCGGTGTTCCTTTTCTTATTCAAAGCTGCTGCGGGTCTTAGGTTAATATCAGATGAAAAGCAGCGTTTGAGCTTGCCATTTTAAACAAACTCTGCTTAACTTAAAATAATACACAAGTAAATTATAAAGCGGCAGGAATAAAATGTCAAGACTTATCTTGAAATGAAAAATTCAAATACTTTCCCTTAGATATTCCATATTTAAGGTGTATAATCAAAAAGTAGTTCTATTCACGGACGGAAAGAGGTTTATTTTTATGACGGGAAATATGACGGAGGGAAAGCCCCTGACACTTATTTTCAGATTTGCCCTGCCCCTTCTTATCGGAAATATTCTCCAGCAGACCTACAATGTTATCGACGCCGCCATTGTGGGCCGAATCCTTGGTTCGGACTCGCTGGCTGCCGTGGGAGCTTCGAGCAGCGTTCAGTTTCTTGTGCTGGGCTTTTGTATGGGCATCTGCTGCGGCTTCGGTATTCCCCTTGCGCAGGCTTTCGGCGCAGGAGATATGAAAAGGTTAAAAAAATTCATCTTTCACGGATATCTGCTTACGGGAGCTGCGTCGGTCATCATCACAAGCATATGCGCCTTTTTTTGCAGCGGTATTCTAAAGCTTCTGTCAACTCCCGAGGACATTTTTGGGAATGCATATATCTATCTGCTGATAATCTTTTTGGGTATCCCCTTTTCTCTTCTGTACAATTTTCTTTCAGCGGTGCTGAGAGCGGTGGGCGACAGCAGGACTCCGTTTATCTTTCTTGCCATATCTACCGTGCTTAATATCATTCTCGACCTTGTTTTTATAGTATGCTTTAAGTGGGGCTGCGCAGGCGCGGCGGCGGCTACGGTGACGGCTCAGGCGATTAGCGGAATATGCTGCTTTGTTTACATAAGAAAAATGAAGCCCGAACTTTGCATACAAAATGAAGACAGAAAATTCAGCCCGAAGGCTCTTGGATCTATGATATCTATGGGCATACCAATGGGACTGCAATATTCCATAACCGCTATAGGCAGTATGGTAATGCAGTCGGCAAACAACGGTCTGGGCAGCGTTTACGTGTCGGGATTTACCGCAGGAATGAGGATAAAGCAGTTTATTATGTGCCCCTTTGACGCAATTGCCACAGCGGTATCTGTTTTTGCGGGGCAAAATCTGGGCGCAGGAAAAACGGACAGAGTAAAAGCAGGTCTTGCCCGCGGAATTGCCGTGGGCGTGGGCTACGGGATTGCCGCAGGGCTTGTTCTTATTTTCTTCGGAAGAACGCTTTCGGGTATCTTTATTGACCAAAGCGAAACAGCGGTGCTTGATGCTGCGGCAAAATATCTTCGCTGTCTTGGCTGTTTTTACTGGGCTTTAGGCTTTCTTAACGTCTGCCGAATGACAACTCAGGGACTTGGTTATTCGGGCAGAGCGGTGGTATCGGGCATTATGGAAATGATAGCGAGGATAGCTGTGAGCGTATTTTTTGTGGATACATACGGCTTTACGGCTATATGCTTTGCCGATCAGTCTGCGTGGCTCGCAGCCTGCATTTATATCGTTCCAATGTGCTTTTACTGCGTTAAAAAAGCCGAAAAGAAATGCTCAGGCGGTCAATAAAACCGAAAAATGTCGTTTTATGATATCCGGTTTGGAATGATCTTTTGATTTGTGTCAAGTTTTTGTTAAAAGGCCGACTAATTTTCCAACAATCTATTGACATTTATGTAAAATTATAGTAAAATATGACTAAAGTCAATTCATTAGAAATCAGCAATTAAATACAACAGCATAAAGGAGACTGAAATAATGTCAAAAATCAGCAGAAAGATAATTACAGCCGTGATCTGTATGCTGCTTACCCTTACTATCGTAGTTATTGCAGCAGCGCTTATTATGGCAGGAAATCAGACAGACGAGCTTATGACCGAACACGCAGTTATAGGAATACATATCCTTGAAAATTCCATATCCAACGAGAAAGACCGTTTAGGCAGAGCGGCAGACTCCATAAATCAGGGAGCCTCCGCAGCCGCCCTTTCCGGCAATATGAGAAGCCTTGAAAGCGCCTGGGAAGAAGTTAAGGAAACAGACTATGACTTTGTTATCCTCACCGATACGGAGGGAAATCTCCTCTGGCAGTCCGAGGGCTGCAGCGTTACCTCCTATGACGTTTCCGAAGCCCTTGCAGGAAACGTTAAAAGCGGCATTTCCGCTGACTGCGGCATTTCTCTCGCTCTGGAATATATAGTGCCCGTGAAGTACAACAAAAGCACCATTGTCGGAGCAATGATAGTAGGTATGGATCTTTCGGAGCCTGTATATCTCGATAATGTAAAAACTCAGTCGGAAACGGAAGTAACTCTTTTTGCAGGTCCTACGAGATATGCTACCACACTTGTAGATGAAAACGGCAACAGGATCGTGGGCACAGATATGTCCGACTCAATAAAGAAAACCGTTATTGACAATGCCGAGGAATACCGCGGCAAGGCTGTACTGGTGGGACAGGAGCATTACGTTATCTATCAGCCGATGTATGATATGGACGGCAAGCTCGTAGGCTCATATTTTGCAGGACTTTCCGCAGCAAGCGCAAATGCTCTTTTCAGAAATATGCTGATAATCGTTATTATCATCGGCGCAGTCATTATGGTCGTATCTTCGGTAATTCTTTTTATGATAATCAGAAAAATGATTGAGAAGCCCATTATGGAGGTAAACATCATTGCCGACAATATGAGCCGCGGCGATCTCAGCGCCCCCGACAGCAGCTTTGATTTCAGCAATGATGAAATGGGGCTCTTCGCACGGAGGCTGGAGCAGACCAAAAACACTCTCAGCACATATATAACCGATATCTCAAACATGCTTTCTTCAATGGCAAACGGCGATTTTACACATTCTCCATCAATTGAATATATGGGCGATTTCGTAAAGATAAACGACTCCTTCAAGCAGATAAACCAAAATCTCCACGGAATAATCCGGAATATCATTCTATCCGCAGATGAGGTAATGAGCGGTGCGGAGCAGATGGAAAGCGGCTCCCAGACCCTTGCCAACGGCACTACCACTCAGGCGGCGGCTATCGAGCAGCTGTCCTCGTCCATAAGCGACATCTCCTCTCAGATAACCAATACTGCGGACAATGCAAGCACCGCCAACGAGCTGTCCCTGCGCACCGCTGAAAAGATATCCGTTCAGGACAAGGAGATAAAGAATATGATCTCCGCAATGAGCGATATACAAAATCAGTCTCAGGAGATAGGCAAGATAATAAATACTATTGAGGATATCGCTTTCCAGACAAATATCCTTGCTCTTAACGCCGCTGTAGAAGCTGCCCGTGCAGGAGACGCAGGAAAGGGCTTTGCGGTAGTAGCCGACGAGGTAAGAAACCTTGCGGCAAAAAGCTCGGAAGCGGCTCAGAGCACAAGAGATCTCATTACAGCCACCGTTACCGCTGTGGAAAACGGCTCGCGCATTGCAGAAGCAACTGCGGACTCTATGAAAGCTGTTAAGAGCTTTGCAGAGCAGACAAACGAGCTTATAACAAAGATATCCCAGGCCTCCGCTTCTCAGTCCGAGGCTGTTCAACAGGTGACCTCGGGAATAGATCAGATATCGGGAGTTGTCCAGATGAACTCTGCCACTGCAGAAGAGTCAGCCGCCTCCTGCGAGACCCTCAGCAGTATGTCCAAGGAGCTTAAAAATCAGATCTCCAAACTCAGGGCATAATTATCATATAAGGCTATGTTGCCCAATAATGTCACTAAAAGCAAGGACAGACCGTTGTTTGCGGTCTGTCCTTCTTTGTAATTAAGCAGCTGCATTATATCTGAAAATATCCATAATACAACTGACCCAGGCTCCTTCATCATTGTTGTAGTATATCTTCCTGTACAAACGGTACTGCCCCTTTTCAAGTGTGCTATAAATATTATCCCATTCAACATTAAAGGTATGGAACGAACCCGTTTATTATATTATTACCTCTGCCCTGCTGCCGCCGCTTATGTCCTTGGTAACGACGATCTGCTTTTCGATACGCTCTTTAAGCTCCGACACGTGGGAAATAATGCCAACAAGCCTGTTTCCGCCGCCTATCTCGGAAAGCGCCTTTATCGCCTGCCTTAGCGACTCCTCATCAAGGGAGCCGAAGCCCTCGTCCACGAACATACAGTCAAGCTTTATTGCAGGAGCCGAGGACTGCACCTCGTCCGAAAGTCCCAGAGCCAGCGCAAGAGAAGCCTTGAAGGACTCTCCTCCCGAAAGGGATTTTACATCTCTCACCGTTCCGTTATAGTGGTCGAGAACATCAAGCTCAAGTCCCCTCTGACCGCTGCCCTCCGCCTTGTCCTGCTCTCTGCGTTTCAGCTCGTACTGATTATCGGACATTATGAGCAGCCTTCGGTTTGCCCTTTCAAGTATCCTGTCAAGAAAATACATCTGCACATAGGTCTCAAAGCTTATCTTTGCCTTGCCGGTGAGCCTGCCGTTGGCAGTGTCCGAAAGAGACATAGCCACTGCGTATTTCTTTTCCGTCTCCGCCATCTCGGCACACTGCGTATTTATCTGCTCAAGCGCTGTAATATTAGAGCGAAGCCTTCCGCAGATTACAATTTTTTCAGCCGAAACAGTCTCCTTTATGCCTGTAAGCTCTATACGCTTTTCCTCAAGTGAATCAAGGTCTGCGCCCTCGGCGTTTTCAAGCTGACTTTCAAGCTGCTCCTTCTGACCCTTTAACGACTCCGACAAAGCGGAGTTTTTCTTATAATTTTCCTCTGCAGTCTCATATTCCCGTTTAAGGCGGTCTTTCTCCGCCGAATGCTTACATATCTCTGCCTGCACTGCCCCCTTGCTCTCAAATTCCATCTCTGCCGAAAGCTTCTTCACTGTCTCACGCTTTTGAGCCAAAACCGCTTGGTCGGAAGATATCCTGCTTTTTAGCTCGGAAATGAGGTCTTTTATTTCTCCGATTTTCTTTTCAACAGCGGGAATATCCTCGGTAACAGCCTTTTTCCGCTGCAGTCTTTCATTTTCACGCTGAAGAAGTTGCGATTTTTCGGTGGTCTCATTTCTTATGCGGCAAAGCTCGCTTTCAATATATCCGTGGATAGAATTTTCATCGCATTTACCCTCGATCCGCTCCCCTATCCATTTTCTGCCGTTTTCAAATCTGCCTCTTATTTCTCCGCAGCGGCTGCTTGCTTCATTCATAAGAGCGCTTTTCTGCTGAGACGTTTCCGCCGCAGCCTCTACCTGCTCCTTTGAGGGCGCAGACCGGGATTTCGCCGCAGGAAAGGGGTGATGTACCGAACCGCACACAGGACAAGGCACTCCGTCCTCAAGCTCCTGCGCCAGAATACCTGCCTGCTCATCGTGAAATGCCCTGTTCAGCCGCATATAATGCTCCTGTGCTATTTCATATTCCTTTGAAGCCGTAAGATAATTTTCCTTTTCCTTTTCAAGGCTTGCACATATCCTGTCAAATTCATCTGCGGCACGTTTCAGCCTGAGCATCTCGTTATTTTCCGAGCCCAGCTTTTCCAGAGCATAATTTAGATTAGCAACATTCGCCCCTGCATTTTCAAGCTCCGAAATCTCTTTTTTCAAAGACGAAAGCTTGTCTTCTCCCTTTGTAAGCAGCTCTATTCTCTGATTTAAAAGCGAACTGTTATCGGATATTCTCTTTTCAAGAGCAGCCGCTTCGGAAGAAATATTATCAAGCTGGGTATATTTATCAAGCTCATTTTTAAGCTTTTCTATCGCTGCCGTAAGCCGGTCTCCTGCAGACAAAGCTTCTTTTTTAATATAAAGTTCCTTTTCGGAAGCTTCAAGAACGGGCGCAAGCTTCTCAAGCCGCATTATTATATTCTCAAGAGAATTTTGCGCTTCTTTGATTTTCTTGCTCCTGCCGATATTTTCCAGGACTGCCCCAAGCTTCTTTTCGGTATCCGAAAGCCTTGCCGAATATTCATTCTCGGCTTCCTTGTCCTCGGCAATGACCTTTTCGATTATCTCAGCCGCTTCGTTAAAGGGTATCTCCCCTCTTTTTGCCATCTCAAGTCTCGGGAAATATGCGCTTCTTTCATCTGCCTGAACCGCACCGATAAATCTTGCCGTTCCCGATTTAAGCGCGTCATACTCCTTTTTAAGCTCGGAGGAACGGCTTTTCAGAATATCCTGAATCTGCTTGTATTTTTCCGTCTTGAAAATTTTTCTGAATATCTCCTGCCTGTCCGCCGTGCCTGCTAAAAGGAGCTTCAGAAAATCTCCCTGGGATATCATAGCTATCTGCATAAACTGATCCCTGTCAATGCCGATAATATCCCTTACAGCCTTGTTTACGTCGCTTATTTTCCCGTCAACCACCTTACCGTCGGGATATGTAAGACAAGCGGACGCTTTTTCAACAGTTACTCCCTCGCCCCTGCTCTTGGGGCGCTCATAATCGGGATTTCGCCTTATGACATAAACCATATCCCTGTATTCAAAAGTAAGCTCCACTGCCGTGGGAATATCCCCGGGAGCATATTTTGAACGGAGCATTTTCGGGTCTCTGTTTTCGCCGCTTGCCTCTCCGTAAAGTGCAAAGGTCAGAGCGTCAAAAATGGTAGTTTTGCCTGCTCCCGTATCGCCTGTGATAAGGTAAAGTCCCTCTTTTCCAAGCCTGTCAAAATCTATCTCCACAGGCTTTTCCCTGCTGCCCACATAGGGACCGAACGCTGTCATTTTAAGTTTTATTGGTCTCATTTTATATCACCCCACGCTTCCTTGATGATATTCTCTGCAAAAGCTGCCTGCTCTTCACTCAGAGGAATATTGTTCTGCGTCTCGAAAAATTCCCCGAATAGCTTTACGGGGTCGATCTCTTTCACCTCAGCCGCTCCCGAAATGATATTCTGCCTGCGTGTGCGAGAGTTGCCATAATCCATCTTCATAAGATTGCGGTAAACCATTCTAAGCTTTGAAACAGCGTCGGGAACGTCGCTTTCATCGGTAAGAAAAATGTGAACATAGTCCTCGGTATAGCTTGTCCCCTCGTAGAAGCTTTTGCTCATAAGCTCCTCATAGCTGCCTTTCAGTATGACCATTTCCCGAAGCGGTATAAGCTCCTCCGTCCTGACCGAAAGGTCGCCCTTTGCGCCAAGCTCCGCTATAGTAACGGACTTTTTGTGTCCTGCCTCGGAAAATGAGTATTTAAGCGGAGTTCCGCAGTATCTTATCCTTTCCGAGCCGATATTCTGCGGACGGTGGATATGCCCTAAAGCAGTATAGTCAAACTCCGAAAAAATATCTGCCGAAACATTGTCCGTACCGCCCACAGATACCTCCTCCGAGTCGGAGCGAAGCGCTCCCGTAACGAACTGGTGGGTCACAAGGATATTCCTCTCGGAAGGGTCAATTTCAAGATGCCTTACTGCCGTCTCCACCGCAGAAGAATAGCTGTCCGTATCCTCGTCGGGGAAAAATGCCCTGACCGCCGAGGGTCTGAGAAATGGCAGCATATAAACATTTACCCTGCCGAACTCGTCCTCCATAACTATGGGGCTTATATTGCCGTTATAAACGGGTGAAAAATGTATACCGCTTGCGTCCATTATCCTCGAACCGAAGGAAACTCTCTCTGCCGAGTCGTGATTGCCGCTGATAATAAAGGTCTGAATGTTTCTTTTCGCAATACCGCTTATAAAATCGTCAAACATCGCCACCGCTTCCGCAGGGGGAACAGTCTTGTCATAAATATCTCCCGCAATTATTATGCCGTCGGGCTTTTCCCTGTCGATAATTCCCGTTATACGCTCAAGTATGTATCTCTGGTCCTCCGTCATTGAAAACTCGTTTACCCTTATCCCAAGATGAAGATCGGAGAGATGAATAAATTTCATAAAACGCCCAGCCTTTCAAATTAAACGAAAATACTAAAATTTATTATACCACAATTACCCGAAAATGTCTACTGCCAATAAGGCATAGTTGTTTTTTATGATGAACTGAAACAACAGTCAGAAAATGCAGAAAAATTTTGAAAAATATTTCTCTACCCCCTTGACAAATCATATATATAAGTTGGTATAATGTGTATATTGTATATATACATTCACAGAGGTGCCATATGGATATAATCATCAGTAATTCCTCGGGAGAGCCTATTTATCAGCAGATATCCTCTCAGATAAAGGCTATGATAATGCAGGGAGAGCTGTCGGAGGGGGATCCCCTGCCCTCGATGAGGACACTCGCTGCAGAACTGAGGATAAGCGTTATCACCACAAAGCGAGCCTATGAAGAGCTTGAACGGGAGGGATATATCGAGTCCTACACAGGCAAGGGAAGCTTTGTAAAAGGACAGAATTCCGAGCTTATCAGGGAGGAAAATCTCCGTCAGACGGAGGAGCTTTTAAAGCAGGCGTGCGCTAAGGCGAAGCTGTGCGGCGTGGAGCTTTCGGAGCTTAAAGAGATACTTGAACTAATTTACGGAGGTGCGGACAATGAATGATTTTGAAAATGCCATTGAAATAAGCGGTCTTACAAAAAAGTATGACGGCTTTACCTTGAATGATGTGAGCTTTAACGTACCCAAAGGGAGCATTATGGGCTTTATCGGACAAAACGGCGCAGGCAAGACCACCACAATAAAGGCAATACTTAATATCATAAAGGCAGACAGCGGCACAATAAACATTTTCGGTCTTGACAATACCGAACACGAATACGAGATAAAGGAAAACATCGCCGCCGTATTCGACGAGCTGCCATTTCACGAAAGTCTCAGCGCAAAGCAGCTGGAGAGAATTTTAGGCGGCATTTACAAAAGCTGGGATAACGCTAAATTCAAAGAATATCTTGAGCGCTTCTGTCTCCCCGAAAAAAAGCCCTTCGGCAAATTCTCAAAGGGTATGAAAATGAAGCTGCAGATTGCTGCCGCCCTTTCCCATAACGCAAAGCTGCTGATAATGGACGAGGCTACAACAGGTCTCGACCCCGTAGTACGAGATGAGATACTCCACATCTTCCTTGAATATCTCCAGGACGAGAACAACAGCATTTTAATGTCCTCCCACATCACCAGCGACCTTGAAAAGATTGCGGACAGCGTTACATTTATCGACAAGGGCAGACTGCTTCTCACAGGCTACAAGGACGATATCATCGAAAGTCACGGGGTACTGAAATGCAGCCGTTCGGACTATGGAGCCATTGACAAAAGCGATATTGTCAGCGCAAGTATATCCGATTTCGGCGTGTCTGTAATGGTAAGCGACAAGAACGCCTGCTCAAAAAAATACTCGGGACTTGTTATGGACAATACCACTCTTGATGAAATAATGGTCTACTATGTAAACGCAGACAAAAAGGAGTGGACGTGATGAAAGGGCTTATATACAGAGAGCTTTATCTTACAAGAAAGACCTACATAAGCGCATTTTTCACATATCTTCTTATCACCCTGCTCCTTGTGCTGATAAATTTAAGCATATCCTTCGGAAACCTCCGGGATATCATTTCCGCCGAAAACGGCGAATCAACGAAAAACACTCTTTTCTACATAAGCGTTATCATACCCTCAGTGGTGCTTTATCTTATGTCGGCGGCAAATTTCGAGCTTGTTGACAAAGATATTACCACAAAATGGCTGACCTATCAGTACACAATTCCCGTCAGCACAAAAAAATGCGCATTCGTAAAAATACTGATAATCACCGTGTCCATCATCACTGCCTTTGCCCTGTCAATGGTAAATATGGCTTTGTTCTGCGCGCTGTACGGAAGAAGCCCCGACAGGATACTTATGGGAGTCCTCACATTCCTTATGCCCCTTACTTCCCTGGGCGCCATTGCACTCGTTTCTCTGACTCTTCTTTTCAGAAATTCCACAGCGGCGGCAATAGCAATATTTGCGTCGGCGTTCGCTGTCGCATATCCCTTTATGATGAAGCTTATTATAGCTTCGGAAAACGATCTTGACAGCTTTTCGTTAATGCCATATCTTAATAGATTAGCAGACTTTACCTGCCTTTACCCATTTATAGCCATAGCCGTTCTTGCTATAGGACAGCTTTTGCTTACAGCGGCGCTTGGCAGACGTGATAACTACCGTATAAAGGAAAAAAAGGAGGCGGCAGAAAAATGAGCGGACTTATCTTCAAGGAATTTTATCAGAACAGAAAGCTCCTGTGGTTTGTTTTTTTCCCTTTTCTGCTTATTCCGGGAACGATCATCTCGGAAGCGGCAAGAGGCACTCCCGCAAACAGCATTATGATGTCCGTAATGCTCTATGAGGTCATAATAATGTTTTTCGGATATATGGTGACCACTGAAATGATGAAATACGATGAACGCAAAGCGTGGGCGGCGTTTATCGTTTCAACCCCGCAGGCAGCAAGGGGACAGGTGGCTTCAAAATACTATTTTTCCCTTATCGTTCTTGTAGGCTCAGTTTTTGTCAGCTATATCTATGATGTTGTAGCCTGCGCCGCAGCAGACCTTGATTTTTCGGCACTGCCCTTTACTTCAAACCTGTTTTTCCTGCTGATATTTATGCTGTCGGTGGAGATACCTTTCAGCATACGCTTCGGCAGTGTTAACGGAAATAAATACCGTGCAATGATAGTAATTCTTCTTCTGTTTGCAGGAATGGTATATCTTCTTTTCGGCGACCTGAGCATTTTCGGTGAACCTGAGAAAATAGCTGAAAGCCTGATAAAGATCATAAACGGCGAAGGAGTACCCGACGCCCTGCTTATCATAATGGGCATATTTCCCTATTTCAGCATAGTAATGTTCTATCTATCCTACAAGCTTTCCTGCCGCCTTTACATAAAGGGCGTTGAAAGCTTTGAAAAGTGAGGTGTGCAGAGAAATGACTTCGGATAAAAAAATTACCGTACTTAGAGTGATAATTTTCACCGTAATATCTTACGGCATCGTAATAGTAAGCACCGCCCTTTTCGGATATATGGAGGACACCGTCAGCTGGAAGATATTCGGCTTTTTCGGCATTGCCCTTGCTCCTGCCATTGCAAATTATCTTACAAGGCTCATTACAAAGGAGGGCTTTAAGGATAAGCTTTATGCGGCAAATTTCAGCGGGAATATGAAATATTATATCCTTGCGGCAGTCCTGCCCGTTGCGGTGTATATTATCTCCGCCAATATCACAGCAACGGTATTCGTCCCCGATTACAGCGTTTCGGAGGTGCTAAAAAGCGATAATATGGCAGGCTTAATCTATGAAACGCTCCATATCGTCTCCACAAGTGTTGTGATTTTTCCGCTTTATTTCGGGGAGGAATACGGCTGGAGAGCCTACCTTACGCCAAAGCTCAAGTACCTTATGCCAAAGCCTGCCGCCCTTATCGTAAGCGGCGTTATCTGGGGAATGTGGCACGCTCCCGTGGTGTATATGGGACACAATTTCGGTACAAACTACAGCCTTTACCCCTACGGCGGATATATTGTAATGTCGGTGTTCTGTATATTTGTAGGCTGCCTGTTAACCTGGCTCACCGAGAAAACAGGCTCCATATATCCTGCCTGCATATGCCACGCTGTCAACAATAATATAGGCACATTTCTGCTGGCTGTATTTCTTTCAGCAGGAATGACCGATGAGATATATTCGGCAAAGCAGTTTGAGATAGTGACCCTGCATCTTCTTCCTATGGCAGCTGTATGCATAATATTTATGATACTTCTTCTCCGAAAAGAAAAAACGGATAAAGATGTTTCGTCATTATAAACAAAAATTCGGTTTATTCATCTACGAAATTATCCTTTGCAATTGAAATTTATACTAATTCTTAATCGTTCTGTAGACAAAGCCGACAGATAGAATAAGTCCAGTCTAGGAAAGCGACCGCAGGCAGGCTTGCCGCCTGGCAAGGGAGCTTGACGACGAATGGGCTTATTCTAGCCGAGGATTTGTCTAT
>JAQYLI010000009.1 GCA_028720105.1 Oscillospiraceae bacterium | reverse complement strand
CGAGACACCCGTTGTTCCCGAGACTCCTGTTGTTCCCGAAACACCTGTTGTTCCCGAGACACCCGTTGTTCCCGAGACTCCCGTTGTTCCCGAGACTCCCGTTGTTCCCGAGACTCCCGTTGTTCCCGAGACTCCCGTTGTTCCCGAGACTCCTGTTGCTCCCGAGACTCCCGTTGTTCCCGAGACTCCTGTTGTTCCCGAGACTCCTGTTGTTCCCGAAACTCCCATAGTTTCAGTAACACCCACGGTTTCCGTAACACCTGTGACACCTGCTGTTTCCGAGGTAATTGAGACCTCCGAAGCTTCCGATATAACCGATACTGCAACAGTTCCTTATATCGAGGTTTCCGAATCCGATGTACCTCTGGGTGATTATATCGAAGTCGAAGACCCCGACGTACCCCTTGGAGACTTCATTGAAATGGAGGATCCCGATGTTCCCCTCACCGATTCCGCGGTCGCCAACCCTAAGACAGGTGAGAACCGCACACCCCTCCATATGGCAGCTTTCGCAGCAGTTGCATCCGCAGCTGTTCTGGCATTTGCTGCAAGAAGAAAGTACGACGGCAGCAAGTACGAGAACTAATATCATAACTTAATACAGCAACGGCTTCGGAAGAAATTCCGAAGCCGTTTTTTATTATAAACAGAAATAAAAAAACCGTACCGCACTTTTATCTGCGGTACGGTTAAAATTATTCTTCATCAACATCGGGCGCTTTGTCGTCAACCGTGACTTTAAGCCGAATTATCCTGTTATCCTCTGCCTCAAGCACCTCAATAACAAATCTGCCGCTTCTTGCAATATCGCCCGAAACGGGTATCCGCCCGAATATCTCCATTGCCCAGCCGCCCATAGTGTAGCTTTCAGTCTCAATGGTATTTTCGGGAAGCTCCGCATATTCCTCAAAATCGCTTACATTAAGCTCAGCGGCACATTCGTAAACATTATCCGAAAGCTTAACGCAGGAATGTTCCTCCTCATCGGTCTCATCGTAAATATCGCCCAGAAGCTCCTCGATAAGGTCCTCCATCGTCACCATACCGTAAGTACCGCCGTACTGGTCCTTGATTATCGCCATATGAATCTTTTCCTTCTGCATACGTGAGAGGACCTCGGAAACCGTGGCAAACTCGGTAATATAAATAAGCTCGTGGATTATGCTCTCAATGCCGTCGGATTTCTCACCGCTTACGGTCAGCTTGAAAAAGTCGCGCTCGTGGATAAAGCCGATAATATTGTCGATATTTTTCTCATAAACGGGCATACGGGAATACTGCTCACTGAAAAAGACCTCTCTGATATGGTCAATGCTGTCGTGCCTTTCCACAGCGGTTATTCGGACTCTCGGGATAAGCACCTCGGATATGCTCTTGTCGTCAAACTCAAGAGCGGAGCGGACAAGGTCGCTTTCCTGCTCCTCCAGCACGCCCTCCTCCTCGATCTCGTCGATTATGTATTTCAGCTCGTCCTCGGTGACGGAGGGTGCGCCGCTCCCCTTTCCGAAAAGCTTTGACGCAAGCTTCTGCAAAGCGCCGAAAACAACGGTCACAGGCGTAAGAATTACGATAAAGAACCTGAGTAGCCCGCATATGGCAAGCGCCATACTGTCGGCGTGCTGCTTGGCAAGGCTCTTTGGCAGTATCTCGCCGAATATCAGCACCAACAGAGTCATTGCAACGGTGGAGATGGCAGCCGCCGTTCCCGTTCCGTATTTATCCGCAAAGAGGGTGGTACAGATAAGCGTGGCAAGAGAAGCCGAGAAAATATTCACTATATTGTTGCCCACCAGAATGGTGGTTATTGTTTTGTCATAGTCCTCGGCTATCCTGAGCGCTCTCTCGGCTTTTTTATTTCCCTCCGCCGCCTCGTGCTTGAGACGTATCTTATTAACTGAGGAAAACGCTGTTTCCGCTGACGAAAAAAAAGCCGAAAGTGCAAGCAGCACAATTATCGCGACATATTCCATAAAAAATTATCAAACCTTTCTGCGGGTGACGACCCGCGGCGATTACGTGGGTGAGTTTTAGGGATTTTATTACTTGACGGCTCGGTAACGATAGTTGATGTTGACCGAAGCGGGGCTTGCCCCGCTTGAGATTGGTGCGTGGGTAAGTCTTACTGTATTATATAGCGGCTCGGTAACGGCGGTTAGTTTGGTAAAATAATACCAATATTCCTAACGGCGCGGAATGATATTTCAGTCCCTCATAATATAACGGCGCGACTTCGCTGCGGGTCGACACCCGCCGGCGTGACTTCGCTGCGGGTCGACACCCGCGAAAAAAAGCGCCCCCGAGCCAAAAAGCTGCGGGGGCAAGATCATGATATAGGATTATGGGGGATTTCCTGCCGCAGTCGGGGTAAAACTGCGGCAGGCAAAAATTAGGGGGTTCTTTTATAAGGCTGTGAGGGGTAAACACAGTCTTGATAAAAGCTTGAAATGAAATTCATACTCATTTCTGAGTACGATTATATAATACCCCGCCAATGTGTAAATTATGTGAAAGCAAACTGAAAGTGAAATGAAACAGCATATTGCCGTTTTTTCACAGAAAGTGCTTCCATTTTGACCCATAAACCGGTTGTGATCTATTATCCGCAAGGAATAAAAATTACTTTGCAAGTGTATAAATCTGCTTAACGTCCTCAGCGGTAAGCCTTACGTATGAACCCAGCTTTCCGCGCTTAGCAAGAACGGCTCTTTTTGCCATTTCGTCAAAATTTTCGCTGCCGATACCTATTTCCGACAGTTTCACGGGAAGAGAGAGCGCGCGATAGAAGTCCTCAAGACAGGATATCATTTTCAAAGCAGTCTCCCCGTCCGAAAGTCCCGTAATCCCGAAAACCCGTCTGCCGAACTGTGCAGGCTTGGAAGGGTCCTTTTCCGAAACGAATTTAAGCCACACAGGGAAAATGACCGCCAGCCCTGCTCCGTGAGCGATGTCGTAAAATGCGGAAAGCTGATGTTCAAGCTGATGTGAAGCCCAGTCTCCGCCTCTGCCGTTTTCTCCCCTGCCGCGGTCGAGAATGTCGCAGTGAGCGATACAGCCCGTCCACATAAGCTCAGCCCTTACATCGTAATTTTCGGGGTCAGCAAGAGCCTTCGGAGCAAATTCAATCACCGTCTGAGCCGCTCCCTCAATGAGCCTGTCGGTAAGGTCGCAGCACTCGGTTCTTACAAAATATCTCTCCATCAGATGAGCCAGCATATCCGAAGCGCCGCAGGCAGTCTGATAGGCAGGGAGGGTGTATGTATTCTGAGGATCCATCACCGCAAAGCGGGGAAGGAAACATTCGGCGGTACAGCCTAGCTTTTCGCAGGTCTCCTCGTTGCTTATGACCGAGGACATAGAACATTCCGAGCCTGCCGCAGGAATTGTGAGAACAACTCCCACAGGAAGAGCAATTTCGGGAGCCTTTGCGCTGCCGTAAAAGTCCCAGGGGTCACCCTCGTAGGGCACGCCTGCGGCAATTGCCTTGGCAGTGTCGATAACGCTGCCGCCGCCCACCGCAAGAATAAGGGAAACTCCCTCGTTCCTTGCCATACTGATGCCCTCTCTGACCTTGCTGATCCCGGGATTAGGCTTTACGCCCCACAGCTGGCAGTAGTCCACACCGTTTTCTTTAAGAGAAGCAACGGTCTTGTCATAAACGCCGTTTTCCCTTACGGAGCCGCCGCCGAAAACCAGCATAGCCTTGCCGTAAAGAGCGGCTTCCCTGCCGATACTCTCCATCGAATTTTTGCCGAAAATGATCTTCGTGGTATTATGATATACAAAATCGTACATAAATATGATCGTCCTTTCCCGAGAGGTGTTTGTTTTCCGCAGGGAAATGCCTGCGGACAGAACAAAAAACAAAGCTCGAAAGTCTATATATATTATTATATATAATAACACGATACGGAAAAATTTTCAAGTATTTTATAAAAGATTTTACGCCGGATTTACGTAATAAAAAAGCTCCGCAGAAAATCGCTTCTCTGCGGAGTTTAAAAATTATAAATTACTCGCCGAACATCTTCTGGGGGTCGTATCTCTTGTAAGCAGCGTCATTCTTTGAAACGCTCTGGGAAGCAGTCCAATCCGAAACAACGCCCTCAAACTCGTCATACTTCATCTCGGAAAGGAGAGAGTCCTTTGCAGTGGTGAAATACTCGCCGTCCTCAAGGATATCAAGCTTCAGAACAAGATAGTAATGCTCGCCGTCAGCAGTCTCCACTATCTCAATGTCGCCCTTGTTCATACCGTCAAAAACCTTTTCAGCGACCTCTGCACAGGGAACAGTCTTGTCCGCCTTTTCGATCACGGTCATATTGGAATTGACCGCGCCCACAGTAACGTCCTGATTTTCGGCGGAAACAGCGGCAGTCTCGGCAGGAGCCGTTGTTTCTTCGGCAGAAGCTTCCGTCTCTTCGGCGGTATCTTCCTCAGAGGGAGCGGTTGTTTCCTCAGCTGTTTCATCATCGGCAGGAGCCTCGGTCTCAGCAGGAGTTTCCTCATCACTGTCGGTAAGCTCGTCGCCCTCCCCTGCAAGAGGAGCCTCGGCAGTGGACCGGGAAACCTCGGTCACTGCGGCTGTTTCATCGGAGGTCTCGGCATTTGCAGCTTCTTCCGCAGCGGCAGCCTCCTCCGCAGCCTTCTTGAGATTATCGTAATAAGTCACATACTCGGCGTTAAGTTCGTCGAAATCCTCGCCGTTTTTATAGCGTTCGATGTAGCTGTTCAGCATTTCCATACGCTCAGCCTTGCCCTCGGACTTGAGAAGATTGCCCTCGCCGTCTTTAAGCTCAACCTCGATATAATTGATAAGAGCGTAATTTTCGTCAAGATAAGTCTTTATCTCGTCATCGGAAACGGCTCTCTCGCCGCCCTCGGAATAAATTGTCTCAAACAGCTTCTGCTTCTTGGAGGAATTGAGGAAAATAGACTTGTAGGAGCTTTCGCTGATACCCATAGCTGTGTAATATTCGCCTGCATATTCCCACATCTGGTCGATATAGACCTGAGCACTCTCCTTGTCCTCGTCGGTGAGAGCAAGACCGTACTCGGCAAACTTAGCCTCCACAGCGGCATATTCCTGCATAGACTTTGTAGCCTCGTCATATATCCACTGCTTAGCGTCCACACCGTCGATCTGAGAGGAGAAAAGGGGCAGTGTAACAGTCTCGGAGGACTGAGCCGCCGCACCCTCGGGGCTCAGGTCTGCACCTGCCGCCGAATTCTGCTCGGAAAGCTTCTGCTGAGCCTCGTAATGAGCGGACTCAAGGTAATAGATGAACACGCCTGCAGGTATCTGAACTCCGTCGATAACTGCGCCCCAGGTAGTTTTTTCACCGCAGGCGGTAAGAGAACCGAGCATAGCTGCCGCACAGCCCAGCGCCGCGATCTTCTTTATATTAAGCTTTGACATTTTAATTTGACCAATCCTTTCAGTCTGCCCGTACAAACGGACTGCCCGTATATTCGGGCAATTTCATAGATACATTATATTATACCATAATCATCGCCTTATGTCTACAGATTTTTATAAATTTTGATATTCTGATTTTCACTTCCGTTGATTTTATCAATTTGCCGAATACAAAAAGCGGTCTGATTGAACATACTGCACAATCAATATCTGCGCGTCCGTCAGACCGTCCGGCGCTTTTACGATAATACATTTATTTGACATTCCTGCCGATATGTGATATAATAGTAACATAATTTCAAGCCCCGAAAGGATGTAAATAACAATGAAGGATACAAGCACCTACGAATCCCCCTTCTGCACAAGGTATGCAAGCAAGGAAATGCAGTATATTTTCTCCGCCGACAAGAAATTTACCACCTGGCGCCGTCTCTGGGTGGCTCTTGCAAGAGCGGAAATGAAGCTCGGTCTCCCCGTAACACAGGAGCAGGTGGACGAGCTTGAGGCAAATATCGACAATATCGACTACGAGTGCGCCGCAGAGCGTGAGAAGCTGGTTCGCCACGACGTAATGGCTCACGTCTACACCTACGGACAGGCGTGCCCCAAGGCAGCAGGAATAATCCACCTTGGCGCAACCTCCTGCTACGTGGGCGACAATACCGACATCATCGTTATGAGAGACGCAATGCAGGTAATCCTCAAGAAGCTTGTCACCGTTATCGCACAGCTTTCCGACTTTGCCGAGAAGTATAAGGATATGCCTGCTCTGGCATACACCCACCTCCAGCCCGCCCAGCTCACCACTGTGGGCAAGAGAGCAACTCTCTGGATAAACGAGCTGCTTATGGACCTTGACGAGCTTGAGTACAGAATAAAGAACCTGAAGCTTTTAGGCTCCAAGGGCACCACAGGCACACAGGCTTCATTCAAGGAGCTGTTCGAGGGCGACTCCTCAAAGGTCAAGGAGCTTGAGAGAATGATCGCCGAGGAAATGGGCTTTGACGCTGTTGTACCCGTTTCGGGTCAGACCTATTCCAGAAAGATAGACTCACAGATAGTAAATACTCTCGGAAATATCGCCCAGTCCGCAATGAAGTTTGCCAACGATATGAGAATACTCCAGAACTTCAAGGAAATGGAAGAGCCCTTTGAGAAAAATCAGATCGGTTCCTCCGCAATGCCCTACAAGAGAAATCCTATGCGCTGCGAGAGAATAACCGCCCTTGCAAGATACCTTATCATCGACACTCTTAACCCCGCATTCACCTCGGGCACACAGTGGTTCGAGAGAACTCTTGATGACTCAGCAAACAAGAGAATTTCCGTTGCCGAGGGCTTCCTTGCCTGCGACGCTATTCTTAACATTATGATAAACGTGACCGCAAATCCCGTTGTATATCCCAAGGTAATACGCCAGAGAATAATGAGAGAGCTTCCCTTTATGGCTTCGGAAAACATTATGATGGACGCCGTTAAGAAGGGCGGCAACCGTCAGGAGCTTCACGAGAAGATACGCACCTACGCAATGGAAGCCGGCAAGCAGGTGAAGGAAGAGGGTCTCGAAAACGACCTTATCGAGCGTATCCTTGCAGACCCCTCCTTCGGTCTCAAGCGTGAGGATATCGAAGCAGTCCTCGTTCCCGAAAACTATACGGGAAGAAGCTCCGAGCAGGTCACTGAGTTCCTGGAGGAGTGCGTAAAGCCCGTGCTTGAAAAGTACAAAGACCTTACCCACGAGTCCGCCGAGATAAACGTATAATAAAATGAGTTTCCGTCCTGTCATATGGCAGGGCGGATCAGCGTGTCGCTGAAGCCACCTCGTTGCAAAAATAGAAATAATTTTCTTGTTTTGTGGCTCGGTAACGTAAGTATTGAAGCCAAATCTTGTAATCAGTTTTTTTATTTGGTTCAAGCTTTAAGCTTTTTCCACAGACTGTTCCGTCCCGTCATATGGCAGGACGGATTTTTTATGTTCTGTCCGTAATATTGCTATAGCGCATTTGTCTCAAAATATCGGGCATTTTTTAAACGAAACTTCCTGCCAAAATAAATTTCGTATATATGCACAAAAAATCCCGGAATATTTTTTTAAGAGACACGATTTTATCGTCTCAATGCACAGAAAAAGCGCCTTAAATTGGGACTTTACAAAATCCGAAAAATGTTATATAATAAAAGTAATATTGTTATATTTCAAAAAAGGAAAGGGTTATGCAAATGTTCAGCGCTGTAGATAAAAAATACGCCTACACAGGGGACGATCTTGGGGCAAATTATTCAAAGGACAAAACGGTTTTCAAGGTCTGGTCACCCCTTGCCAATGACGCAGCCGTACTTCTGTACAGGACCTGCACCGATGAAAAGCCCTACCGCCGTATGCCAATGGAGAAAAGTAAAATGGGCGTGTGGGAAAAGGTTGCTCACGGCGACCTTAACGGGGTATACTACACCTACGAGATACGCCACGACGACATTGTGGAGGAAACTATCGACATCTACGCCCGCAGCGCAGGGGTAAACGGCGCAATGGGAATGGTCATCGACCTTGAGGAAACCAATCCCGCAGGCTGGCATAACTATCACCCCAAGCCTATGGACTCCTATGCCGACGCAGTGATATACGAAATGCACGTCAGGGATTTTTCCATTGACAAAAGCGGCAATTTCTGCTATAAGGGAAGATTTCTCGCCTTTGTGGAAAAAGGACTTATAAATAACGCAGGAGACAGCATCGGCATAGACCACTTAAAGGAGCTGGGCATCACCCACGTTCACCTTATGCCAAGCTTTGACTATCAGACCGTAGACGAGTCCGAGATTCATAAACCTCAGTTCAACTGGGGCTATGACCCGCTAAACTTCAACCTCCCCGAAGGCTCCTACTCCACCAATCCCTATGACGGACGGGCAAGAGTGGCGGAGTTCAAAAGGCTTGTCCACGCCCTTCATTGCCAGGGCATAAAGGTGGTAATGGACGTGGTGTATAACCATACCTACGCCACAGCCGACTCTCCCTTCAACAAGACCTTCCCCAAATATTACTACCGTCTCTGGGGCGCAAACGGGGAATATTTCTCCAACGGCTCGGGCTGCGGCAACGAGGTGGCGACCGAGCGGTTTATGGTGAGAAAATTCATCATTGACAGCCTTGTCTACTGGGCAACGGAATATAAAATTGACGGTTTCCGCTTTGACCTTATGGGTCTTTATGATATTGATACGATCAACGAAGCATACGAACGTCTCCACGCCATAAATCCCGACATAATTATGTACGGCGAGGGCTGGACAGGGGGCGACTCTCCCCTTTCCGACGGAAAGAGATGTATGAAGCTGAACGCCCGCCACACCCCGAATATCGCCTATTTCAGCGATGATTTCAGAGACACCGTAAAGGGCAATAACTTTGAGAACCGCAGCAAGGGCTATGTTAACGGAGCACAGGGCGTTGAGGATTACGTGAAAGAGATCATGTGCGGACGTATCCCCCACCCTCAGATACCAAATCTTGACAAATATTCCTGGGCAATATCCCCCTGCCAGACCGTAAACTACGTTGAAGCCCACGACAACCTTACCCTTTGGGACAAGCTTGCCTACACAAATCCCACCGACTCCATCGAAGTAAGAAAGCAGATGGATAAAATGGCAGCGGCAATGGTCTTCCTATCCCAGGGCATACCTTTCATACAGGCAGGACAGGAGTTTCTGCGGTCAAAGCCACTCCCCGGCGGCGCATACGACCACAACAGCTACCACTCCCCCGATATCGTAAACAGCCTGAAGTGGGACAGAAAAACAGAGTATAGGGACGTTTTCGAGTATTACAAGGGGCTGATAGAGTTCCGCAAAGCCCACACCGCCCTGAGAATGTCCACCGTGGAGGACATCGGCAGGAATATGAAATTTTTCGACCGTCTCCCCAAAAGAGTGGTAGGCTTCGGGCTTTACGGCGACAGCAGCCTCGAAGAGATCGTGGTATTTCTTAATCCATCACCCGATACCATCACTCTTCACGCATTCGGGGAGCTGAATGTGTACATTGACGGCGAAAGAGCAGGCAATACCCCTCTTTACACCGTAACCGGCGATTATAATATAAATCCATATTCCGTAATGGTGCTGGGCAGACCGTACAGCGAACAGGAATAATAAAGAAAGGACGGAAATTCAAAATGAAAAGAATACTTGTCTGCGAGGACGAAGACGTTATAAGAGACTTTGTGGTCATAAATCTGAAAAGAGCAGGCTATGACGTGGTAGATGTAAACTGCGGCGAAAAGGCTCTCGAAGTCTTTAACGAGGAAAACGGCAATTTTGATATTGCTCTCTTAGACATAATGATGCCGGGCATTGACGGCTTCCAGGTCTGCAAGGAGCTGAGAAAAAAGAGCAGCACCATAGGCATAATAATGCTCTCCGCAAAGACTCAGGAGATGGACAAGGTCAGCGGACTTATGCTGGGCGCCGACGATTACATAACCAAGCCCTTCTCCCCCTCGGAGCTTACGGCACGTATCGACGCCGTTTACCGCAGGGTAAGTATGTCCTTTGTGAAGGAGGAAAAATCCCCCATAATCACCTCGGGACCCTTCTCCCTCAACACAAAGAGCAGGACCGTTGCAAAGAACGGGGAAAACATCGAGCTTACGCAGGTTGAATATCAGATACTTGAGTACTTTATGAATAATCAGAACACCGCTCTTGACCGCACAAGCATACTAAATCACATCTGGGGCGACGGCTATTTCGGTGACGACAAGATAGTGGACGTAAACATCAGAAGGCTCAGAATGAAGCTGGAGGACGTTCCCTCCAATCCCAAATATATCGCCACAATATGGGGCTTCGGCTACAAGTGGTGCGGCGACGGAAAAGCTGACGAGAAGAAATAAGCAGGGGGGCGGCGGCAATAAAAAGGTCAAGAGCCACCATAACCCGAAGATGGCTTGTCAACAGCCTTGGCGCGATATTTCTCGTGCTTATGAGCGTGCTGCTGGCGTTTTCGGTTTTCATCAATTTCTACTATTACAATTCGGCAAAGCAGTACATAAGCTCAAGGCTCAATATGATCTCGGGAATGTTATCACAGTATTATGCGGACAATCCCGCCAGCTTCACCTCCGAAGTGCGCTCTATCGTGGAAAACTGGTCGGAGAAAAATAAAATGGAGCTTATGACCGTAAGCGGCAGCGGACAGGTGTCAATGACCTCCTCGGGCTTTGCGCCAACCTTTGACGTGCTTACCCAGGATTATTACGACGCTCTGGACAGCGGCAGCTCGGGCACATTCACGGGCAGGCTGCCCTCGGGAGAAAAGGTCATAGCCATAAGCATAGTGACCCCCGATACCGCAGGAGAATTCAGTGTTATCCGCCTTGTAGCCTCCACCGAAAGAGTGGACAGGCACATAGCAGCACTCATAATCATAGCCGCCGTAATATGCGGAGCCATACTGTCTCTGATGATGTTTTCGGGAATGTATTTTGTAAAGTCAATCGTAATTCCCGTAAGACAGCTGGGAGTCACCGCAAGGCGGTATGCAAGGGGCGATTTCTCGGTGAGAATACCCGTGCAGTCCGATGACGAGATAGGCGAGCTTTGCGATATCGTAAACAAAATGGCAGATGAGCTTTCACAGTCGGAGGCAATGCGAAACGAATTCATCTCGGGCGTTTCCCACGAGCTGAGAACTCCCCTTACAGCCATAAAGGGCTGGGCGGAGACAATTGGCTCAATGCCCGATGACAGCGAAACCATTGTCAAAGGAATGAGGGTCATAACCTCGGAAACGGAAAGACTTTCTCAAATGGTGGAGGAGCTTCTTGACTTTTCACGTATGCAAAACGGCAAATTCACCCTTAACAAGGGCAACGTGGATATCCTTGCGGAGCTTGGAGACGCAGTGCTTATCTATGCCGAAAAGGCGAAAAAAGAGGGCATTGAGCTTGTCTATGCAGAGCCGGAGGATCTGCCCGCGGTCTACGGCGACAGAAACAGGCTGAGACAGGTTTTCATAAACGTTATAGACAACGCCATCAAATATTCCGAAAAGGGCGGTCTTGTCACCGTTCAGGCTATCCTTGCGGACGAAAACAAGATCGAAATAGAGGTAAGCGACACAGGCTGCGGCATCTCCCCCGAGGATCTGCCCAAAATAAAGACGAAATTCTTCCGTGCAAACCACAACAAGCGCGGCTCGGGCATAGGTCTTGCGGTGGCTGACGAGATAATCACTATGCACAGCGGCACCCTTGAGGTATTCAGCGAGCAGGGAATGGGCACGACTGTAGTAATTATGCTGCCCGTAAAGCAGGAGATGAAGAAATAAGATGGGTTTCAAAGAAGAGCTTGACAAGAAGCTATGTGAACTTGAAAAAGCAGAAAATATCCGCATACTCCATTGTATCGAGTCGGGGAGCAGAGCCTGGGGCTTTGCGTCTCCCGACAGCGACTATGATGTGCGCTTCATATACGTGCGCCCAAAGGAATTTTATCTGCGGCTTGACAAAACACGAGATGTTATCGAGTGGCAGCTTGACGACGTGTGGGACATAAACGGCTGGGACTTAAACAAGGCTCTGAGACTGCTCCACAAGTCAAATCCCACAATGTTCGAGTGGAACAGCTCCCCCATAGTCTACCGCACTACCGAGGAATGGCAGTCCCTTGACGGACTTATAAACGACTGTTTCTCCCCCAAACTCGGAGCGTGGCATTATCTCAGTATGGCAAAGAGAAATTACAGAGAATATCTTCAGGGCGATGAAGTGCGGCTCAAGAAATATTTTTATGTCCTCCGTCCAATACTTGCCTGCGAGTGGATAATAAAAAAGGGCACCCCGCCGCCAATGCTGTTTTCCGAGCTTTCCGAAGCAATGCTCCCCGATACGCTGAAAGACACGGTAAACGACCTGCTCAGAAAGAAAACAGAAACTCCCGAGCTTGGAACAGGCAGGCGCATTGATGTGCTGAACGATTTTATAGAAAGCCGTCTTGCGGATATCGAAGCGGCTGTCAGCGCTATTCCCGACAGGGAGGAAATCGGCTGGGAGCGGCTTAATGAGGCGTTTTTGAGGATAGTGGGATAATCTCCCAAAGGAGGGAACATTCATTGCACAAAATGATACACAGCGACGGGAAGAAGCTGTCCCGTGGCTTTGACAAGCTTATGCTTGCGGTGAATATTCCCTCACTTACGGCAGTAACGGCGCTTTCCATAATATACCTGCTGATAATACGCCGCACCGGCGTGCCCAATGATTTTTTCAGGTTGTACATCACCTGTTTTTTCATAACCTGCGCCTACAGCTTCACCGTATCGGTCATAGTGGCGGTGATAACCAATCTGCGGCTTTCGGGGCATAAGAAATACACCTATATCGAAATTCTTGGGGAGCAGATGGTCATATCCCGATATGTCCGAAGCTCTGCCGGAGAAAAGGGACTGACCGTATACCGCAGGCTGTGGGTAATGGATCTTGGAGATGTAGAGGAAGTGACCTGCACACGCAGCAGGGTCATAATAAAGGGAAAGGCAAGATATTTTGAAGCCCCCGCAAGCTGGCTCGATTACTCCTGCAACGAAAACGGACGGGCGGAATTTGACTATCACTGGTATGACGAATACGGCGGAAAAGATGTCAGCGTGGCTTCCTTCCCCGACAGCTTTTTCTATGCGGAGCGAGTTGCACAGCGCATAATTTTCTGCTCCGAAAAGCAGAAGCGGAGAGAGATAAGGCGCAAGGAATTCAGACAGCGAATGCTTGAGATAGCCGCTCAGCGCAGGGCAAGAAAAAAGCCCAAGGAAAGAGTTTTCCGTGGGTACGAGATAGAACGAAAATTTTAAGCGGGTGACGACCCGCGGCGAGACGTTCTGTAATTTATTCGGACATCAAACTATCGGCTCGGTAACGGTACAAATAAGCTGCCCGATAAATCGGAATATAGGGAGCAGTTCAGGTCTGCGGTTTGAACTTATGCTTTTGAAAGTTACCGAGCCACAAATGAAATGGATTTTACGGAATATCCCAACGAGGTCGCCGCGGGTCGTCACCCGCCACCCGCCAAATATGTACAAATTTATTCAAAGGTTACAAAGCGAAAACAAAATGGTATCAAAATCGGGGGAAAAGATTAAATGATGAAAACAAAAGGCTGACAATTCGGGAAAACCCATTGACAGAAGCGGTCTCGGCTGATATTATATTATTGCGGGAGTGCGTACTGCCCTCCCGTATGTATGAACTTATCCGAAAGGAGCTGCCGGGCCTTGGCTGAATATAACTTAAATCTTTGTATGGGCTGTATGGAGCCGAAGGACTCGGAAGGCGTATGTCCCCTTTGCGGATATTCCCCCGACGTTCCGTCACTGCCCGAATATCTGTCCCCCGGAACGTTTCTGAACGACAGATACATTGTCGGAAAGCTCCTGCGCTTCAACGGCGAGGGCGCCGACTACATAGGCTTTGATACCGTTACATCTTCAAAGGTAACTATACGTGAATATATGCCCGATACCCTTTGCAGCCGTGCAAAGGACAGCAGCGTTATTGCCGTTAAGCAGAACTGCGTTGCTCAGTACAAGGCATTTATGTCCGAATTTGTGGAGCTTAACAAAATGCTCGCAAAAATGCGGACTCTCGGTCACATCAACCCCGCCATTGATATGTTCGGGGACAACAACACGGGATATGTGGTTTTCAGATACATTGAGGGAATGAACCTTGCTAAATATCTCAAGGAGCACGCAGGCGAGCTTACCTGGGACGAGGTAAAGAAAATGTTCCCGCCCATATTCACCACCCTTTCCCTTATCCATAATGCAGGTCTTATCCACAGGGGAATATCTCCCGAAAATATAATAGTTGACGAAAAGGGCGAGCTGAAGCTTATCGGCTTCTGCATTGCCGACGCACGAACCGCCAACACGGAGCTTGCCTCCGAGGTTTACAGCGGATATGCCGCTCCCGAGCAGTACAGCTCAAGCAACTGGCAGGGCACCTGGACAGACGTTTACGGCATATGCGCCCTGCTTTACCGCATACTGACGGGCACTGCTCCCATAAACGCTATGGAGCGCCTTGCAAACGACACATTGCTCCCTCCCAAGAGCCTTAACAACAACATTCCCGCCAATGTCTCAAAGGTCATAATGAACGGAATGAGCCTTTCGGGAGAGCTTCGCATACAGACGGTCACAGAGCTTGTTACCCAGCTTTTCGAGGAGCCTGAGTTCAATAAGCCCCGTCCTGCGGCTCAGACCCAGACCATCTCTATCCCCAAGCAGCACAGCACAAAGGGTCCCGCTCCCGAACCGAAGCCTGTCAAAAAGAACGACCGTATGAGCAGGCGAAAGGTTTTCGTCATTGCTGCCATAGTTACCTGTTTTGTGGCATTTACGGGTATGGCTGTGCTTATGATGACCCTTGACGACAACAGCAGCCAGATAACAAACGCCATCACTCAGGCTACAACATCCGAGAGCCTTTCCGATACCGAAACAATGCCTGTTACCAATGAAATGGGCGAAACCGTTACCACCTCTCTCCCTGCGTCGGTCACAGAAGCGGCTGACCCCTCAACTCTTCCCACTCTTGCGGTCATTGAAACAGCCGGCGTTTCCGACGGCACCTCCGAGCAAACCACTATCAAGCCCGGAGCTACGGTCTACATTATGAACGACCTTGTGGGCAAAAATTTTGATACGGTGAAAAACTCCTCGGCTAATGAAAATCTCACCATTATCCCCGAGTACATTTACACCGACGAGTACGAAAAGGGCATCATTTTCGAGCAGTCCATTGAAAAAGGCTCCAACTACGAAAAGGGCACCGAGGTCACTCTGAAAATAAGTATGGGTCCTGCAAAGGTCGTGGTTCCCGAGTTCTTCGGACTTAACAAGAAGGATTATTTCGATATCCTCAACGCAAACGGAATAAAGTACGAGGAAAAGCCCTACGAGACCGACAACACCCTTAACGATTATGTTGCCTGGATCAGCATTGAGCCGGGCGAATATATCGACCTGGAAGCAGGCGAGGTATTGTCCGTTTTCGTTGCGGTAAATCCCGAAAACACGGCTCCCTCCGAAACAACCGTTACTACCACCGAAACTACCACGGAGTTCTCTTCGGCGTGGGTGACTACCTCCATTCCCGAGATAACCACCGTTACCGAGTCCCAGCCCGCTGCCCCGGTGCTCACCGACGAGCCCGATATCACCATTTCGCTGGATTATTAAGCTTGTGCTGAACAAAAGAAAGATACAAAACGGAAAAATATGCCGCCGCCCGAGGAAAGAGATATATCCTCGGGCGGCGGTGTTTTATTTGCGTCTTGCTAAAAGCTTTTCGGCATATGCCCTTGTATCGGGATTGGCGTCATAGCAGGCTTCATCAAGTATTTTATCCGAAAGACAGCGGCACTTTGACATTGCTTTTATAACATAATACCTGCAAAAGGTGCAGCTCATTCGGGAATATATGTACGCAAGTATTTCCTTTGCCCTTCGTGTGGGATAGCGTCTGAAAGCCTTTTCTATATCTCTGTAAAGCATATGAAGCTGACCTTCGTCAAAAACCGCGTTTTCAAGAACGGACAGCAGATATTTTACATCTTCTCCCTTTGCCTTTGAAACGTATGCGTCCAGAGCCGCAGCCATAAGCTCCGAGTCTGCATTATCGGGGAGCTTTGAAAGCTCCTTCGCCGCATATTTTTTAACAAGCTCCTCATTATCGGAAATTTTGCACATTACATAGAAAAGCTTCTCACGAAGCTCCTCGCTGCCGCTGTCATACATACTGAAAAGCTTGCCGCTGTCAAGGGGAAAGGGTCTGAAAATAAAGGCTCCAAGCATAATAAGCTGCTTTTCTCCGTCCTTCTCGGACAGCATAAGCTCTGCAAGCCTTTTCAGATCAGCTTCATCGGCGGATTTGGCAAAGAGCCTTGTTGTCAGCTGCTTTTTTCCTATATCCTCGTCTCCGTTAAGACATTCCATAAGGCGGTCAAAGCTGGGACGGGGGCGCTTTTCGGGCTTGTTTTTGGGGTATCGTCTGAAAAGAAAATGCTCGGGGTCATAAAATGCATTATCAAAGGCTTTCACATATTCCCTCGGGACATCTTTCAGAAGCTTTCGTGAATACTCTTTACCTTTGTCACGCAGAAAACGCATATAAAAATAATCAAGGCTGAACATATCCGAATTTGGATACTCCGTCAGATATTTTCCTACGTTTTTCACCGTTCTCATGAAATAGCTTTCGTCCTCATCGGACAGGACGGTACAGAGATTTTCAAAGCCGTCTCTGCGGCAGCGGTCAGGGTGCATCTTTCCGGTTGAAAGCTCTTTCAGCTTTCTTTCAAAAAGGCGGTCAAGAAACTCTGCCGCCCCGGAATATCCCTTTCTCCGGTACAGCACAAGAATGGATATCATCTGCTGACATTCCCAGTCGTCTAAATTCCGCTCATTTTCAAGGCGGCGCATTATGCTTTCCAGAAAATGGGACTCCTGCCCCGTAAGACAAATTGCCTCGAAAAGATAATCCGCCCTGTCGCCCTCGCACTGCATATCAAAGCAGGTGTTGTGGGTGCAGCAGTATTCTATCTGACGGGCATATTCCATTGGGTCGTCACATTTTTTCAGAAAAATAAGCGCACTGCCGTAGCCGCTTCCTAAAAGCTGTCTGAAGTCACTTTTTTTCATTCTCTTCTCTTTTCACCCTCTCCTTTATCCTCTCGGGGTTATTAAGATAATCCTCAAGGTCGAGATATTCCTCGCAGACAAGCTCCTTGTAGGCTCTCTGCTTGTCAATGTAGGTGGGGACGGTCTCACGGCTGAGATATTCCTCCTCAAGCCATTTAAGCATTTCGGCGTGTCCCTCTTCGGAAAGGGGAAATTCCCGCATTTCCACATTTTCCGACTTGTCAATGCAGTTCCTGCCCGACCACAGATATGCTCTCAGGGTCTTGTCCCCCTCCTTGGGGCAGTTGGGCACTACCTTGTAGTTCATATCCTTTTCGGCAGCGCTGCCTGTAAATATACCCTTTTCTCCGAACACGAAAAATTTGGGTATCTCAAAATATTTTGAGGCTGATGAACCCATTGTTTAACCTCTCTTTCACATACAAAGCCGCAGAATGGCTTCGCAGTATATTTCAATATCCTTCGTCAGCTCGTCTATGCCAATGAATTCATCGGCACCGTGCATATTGTTCTCGTCGCTCCACTCGGCGCCGAATGCAACGCCGTTTTCCGTGTCGTGGACATAGGTGCCGCCGCCGATGGCTATGCATTTTCCCTTTTTGCCTGTGCAGTCCTCGTAAACGGAGAGGAGCGTCTTTATCATTTCGCTGTTTTCATCGGCGTGGTGGGGCTCGCTGACAAGTGAAGCAGCTGCCGAAAGTCCTGCCTGTGTAAGCTTTTCTGTCATTACGGGGATAATGTCCGTACTGCGCCTGCATACGGGGAAGCGGCAGTCGGTCATAAAGGAGAGTTCTCCATCGTGACAGTCCGCAAGGCTGAGAACAAGGGTGAGTTCGCCCGAAAGCTCGTCGGAGCAGCTTACTCCTATGCCCTTTCCTGCGCTGTCACCGTAGGGATAAAGCTGTGACATAGCTGTGAGTTTGTCGGAGATGTCACCGTCAAAGGGAAGCTTTGAAAGCAGGGTGATAAGGGCGGTAAGGGCGTTATATCCCTGTTCGGGAGTGGAGGCGTGGGCGCCTTTGCCCTTTGTTTTTATACAAATAGTATTATTTTCTTGATTTTCTACGGAGAATATAACTCCCTCGGACTGATTCTCGCTGCAAAGCTTTCGGATATCTTCAAATCCAAAGCCCGATATGACCGCTTCCGCTCTTTCGGGAACCGCATTTGCAACGCTGCCGCCTTTAAGTGACAGGAGTGATTTATTTCCCGAGGTGTAGCTGCCTGTTATCCCAAGGCGTATCATTCCCTTTTCGATGTTTATTACGGGAAAGCTGCCGTCGGGGGTAAAAAGCATTGGGGGGAATTTTTCCTTTTTGGTATAATATTCCATATCCGCAGAGCCGTTTTCCTCGTTGCTGCCAAGAATAAGACGGAAATTTTTACGCAGCTTTATACCGCTGTCACGTATCATTCGCATTGCGGTGATTACGGCGGCGGCAGGACCCTTGTCGTCTATGGCTCCCCTGCCGTAAACTCTGCCCTCACGCACTTCCGCTTTAAAGGGGTCGGAGTGCCACTCATGTCCCTCGGTGGGGACAACGTCAAGGTGACACAAAATGCCAAGCTCCGCTTCACCCTCCCCGAAATCGGCGGTTATGGCATGGTTGTCGAAATTTCTCACCTTGAAGCCATCGTCCGAAAGGGTCTTTGCCGCAAATGCAAGGCATTCGGCACATTCCTTGCCGTAGGGCATATTTTCTCGGGGCTCCCCCATTACGCTTTTAAAGCTTATGAGTTCGGTGAGAAGCTTTACTGCGCTGTCTGTGTATTCGGAGGCTTTTTTGGAAAGTTCGTTTATCATATAATTATCCTTTCATATATTCATAAATTCTCGTATGTGTCTGCCTGTGTACTGAACCGCTATGCGGCTCTCGGGGTCACGGTCTAAAAGGTACAAGGTCAGGAGGAAAAGCCACTCAAGGGGCTTCATTGCGATATATACAAGGTCGGCACGAAGCTTTGTGGTGATATGCTTTGAAAGGGGATAGCCGTATTTGTCGTAAACGTGCCGCACCCATTTATGAAAACGGGGGGCTTTGTCCTCGATAAGCTGCTCGAAGGCGTTTGCTACGCAGAGCTGTCGATTAACGCCGATCTTTACTCCGTGGCGTATTCCCAGACGGGTGGGCTTTACAACTTTTTCGTGACCGTTTACCGCAACGGTGCAGAGGTAGTGTCCCTCGTATTCAACGGGGGGCGGCGATATCATTGTTGAATATGCCCAGTCGGAGGTCTCGGTAAAGGCTTTGATGATTCCGAAGGGACCCTGTCCGAAAAGTATGCAGATTATCATTAGCAGCCCCGTTATGGGTATTATGCCGAGTATGGGGAACCATATCCAGCCTGCGAACTTTTCCAGTATTTTCCTAAGATGTTTGTCAATGGCATTTTTCGGCTCAATGTCATTTTCGCGAAAATGGGCGGTGTAGAGAAGTATTGTTTCCCTTATGACCCTTGCCGCTATGATGATGTAGTTTACGCAGAATAAAATCAGATAGGGTATTGCAAGAAAATAAACATCGTCAAAATCCAGCAGATTTACCGAAAGCTGGGAAATAAAAAACAGGCTGAGAATTATTCCCCCGTACACCCCGCTTACGCACATTGCGGCGGCGAGGGGCGGCAGGATCTTTCCGCGGCTCAGTATAACAAGGCACACCACCGCCGCAAGGGCAAACAGGAACAGGGACAGAGCATAGTCGGAGGAAAAGGGTTCGTGGAGCCGGGTGAGTTCACTCGGCTCATTTATTACCACAGGTTCGTCCCACTTATAGCTGCTTATTAAAGCGATATCAAATGCGCTGAGCAGAATGCCCGTTATCATTGTGATGACAGTACATTTCTGCTTTTTCTTTTCGAGCACATCTTTCTTTACAAGGTGAATAATGTTTTTCACCGTTAATATTATGGGGAAAATGAAGCAGATAAACAATACCGCAAAAGCGATGATTATCCCAAGCAGCTGATTTAATGCTTCAAGCAAGCTTTCAAAAATATCCACAGGTCATTCCTCCTTTTTCTCTATAATATCACATCTATTATCAAATGTCAAGAGATTTTTATTGATTTTCGATATAATATTATTGAGATAGAGAAATAGCTTTATTTTATGGGATTGCTGTCAAGCCAGTTCTGCGCCGCTTCGGCAACGGTTTTAAGAGCCTTGTCTCCGAAAGGTGTGTCAAGTCCTGCGGCGGCTACAAGTCCGTCAAAGGTTTCCTCGCCCCCAAGACGGACAAGCTTCATATAACGCTCAAAGGCGTTGTTTCTGTCCTTCTGCATTATCGTCCAGAACTGGAGGGCAACGGTCTGGGCAAGGCAGTAATCAATGTAATAGAAGGGACGTTCATAGATGTGAGTCTGTCTCTGCCACGCTCTGCCCTCACCGTAGAAGGGGCTGCCGTCAAGGTCTATCCAGGGCATATATATTGCTGTCAGCTTTTTCCATTCGGCTATGCGCTCCTCGGGGGACATTTTCGGGTTTTCGTAGACGATGTGCTGGAAATGGTCTACCATTGTGCCGTAGGGAATGAATTTTATGGCATCTTCCAGGTGCTTGCGGCAGAATTTTTGCGCGCCCTCGCCGAAAAAGTCCTCGGCGCTTGCCCAGCCGAAAAATTCCATTGTCATTGAATGTATCTCGCAGCTTTCAAGGGTGGGGAGCTGGTTGTCGGTGGGGCGTTTGTGGCGGTTCACATATGCGGCAAAGGCGTGGCCTGCTTCGTGGGTGATGACCTCCACATCTCCCTGGGTGCCGTTGAAATTGGCGAAAATAAATGGGGATTCGAAATCGGTAAGCTCGGTGCAGTAGCCGCCGGCTGCCTTGCCCTTGCGGCTGAGCACGTCCATAAGCTCGTTATCCATCATAAAGTCGAAAAACTCGGCGGTGAGGGGGGAGAGGTTATGGTAAAAGTGTCTGCCTGCTTCAAGGATATCCTCGGGAGTGCCTTTGGGTACGGCGTTGCCGTCACGGTAGGCAACGGGGGTGTCGGAATATTTAAGAGGATATTTTACTCCAAGGCGCTCTGCCTGCTCTCTGTAGAGTTTATCGGCGGCGGGAACCATATATTTGACAACTGCTTCTCTGAATTTGGACACATCTTCGGCGGTATAGCTGTTGCGGCACATATTCAGATAGCCGAGAGGTACATAATTCTCAAAGCCCATTTTTACGGCTTCGGCATTCCGGACACGCACAAGGTCATCGTATATGCGGTCAAGCTGGGCTTCGTGCTCCTTGTAGAAGCCGCTTTCGGCTGTCCAGGCTTTATGACGGATATGGTCATCGGGAGACTGTTTGTAGGGGGTGAGCTGGGAGAGGGTCAGCTTTTTGCCGTCAAAATCTATCTGTGCGGAGGCGATGAGCTTTTCGTACTCGGTGGTGAGCTTATTGTCCTCCTGCATTTCGGGAATTATTTCGGGGGAGAAGCTTTTGAGGAATATGTCGGTATTTATGAACATCACTCTGCCGAACCTTTTTTCAAGTTCGGGGCGGAATTTGCTTTCGGCAAGTGCTTTTGCCACGGACTGACCGTACTCGGTGAAGGTGGGGTTTGAATTGTCGAAAAACTCGTTTTCGTCGCTGTAGAATTTGTCCTCGGTATTGATGGTGTGGCGGATATAGCAGAGGCTGTACATTGTGTTATAGCTGCCGCCTGTTTTATCCCATGCAAGGTAGGCTTCGGCTGCTTCTTCGGCTGTGCGGGCATTTGCAATGCCCATTGCGGCTTTTTCGGCGGCGGCTTTCAGCTCCTCCATATCGGGGCGGGTGTAGTTCATTTCGGAAAATTTCATATTCGCTTGCTCCTTTTCCTGCTGATTTTTGTTTCATATATTATATATTTTACCTCTATTCGGGGAATTAGTCAATAGTTATTATTTTGCATAAAATAAAACTTATGTTTTTGTACAATGAAACAAAGTTTCTGAAAAAGGGATTGACATTTGGGAATGTTTGTGCTATAATTGGCTTTGGGAGCGGGAGGGAAATAGTAGGAAAATCGGAATTTGGCGGGTGACGACCCGCCAAATTCCCATTTATCGGGCAGATATTTACCTATCGGCGCGGAGACAAAACTGACCTCCCACGCAAACAAATAGCGCGACCTCGCCGCGGGGCGTCCCCCGCCGTCACAAGTCGTCCCCCGCAAACACAAAGCCGCTCCCGACACATCACACGTCGGGAGCGGCTTTAATTCTATATTTCCTTAACTTCTCGAAGCCTTAATAGCAGCCTCAAGACTTCTGAGACGAATTTTCACAGCACCAAGATTGCTTATCTCGTCAATTTTAAGCTGAGTGTAGAACTTGCCCTTTGGCTCGAGAATGGAACGCACCTCGTCGGTGGTAACAGCGTCAATGCCGCAGCCGAAGGACACAAGCTGTACAAGCTGCATATCGGGCTGGGTGGTCACATACTGTGCCGCACGGTAGAGCCTTGAATGGTATGTCCACTGATTGAGAACGTGAAGCACGGGAGTCTCTGCCAGGTGACACACAGCGTCCTCGGTGACAACAGCCATTCCCAAAGAGGTGATAAGCTTATGTATGCCGTGATTTATCTCGGGGTCAACGTGATAGGGTCTGCCGCTGAGAACGATTATGGGCATATTCTTCTTTCTCGCCTCTGCGATTATCTCCGCGCCCTTTGCAACAACAGCCTCGTGATATTCCTTGAGGGAGTCCATACCCAGCTTCCAGGCTTCCTTAACGTCCTTTTTGTTAAGGTTATACTTTCCGAAAACCTTGCATACCGTCTGAACGATGTGCTTCTCAAGGTTAACGTCCATATAGGGATAAAGGAAATTGTCCTCGTTAAGCTCGGGAATATTCGCCTTTAAAAGCTCGGGATAATATGCCACAACGGGACAGTTGTAATTGTTGTCCGAATGTCCCTCGTCAATGTTGTAGGTCTCGCAGGGGTAGAAAATAACGTCCACCTTTTTCTCAAGCAGATCAACGATATGACCGTGAGCAAGCTTTGCGGGATAGCATACGGTGTCCGAGGGAATTGTGTGCTGACCCTTGAAATAAAGGTCTCTTGTACTCTCTGCGGAAAGCTCCGTCTTAAAGCCCAGCCTGTGGAAAAATGCAGTCCAGAAGGCAAGCTGATCGTAATAGCCGAGAACAAGGGGAATGCCTATGGTCGCAATGGGCTTTTCGGGAGCGCCCTTGTCCGCAAGGCTTCGGATAAGCTGATATTTGTACTCATAAAGACAGGGAGCCGCTTCCTTCTTGGTAATTCCCGCACCCTTTTCACAGCGGTTGCCGCTGATAAACTTGTGACCGTCGGAGAAGGTTATCATTGTAAGAGAGCATTTTGCGGTACAGCCGCCGCAGTTCATCTGTCGGGACTTGAAGGAGAACTCCGCAAGCTTTTCGGGAGAAATAAGGTCGGAGCCCAGCTTGTTTTCGGCAGCGGCAGTTTCCTTTGCATACAGAGCCGCACCGAATGCGCCCATAAGTCCCGCAATGGCAGGTCTTACAACGTCTCTGCCGATTTCCTGCTCAAAGGCTCTGAGAACCGCGTCATTAAGGAATGTGCCGCCCTGAACAACGATATTCTTTCCAAGCTCATCGGCTGAATTTGCACGTATTACCTTGTAAATTGCATTCTTGATGATAGACGAGGACAGACCTGCGGAAATATCCTCCACCGAAGCGCCGTCCTTCTGAGCCTGCTTTACCGAGCTGTTCATAAATACGGTGCAGCGTGAACCCAGGTCAACGGGACGCTCAGCAAAAAGTCCCAGCCTTGCAAACTCGGCAATGTCATAGCCCATAGCCTGAGCAAAGGTCTGGATAAATGAGCCGCAGCCCGAGGAGCAGGCTTCGTTCAGCATAATGCTGTCGATTGCGTGATTTTTTATCTTGAAGCACTTGATGTCCTGACCGCCTATGTCGATGATGAAATCAACATCGGGGCAGAAATATGAAGCCGCCTTGTAATGGGCAACAGTCTCAACAAGACCGTAATCAACGCCCACGCCCGCCTTGATAAGATCCTCGCCGTAGCCAGTTACCGCCGAGGCGCGGATAGCTATCCTGTCACCGATAGTGCGGTAGATCTCACCCAGCTGAGAGGTTATTACATTAAGAGGCTGACCCTTGTTTGAAACATAGTGGTGATAAAGCAGCTTTCCGTCGGGAGTAATAAGCACAAGCTTTGTGGTGGTGGAGCCTGCGTCAATGCCCAGGTATGCCTCGCCCTCATAGGTGTTTATGTCCTCGGTGGGGAGGTCGTGCCTGCCGTGACGGGCAACAAATTCGTCATACTGCGCCTGATTTTCAAAAAGCCGTCTGCCTGTGATGATGTCGTCATTCACCTTTGCGGCTCTCATTTTCTCCACTATCTCTGCTGCAGTGAAAACTTCCTCTTCCGACTCTGCAGCATAAAGTGCGCTGCCGTATGCCATAAAGCACTGTGCATTCTCGGGGAACACAGCGTTCTCGGGGGAAAGCTGAAGGGTGTTCACAAATGCCTTGCGAAGTCCCTTGATGAATGTGAGAGGTCCTCCCAGGAAAAGCACCTTTCCCTTTATCTCCCTTCCCTGCGCAAGACCCGAAACGGTCTGGTCAACTACAGACTGGAAAATTGAAGCGGCAATATCCTCACGTCTTGCGCCCTGATTTAAAAGGGGCTGAATGTCCGACTTTGCGAAAACTCCGCAGCGTGAAGCAATGGGATAAAGCTTCTCCGCTTTGGAAGAAAGCTCGTCCATCTCGTCAACGGTAATGCCGAGGAGAGTCGCCATCTGGTCGATAAATGCACCCGTACCGCCTGCGCAGGAGCCGTTCATACGCTGTTCGGTGCCACCTGTGAGGAAGATTATCTTGGCGTCCTCACCGCCAAGCTCGATAACGCAGTCTGCGTCGGGGTAGTCCTTTTTAACGGATATAAATGCGCTGTGAACCTCCTGAACAAAGGGAAGAGCGGCAGCATTTGCAAGTCCCAGACCTGCGGAGCCTGTTATGGCAAGGTGAAACTCTGCGTCGGGAAACTCCCTGCCTATCTCAGCCACCTGCTCTGCGGCAGTTTCACGAACCTTGGAGAAGTGGCGCTGATATTTTGCGTGAATTATCTTTCCGTCCTCTAAAATGACAGTTTTTACTGTGGTCGAACCGATGTCAAGACCCAGCGAATATATTTTTGACATTAGATCTTTCCTTTCTGTAAAGCTATAATATTATATAAAATCCGAAGTCCGTTTATTTCATTTCAACAGCAGCTTTTATCTCGGAAGCTATCTCCTCGGGAGATCTTTTACCGTCCGCCCGTACCTGAGAATGAGCAAGATACAGGGGAACTCTCTCGTTATAAATTTCCCCGAGAGACTCCTTTGTGTTCGCCATAACAATGGGGCGGTTGGTGTCCCCGGAAATGCGGTCATAGCAGGTGTCGTAGGGAACGTCTATGTAGACCACCGTTCCGTACTCGGCGGCAGTCTTGGCGTTTATCTCTTTGAGCATTGCACCGCCTCCGCAGGCAATAATTCCCCCTGCCTTTCCAAGCTCGGAAACAGCCTGCGTTTCCATTCGCCTGAAAGCGTCCTCGCCCTTTTCGGCAAATATCTGCGGTATGCTCATACCCGACTTTTTCTCGATGTATGCGTCCATATCCGTATATTCAAGGCTCATCATATCCGCAAGCACCCTGCCCACGGTGGTTTTTCCGCAGCCCATAAATCCGCATAAGTAGATCGTCATAGCCATTCTCCTTTATTTGTCATAACTCAATGCTCTCGCCGAAATCGTCGGCGGAATATTCCTTTATCTTCTCAAAAAGCGCTTCCTCCAGGCAGGAGTAGAACATTGCAAACAGCACGTCCGCAAAGCCTAAGAGGAACATATTCTTGTTGGTTATCTCCGAAAGAGCGGGGACGCTGGTATATATATATGTCTTGAACCAGTCGGCGTTGTACGGGGGCAGCCTTTTGCCCTTGCGCACAAGATACTTTATCTCCATAAAGCTCTCGGTAACGGCGTCCTTGTAATTTTCCGCTCCCTTTGCCATAACGGCGTTGTAGACCTTGTAAAGCTGGTCATCTGTCATAGGGCCGCTTGCTCCCCTGAGATTTTTAAGCACAGGGATACGCACCGCAAGACTGTACACCATAAGGGGCAGCACCTTTTCATATTCCTCCCCCATCATCTCGCCGCAGCTTTCCCCGTCAATGCGAAGTCCCAGGGCAGTAAGGGAGTCGGTGTCGGTAATGTTATTTAAAACTATCTTGAATGCGTCCTTTATGCTAACGGTGTAAAAGCTCTCCTCGGCAATGGAGTAGATGTATTTCACCGCGTTGAAAAGGCACACGCCGCCCTTGACTATCTCATCGGCAAGCCCGTTTACAGCGGCGGCTTCGTTGATAAAATCCACTTCATCATCTCCTAAAGGGTCATTCCCTTGTTATCCTTTCCCAGTTTGGGAGAGTGATCTTTTTGCCGTTGACGGTAATGTCACCGTCTGCGGCGCTGTCACCCGAGCTGTCGCTGAGAAGCTCCTCAGACTTGTATTTTCCGTCCATCATCGCTTCGAGAACGGTGCTGTATTTCGGGGGATTAAAGGGCTTGAAGCTTCTTTCCTCGGGAGCTGCCTCCGTTCCTGCGGGAGATATGCCCGAGTCCTCCTTATCCTCCGCTGCCTTTACAGCCTCGTCAAATATACTGCTAAGCTCATTGTCCGACTTATCCTCCCTTTGAACGGGAACTGTTTCGGGATAGGGAGCGGTATCGTATATATCTTCCTTGTGCCTGCGGCTCTTTCTTGACTGCTTTTTGACAGCAGTTTCCCAGTAATCGAGAAATTCCTCCATCTGGGACAGCTCCGCATTGCCCTCACGCAGGTCACGCTTTGTGTCGGAAAGATATCCCGACCATTCCCTGAACTCCTTCTCGGTCATAAGCGTTCCTATCCTCTTGTAGAGCATATTGTAAACGCGCTGGCAGCGTTTTTCAAGTTCCTTTGGTATCTCAATAGGCTGCGGCTTTTCATCAAAAATAACAGGCTTCGGAGGCTCCGGCTTTACCTGGGGAGCAGGCTCGGGCTGTGAAACAGACCCGGGCTGAGATACGTTCTCTGCCGCCGCTTCTTCCGCATTTTCATTTCCCACAGCAGGCTCATTTTCTAAAGCGGAAGTCTCCGAAACAGGCTTCTCCTCCGTAACAGGAGCTTCTCCCCGCTTCATTGCCGCAATTCCCAGCTCCTCGTTTATCTGCTCGGCGCAGGTCATTCCGCTGGAATTTACCCTGTGGCAGTAGGGAGATCTCTCATCAAGTTCACGAACGAAAAATCTGCCGCAGCGGGGGCATTTTGACATATAAATTCCCTTTTGGGACATAAGTGTAAATTCAAGGTCTATCATCGCCTTGAAGCTGTCGGGAACATAAACCGTATCGGGCAGCTCGGAAACGGCTTCAAGGGCAAATCGCATATCATTCTCCGCCGGTCGGGGCATATCCTTCACATAGCTGAATGCGTCAAGAGCGGTCTGGTCACGGTTGTGGTCATTGAGAGTTTTCTCGTCCCACATTTCCGCGTCACGAAGAACGTCCGACAGACGGCGGTAGATATTTTTCGACATTCTTCCCATCATAAACACCGAGTCGGGAAGTGTGGAAGGGGTGTACATTTTAACGGAGGGCAGCTTGTCCATCGGGCAGCCCGTTTCGTTTGCCGCAACGCTGAAAGCAAGGTCGAAATATTCTGTTCGTGTGCGGTAATCCTCGGGACGGAGCATAACGTTGGAGTCACATTCGTAGATGAATTTTATCTTTGAACGGGCGTATTCCTGCATACGGACGATATTTATCCACTGATTTATTCCTCTGCCCGTTTTATATTCGCTGACGCGGTTAAAAATAGCCTTTTCGTACAGGCTTTTGGGAGATATGCACCTCGCCCACAGCTCCTCGAGACCGATACCCTCCGAGTGGCATATGTAAGCGATAATGCAGTCGAGAACAACGGAAGAAAACTCCGTAGAAGCGCACGCCTCCACATAGGGGTGGCACTTTACAAGAGCGTTCATCGCCATATTTTCCATATTGCGTGCTATCCTGCCTGTTTTCCTTGCGTTCCTGCCTGCCTCTATGCACTGCTCCCAGAAGTATGTAAAATCAAACTCCACAAATCTGAGCAGGGCTTTAGAAAGCTCCAGCTTGTGAAAGCTTTTGCTGCCTGTAACGGCAAATACCGCTGTCTCCGTATTTCTCACCTCTTTGCCTGCATTCTCCGCAGGCGCATAATTTATCTAAGTATACCACATTTTTTGGCGGATTTCAACGTTTTTCTATAAATTTTAATCTGTAAAAAACTTCATAAAAAAAGCCGTTCCCGGGGGAACGGCTCGTGTGCTTTAAATTCATATTATCATTCCGAAGACAATTATCACCGCGGCCATTAAAAAGACTGCCGCAAACTCGATTGCCGTAAATATCGAATGAATGATGTTCAAAGCGTTATTCTTTCTCATAGCCTACTCCTCCTTTAAAAGCGTGATCTTCGAATGGTTTTTCACACTTATATTATACCCCTACGGGGCAAAAAAGTCAAGAAAAAGCACCGCCTGTCCGCATTTTCTCCAATTCGTACAAGTGGCGGAAAAGTTTTAGTGCATTTCATCAAATTTTACATATATCAAGTTGAAAAATTGACGGAATATGATATAATTGTATAAGATTTTTATAAGGAGATGGGTCGGATTGGAATACGAGATAATACGAAGCGGCAGAAAAACTCTCGCCCTTACCATTGAAAAGGACGGAAGGCTCATCGTCCGCGCCCCCTACCGTCTCCCGGAAAGCAGGATAGAGGAGTTTATCAGGGAAAAATCAGACTGGATAGAAAAGCACTCCGCTGCCGCTTCGGAGCGTACAGCGCTGCGCAGCGAACGTCTTTCAAAGCCCCCGTATGAGCTGCCCCTTCTCGGAAAGCTCTCCCCTGTAAGCCACCAAAAGCCCTACGGATATATTGACGGCTGCATACATCTTCCCGAAAATATGACCCTTGAAGCCCTTCTGCCATATCTGAGAAAGCTTTACGGGGCTATCGCAAAGGAAACGCTGATACCGCGGACATATTCTGCCGCAGAGCGTATGGGCTTTAAAATAACCACTGTCCGCATAAACTCCGCAAAGACCCGCTGGGGAAGCTGCTCGGCGCAGAGAACCATAAACCTTTCCCGAATGCTCATAGCCGCCGCCCCCGAGCTTATTGACTACGTTATCGTTCACGAGCTTTGCCACACCGTCCATATGGACCACTCTCCCGAATTCTGGCAGCTGGTGGGAAAATATATCCCCGATTTCAAGGAGCGGCGGGAGGCGTTAAAGGACGTCCAGAAGCTGCTTTCGGAATACGGTCTTGACAAGTAGCCGATCTTTCATTATGTACCGTCCGCAGGATTAACGTGGACCATAATGTGCTTTACCTTGGGAAATTGCTGCTCGATGGCGCTGTGAACCTTTTCGGCTATATCGTGGCTTTCACGGAGAGTTCTGCTGCCGTCGGCGCTTATCTCAATATCCGCATATATCTTGTTTCCGAACACACGGGTAGAAAGCATATCTATCCCCATAACGCCCTCCTGCGCCATAACACATTTCCTGAGAGCCTGCTCGGTCTCCTTGTCGCAGGAATGGTCAACCATCTTTTCAACAGCGTCCTTGAAAATATCATAGGCTGCCTTCACGATGAACAGGCAGATAACAAGGCTTGCTATGGAATCAAGCACAGGCATTCCCATTCGTGAGCCTGCTATGCCGATAAGTGCGCCCACTGAGGACAATGCATCGCTCCTGTGGTGCCAGGCGTCTGCCATTACAGCTCCAGAGTCCAGCTTTACGGCGTAGTATTTCGTGTAATGGAACATCGCTTCTTTGACAATAATGGATATGACCGCCGCCGCAAGGGCAAGCACTCCGGGTACTGCAAGCTCGCTGTAGTTTCCCGAGGTGATATTTTCCACTGCTCCCGCGCCGATGAAAAGCCCTGTGATAAGCAGCACCACCGCAAGAACTATTGCCGCCACACACTCAAGCCGTTCGTGACCGTAGGGGTGATCGTCATCGGATTCACGTGCCGAAAGCTTGACACCGATTATTACTATGATACTGCTGAATACGTCCGAAGCGGAATGAACCGCGTCGCTGACCATTGCTCCCGAATGGGCGATTATTCCCGCAATAAGCTTGAACACCGACAGCAGGATATTTCCCACTATGCTTACAGCGGACACCTTTACCGCTGTTTTTTCAAATTTCATTTCGGGGCTGATAGTTTCTTTTACATTTTTCTGCATAATAATGACCTCCCATTTGTTAGTTAGTTTCGGGAGTATACAAAAACACCCCCGAAACCAGTAATTTGTAACTACTGTCCCGTGGGTGTGAATTTCCACTGTCACTGTCGTGACCCGACTGGGAGCAACGCTCCTGTCTGTTCAGTTTGTACTGTAGATTGGTATGCAGTGCAAAGAGTTTTATGATTTTGACTATTATATCATTTATTATTTCTTTTGTCAAGTGTTTTTTGAAAAAAATAATTACAGAATTTGGATTCAATACTTACGTTACGAACCGCAAAACAAGAAAAATATTTCTACCTTTCCAACGAAGCGGGTTCAGCGACACGATGCGGCTGTCCCCGAAAAATATCGGAGACAGCCGCATTTTTTGATACTAAACTTATTCAGCAAGCAGCTTCTCGGCAGAGGCAAGCTTTACGCATATGCAGAAAAGCTCCATTGCCTTGCGGAGGTCTTCAACGGGAGGATAGGAGGGTGAGAGACGGATATTTCTGTCCTCGGGGTCCTTCTTGTAGGGGAAGGTGGCTCCTGCGCCTGTGAGGACAACGCCGCCCTCCTTGCAGAGCCTTGCAACTTCCTTTGCACAGCCGTTCAAGGTGTTTACGGAAATGAAGTAGCCGCCCTTGGGAACGTTCCAGCTGAGGATATCAAGGTCGCCCAGCTTTTCGGTGAGCATATTTATTACCATATCAAACTTGGGCGCAAGGATAGCCTTGTGCTTTTCCATATATGCCTTCAGTCCCTCTGCGTCCTTGAAATAGCGGACGTGGCGGAGCTGATTTACCTTGTCATAACTGATGTTCTGCATACCGAGGAGCTTTGTTATCTGAGCGATATTGTTCTCGGAGGCAGCCATTACCGCAACACCAGCGCCGGGGAAGGTTATCTTTGAGGTTGAGGCAAACTCGAATATCATATCCTCGTTTCCGCACTTCTTAGCCTCGTCAAAGATGTTGAGGATATTGTCGTGGTCGTCCTTGAGGTGGTGTATGCAGTATGCGTTGTCCCAGAAAATTCTGAAATCCTCTGCGGCGGGCTTTAATGCGGCAAAGCGCTTTACTGTCTCGTCGGAATAGGTGTAGCCGTCGGGGTTTGAGTACATAGGAACGCACCAGATGCCCTTGATCTCGGGGTCACTTGACACAAGCTTCTCAACCATATCCATATCGGGACCTGCGGGGGTCATAGGAACGTTTATCATCTCAACGCCGAAGGTCTCAGTGATGGAGAAGTGGCGGTCATAGCCGGGAACGGGGCATAAAAATTTAACCTTATCGCACTTGCCCCAGGGCTTCTTGCTGCCGTAAACGCCGAACTGCATTGCTCTTGCAACGGAGTCGTACATAAGGGTAAGGCTGGAGTTGCCGCCCACGATGATGTTTGCGGGTGTTACGCCCAAAAGGTCGGCAAAAAGTTTTTTTGCCTCGGAAATGCCTGTAAGGAAGCCGTAGTTGCGAACGTCAACGCCGTCTGCGTCAATAAGGCTTGATTTGCTGTTCAACACATCAAGCATTGGCATACTAAGCTCAAGCTGCTCTGCGCAGGGCTTTCCTCTTGACATATCAAGCTTCAAGCCCTGAGCCTTGAAAGCCTCGTATTCCTTTTTACACTCGTCTCTGAAGGCTTCAAGCTGAGCCTTGTTCATATCCTTTAATGACATAATTAAACTCCTTTCGTGAGAGTTTTGTGGTTTCCGTAAGGAAATTCCGGTCGGCAGACCGAAAAACAAAACTCGGTTTGAAAATCTCTGATTTTCAAACAATCTCCCTTTCAAAATCTTTCAGCACAGGAGCAGTAACTCCTGCATTTTTCCCTTATTATATAATATATCATTGGGCGGACTTTTGCAAGCGTTTTAAAAAAGTCCGTCAAATTGTTTTCACTTTATACACAATTGTCCTTGTATGGCGGACAGATATAATAGGGGTGTAATTGAAGAATTTACAGTTTATATCAAATCATAACGCACCTGTTATACATCACAGCGTACAGTACAGATTAGTCTCCCAGGCGGGTATATACATAAGATGTCTGATATAAAGCTTCAAATCGGGATTTATTTCGTGAACCTTAAGGGGCAGCTCGAAAATATCCCCGTTTCGGTGATAAAGGGCGCAGATAAGCCTGCTCCCCGATTTAAGGGAGTTTTCGCAGCCCTCAAGCGCCTCGCTCTCCGCTCCCTCCACGTCCATTTTTATAAGGGTGGCGTTATGACAAAGGCTGTCTCCCGTTACACCTCTGACGGTTTTCAGCTTCACGCCGCTGCCGTCTGTAAGCTTGGAATTTCGTCCCGAACGGTCGGAAAAGGTAAGGTCGGTGTTTTCGTTCCACGCTGCGGCATTTACAAGGGTGATGCTTTCAATTCCCTCGGTGTTTTTCGTAAGCTTGCGGAAATTACGGGTATCCGGCTCAACGGCGTAGATATGCTCGTAATTCCCGTTTGTAAGCCCTGACAGCTCAATTACAGTATCGCCGTTGTATGCGCCCATATCAATATAACGCTCGGAGTGGGTGAGGGGTATGATGTTTTCCCATATATCCGATTTTTCCGCAGTACAGCGGTGAAGATAGTCTATTTTTCCGCTTATTCGGAAATTGATGATATCCGCAAATGTCCGCTTTGACATATCATCTGCAAGGAGGTCATAGACCTTCTGAATTTTTTCGGCGTTCTCTATGCAGTATTCATAGGTAAAAAGCCCCTCGCCCACAACGGGAACGTCGGGGGCAAGGAGGGTATGCCGCTCTGCCATTTCCGAAATGCGGCGGTAAAGGCTTTCATATCCCGCTCCGAAGGCAAGGACGATTATAAAATCGTCAATGAGATTTTCTATCTGGGAGAGGGTGTGAACAAGGTGTCCCTTGAAATAATGCCCTCTGACAAACTCGTCGCTGGCGAAAAAGCCTGCCGCAGATATGCCGTACTGCTCGAAAACTCTGAGAATTTTCTCAGCACCGTCACCCATTCCGTAGATGAAAATGGGCAGATCGGTTTTTTTGAGAAAGTCCCAGGAGTTTTCCTTTTCGGTGATAAAGTCAAGCATCGTTATCGTCCTCATCGGGGAAATGGTCGCAGTCGTGAGGAGGGCGTCCTCCCGATATCATATCTCTGCCCCTGATGCTGTAGGCGTCACGCTGTTTTTCCACCTGCTCGTCAAGGAGCTGGAGAAAATTTCTCGGTGCTTTTATGGACTTTACCTCCTTCTGAGGTGTATCAACGTCCTTCACGTTTATTACAACGGTGCCGCAGCCGAAAAGTCTCTGACCGAAGGGCAGGACAAGCTTTTTATCGTTTACTCGGTAAAGGTCGAACTCGTCCTCCTCGATATTCAGAAAGCCCTTTCGGGTGATGAATTTCTTCTCGGTGAGAAAATATCTTGTAAAGGAAATGGGCAGTCCGAAGATAGTCCGCTTCTTGTCTGTCCAGATATAGTCAAAGTCGGCTTTCATAGGCGGTTTTTCCTTTCTTTGAAAAATTTGGTCTGATATGTATTGACTTTTGGCTGGTTTGTGCCATAAAGCAATATGGGAATTGTTACTGCTCTTAACCCATAGCAATGCGCCACGGGCGCATTGTGTTAAGGGCAAAGCCCTTAACAATCCCGGGGGAATTGGTCTTGTTCCAAGACCGCCCTCTATCGCAGGGCGTTCCCCTCTTGAAAACAGTCCACAGGACTGTTTTCAATTCACCCCTTTGCGGAGCTCTTGCAAGGATAAGGAGTTTCGCCCTCTGCGGAGGGCGACCAAAGGGCTCTGCCCTTTGGAAACCCGCAAGCCTTTGGATAAGGCTTGAGCGAAACTTTTACCTTTTGGGCGCTGTCAGTTTTGCGTTACCATTATTTCAGTGCTGCCATTGCTCTCTTACCGATATCGTGACGGTAATGGGCATTCTCAAAGGATATCTTCTCCACCGCCTTATAAGACCTCTCCAGTGCTTCGGGAAGTGTATCTCCCGTTGCGGTCACGCCGATAACACGTCCGCCGTTGGTATAGAACTTACCGTTTTCGTACTTTGTTCCTGCGTGGTAGACAAATGCTCCGTCCACCTGTCCCTTATCGTCCATTCCGCTCATCTCAAGGCCCTTGGGATATGACTGAGGATAGCCTCCCGATGCCATTACTACGCAGGTACAATACTCCTTTTTCCACTTGATATCAACATCTGCAAGGGTGCCGTTGTAGATAGCCTCGAATATCTCGCAGAGGTCGCCGTCAAGGAGAGGGAGGACTACCTGTGTTTCGGGGTCGCCGAAGCGGCAGTTATACTCGATCACCTTGGGTCCCTTGGGGGTTATCATAAGTCCGAAGTAGAGACAGCCCTTGAATGTTCTGCCCTCAGCGTTCATTGCGTTCATTGTGGGCAGGAATATCTTCTCCATACACTCCTTTGCCACTTCCTCGGTGTAGTAGGGGTTGGGTGCAACTGTTCCCATTCCGCCTGTGTTAAGTCCCTCGTCGTTATCGTAGGCGCGCTTATGGTCCATTGAGGATATCATTGGAACGATGGTCTTTCCGTCTGTGAAGGAGAGGACGGACACCTCGGGACCCGTTAAAAATTCCTCGATAACTACGGTCGCACTGCTGTCGCCGAACTGTCTGCCGTCTATCATTGACTTAACGGCTTCTACGGCTTCCTCCTCGTTCTGAGCGATTATAACTCCCTTGCCCAGAGCAAGTCCGTCAGCCTTGATAACTGCGGGGTAGCTGTTCTGCTTTTTGAGGTATGCGATTGCAGCTTCGCTGTCGGAGAACACCTCGTAAAATGCGGTGGGGATATTGTATTTCTTCATAAGCTCCTTGGAGAAAACCTTGCTGCCCTCGATTATTGCCGCAGCCTTATTGGGACCGAAGGTCATTATGCCCTCGGCGTTAAGTGCGTCCACCATTCCCATTACAAGGGGGTCGTCGGGGGCTACAGCTACCATATCAACGGCAAGCTTCTTTGCAAGTGCCACAACGCCCTCGATATCTGTTGCCTTTACGTCAAAGCACTCCGCATAACGGGAAATGCCGCCGTTTCCGGGGGTGCAGTACAGCTTTTCCACCTTGGGAGACTCTGCAAGCTTCATAATGATGGCGTGTTCACGTCCGCCGCCGCCTACTACTAATATTTTCATAATCTCAAGTCCTTTCGGAGGTTTTATTCAAGGGATTGTTTGCGTATGCATAAACCGCAGATGCGGCAATTGTGATTATTGCTGCTGCGTACAGCAGGTATGAGAGGAGACTTAATACGTTTGAGTAAATGCTTAATGCGGAAAGTGCATTGGTGCCCATCATTCCGGCTGTAAGCCTTGTCCGGATCATATTTGAGATGAATACTGTCAAAGGAAGTATTCCTGTTGTGACCGACGAGATAACAAGAGGAATGAAAACACCTTTTCGGTTTCCTCGTTCAGATATCCTACCGACAGCTTTGCGAGAATGTTTTTCTGGAACAGGCTTGACATCAGAAGGAGTATTGCCCATATTATAAGAATTATCTGTGATGCAATTGCCGCAATTTTTCATAAGCTCATTCCTCCATATGCATATTCTCCAAAGGGACAATGGAAAAATATTTCCATTGCCCCGAAAATCTTAGTGATGGAAAAGTCTTATGCCTGTGAATGCCATTGCAATGTTGTACTTGTTGCAGGTCTCGATAACGTTGTCGTCGCGGATAGAGCCGCCGGGCTGAGCGATATACTCAACGCCCGATTTATGCGCTCTTTCGATATTGTCGCCAAAGGGGAAGAATGCGTCAGAGCCCAGAGCCACGCCTGTATTCTTTGCAAGCCACTCCTTCTTCTCCTCACGTGTGAGGACTTCGGGCTTTTCGGTGAACACCTTCTGCCACTCGCCCTCTCTCAGCACGTCCTCGTACTCGTCTCCGATGTAAACGTCAATTGCATTGTCACGGTCGGCACGTCTTACATCGTCCTTGAAGGGCAGAGCCATTACCTTGGGGTTCTGTCTGAGCCACCAGTTATCGGCTTTCTGTCCTGCAAGGCGTGTGCAGTGGATACGGGACTGCTGTCCTGCGCCTATACCGATAGCCTGACCGTCCTTTACGTAGCAGACGGAGTTGGACTGGGTGTATTTAAGGGTGATGAGGGAAATGAGAAGGTCTCTCTTCTTATCCTCGGGGATATTCTTGTTGTCGGTAACGATATTTTCAAGGAGAGCATTGTTGATATCAAGCTCGTTTCTGCCCTGCTCAAAGGTAACGCCGAATACCTGCTTACGCTCGATAGGCTCGGGTACGTAGCTTTCGTCAATTTTGATGATGTTGTATGTTCCCTTTCTCTTGGACTTGAGTATCTCAAGAGCCTCGTCGGTATAGCCGGGAGCGATAACTCCGTCTGAAACCTCTCTCTGAATCATCTTTGCGGTGCATACGTCGCATACATCGGAAAGGGCGATAAAGTCGCCGTAGGAGGACATTCTGTCGGCTCCTCTTGCTCTTGCATATGCGCAGGCAAGGGGGGACAGCTCGCCCAGGTCATCTACCCAGTAAATTTTCTTGAGTGTGTCCGAAAGAGGCTCGCCTACTGCTGCGCCTGCGGGGGAAACGTGCTTGAAGGATGTGGCTGCGCAAAGTCCTGTTGCCTTTTTAAGCTCACGTACCAGCTGCCAGCCGTTAAATGCGTCCAAAAGATTTATATAGCCGGGCTTGCCGTTTAATACCTCGATGGGCAGCTCGCCGTTTTCGATAAAAATTCTTGAGGGCTTCTGATTGGGGTTGCAACCGTATTTTAACTGCATTTCCTGTGACATATTCTTATCCTCCAATTATTTATTAAGTTTATTCGCTCTTGGCGTACTTGTTGATTATTCTGGACTCGTATTTGCCTGTGGCAATGTCGATATATCTTACGAAAAGGGAGACCTTGTTGTCCTCATTGAGAGCATTCCACAGCTTATCCGCAAATGCGTCAATGCTGTCGTTGCCAATTTCCACCTTTTTCGGCTCGCCCTCGAAGCTGGGGAGAGGGTTTCCGTCGCCCATATAGGTGTGGATAAAATGTCCCATGCCCTTTAAAGGAGAAGAGTAGCTGAATGTAAATCTCTCGCGACAGTCGGGATTGCCGTCTGCGGACTTGAGGATTGACATTGCATAGTTGTACTCCCCGTTTCCGATATGCATAATGCCCGAGATCCTGGGGGTGTAGTTGGGAGCGTCGTCCTCATATTCACGGGTTCTGAGGGACTGCTCGAAGGTCTGCTGCTTATCCATAAGCTCGTAGATGGTATCGGTCTGGTCGCCGTTTGTTACGATGGTCTTATTGCCAAGCACTCTTACGGGAGAGTAGATGATAAGATGGGGGTCGGAAAGCTTGGAGGGGTCTGCGGCTTCGGTCTTGATGCCGTCCTCGGTCTCGGTGAATACACGATTGCGGGAATTAACGCTTCTGCCCATTATAAAATAGGCGGTTACGGCGGTCTTTCCGTCGGCAGACCTGCCTATTACTATTCCTCTGCCGGGGTATGCGTTTGATTTAAGCTCGTTTTCGAGAGATAATGTTTTCATTTTTTACCTTCCTTTCCTGAGAGTTTTGTGGTTTCCGTAAGGAAATTTCAGTCGGCAGACTGAAAAACAAAACTCGGTTTGAAAATCTTTGATTTTCAAACATTCCTTTCGGATTATTTATTCTTCGGCGTATGCAACGCCGTTTTCAATGCGTATCTTATCTTCACAGAGCAGGGAAACTGCCTTGGGAAGTATTTTCCATTCAGCCTGCTCCATTACCCTGCGCTGGAGTATTTCGGGGGTGTCGCCGTTTTGTATCTCCACCGCTTTTTGCAGGATTATGGGTCCTCCGTCACAGACCTCGGTGACGAAATGGACGGTGGCTCCCGTGACCTTAACGCCCCTTGCAAGAGCCTCCTCATGGACTTTAAGCCCATAGTAGCCCTTTCCGCAGAAGGACGGAATGAGAGCGGGGTGAACATTCACCATTTTGTATGGGTACGCCCTGCATACCTGCTCGTCAAGAATGGTCATAAAGCCTGCATAGACTATGATGTCCGCATTCTCCGCCTGTAGGGTTTCAAGCATTGCCTTGCTGTATTCGTGGCTGTCGGCATAGTCCTTTCGGGGAAGAACAATGCCCTTTATACCGTTCTGAGCAGCTCTCTCAAGTGCATAAGCGCCCTCCTTGGAGGATATAACGCAGGTTATTTTTCCGCCCTTTATCTCTCCCCTTTTCTCGGCATCAATAAGCGCTTGAAGATTGGTTCCGCCGCCCGATACAAGTACGACTATATTTTTCATATGCATACTGCCTTTCGTGTTAATCAAAAAATCCGTTATCATTGGAGGAGTCGCTTATCTCCCCAGAGGCTTTGAAGCTGTACACCGCTGCGGCTATATAAAGTGCGTCTCCGAAGAGGGAAAATGCCGCCATTGTGTTTAAAAGCCCCGTCATAGCGTTTTCCGCCGCTCCGAATATCTCGCCTATAAAGCCGAACATTCCCCCTGCAAGAAGGAGCAGTAGGGCAAATATCACGCTCCCTATAAAGGACACCACATAAAGCGCTCCTGCGGCTTTTGCGCCGTTCTTTTTCGGCTTGCCGTATATTACCCAGCTTATGATGGCGGCGATTATCCCCGGGAGGTTCAGCGAGCATATTGACCATACAAGGGCAATTGAGCCTGCGGCTACGGCTTTTTTAAGATTATTATTGTTCATATAATTTGCCCCTTAATCAAATGCGGCTGTAAGCTATTGCCACAGCCGCATATCGGCATATTTATCAGCAGATGATAACGCCCTCGTCGCTTTCTACGAGCTCGCCCATTACATAGGCTTCCTCGCCTGCTGCCTTGATTGCGCTTATAGCCTTGTCTGCGTCGTTCTTGTCAACCACAACTGCCATACCAACGCCCATATTGAAGGTGTTGAACATATCTCTCTCGGGAATTTTGCCCGTTTTTGCAATAAGGTCGAAAATGGGCAGAACCTGTACTGCGTTTCTCTCGATCTTTGCGGAGAGACCTGCGGGGAGAGAACGGGGAATGTTCTCATAGAAACCGCCGCCTGTGATATGGCTGATGGATTTTACATTAACTGCGTCAAGAAGGCTCATAACTGCCTTTACGTAGATCTTTGTGGGAGTGAGGAGACAGTCGCCCAGAGTTGTTCCCAGGTCGGACTGATGTCTTGCAAGGTTCTGCTCGGTTACGGAGAACACCTTTCTTACAAGTGAGAAGCCGTTGGAGTGAACGCCGCTGGACTTGATGGCGATCATTACGTCTCCCGGCTTCTGAGTTGTGGGGTCGAGTATCTTGTCCTTGTCAACCACGCCTACGGTGAAGCCTGCCAGGTCATACTCGTCCTCGGGCATAAGACCGGGGTGCTCTGCGGTCTCGCCGCCGATAAGGGCGCACTCAGCCTGAACGCAGCCCTCGGCTACGCCCGATACTATCTGAGCTATCTTCTCGGGGTAATTCTTTCCGCAGGCGATGTAATCAAGGAAAAACTGGGGCTTTGCGCCGCAGCAGATAACATCATTCACGCACATTGCAACACAGTCTATTCCCACGGTATCGTGCTTGTCCAGGAGAAACGCTATCTTGATCTTGGTGCCTACGCCGTCGGTTCCCGAAACGAGAACGGGCTTCTTTATGCCTGTAACGTCAAGCTCAAAAAGACCGCCGAAGCCGCCTATTCCCGACATAACGCCCTTTGTCATCGTTCTGGCAACGTGGGCTTTCATAAGCTCTACTGCCTTGTAGCCGGCGGTTACGTCAACGCCTGCTTCCTTGTAGCTTTCGGAAAAACTTTTCATATCAATATCCTTTCTGAGAGCCTTGCTCCGTCTGAGAAGGCAGACAAAGCCCTCTCGGGTTATTATTATTTTGATGATTTCTTGATCTTAAATTCAAACTTATCCTTGGGTATCTCCTTGGGAACGGGTGCAGGATAATTTCCCGTAAAGCAGCCATCGCAGAATTTGCAGTTATCATTTCCCGTAAGGCTGTTTACCGCTTCAACGCTGAGATAGCCAAGTGTGTCTGCGCCTATTTCCTTGCATATCTCGGGAATGGACATACGGCAGGCAATAAGGTTCTCCTTGCTGTCGATATCCGTGCCGAAGTAGCAGGGGTTTGTGAAGGGAGGACAGGAAATTCTTACGTGTATCTCCTTTGCGCCTGCCTCACGGATAAGGTTTACAATGCGCCTTGAGGTGGTTCCTCTTACGATACTGTCATCTATAAGAACAACTCGCTTGCCCTTGACTGTTTCCCTTACCACATTGAGCTTTATCTTCACCGAATTGGTGCGCTCGGTCTGGCTGGGCTGGATAAATGTTCTGCCCACATAGCGGTTTTTGATAAATCCAACTCCGTAGGGTATGCCCGAGGCATTGGAGAAGCCAAGTGCTGCGTCAAGTCCGCTGTCGGGAACGCCTATTACCACATCTGCGTCAACGGGGTGCTCCTTCCACAGGTATTCTCCTGCCTTAAGCCTTGCCATATGGACGCTGGAGCCTTCTATCACCGAGTCGGGACGGG
>JAQYLI010000008.1 GCA_028720105.1 Oscillospiraceae bacterium | reverse complement strand
TGTGCAGCTGTCGGCACAGGGACAGCCTGCGCAGCCTATCTGCTGAGGGGGCTTGCGGTTTGCAAGCTTATTAACGATTGCGATTATACAGCCCAGGACGAAAAATCCGCCTGCGGGCATAATGAATATGGTCATAGGGTCGGGAATGTGGAGGTCGATGCCCAGCCATTTGCCTGTGCCCAGTATCTCTCGGAAGGAACCCATCAGGAAAAGGGCGATGGTGAAGCCTATACCCATTCCCAATCCGTCCAGGATAGAGGGAAAAAGCTTATTTTTTGAGGCGAAGGCTTCCGCTCTGCCGAGGATTATGCAGTTAACGGTTATAAGGGAGAGGAAAAGTCCCAGGCTATCGTAAAGCGCAGGAACATAACCCTTCATCAGAAATTCTATGAGGGTAACAAAGCTTGCGATTATTACGATAAAGCAGGGAAGTCTTACTGCTTTGGGGATAACGTTTTTGAGAAGCGACACCACCGCGTTGGAGCAGACAAGGACAAAGGTGGTAGCTATGCCCATTCCCAGACCGTTTTCTGCCATTGTTGTTACTGCAAGGGTGGGACACATTCCCAGAAGGGTCACAAGGGTGGGGTTTTCCTTGATTATGCCTTTGGTGAATTCCTTGAGGTTACTGTTTTCAGCCATTTCCCTGTTCCTCCTTTAGCTGAGAGTAGGCATTTACGGCTGTCTCCACCGCTTTGTTCATTCCCTTTGAGGAATATGTGGCTCCTGTTATGCCGTCAACCTGAAAATCCGGGGAGGTTATGCCCTTGAAGCGGTCAAGGTATGCGCTGTCCTGCACCTTGGTTCCAAGTCCCGGAGTTTCCCCGATGGTGAGGACGGAAATTCCGCAGACTGCTCCGCTTTCGTCAAAGCCGATAAGAAGATGAAGTCCTCCTTTGGAATATCCGTCGGCGGTTATCTCAAAGGCGGTCTTGCCGCTGCCGTTGTCTATGACCGAGGTCACGCCATCAAAGGTTTTTACTGTTCCGTCATCGTTTATGAGCATTTCAAAGCCATCGGGTGTGCCGTAAATTTCCGCAAGTCCTTCGGAAAGCTTATCGGTTATTATTCCCGTGGTGTCCACATAGGTGAGGTTGTAGGCAAGCACAAGGAGTGCCGAGGATATTACGCATATTAGCGTGAGGACCAGGGGGGGCATTATTTTTTCTTTCATTGTCATACCTTTGCGCCCTCCTTTTCAGGCTTTTTTGCGCCTACGGGTCTTAATTCGCAGAGCCTGTCGATATAGGGTACAAGCAGGTTCATAAGCAGTATTGAGAATGATACGCCCTCGGGGTAGCTGCCGAATTTCCTTATGGCAAAGGTGAGTATTCCGCAGCCTATGCCGAAGATAAGCTTGCCCTTTCCTGTGAGGGGGGTGGTGGCATAGTCGGTCGCCATAAAGAATGCGCCAAGCATAAGTCCGCCTGAGAGTATGGCATAAAGGGGATCGTCTCCTGCAAGGAATGTTAGGATGGCAACTGTTCCGATAAAGGCAAGGGGTGCGTGGGGGGTGATTATCCTTGTTATCATAAGGAAAAGTCCGCCCATGATAAGGGCAAGGGCGCAGGTCTCACCGATACAGCCTCCTGTGGTTCCGAGGAAAAGTGAAAGGTAATCGGCGTTCTTTGTTACAAGAGGGGTTGCGGTGGTTACTGCGTCGGCGGTATTTTTATAATAAAAGGGTGCGCTCCACGTTGACATATGACCCGTAAAGGATAACATCAGGACTATTCTGCCCACGATGGCGGGGTTTGCAAAATTCTGTCCTATGCCGCCGAAAAGCTGCTTTGTTATGCCGATAGCCACGAATGAGCCTATTACGCCGAAAAGCGGATTTATTGCGGGGGGGAGGTTCATTCCCAGAAGAAGTCCCGTTACAACTGCTGACAGGTCGGATATGGTCTGAGGCTTTTTCATTATCCGTCTGAGGATATACTCGAAAAACACGCAAGAAACGGTACAGACCGCAAGATTTAATAATGCCATTGGTCCGAAAATTATCACTCCTGCTATGCAAGCTGGCATCAGGGCGATTATGACCATCAACATTACCTTGCGGGTGCTTATATTGTCGTGGATATGGGGAGAGGGAGACACATTTAGGCTCACGTAAATTCAGATCCTTTCAATGGAAATTTGCTTATTTTCGCTTGGCTGCATTCATCAGGAGTCCTTTGGCAAGCTGATTTTTCTCCGCAAGCCGTCTGTTTGCGAGGCAGACATAGGAACAGCAGCCGCAGTTTATGCAAAGTCTGACCTTGAGCCTTTCAAGCTCATAGATATCTCCCCTGTCGTATGCGCTTTCAAGGCTTACGGGCATAAGCTTTACGGGACAGGCACGGACACATCTTCCGCAGCGAATACAGGAGGTGGTTTTTCTTTCGGGGATATCCTTAAATGCAAGGATAGCGTTGTTTACCTTGATAACGGGGCGGTCGGCAATGTCGAGAGCCATTCCCATCATAGGACCGCCGTAGAGGACTTTATCGCACTCAATGGCTCCGCAATATTCAAGCAGCTCGGAGGCGGGAGTTCCCACAAGGACACGATAATTGCCGCTGTTTTTTGTTACTGCTGTACCGTCTATGGTTAAACGCTTGCTTATGAGGGGCATTCCTGTGCGGAAATATCTTATGAGGAAGGCGATAGTTGAGACATTCATCACGATAACGCCCTGATGAGCGGGAAGCTCGCCTTCGGCTACTATCCTGCCTGTGGCGGTGTAGATAAGCACCTTTTCTGCGCCCTGGGGATATGTGGAGGGGAGGGATACCACCTCGATATTCTTTTTTTCGGCGGTTCGCTTTTTCATATCGGCAATAGCTTTAGGCTTATTTGCTTCTATGCCTATTTTGCAGGAGGGTATCTCAAGCATTTTCATAATATAGGAGATGCCGTCAATCACGTCCTCGGGGGATTCAATAAATTCACGATAGTCGGAGGTGATATAGGGTTCGCACTCGGCTCCGTTTACGAGGAGAGTGTCTATGGGAGTTTTTTCCGGGTCAAAGCCAAGCTTTATATGAGTTGGAAAGCCTGCGCCGCCAAGTCCGCAGCAGCCGCTTTCTCTGATTGCTTCAAGGAAGCTCTTTCTGTCGGTCACGACGGGGGGCTTTATGTCGGGGCATAGGGTCTGAAGCCCGTCTGTTTCTATTATTACGGCTTTACAGCACGAACCGTTTGACAGTCTCCAGTCGGTGATTTCCGATACTTTTCCCGAGGCGGGTGAATGGACGGGAACGGACATTGGCTTATTCGAGTCGCCTATTTTCATTCCGACGGTTACTTCGTCCCCTTTTTTCACAAGAGGGGTGCAGGGTGCGCCCATACACTGCGCCATAGGCAGTATGAGCTTCTTTGGCAGAGGAAAATCAACTGTCGCTTTATTCTCGGTGGATTTCAGGTGCGGCAGCCTTACTCCTCCTGTTTTTACGGACATATAGTTCAATCCTTTCTTCTGAGCTTTTATATTTAAAGCATTGACATTTTTCGTAAAAATATAATATTTAAAGGGTGCATTATCCCCGCAGAAAATCCCCCGAAGTAAAGCACCCTTGCTACATCTCTTTAAAGTGTCATTAAAAATTATAACACAAAGGCAGTTAAAAGTCAACACAGATTTTATTATATTTTTGTTCCATACAGACTATTTTCTCCCTGCATTGTTTCGACAAAAGCCTTACACGGGCAATGGTATAATTTTTTTATAAAGGTCGGACGGAGAATGATTTTTTATGTACATATATGCGGATATTCTTATTATTACCAATATTTACGTAGATTTTCTGCTTATCAAATCGGCGGCTGCTATTACTCACAGTCCTCTGAAAACAGGCAGAGGGATATTGGCGGCGATTATCGGAAGTCTTTTTTCTCTGGCGATATTCCTGCCGAGAAGCCTTGCGTTTTTTCTTGCACCCATTAAGCTAATTTCCTCGGCAGTCATTGTTATTATCTCATTCGGATTTGAAAATATTGGATATTTTTTCAGGCGTATGATCGTTTTTTACCTTTGCGCTTTCATTTTCGGGGGGCTGGGAACGGGACTTGCTTATCTTACGGGAGGACGGTTTATTACCGCACGAAACGGCGTTATATATGCGGATTTTTCTATGCCTGCTCTGGTCATTACTTCAATTGCGGCTTATGTCTGCATCGGGGTGTACAAGCGGTTATCCTATTATGGCGCAGACGGCTCATATACAGTGATAGTTTCCGACTGCGGCAGGACCGCAAGCTTCAAGGCGGTGGCTGATACGGGGAATATACTGAAAGACAGCTTTACGGGAAAATATGTTATCGTTTGTCCGAAAGATGTTCTTATGACCCTTTATGACAGCGTTCCCGACTGCATAAGCGTGACTGAGGGAAAAAGTTCTCTTGGGAAAAGATGGCGGATAATCCCCTATTCCACTGTATCATCATCGGGGATAATGGCAGTTATCTGTCCCAGGGACGTTTGTCTGAAAAATGACGAGACAGGACAGATATTCCGTGCGGACGTTTATCTGGGGGCGGCTGAGAATGATAATGCCGAAGCGGTTTTTAATCCGAAGATACTTATATGACAAAATTTCAGAAAGGATATGATTTATTATGTTAAGTGCAGAGCGGCTTTTTCAGATGGCAAGGGAGCTTGCGGCAAAGCTACTTGGGATATCGGACGGTGTTTTTTACATAAACGGTCCCGAAACGCTCCCTCCGCCCCTTACAAAATCCGAGGAGGAAGAGGCTTTCGCTCTGCTTCTCACCGACGCGCCGAAAGGCAGAGAGCAGCTTATTGTTCATAATCTGCGGCTGGTGGTGTACATTGCAAAGAAATTCGAGTCTACGGGGATATGCGTGGACGATCTGGTTTCAATAGGCACTATCGGGCTTATCAAGGCAGTAAACACCTTCTCTCCCACAAAAAACATCAAGCTTGCCACATATGCCTCAAGGTGCATTGAAAATGAAATTCTTATGTTTTTAAGAAAAACCTCACAGCACAAAAATGACATTTCCATTGACGAGCCTTTGAATATTGACTGGGACGGTAACGAACTGCTGCTCTCGGATATTCTCGGAACAGATGATGATACGGTAAACAGCGGCATTGAGGACGACGCCGAAAAAGCTGTTCTGAGGGAGACTGTCTGCCGTCTGCCCGAGCGGGAGAGGATAATTATGGAAATGCGATTCGGACTGAAAACAGGAAAGGAGATGACTCAGAAAGAGGTGGCGGACGTTATCGGGATATCTCAGTCATATATTTCAAGGCTTGAAAAGAAGATAATCAAAAAGCTGAAAAAGGAGCTTGACAGGCAGATGATGTAAAAATATGCCGCAGACAAACGCCTGCGGCATATTGCAGTTTTTTCAAGCAGATTTCTTCGGCTTCTTTTTTCCAAAATATGTGGGGCGGAACCATTTGATATATACATCTCGTATCATCTGAATGGTGTAATCGTAAAGGATAAACACAAGATTTATAAACACCATTACGCCCACAACGGCATATTTTCCGAGGAATGAGAAGTCCCCGAAGAAGTCGTAAACGCCCATAATTAGGGTGATAAGCTTATACCATATTATCATTGCGGCGTTGAACACCCCGAATTTGCAGAGGGTGCGGAAAAACGGCAGCTTTATTTTATCAAGCTTCGGCGAGATTATGGGATAGTAGCCGAAAAACATTATAAAAAGCGTTGAAGCTTCCTTGTCGGGGGTGAGGAAGAGGGACAGCAGGGATACGGCAAAAAATGCGGCGAATGCCCAGCTTGTGCTTACCTCGGTGGCAACGATTATCATAAGCGCACCTGCGTATATGGGAATAGCCATACTGAGTATGGGAAAAACTCCCGTCAAGAACATCAGGGTAAGGCAGAGAGCGGATACTACGCCGCCTAATGCTACCTTATAGCTTGTTTTGCTGTTTTTATGCATTGCGGCTCCGCTCCTTTCCTTTTTGCTTATTATAATGATATCACATTTGCTGAGAAATGTCAAATATTTTTGAATTTACTCAAAAAATTTGTGATAGCTGCACGAATCAATCCTTGTTATGCTCCTTCTTGAGGTAATCGAATGCCTGTCGGATATTTGATACGGCGATTATGCCGATATTGTATTTTTTCGGGTCAATTTGTCTAAGGGACATTTTGGGGATAATGCATTTCTCAAAGCCGAGACGCTGGGCTTCGGATATTCTCTGGGCAATGTTGGAAACGCTGCGTATCTCTCCGCCGAGACCTATTTCTCCGAATGATACAAGTTTTTCGTTTATGGGCATATCCATAAGGCTGCTGTACAGGGCAAGGGCGGCGGGAAGGTCGGCGGCAGGCTCGTCAAGGCGGAAACCGCCTACGATATTTACGTAAATATCGAGAGTGCCGTAGAATAGTCCTGCTCTTTTCTCAAGAACGGCGATTATTATTGCAAGGCGGCTGAAATCAAAGCCTGTGGAGGTCCTTCGAGGTGCGGAATAGCTGCTTTTGGTAACAAGAGCCTGCACCTCCGCAAGAATGGGGCGGGTGCCTTCCATTACGCAGCCCACACAGCTGCCCGATACGCCTGTTGGTCTGCCCGAGAGGAACATAAGAGAGGGATTTTCCACCTGTCGGAGTCCGCTGTCAAGCATTTCAAAAACGCCTATCTCGTTGGTTGAGCCGAAACGGTTCTTTACCGCTCTCAGCAGACGGTAGCTCTGGTGGCGGTCGCCCTCGAAAAAGAGGACAGTATCAACTATATGCTCCATTACCTTGGGCCCTGCTATGGCTCCGTCCTTGTTTACGTGGCCTACAAGGAAAATGGGTATCTCCATATCCTTGGCAAGGTGCATAAAAAGGTTTGTACACTCCCTCACCTGGGTTATGCTGCCCGATGCGGAGGTTATGCTGCGGATATTCATTGTTTGTATGGAGTCGATTATTACTATTTCGGGGCGGGTGGACATTATGGTGCTGCAGATGGATTCGGCGTCGGTCATACTGAGGAGATAAAGGTTTGGAGTTGTTACCCCGAGGCGGTCGGCTCTGAGCTTGACCTGTCTTACGCTCTCCTCTCCCGATACGTAAAGTATGCTGTGTTCGGCGCCAAGATAGCTGCATATCTGGAGCAACAGCGTGGATTTTCCAATTCCCGGCTCGCCGCCTAAGAGCACAAGGGAGCCTTTTACAAGTCCGCCGCCGAGAACTCTGTCAAGCTCCCCTGCTCCCGTTGAATAGCGTATTTCCTCGTCGGTGTCTATCTGCGACAGGGTGCGTATCTTGTCCGAGCAGTCTGCTCCCGACGCCGCTGAGGGTGCAGCTTTAAGTGATGATTTTTTTGGCGCTTCTTCTATTATATCCTCCTCAAAAGTATTCCACTCGCCGCAGGAGGGGCATTTGCCGTTCCATTTCGGGGATTCAAAGCCGCAGGAGCTGCAGATGTATACTGATTTAAGCTTGGCAGGCATTTTGGTGTTCCTTTCATATATAATTTTAAAAACCGGTATGAAGCTGTGCCCCATACCGGTCGTAAAGCTTATGATGTAAGTTTAAAATCCAAGCTTCTTTGCAAAATCAGCAGAAATTGTCTTTTCAAGAGCAAGTGCCTCTTCTCTTGTTGCACCTATAGTGGTGTAGTAAGCCTTGATCTTAGGCTCTGTTCCGGAAGGACGGATAATTACACTTGCACCGCCTTCGAGCTTGAAGGTAAGAACATCGGACTTGGGCAGAGTTAGCATTGTCTTTGCGCCTGTCTCAGTGTCTACAGATGTGCTTGCTGCATAGTCCTCAAAGCGTGTTACCTTGAGACCGCCGATCTCGGTGGGAGTATTGCTGCGAAGACCTGCCATAATTTCCTTCATCTTCTCCATACCGGAAGCACCCTCGCATACGAAAGAGGACTGGGTATGAACGTAATTGCCGTACTTCTTGTACATATTCTCTCTTGCCTGAATGAGAGAAATGCCCTTTGTGCGGTAGAATGCTGCCATTTCGCAGATGAGCATTGAAGCGACTACTGCGTCCTTGTCTCTTACATAAGAGCCCGCCAGATAGCCGTAGCTCTCCTCAAAGCCGAATACATATCTGTCTTCCTGACCCTTGTCCTCAAGGAAACCAATCTGCTCGCCGATAAACTTGAAGCCTGTAAGGACTTCAATGAGCTTAACGTTATACTCCTGGCATATCTTTGCGGCAATGTCGGTGGTAACAATGGTCTTTACAGCAACGGGGTCCTCGGGCATTGTACCCATCTTTGTTCTCTCAGAGCAGATGTACTCGAGGAGCATTGCACCAACTTCGTTACCTGTGAAAAGCTCGTAGCTGTTATCGGAGGGAACTGCGATGCCTACACGGTCTGCATCGGGGTCGGTAGCAAGGAGAAGGTCGGGCTTTACTGTTTCGCAAAGCTTGAGACCGAGAGAAAGTGCCTCCTTGATCTCAGGGTTGGGGAAGGGGCAGGTGGTGAAGTTGCCGTTGGGATATTCCTGCTCGGGAACAACGGTAACGTCCTCAATGCCTATCTTCTTGAGAATTGCTCTTACGGGCTTGTTTCCTGTGCCGTTAAGAGGAGTGTAAACCACCTTGAGTCCGCTTGTCTTTACAAGGTCGGTGTGGATACCCTGCTTGGATACCTCCTCAAGGTAATTGTCGATAACTGTCTGGGAAATGTAATTTATCATTCCGTCGGAAACAGCCTTCTCATAATCAGTGGTCTTTGCGCCGTCGAACATAGGAACGCTGTTGATGTTCTTCAGAACGATCTCAGCTGCGCCGAGAGTGAGCTGACAGCCGTCGGAGCCGTATACCTTATAGCCGTTGTACTTGGCAGGGTTATGGGAAGCTGTTATCATAATACCTGCGCTGCACTTATGCGCCCTTACAGCATAAGAGAGCATAGGAGTGGGCATAAGCTCGGTGTAGATATATACCTTGATACCATTTGCAGCGAGAACGGAAGCCGCTTCCTTTGCAAATACATCGGACTTGATACGGCTGTCGTAGGAAATTGCAACGGAGGGGTTCTTGAATGCCTCGTTAACGTAATCAGCAAGACCCTGTGTAGCGCGTCTTACTGTATAAACGTTCATTCTGTATGCGCCTGCGCCGATAACGCCTCTGAGACCGCCTGTACCGAATTCCAGGTCACGGTAAAATCTGTCCTTGATAGCCTCGTCGTCGCCCTCAATAGACTTAAGCTCTGTCTGAAGGTCGGGATCGTCTACAGCCTTTTCGCACCAAAGCGCATAAAGCTCCTTTTCATTCATAACTTGGTCACCTCATTATTAAAATAGTTTTTCGCATAAAACACAGCAATGAATAGTTCTAATATTATTATAACATATCTTTCTCGATTTGCCAATAGGGAATTTTGTGATTTTTCATATTTTTCACATTTTATTTTCGGAAAAATGTCTGCTGTCCGAATTTTTACACAGTACATATGTTATAATCAAATCAGAACATCAGGAAAGGAAATGATAAAATGAAAAAATACTTACCCATTCTGAAAGAATATCCCTTAGCTGCTCTTATGTGCCTTGCCGCCGATATCTTCTTTACGGCGAAATATTCTGCCATTGCGGCAGAGTGCGACCCTACGCCCATCACCTACTTTATCGCCCTGTACGGCAGCATTATGGCGATACTTATCTTTACCGCAGGCTGGAACAATGCAAAAGTCAAAGCGGAAAAAAAGTCGGAGGAGCGCCGCAGATACAAGCGCAGACAGGCTATAAGCGCGATCTATTCACGGGAATTTTACGGCATAACCGAAAAATAACTCAGAACATATTGTTTCTTATTTCCTTGGCGGCATATCTGCCCTCAAGGGTCTGACCGGGAACATCGGGGTGGAGACCGTCTCTGAGATACTTGCCCGTACCGCCTATGACCTCGAATTTCTCGCATATTCCGCTGTTGTGGAAACAGTCGATGACCTGTGCGGACATTCCTCCTGCGACGTTTCTCAGCACCTCAATGGTCTTTTCCACCTTGCGGTTGTGCTCGGGAGTGGCGGTCTGAATAGGTGTAAGTACGAACACACGGCAAAGAGGAAATTCCTCCATAATACGCTGTATGCACCATCTTGCGGCGCCTGCTTCGGTGAAAAGGTCGATATTTTTGTTATTCTCAAGGGATTTTCCTTCAAGCGCCTTTTCGGGGTCTCCGAGACAATCGAGAGCGTCATTTGTGCCCATTGCAAAGGCAAATATATCGGGAACGGGATATTTTCCGCTTTTTACCTCTTCAATAAACCGCTGGGTATGTACTACGGCACAGTTGTTTGCTCTCTTCTGTAATTCGTTTATATCCTCTGTTTCCTCCCAGCCGTCGCTTATTCCTGCAAAATCGGAGGCGGTATAATCCTGAGTGGTCACGCTTCCCGAGGGACAGCTTATTGTTCTCTTGTACCACACCGAGCTGCCAACAGCCACATTGTGATGGGAAGCCATTCCCAGCTCCTTATAAACGTGATACGACCACTGCTCCCCTGCCGTTATGCTGTCGCCGTCCACTCCGAAATTAAGCTTTGAAAAATCCATAATGACCGTCCTTTTCTGCGAAGTCCATATAAATAAGCTTCGCTTAAAATCAAATTTATTCAATTATAGCATACTACATTTATAAGGATATGTCAAGCATAAAAAAGGCTGCCGCACAAAAAATGCACAGCAGCCAAAGCTTAGTTATCGTTATTTCTTATGTATGCAAAGCCTGCATCAAAAAGGGCTATGGTATCATTCCAGCGTACTGCGGCATTTTCGCTGCCGAGACATACGATTATAAGCTCGTGTCCGAAACGCTCGGCGGTAGCTACAACGCAGTGACCCGAATAATCGGTCATACCCGTTTTAAGACCCGTTGCATAAGAGTAATAGTAATCGTTATCGGGCTGGATAAGCTTGTTGGAATTGTTCCAATAAATGTATTCTCCCGAAAGGAACTCCAGTTCACGATAGGATTTTTTGCCCGATTTCGCTATCTCGGGGTAATTCTGAGAATAGAGAGTCATTCGGAGAAGATCCATTGCGGTGGTGTAGTGATTATCATCGTGGAAGCCGTCGGGACAGGTAAAATTGGTATTTTTGCAGCCTATCTCCTTTATCTTCTCATTCATTGTATTGATGAACACATTGACAGCCTCATCAGCAGGGAGATCGTCCTTTTCGGCAATTATTCTGCCCGTAACAGCCGCCGCGCAGTATGAAGCGTCATTTCCCGAGGGAATCATTATGGCGTCAAGTATCATTTCTCTGTCAAGCTCGCTGCCAACGTTAAGATACGCAAGGCTTGACCCCGGCTGAACAAGCGACTGCTCGTCCCCTGCCTTGAAAACAGTCTCGGGGGTAGTGTACTCCATCATTACTGCGGCAGTCATAATTTTCGTGGTGCTGGCAGGGAAAGCCTTTTCCTCCGCATTTTTGGAATAAAGCACCTGCCTGCCCTGCACATCGTACATAACACAATAGGGCGTCTGGATTATCATATCTATGGGATAGCTGTCCTTCTGCTCGAATATTTCGTTCTCGATCTTCAGTTCCTCTAAACGCTTTTCCTCTTCAAACTCGCTCTGAGAAGGGAGAGCCTGCAAAACGGTATATCCCGAAGCGTCCACTGTAAGCTCAGTGACTGTCTTTATCTGTGAAAGAGCCGAAACAAGCAGCCATATTCCGCCGCCAAGGAGCAGAACAATCAGAATTGCCATTACTCTTGCTCTGAATATCCTTTTTTTCCTCGCCAGCTGAGCGCTGCCCGCTCCGCCTTGTTTTGTTTTGTTCATCAAGTCATTTCCTTTCAAAAAATGCCGCAAAAGCTGTTTTTCTATCTTTATATAATGATAACACACAAAGCCGCCTGTACGCAATAGGCATTTTTCACTAAATTTCATTCCTGTTTCAAGCAATAGGTCACATCGGTAAAAAACCGCCATACGTAGGATAAGCCGTATGACGGTCTGAGATATGTTATAAATTATCAGGAGAGAGAAGAAATGTAGTCGTTTATGGACTGCTCAGCTGCAGAAGCGTTCTGACCTATGATGTAATATGCATAATTTCCGTTTGTGCCTACTATTGAAGCAGCTGCAAGCTCCTGATCGTTGGGATACCAGGCATCCTGCTCGATAGCCTTTGTCTTTCTTGCCTCAAGGTCTGCTTCCGCAGCGGAAACGTCATCGGCGTTGATAATGATTATCTCGCTCATTACAGCGCTGATGGGGCACTGCATTACAATCATTTCCTTATAATTCTCGTTAGCAGGGTCAAGGAGGAAGAATTCCTTGAGTATGACCTCGTCTGTAACCTCCATAAGAGAAGGCCATTCGCTTTCGGAAAGAGCCTTTTCCACAGCGGGATAGAGGGGATTATCGGATACTGTCTCCTCGGGAACTGCGGGCTCGGCTGCTTCGCCGTCAACCGTTTCTTCGGCAGTTTCTTCCGCAGATACCTCAAGGCTCTCGCTTTCCTCAGGAAGAATATCCTCCTCTGTCTCGGCAGACTCGGTATCGGAAGTCTCTGCGATGGTAGTTTCGGCGGCGGTTGTCTCACTTGTCTCCTCGTCCTTTCCGCCTCCGCAGGCAGCGAATGTCATTCCTACAGCAAGCAAAGCTGTAAGCATAGCAATTTTCTTGTTCATAATGAATTTCCTTTCTTTTACTCTTTTTACTCTATATTAAAAACGTCTTGCCCGACGTCATAATGATTATATCAGATTTCGGGAAATAATCAATACCGACAGCGCAAAATTGATTATTTAGTCATAATTTGTAACCTCACTGTTATCTTTATGGAAAAATACAGAAAAAGCGGAGCATAGCCTGCCACGTTTTTTCATTATAGTATTAAAATCAGCAAATTACTTCTTTGAAATGGAAACCGACTCAATAAACTTGTCGAAATCCGCCTGAGCAGCTTCGGCACTTTCCTTTTTAGCCTCGCAGATGATGTAGAAAACATCTTCGTCGGAATAGAAATAATATACGCGGTCAACATATTCGCCGTGTATTTCCTTATTTTCGGAAAGGACATATTCACCGTTCTCGTCAACAACATACTCGCCGTTTTCATCTGTTACAGGGGGGAAAATATAAGAAGTAACTGTGTAATCATATCTGATAGCGTCAAATCCCGCAACAGTGGTCTTGATAGGCTCGGAAAATTCGGTATCTGCCTGATAAAGCATATTGTTCACCCTGATGGAAGCACAGCCCGAATCGGCAAAGACCTCAAGGGACTGGAACTCCTCTTTATAATTCTGAGCTTTAACGATAATGCCTCCGATAGGTGATGAAAACTGCTTTCCCTCAGCGTTGTCAATTACAGTCTCATATCCGTCGGGAGGAGTACAGTTGAACTTGAAAATAGCCAGATCCTCCTCATTTTCAACTGCTTTTCCCGTGTAAATACTGATAGTTTCTCCATCATCAGTAAAATAATCCGAGTTCTCGGAAGAAGCGGACGAAAAATCAGGCTTTGCCGCCGTTGTAGTCTCAGTGACCTCTTCTTCGCCCCCTTTTCCGCAGCCTGTAAGAATAAGGCATACAGCAGCGGCAGCCGCAAGAGCTTTTTTGACTTTATCCATTTTAAGTACATCCTTTCAGTTTGTTTTTATTTATATTTTGTATCGGGGCTCTATCCCAAATCTGGAAAGATAAGCATTCTCGTCCGAAAAACGGTTCTTCCCGTAAAATTTAACGGGTGAACGCAGACCGTACGCTGCCGGCGGTTCTGCCATGGGAATGTCCATCGCAGCAGAGCAATAATCCGCAGATTCGGAGAAGGAAATATCACACCCGAATATGCCGTTCAGAAGAGCCTTGAGCTTTTCGGCAGGAGAATAATCCTCAGGCTTTATGACAGCTTCCGAAACAAGCTCGGAGGGAAGTCTCAGAATATATCCGCAGGTGAACGTTATCCTCATACGGTCTGCTCCGTTTCGGAAAAGCCTGATGCCGATAGCCTCCACGTGCCGTTCACCCTCCATAGCCTTCACCGCAAAATCGGTAAGAAAAAGCTTAACTGCACGCATATCTATCCTTGCAAACATTCCCGAAGCAATATTTGCATTTATCTGTACATTATGCCTTGAAAGCACCTCGGAAAGCTCGTCGGCAAGCCTTGTCAGCCCCGCCGAAACGCTTACGGGCGCAAAATCCGAACATTTGCGTCCCCTCAGCTGCATTATCTCCTCGGGAATTAGGAACTCGGACAAAAGTGTCAGCATCGAGCTGTCAATAACGCTCAGAAGCTTTGCCGCCGGCTCTGTTTCATAAAGCTCAAACAGATTATCCGCAGCCGCCGAAACGGTTGAAACAGCGTGACGCACCGCAGCGTTCAGGACCTCGAAGCAGTCGTCCGAAAATGAAGCGGCAGGAGCGATATTAACCAGGCTTTCGCTGCCGTTTACGGGAGATACATATGCCTTATAAAGCCTTCCGCCGCAGTAAACGTACTTTTCATAAGCTTCTCCCGTATGAAGGGAGCAAAGCTCAGCGGAAAGCTCTGCGGCAAAGGTTTCAAAGGCTCTGTTGCAGTAAACAAGACCGTCCCTGCCCGTAACAGCGGCAGGCAGGAGCGAATTATCGTATATTCTTCGGAACTCGTCCGCAGCAATACCCGTATCCATACTCTGCCCCCTTTTCTCCTATCACTTCATTATAGTATAAAGTATATCACATTTCAATCCGCAAACTAACTAATAATAAGAAACTTTTATTTGTCCTATTTGTAAATAAATAAGTTTTTGTGTATAAACAGTGTACAATTGGGGTGAAATAAGGGATAAGCTCTTTCTACCACCGATAGAATTTTGAAATCCTGTTAAAATTTGCACAAAAAGTAATTTTTTTTGAAAAAACACTTGCCAAAAGAGCAAAAATAGTATATTATTATAGTGTACGGCAAATTACTAAAAAAGTAAATGCCAATCCGACCGTTAAAAAATTAACAGTCGGGAGATAAATAATTCTTAGGAGGAATTTTATCATGTCAGTAAAAGTTGCAATCAATGGTTTCGGCAGAATCGGCCGTCTCGCATTCCGTCAGATGTTCGGCGCTGAGGGCTACGAGGTAGTTGCTATCAACGACCTTACCAAGCCTTCTATGCTCGCTCACCTTCTCAAGTACGATACCGCTCAGGGCGGCTACTGCGGCAGAATCGGAGAGAACCTTCACACCGTTACCGCTGATGACGAGGCCGGTACTATCACAGTTGACGGCAAGACCCTCAAGATCTACGCTATGGCTAATGCAGCTGAGCTTCCCTGGGGTGAGATTGGCGTTGACGTTGTTCTCGAGTGCACAGGCTTCTATGTATCCAAGGCTAAGTCCCAGGCTCACATCGACGCAGGCGCTAAGAAGGTAGTTATCTCTGCTCCCGCAGGCAACGATCTTCCCACCATCGTTTACAACGTAAACCACAAGACTCTTACCAAGGACGACACCATCATTTCTGCAGCTTCCTGCACAACAAACTGCCTCGCTCCTATGGCTAAGGCTCTTAATGACTATGCACCCATCGCTTCCGGTATCATGAGCACTATCCACGCTTACACCGGCGACCAGATGATCCTCGACGGTCCTCACAGAAAGGGTGACCTCAGAAGAGCAAGAGCAGGTGCTGCTAACATCGTTCCCAACTCCACAGGTGCTGCTAAGGCAATCGGTCTTGTTATCCCCGAGCTCAACGGCAAGCTCATCGGTTCCGCTCAGAGAGTTCCTACTCCCACAGGTTCCACAACTATCCTTACTGCAGTTGTTAAGGGCAAGGACATCACCAAGGAAGGCATCAACGCTGCTATGAAGGCTGCTGCTACTGAGTCCTTCGGCTACAATGACGAGCAGATCGTTTCTTCCGATATCGTTGGTATGAAGTTCGGTTCTCTCTTTGACGCTACTCAGACAATGGTATCCAAGATCGATGACGACACATATCAGGTACAGGTTGTTTCCTGGTATGACAACGAGAATTCTTACACTTCTCAGATGGTAAGAACAATCAAGTACTTCGCTGAACTCAAGTGATGATTGACTGATAGCTGATTTTAACTAAATTGTCCCCATTTGTCGGATATTTTCTGTCCGACAAGTGGGGATTTTTTGTATATTAAGTTGTGCATAGCAAAGCGTCACCCTCTGCTGCCATATCCTCGTGTAAATCGGTAATAGCGTCACCCTTGGACTGGAAATAAGCCGCCGTAAAAGGCACTCCCGCCGAGGATTGAGGATAAATTCCCAGCGTATGGGCAACAAAATAAGAATCCATTCCGCCTGCCTTTATCTGCTCGGGAGTAAGACCTTTTGTGAGCTGATAAACAATTGCAGATATCATTTCAACGTGGGCAAGCTCTTCCGTACCCACATCTGTAAGAATTCCCTGCACCTGAGCATAAGGCGCAGTATACCTCTGACTGAGATACCTCTGAGAAGCCGCAAGCTCACCGTCAGCACCACCAAGCTGCTCAACGATTATCTTAGCAAGAGCAGGA
>JAQYLI010000007.1 GCA_028720105.1 Oscillospiraceae bacterium | reverse complement strand
CGGTAACGGTAGAAATAATATGCACCGCAAATGGAATATATCGGTCAGTATATTTGTATCGTTATCGAGCCGACAGTCTGATGTCCGAATAAATTACAGAACGTCTCGCCGCGGGTCGTCACCCGCCAAATTTCGATTTGTCAAGCAGACTAACGTTACCGTGCCACAAAAGAGAAAATTTTCGCAAAACTTCCCAACGTACTCGCTGCAGGGCGTCCCCCGCCGCTGCGGGTCATCACCCGCAAAAATCGGGGCGGAAAAAGTTCTTCCGCCCCGATAAATTCTGAGGTATGTGTTATCTCTCAATTACCTGCTCTCTGTCGGGGCCAACGCCTACCATACTGATAGGGCACTCGCAAAGCTCCTCAAGGCGTGCGATATACTTGCGGCATATCTCGGGGAGCTCCTCGAACTTTCTGCAAGCGGAAAGATCCTCGGTAAAGCCGGGGAATTCCTCGTAAACAGGCTCGCAGCCCTCAAGTCCCTCAAGCGTGGGAGGGAAATCCCTGATAACAGAGCCGTCGGGCTTCTTGTATGCAACGCAAATCTTGAGAGTATCAAGACCTGCAAGTGTGTCAAGCTTGTTGATAACGAGAGAGGAAAGTCCGTTTACTCTTACAGCGTGACGGACGATAACAGAGTCGAACCAGCCTGTTCTTCTGGGTCTGCCCGTAATTGTGCCGAACTCGCCGCCCTTGTTGCGGATATAGTCTCCTGTCTCATCGTTAAGCTCGGTGGGGAAGGGACCCTTGCCCACTCTTGTGGTATAAGCCTTGGCAACGCCGTAAATGCCGTCAATTACCATAGGACCAACGCCCGAGCCTGTGCATACGCCTGCGGACAGGGGGTGAGAAGAGGTAACATAGGGGTATGTGCCGAAGTCGATGTCAAGGAGAGTTGCCTGTGCGCCCTCGAAAAGAATGGTCTTGCCTGCCTTCTTAGCCTCATAGGTGAGAACGGAAACATCGTCCATAAACTTTGCAAGGTGCTGTCCGTAGCCAATGTACTCTTCAATTACCTTGTCAAGGTCAATAGCTTCACCGCCGTATACCTTTGTGATAATGGCATTTTTCAGCTCGCCCACGCTCTTTGCCTTTTCTCTGAAAATGTCGGGGTGAACAAGGTCATAGAAACGCAGACCGCTTCTCTCGTACTTGTCCATATATGTGGGACCGATACCTCTGTGAGTTGTACCGATGTCCTTATTTCCTCTGAACTGCTCGGAAAGACCGTCAAGGGCAATGTGCCAGGGCATAATGATGTGCGCTCTGGGGTCGATCTTCAGATTGTCAAAGGAAATTCCTCTTGCGGAAAGGGAGTCTATCTCGCCAAGCAAGTCCTTGGGGTCGAGAACCACGCCTGCGCCGATAAGGCAAAGGGTGTCTTTATAGAGAATACCCGAGGGGATAAGATGGAGCTTGTAGGTCTCGCCGCCGCTGGCAACGGTATGACCTGCATTGTTTCCGCCCTGAGCGCGGACAACAACATCTGCGCGGGAAGCAAGGATATCAATTACCTTACCCTTGCCCTCGTCGCCCCACTGGGTGCCGATCACGATATTTGCAGACATTTAAATTCCTCATTTCAAGATCAAAAATTATTTATCCCGGCAATATGCCGCATTACAGTAACATTATAGCAGACTTTTCCCATTATGTCAATATTTTTGCAGCCTCCCGCCTGTCATTTTTTGCGAATTTTTCAAAGCCTGTCTTTTTTATGCCCCGACTGCATATATATGAAGTATCAGCTGCCCCAAGGGGTAAATTTATAATATGGAGTTGCGTAACTTATGAGCAGAGAATATTCAGACGGACGTGATACCGGCAGAAAAAAGGGCAAAGGGATATTTCTTGCAGTGATTTTTATCATTCTGGGAGGACTTGCCTGGTTCGTGCTTACCGCAAAGGACGAGGCGGAGACGGAGAAGCAGTTCACCTTTGAGTGCAATGCGGAGAGGGTGGAGTTTCTGAACAAATGCGGACTTATTGTTGAACCTGAACCCGAAAGCAAGGATATCGAGATACCCGCGGAGTTCAATAACTCGTACAACGAGTACAACGAGCTGCAGAAGTCCCAGGGCTTCGACCTTCTTCCCTACTCGGGCAAAAAGGTGACGATGTACACCTACAAGATACTCAATTACCCCGACTTTCCCGATAATGTAACGGTAAATCTCCTTTTCGACGACCATCTGATGATAGGAGCGGACATTACCTGTAATGATGCCGAAAACGGCTTCACCAAGCCCCTTATCGGCGAGACTATCCAGTCGGGACTGAGTATGGCTGTGACCGGGGACAAGAGCGAATAAATAAAAAAGGTCTGAGAAGCGATATGTCTTCCCGGACCTCTTTTTATAATTCAGCTTATTCTTCCTCGGTTTCCTTTGTGAGCCGCACCCTTTTCAATTTAAAATCCTGTCTGAGCTGACGGGGAAGAAAAAGCTCCATACCGTCAAGTATCTTTTCGCTGGGAGTAAAGATAAGACGGACGTTTCCCTCTGTCTTATGAACAAAATCCGCATAGTAATCCTGACCCGAGCCGCTTGATGCGAGAACGGTGGTGCCGTCAAAATCCCCTGCCTCGCTCAGTTTGCCGAAAGCGGTGAAATCGCCTATGGAAGCGGTCACCAGTCTTTTTCTTTTTCTCTTGCCGATGATCTTGTCTATATCAAGATCGCCGTTGGTGAGGATATATTCATACTCGGCGTCAATGCCCGTCATAAGGTAATACGCCCCGTAGAACACGCCTGCGATGATAAAAAGACTGATGGGGAAGAAAATAAACCAGAACGCCCCTGCCGCAAGGACTGCGGTACCCAGCCCTATCAACACTCTTTTTACCGTATCGGCGGCGGTGGGAGCCTTGCTCACGAGACATTCAGCATAAAAATCATTGTTCATTATTATGGTCATCCTTTCGATTATCGTTGCCCCTTAAATTTTATTATAGCACAGCAGCCGTTTTATTTCAAGCATTAAATCAAAAAAGCTGTTCAAGACGCTCTGAACAGCTTTTTGAGGATTTTATCAATAATATTTGCCCTTATTGTTCTTTACCACAAAGTATACGCCCGCAGCAATGGCTGCCACAACCACAACGATTATGATAACGGTTATCACAACGGCTCCTCCGCCGCCCTCCTTGGGTGCGTTGTCGGCAATGTTTGTGGTTGTCTCGGCTGTAGGCGCTTCGGTCTCGGGAGCTTTGGTCTCCTTAACAGTGGTCGTGGCTTCGGTTTCCTTTTCAGTTACCTTTTCGGTCTCTGTCTCGGCTTCTGTTTCAGCCTCCGTCTCCTCGGTCTCGGCTTCGATATCCTCTTCCCCGGTATCTGCTTCGTCCTCCTCTTCCGTCTCTTCCTCGGTCTCGGCATCCGCTTCCTCTTCCTCGGCGGGAATATTGCAGTTTGTGATGGTAACTCCCGTAACGGTAAGCTTAACGCCCGTATCTCCCACGTTTATGGCATATACAGTGGAGAAATCGTCCGTGCCGTACTTTGCCGCAATATCCTCAAAGGAGAATTTTGCTGTGGTATCGTCATACTCATAGGGTGTGACCTTGTTCCAGCTTCTCTTTACATCGGGATTGGGCTCCACAGGACCGCCCTCCCAGGTCTGCCAGATAAGCTCGGCAGGAGATTTTGAGGAGCTTTCGCCCTCGTATGTATATTCTACGATAACCTCGGAGTCCGATGTCATCCAGGTAGCGTCAAAATTACCCGGATGTCCCTCGTCGTTGGCGGTATAATAAACAAAGGACTGTCCCCAGGAGCCGTCCGTCTGAACGGGGTCGGGAATGTCAAAGACATAATCCTCAGCGCATACGGTAAGGCTCAGAGCCGCCGCCGCAAACAAGCCTGCCGCCGAAGCTGTCAGAGCTTTAAAAAGCTTATTCATCAAATGATCTTTCCTTTCTGATATCACGCTTAATGCTCCCCCAAAACAATGCCCGATGGGAAGAAAAGCATTACAATTTTTATTTTATAACATTCTTTACAAAATGTCAATCGTCTTTTTGATGAAATTATCTCAAAAATCGGACCGAATATTTAATTTCGGGCGCATAATTCTGTTTTTTACTTTATAAAAATTCCGCGGGACAAATCACAGCGCAAAAACGATGTCATATATCCTACAAAATATGAGGACATCTCCCCCGCATTTTGTACATAAACACACAAAACAGTTCTTCTTCCGCCAAAACAGCGCAGCAATACGTGCGATTTATCATTCTGTTAGTATAAATTTAATAATTGAATTGAAAAAATCTATTGATTTTTTCTGTGAGTGTGATATAATTATTATAAGTATCGAAGTGTGTTTTTTTGTACACGCTTCAATATATTGCGTCGGAAAGGAGAATTTTGATGAAAACTATACTTGTAACCGGCGCCGCAGGTATGATCGGCAAGGCAGTGACGGAAATGCTGCTTTCCAAAGGTTATAATGTAATAGCTACGGATAAAGCTCCCGATCCTTTCGGCGGAAACAACAACCTCAGCTATATCCAGTGCCCCGTTACCGACAAGGATAAAATAACGGGGATATTAAACGGCAGCAAGGTGGATATTTTAATACATCTGGCTTGTACCGTTGACAACGATTTCCCTTCGGTGCTTTCTTCCGATGAGGAAAAGGAAAGCGCTGCTGTGGATAAGTATCTGTACAAGGCGGCTGTAAGCGCCGGTCTGTCGGATATCATAATGATAAGCACCCACCAGATATATGCTCCTCAGAAAACAAGAGAGCCTATAAGGGAGACTATGAACGAAAAGCCCTCCACCCTCTATGCAAAGCTCAAGTCCGACTCGGAAAAGGCTCTTGCCGCAGCTTTGAAAAAAGCTGCCACAAAGGGCGTTATAATGCGCGTCTGCCCCATCTACACAAAGGATTTCACGGACAATCTCAAGGCAAAGATCTACGACCCCAAGGACGGCTGCGCTTTTGTTTACGGCTACGGTGACTACGGATATACATTTACCTGCCTTTACAATATCGTGGATTTTATAAACGGCATACTTACCTGCCCCGCAGGCATTTCCTACCCGGGAGTATATAACGTATGCGACTCCAAGCCTATCCAGGCAAAGGAGATCGTGGAAACTCTCCGAAACGACCACAAGATCGGCGCGGTAATGTCGCGAAACTACGGTTCGGACGCAGTTAAGGGCGCCGCTGCCATATTCGGCTCAAAGGCGGCAAAGACCGATTACCGGTACAACGATCTGAGCATTGCCTGCAGCAACATTTCCTACGATAACACCAAGGCTCAGCGCATTTCCACATTCAGATGGAAATTTACCAATACAAAGTGATATCACGGGCGGGCAGTAAGAGCTGTCCGCCCTTTTTGCGAGGTATTTATGGAAAAGAAAATGAGCCGCAGAGAGCTTTTCAGGCGGTGTGCGCTTTTTATAATAAGCCTTTTTATTTCGGCGCTGGGCGTGGCGGTCACAAAACGGGGAGAGCTGGGAGTGTCCCCCATTTCCTCGGCGGCAAACGTTATGAGTATGAAATTTACCGTCCTTTCCCTGGGAAGCTGGCTGATAATTTGGAACTGCGTACTTATCGCAGGTCAGATAGCGCTTCTGAGGCGTAATTTCAAGCCGATACAGCTTTTGCAGGTGCCGCTTTCCTTTCTGTTCGGGTGGTTTACGGATATTGGCACCTGCATTGCGGGGCTGCTCCCCGTTTCGGGCTATATCTCAAGGCTCGGCGCGGTGCTGTGCGGAACGGTGATACTGGGCTTCGGCATATCCCTGTCGGTTGCGGCAAACGTGATAATGAACTCGGGAGAAGCCTTTGTCAAGGCGGTCTCGGACGTTTCGGGCAAGGAATTCGGAAACGTGAAGGTAATATTCGATATATCCTGCGTGACATTTGCGGCGGTGCTTTCTCTTATCCTCTTCGGCTTTAAGATAGTCGGACTGAGAGAGGGAACAGTCATCGCGGCTCTGCTGACGGGGGTCTGCGTTAAGTTTTTCACAAGGCTGTCAAAGGAAAAGCCGGACAGACTTCTTTCGGATAATACATAAAACATAAAGGAATGAGATAAATGCCGAAAAATCACAGCAAAATTATTCTTGATCTGGAGTTCAATCCCGTAAGAGTCCCCGAGATACGAGAAAAGATGCGCAGCGAGATAATCGAGATAGGCGCTGTGAAGCTGGACGACTCTCTCAGAGAGATAAGCACCTTTGACGAGTATATCAAGCCTGAGCATAACACGGTTGAGGAGAAGATCTCAAGCCTTACGGGCATTACAAACGAGCAGCTTGCCCCCTGCGGCGGCTTTCACGAGGTTATGCACAGGTTTATGGACTGGATAGGGGAAGAGCCTTTTTCCCTTTATTCCTGGAGCCTTACGGATATGAACGTAATGCTTGACGAGATAGACTATAAATACCCCGAGGACGAAAGCTACGATAGATTTTTCGTTCATTGGATAGATCTGCAGAGGATATATCAGCGGCAGATGGGCTTTTTCAAGTCAATGGGGCTTACAAACGCCCTGGGAACGCTGAACATCTATTTCGACGGCACCGAGCACGGCGCTCTTGCCGACGCACGGAATACTGCGGAAATAATGCGGTATATGAGCGACGGTGAGAAGATGAAAGCCTTCCGCAGCCGTTCTCACGTCACCTACAACACCTCTGATTCCTCGGGATTTTCGCTTGGGAATATTACCATTAAAAGGAAATAGCCGCTCCATAAAAACAGTCCGGAAAAGGGCTTTCAAACTTTTTTCAAAAAAACTCTTGCAATTTAAAATGTAATATGGTATAATACCTATTAGATGGTCGCAATCCGATATATAGGTGTGCGGGCCCTGTGCAACAAAACACCGTGAACCATGTCAGGCGGGGAACCGAGCAGCATTAAGCGGTACGTTTCGTGTGCCGCAGCAAGCCTGCACACCTATGTATCGGATTTTTGCTTTTTAGGAGTTGTAAGAATTAAGTGAAAAAATCTTTTCTGTCCCGAATTTGGGGCGTTTTTGAAAAGTCCGCTCCCCCGGGACTGCTTACAGTGTGGCTCATCTCAGTGCTTCTTATAGCTGCGGGCTTTTCGGATAACAATACAGACTTTATTACCGCAGGCGCTGTGATAATACTCTCTTCGGCTGTCGTTCAGATAATTGTTGTCATCTCAAAGCTTATCCCCGGCATAAAGTCGGATTTCGTTTCCGATTACGACAGGGAGGTCATCGGCAAGGCGTTTTCCTCGGGTGAGAAAAAGCACCTCTTTTATCAGGGCTTCGAGCTTTTCCGCAATGACGAGAATGAGGACGCTCTGGAATATTTCAGAGAGCTTTGCAATAAGGACAGCCTTACCGACAGGGAACAGGGTGTGCTGGCGTTTTATACGGCAATCTGCTACAACCGCTTAGGTTTCTCCACCAATGCCGCTCATCAGGCGGTAACTGCGGCGGACAAGGGCGTTCAGACTGCCGAGTCACTGCTTATGGCGGCGCGAAGCTTTAATATGTCCGCAAGCTATTCCTCTGCGGCGGAAGTTTACGAAAAACTCCTGCCCATTGCCGAGGAGCGTGGCATATTTCCGTTTTTATACAACGAGATGGGCAAAATGTACCTTTCAGCCAATGACCCCGTTAACAGCCGCAAAGCCTTCGACAAGGCAGTTGAATACGGTCTCGACCCCGTTACGGCTCAAGGCGGACTTGCCCTTGTAAGTCTCCTTGAGGGCAAGGAGGACGAAGCCTGCGAAAGATACCGCCTTGCCCTTATCGCAAGGATAAACGATACTGAGGGCTACAGGGATTACTGCGCCCAGATATGCACCGCCAACGGCTACCCCGAAAATTTCTTCGAGGAGCATCTTAAAGCAAAGTATCACAGGGTATAAATATACCCGAAAATTTTCCGGAAAGGAGGAGCGAAATGTATCAGGCGCTTTACCGAAAATACCGTCCCACCACCTTTGACGATGTTATTTCCCAGCCCCATATCACCACCACCCTGAAAAATCAGATAATAAATGGCAAGACCGCTCACGCTTATCTGTTTACAGGCTCAAGGGGAACGGGCAAGACCACCTGCGCAAGAATATTCGCAAAGGCTTTAAACTGTGAAAATCCCGTTAACGGCAGTCCCTGCGGCGAGTGTGACATCTGCCGTGACGCAGATAATTTTGCTCTTTCCGATATCATTGAGATAGACGCCGCTTCAAACGGCTCGGTAAACGACGCAAGAGAGCTTCGTGAAGCTGCCGAGTACACCCCCGAGCGGTGCAGATACAAGGTTTACATCATCGACGAGGTCCATATGCTCTCAAAGGACGCATTCAACGCCCTTTTAAAGCTTATCGAGGAGCCTCCTCCCCATATCAAATTCATTATGGCGACCACCGAGCTTCACAAGGTGCTGCCCACCATTCTTTCCCGCTGTCAGAGATTTGACTTTATGCGGATAAAGACGGAGGACATTGCCGCAAGGCTCAAATTCGTGGCGCAGAATGAGAATATAACTCTCACCGATGACGGAGCCGAGCTTATCGCAAAGGCTGCGGACGGCGGTATGCGAGACGCTCTTTCCATACTTGACAGATGTATCGCATTTTCGGAAAATGTCACCGCAGAGGTGGTTTCCGAAGCTGCAGGAATTGCAGGCAGGGAGCAGCTTTTCGCCCTTGCGGAAGCAATTGCCGACAGAGACCCCGCCAAAGCTCTTGACATTATTTCCGCACTGTACGACAGCTCCAAGGATATGCAGAGACTCTGCGAGGAGCTGGCGGCGCAGTTTCGCAACGTTATGATAGCAATTTCGGCTCCCGACCGCACAAACATTATCGTTTGCCTGCCCTCGGAGCTTGAAACCATAAAAAGGATAGCTTCAAAGCTTACCTTAGAGCAGGTATTGGGCTTTCTTGACACCCTTTCCGCCTGCGCTGAGCGAATGGGCAGATCCCTTGCAAAGCGCATTGATATGGAAATGTGCGTTATAAGAATGTGCAGCGGCACAGCTCAGAGCAAGGCAGTGCCAAACAGTGGTGAAATTGCTGCTCTGAACGCAAAGATAGCCGAGCTTGAAAGAAAGCTTGCAAACGGCGTTCCCGCGGCGCAGGAGCCCCGGATAAGCAATGTGCCTCCCAGAAGAGAGCCTGTTAAGGATATTTCCGCAGCGCCCGAGGGTGCGGAGTTTGTTTACATTGACAAGTGGTTCGATGTTATCGAGCGTATGAAAACTCTCTGTCCTGCGCTGGCTCCCCCCCTTGTAAACTCCTACGGCTACAATATGGGCGGAAAGCTGGTCATAAACAGCAAAGAAAACCTTATCAAGGTGCTTCTTAAATCCGCCGAAAACAAGGCGAAGATACTTGAGGCTGTAAAGGACATTACCGGAACAGCCCTCTCCACCGTTCTCACAGGCTACAGAGCCAGCCTTGACAGGTCGGGTGACAAGCCTATGGCGGAAGAAAAGCCCGAAGCCGCTCCCGAGCAGAAGCTTGACACGCTTCTGAAAAAAGCGGAAGAAGGCGGCATTCCCGTTGACACGGTTTAAGCTTTTAACGGAAGCCACGGTGTTTTCCGTTTAATAAATTTATTAAAAATAAAAATTCAAAGGAGAATTCTATTATGAAGGCAAGATTACCACAGGGTATGGCAGGCGGCGCTCAGAATATGCAGAGTATGATCCGTCAGGCTCAGAAAATGCAGGAGCAGATCACAAATGTTCAGGAGGAGATCGAGAACGAGACCTTTACCGCTACCACAGGCGGCGGAGTTATCGAGATCACTATGAACGGCAGAAAGCAGGTCCAGAGCCTTACCATCAATCCTGAGGTCGTTGACAAAGACGATGTTGAGACACTTCAGGATCTCATCATCAGCGCTGTAAACGAGTGCGTAAAGCAGATCGAGGAGACCTCCGAGTCCAAAATGGGCGCTGTAACAGGCGGAGTTTCCTTCCCCGGTCTTTTCTGATAACACTTATAAATCAAAACGGCGGCACTCTGCCGCCAAATTTTTCACTTGAAAGGTATGATATCCGTGGCAAACAGCACCGCTCTCCCCCTTGTTTTACTTGCGGAGCAATTCGCAAAGCTCCCCGGCATTGGTATGAAAACCGCTCAAAGGCTGGCATATTTTGTTATGGGAATGAGCGACGAGGAAGCGAGAGAGTTTGCCGACGCTATCATCAACGCCCATTCTACGGTAAAGGAGTGCAGCATTTGCTGCAACCTTACCGACAGCGGCGTGTGCCCCATATGCTCCGACGACCTGCGGGACTCCTCCGTTATTTGCGTGGTGGAGACGCCAAAGGATATCGCCGCTTTCGAGCGGACAAACGAGTACAAGGGCGTTTACCACGTGCTTCACGGGCTCATCTCTCCTCTTGACGGGGTAACTCCCGAGCAGATAAGGGTGAAAGAGCTTCTTGACAGGATAAAAAAGGGCGGCGTAAATGAGGTCATTATGGCGACAAACCCCACCGTTGAGGGCGAAGCTACCGCTATGTACATCTCAAAGCTTTTAAAGCCCCTGGGAGTAAAGGTAACACGTCTGGCATTCGGTCTGCCCATTGGCGGCACATTGGAGTTTGCAGACGAGGTCACTTTATTCAAAGCATTGGAAAATCGCAGCGAAATTTAGCGAATATATCCTAAAGTTAGCATATTTTTTGTGCATATATACAAAAACGGTAGTTTGCTCTTGATTTTTTCGTTGGAATGTGGTATGATATTAAAGTCGTCAAAGATATTACCGGTTAGCTTGAAGCCCTTATGCCGATATTGGGATATAGCCAAGCGGTAAGGCAACGGACTTTGACTCCGTCATTCGTGGGTTCAAATCCCGCTATCCCAACCAAATACTGGGGTGTAGCCAAGCGGTAAGGCACTTGACTCTGACTCAAGCATCTCCGGGGTTCGAATCCCTGCACCCCAACCAAAAAACAGTCGATTTTTATCGGCTGTTTTTTTATACTAATCTTTAATCGTTCTATAGACAAAGGCGGCAGATAGAACGAAGCCAATCTAGGAAAGCGACCGCAGGCGGGCTGTCGCCCGGCAAGGGAGCTTGACGACGAGTGGCTTCGTTATGGCTGTCGAATTTGTCTATA
>JAQYLI010000006.1 GCA_028720105.1 Oscillospiraceae bacterium | reverse complement strand
CAAAGGTTCTTCCAGGTAATCATAGAAATTTATACCAAGCCCCTCAAGAGCCGACTGCATAGCCGTCACGTTGCCGATAAGATTATCCTGCATAGTTTTCGCAGTGTTCATCAAAGCCCCGTCACAGTTATACAGCGTTTCCGAAAGAGCATCATATTCCCCGTTGAGACCGTTCACCATAGCCTGCAAAGCGGTTATCTGAGTCTTGCCGCCAAGCATAGCTTCAAGGTTGTTTCTCTGTTCGTCCGTAGCGGTCGCAAGCGCACCGCCCATCTCCTTGAGGACTTCGGTCATATCCTTCATTTTGCCGTTCTGATCGTAAAGGGAAAGCCCGAGAGTGTCCATAGCTTCGGCAGTTCTCTTTGTACTTCCAAGCATATTAACGAAAATGGAATTTAACGCCGTACCCGCCTCAGTGCCTTTTATGCCCCTGTTTGCCATAACACCGAGAATAGCCGAAACATCTTCCACATTAAGCCCGAAATTCTTAGCCGAGCCGCCGCATTCCACAAAGGCTTCCAAAAGCTGCTGCATAGAAGTGTTTGAATTGCTCTGCGCCGCCGCCACAACATCAAGATAATGGGAAAGGTCATTAACGGAAACTCCCATCGCCGACATCGAGTCGGTCACAAGGTCGGAGCAGGTAGCGAGATCCATTTCTCCCGCCTCCGAAGCTCTGAGTATAGGTTCAAGACCTGTGAGCATTTCGTTAGTTTTCCAACCTGCCAAAGCCATATAAGAAAGGGCATCGGCAGACTCCGAAGCAGTCTTTGAAGTGCTTGCACCCATATTCTTAGCCGCCTGTTCAAGTGCCGCAAGGTCTTCCCCCGTTGCCCCCGAAATAGCCTGCACCTTTGACATAGATTTTTCAAAGCCTGCGCCAACCTCGGTAGCCTTTGAGACCGCACCAACAGCCGCCGTACCTACAGCCGCAACAGCCCCCGCCGCCGCAGAAACAATGCCCTTTAAATCTCCCGAAACATCGGATATAGCAGAATTAAGCCCCGAAACAGCGTCCTCATAGCTTTTAATATCGCTTTTTGCGCCCTTGAAATCCTGCCCCGTCTCCTGTGCAGTCTTTCCAAGCTCCTCCGCCGATTTTCCCGCATTGTCCTGCTGTGACTTTAAATTTGCAAGTTCTAACCTTGTGTTCTCAACCTCACGCTGATATGCCCTATACTCCTCTGCCGAAATATGCCCGTCCTCAAAGCTTGCCTCAAGGTCTTTCTGCTGTTGTGACAGCTCTTTCATTTTGGCTTTGGTATCTTCAAGCTCCTGCTGATATTTTTCATACTGATCCGCAGAAATTTTTCCGCTGTTAAAATCAGCCTGCATTTTCTCATTCTGATTTTGCAGTTCTTTCAGCTTGGATTTTGTCTCGTCAATGGCAGCCTTCAAAGGCGCATACTGCTCCTCCCACTTAGACTGATTTTTAAACGCATTATCGGTCTTTTTCTGAACGCTCTCCAGCTCTTTCAGCTTGTCCTCGGTGTTCTTTATCGCCTCTGCCAGAAGTTCCTGCTTTTGCGCCGCAAGCACAACAGACTCGGGATTGAATTTCAGCGACTTGTCCACCTCTGCCATTTCTTTTGCAATAGCCTTTGATTTTGTTTCAATCTGCTTTAGGGCAGATGTGACCCCCGTAACATCAAGACCCAGCTTCGCCGTAATTCCCGCAATATTTTTAGTAGCCATATGTATTAACCTCCGAAGAAATCAAGAAAATGAGCAATGTCGTTTTCGTCCGCAATTTTAACATTATCGCCGCCGCCCTGCTGCCTGCCTGCAAGATTTGTATTTATGCACCTAAGCAGGAATCCGACAGAAATGCGGTTCAGATCCGCAATTGAAAAGCCGCACCGAAGAGCCGAAGCCGCAAGCCTTTCGGAAAGGTCTCCGTCAGTCTCAGCCTCTTCCCCCTTGTCGGTGCTTTCGGCATCACAAACCGCAAATTCCCCGAGACTTTTTTTCATCAGCTCGGCAGCAGTGTCAACCGCCCCCAAAAGGTCAAAATCATCACCTAAACCGTCAAAAAATACATCGGGGTCGGGAATGGTGTCATCGGCGCACTTTGCCATAGCCCAAAGCAAACGATATCCCACACCTACAGCCTTTACAGGGTCCTTTGCAGCCCCGTTAAAATCATCGGTGTACTCAGCTCCGAACTGTTCCTTGTAAACTATCATAACCGCCGCCGAGGCTCTCAGATTGAATGTAATGCCCTTGTATGCAATTGTTTTCTCCATAGTATAACATCACCCCTTAAAGCCGAAAAGTGTTGTATACGCCACGCTGGACGGGTCAGCGTTAAAGCTCCGTATCCTCTTATTTCCGTCACGTCTCGCATAAATGGGAATAGAAACAGTCTGTATCTCCTTTCCCTTTCCGTCCGTCTTGCGTTTAATAACAGGGTGTCCCGCCGTGCAGCTCCAAAGGATATCCCTCTGCCCCTTTGCCGTGTAGATAAGTGAAAATTCTGTCATCTGATTTACTGCCGTGTACATTTCCGTGAATGTGCCGTCATCGTCACTTCCGACCCCGAGAATATCCCTGTAAAAATCAAAGGGTACGGCGGCGAGTTCAATGCTGCCGTCATACCCCTCAAGGATATATTTTATTCTCTTGCCGCCGCCCCTGATACGGTTATCAAAGGCAGCGGTAATTTTCGGGTCGAGTGACAGGCTTACGGCACCGGGGAGCGGTTTCAAAGCTCCGCCGAATACATAAAAGCATTCGGATAATCCGTGTATTATCATAAGTCTGCCCCCGTTTCATCAGGTAGATGTAAAATCAGGCTCATGCATGGTCTCGTACCACGCATCATAAATAGCCTTGTGCTGGGTATCATCACTTGCGATAAAGCCCTTTGTGCAGTGGTCATTCTCACGGGGCATAGCCGTAATAGTCATAGAGTCAGTTGCAGGTGTGATAGAATTTTCTGTAGTCTGACCCTTTACGGAAGGACGGGCAATAGAGTTTCTGTAAAATACATAACGTGTCTTAGCCGCATCGCCGTTTATCTCGAAGAACATAACAAATTCCTTCTGAACCGCATCGGACTTTTCCACCTGAACGCCGTTCTTGTCAACGACCTCACCGAGAGCCTTCTGCCTGAACCAGTCGGGAATAAGAGCCATTTCAAGATCGCCCTGATATCCCGTATTTGCCGCCTGTGCAAAATAAGAAATATTGTCCGCATAAAAATCCGTGCTGTCACCCTGAGGGTCAAGGGAAAGATTAACAGCACCGGGAATGGGTCTGATACCCTCGCTGTCATATGTGTATTTCTTGGTATCGGCATCATATTTTTCAATAAAAAGCACGTGAACATTGGAAAGACCAAATTTAACCTTGTTAGCCATTATTCATTTACCTCCTCGGGAATTTCAAAAGTATAAGTTTTCACCACAATAGCCTCGTCCTTTGAATACCCCATAA
>JAQYLI010000005.1 GCA_028720105.1 Oscillospiraceae bacterium | reverse complement strand
GTGGATTTTCCTGCGCCGTTGGGTCCTATGAGGGTGACAATTTTCCCCGGGAGGAGAGAAATGCGGATATTGTCAATGAGTATTTCCGAGCCGTAGCCTACCGCAAGGTCGTTGGCGGTAAGGACGTTGTCCTGCATTTTTTGTTCTCCTCCTTTTTGCAATTTCAAAAAACCGGGTTCTTTATTCTTTATTATTTATTATTTCTTCTTTATTCTTTTGAGATAAGTCCGTCAAAAACTCACACTCACATTCAAAGCTTGAAGAACAATATTCTAAGCCCAAATTATGGGAGCCGTCTTTTTCCGATAATGTAAGCAGCTGTGTTTTATCTCTTATGTCTTTTAATTGCAGGAATAAGCTAAGGGGAAATTCATATCCCCATTCAAAACGAAAGCCATACAAACCAAAACGCTGCAGGATATCCTGCATTTCATCAATTAGATCATTTATGAATGTTTCTTTTTTGATCTGTACGGTTTTATTATCAATTTCTTTATCGGATTTCTGAGATTCATAGGTCACAGCGTGAAATATGAGCCGCTCGCTTGAAGTTACCATATTCCATATTGAATATGCAGGCTCCTCAAACACTCTGAATGAGTTTTTCGGCTCGTCCCGGGGCGACCTGCCGAGAATGTATATCAGTCCCGACATAAGATCATCAAGAAAATTTGAAAGATAGCTTGCGCAAAAGGAAATGGTGTTTTCCCCGTCGCTTATATATCCCATTATCCAGCCGGCAGATATCTGGTCTATTTTAAATGATTTTTCAGGCATAGTTTTTCCTCGCAATTTTAAACCAGGCTGAGCCTGCTTGCAATTTGATTTATTCAGCGTTTCTCTTTTTGGGTATTATATCATATTTATCCGCAAAATTCAACCGCCGCCCGGAACATAGCTTTAAAGAATAAAGAATAAATAAAAGAGAATAAATAATAAAGGAGTCATTGCTCTCTATGCCGACCTGCCATAATGGCGATGACCACAGGCGCACCCGCAAGAGCCGTTACCGAGCTTATGCTAAGCTCCGAGGGAGCGAAAAGTATCCTTGCAGGCAGGTCGCACATAAGGCAGAACACCCCTCCCCCCAGAAATGCGGCAGGAATAATAAGCTTAGGGTCGGCAGTTTTAAAAAGCTTTTTTATAAGATGTGGAACGGCTATCCCCACAAAGGAAACAGGCCCCGCAAATGCGGTTACGGCGGCGGAAAGCAGACTTGAGACAAGTATCAGCCCCACCCTGAATGCCTTGATATTCACCCCCGAGCTTTGTGCGTAGACCTCTCCAAGGCGGTATGCGTTAATCTGCTTTGACATCAGAAAAGCCGCCCCGAGGCAGATAAATATTACGGGCGAAAAGGCTTTCACATCTTCCGAATCAATTCCCGAAAAGCTGCCCATAGACCAGCTGTGGAGATTGACGATATTGGAGTCATCTGCAAATGTGACCGCAATATCCGTTATTCCCGAGCAGATGTAGCCTATCATAACGCCGCACACCACAAGCATTGAGCTTCGCTTTATCTTTGGCGACACCGCAAGGATAAAGCCCATCGACAGCATTGAGCCTGCAAAGGAGGATATGATAAGCGCAGCCGAGGTAAGGGGTATTCCCCTTTGCAGAAAAAATATCATCGCCATTGCCACCGTAAGCTTTGCGCCGGAGGATATTCCGAGAACGAAAGGCCCTGCAATGGGATTTGCAAAATAGGTCTGCAAAAGATATCCCGAGACCGCAAGACCTCCCCCAAGCACCATTGCCGCAAGCAGTCTCGGCAGGCGTATGGAAAGTATGATATTTGCGGCTGTTGTTCCCCTTTCCGCTCCCGTAAGGACTTTTATGACCTCCTCGGGGGAAAAGCTGACGCTGCCCGAAAAAAGGCTTGCCGCCATGAGGAAAAGCAGGAGCAGCACAAGGATAGTGAAGCCCAAAATATAGTGCTTTGTCTCCTTTTTCATTTCATACTCTCCCTTCCGACGATTATTTTAATCTGTAAAAATATTCCATTTCGTCCTCGGCTTCTCCCGAAAAAATAAGGTTCAGCTCACGAATGACCTCTGCCGCTCCCGTTGTCTGCTGAAACATATTTTTATCCGTACACCACACATCTCCCGTTTTCACCGCATTGAAATTCCCCAGGAGGGTGTTTTTTTCGAGTAACTGCGATAGGGTTTCCATTCCTCCGTCAATGGTGCTGTTGTAGATAAGCACATCTGCCTTTGCCGCATCGGAATAAAACACCTCAAACTGCATATTTATTGTGGACTGAGCGTTTTCATCAACATTTAACTCTTCGGGAGAAAAAATATACTCGCCGCCGCCCAGCTCTATCATTCGGGAAACATAGTCCCCGGGCTTTCGCACAACAGCATAGCCGTTTGAGGAAATGTAGAAAAATGCGGTGGTCTTTCCCGTACTTCCGCTTTGGGTAATGCTGTTAAGCAGTTCCGACTGCTCCGAAAAAAGCCGTTCTGCTTCGTCCTCTCTGCCCGTAAGCAGACCGTAAAGCTTTACCCATTCAAGCCGTCCCAAGGGGTGAGTTTCGTAGCTTGAGCGCTCGATAAGCACGGGTATCCCAAGCCTTTCAAGCTGTTCCTTTACCTCGGGCTTGTGGTATATCATTGTGGACTCAATAGCAACATTGCACCCCTCAGACAGGATAAGCTCATAATCGGGGGCAGAGTATTTTCCTGCATAAAGGATATCCTCATTTGCCATTGCTTCCTTTACTTCGGGAAGTGCCCAGTCCCTTTCAAGGGTGGCTGTGGCACGCACATTTCCATTTGCGCCAATGCCGAAAAACATATCCATTGCTGAAGAGGCGGCAAGATAGATATTATCGGCGGGAGTGCGGATAAGGGTGATATTATCGGGAATTTCTTCCACCGCTTCATTTTCGGGAACAAGCAGATATTTTTCCCCGTCCGTAACGGTCACAAGGGAAATGCCTCTTTCGTAATGATCGACGGAAAACTGAGTGGCATACATAAGCTCCATATGACCAACAGGCTCGGCGCTTTCAAGGGAAAATCCGTCTGTATGGCTTTTATCCGAACAGGCACAAAGCAGTATGGCGCAGAGCAGTATTCCCCAAAGGTTTTTTATGCTTCTCATTCTGCCGTAATGGTTGCCGAGTCGAAATACAAGGTGTATTCGATCTCGTGGGGAGTGCTCATTGCGGTGGTGTTTGCGGAGACGGGCATTTTGTAGTCAAAGCCAGTTACGGGAATGACAAATTCGGAATTGCCCTCGGTGTTTTGGGGATAAAATTTCTCGCCGCCAACGGTCATACAGTCGTAATTTGAGCTGCCCCAGACAATTTCGGCAAAGGCTTCTCCGTTTGATACGGTGAGTTTTGCGGGAGAATTTATCTTCGCCCTGCCCGATCCGCCTTCAAGGGAAACACCGACAGAATATTCACCGTCCGCAAGTCCGAGGCTTTCGGCAGTATTTATAATGCCCTCGGCAAAGGCTTCCGCAGGGAGAGAGTCCGAACGGAAAAGGAGAGTGCGGTCATACCACATTTCCTTTTTCCTGCTGAATGCGGCGCAGTCAATGCCCATATCAAGCCCCTCCACGGGAACTGTGAAGGAATGTGTTCCGTCGGAATTTTCCTCAAAGGGGATATATCCGTCCTCGGCGGCATTTTCGCCCTTGCCCATAAACAGATACAGATAGCCCGTTCCTCCCATTGTCATTCGGGCGGTCATTTTTCCCTCGTTGACCGTAAGAACGCAGTCGGTGACTGTAAACATAGAGGAGCTTGAGTCAACCTTGATATTGTATTCTCCGTCCTTTAAGCTGTCCGCATAAACGGGGGTCATATCCTGGGGGATAACAAGCCCGTCGGGAACGGTCTGTGCGCCCTCGGCAACGGCATTTGTGCTTTCGGTCGTTTCCTCGGAAACGGCTTCGGATAATGCGTTTTCGGCAGAATTGTCACTACCCGTATTTCCGCAGGCGGTCAGCATAAGCGCCCACATCACAAGCAGGAGAGACAGATTTGCTTTTTTATTCATTTTATTCTCATTCCTTTATCTAAAAGCAGTCTCTCCCCGCATAAACGGAGAGAGGTCTGCTGTGTATTATTTCGTTATCAGCTAAGTGAATCTATTGCCGCCTGAGCGTGGTCGGTGTAAATTTTTCTTATCTCCTCGTTCTCGCCCAGTCCTTTAAGAACGCAGACAACTTCATATCCCTCATTCTCAAAGGCACTTTTCCAGGAATCCTCCTCGTCTCCTGCCATATCGTTGTTGGCGTGGTCGCCTGCCACAACCATAAGGGGCTGCAAAACGACTCTCTTGTAATTTCCCGCCTTGACTAAAGCCATAACATCATCAAGGGTGGGAGAGGCTTCAACGGTGCCGATGAAATAGTTATTATATCCGCCTGCGGCAAAAAGCTCCTGCATTTTTGAGTAAACTCCGTTTGCGGAATGTTCCGTTCCGTGACCCATAAAGCAGATGGCAGTTTCACCGTCGTCATATTCCTTGGTATCATCGGTAATTGCCTTTATCACCCTGTCAAAATCCTCATCGCTTGTGAGGAGCGGTTCGCCGAATACCACCTTTTCAAAGGCGTCGGAATAATTTGCCGCCTTTTCCACTATCTCGTCATACTCGATGCCGTTCATAAGGTGGGTGGGCTGGATAACAAGGTTTTTTACCCCGTTGTCTGCCGCACGGGTGAGAGCGGCGTCAATATCGTCAATAAGAACTCCGTCACGTCTCTGAACGTGGTCGATGATGATGTTTGAGGTAAATCCACGTCTTACGGAATAATCGGGGAACGCCGCTTCAAGGTCGTTTTCGATAGCTCCTACCGTAAGGCGGCGGCTGTCGTTATAGCTTGTGCCGAAGCTTACAACTAAAAGCTCGTTTTCTCCGATATCGTCCTGATTTCTTACATTATCCAATGAAGCGTCTCCTGTATCATAGTTTTCTTCGTCCTCTTCCGTTGCTTCTTCCTGTTCGGAAATTTCCTCGGTTTCTTCGGACTGAACAGTTTCCTCGGACTGTTCGGCAGTCTGCTCCGTTTCCTCGGACTGTATCGTCTCGGAAACAGTCTCGGAAGTCGTTTCTGAGATGCTTTCGCTGCCGTTTGTTCCTCCGCAGGCTGTCATTGCCGACAAAATTAAAAACGCTGTAACAGCCGCAAGAATATGCTTTGATCTTTTCATAAAAAAATTCCTCCGTTTTTTCGGAGATATTGACAAAAAATGCCCTCCTACGATACGTAAAGAGGGTACAGCAAACAAGACCCCAGCCATTAAAAAATTTTGGCGGTGTCCGATATGTACGATCAATACCTCGTGATCCTGAGAATTTAATCTCTGTACAGACAAGCGGCAGGTTTCCCGGCTTAAAGATCAACACTTGCGGGACGTCTTCCCGACCGCAAAGGTCAGTGACTGCCTTTTTCAAAGCTTTGCCCGTTCGCTCCCTTATCACAGTGACGAGATCGCGCAGGATTTTCACCTGCTTCCCTTTTACCCCCGGACCAAACCCAAATTATCAGCTTGCCGGGGCACCGTTTGCCTTTATTAAATTATTTGACCTGTATGCATACATTGTCATACTAATTATACCACACGGGAGACAGTTTTCAAGCCCCAAGCTTCAAAATCATTGCCTTGCACTAATTCAAGCTGTCAGGTCATTTTTTTTTGGAGATTTACAACAAAATTGCCTTACTGTTTGGCGTTTGCATTGACAATTTTTTCGGGATATATTATACTATAATTATAATAACAAAGAAAAGGAGAGCGTATATGTTATGAAAGCAAAAGGCTTTTTGGGCGACTTCAAGGCAGTGAATTTTCTTCTGCTCCTTGTGGCAGGCATTATCAATGCTATCGGAGTAAACCTCTTTTTAGCCCCCGTTCATCTCTATGACAGCGGTATTTCGGGAACCTCAATGCTCCTTGGCATACTGCTCCCCACAGTTCCTATGTCGGTGTTTCTCATTATCCTGAACGTTCCCCTGTTCATCTTCGGAACGAAAATGCAGGGTATGCACTTTACGGTATATTCAATATTTGCGGTCATTGTGTATTCGGCTGCTTCTTACATAATCACGTATCTATGCGGCTTTGACCTGAACGCAGGCTCTCCCATTGCAGGAAACGACCTGCTTCTGTGCGCTATTTTCGGAGGACTTATCTCGGGCGTGGGCAGCGGTCTTACCATTCGCTTCGGCGGAGCCATTGACGGTGTGGAGGTTATGGCGGTAATTTTTGCAAAGCGGCTGAGTCTTACGGTGGGAAACTTTGTAATGATATACAACGCCGTTCTTTACATTGCGGCAGGAGCAATACTCAGCGATTTTATCCTTCCTCTGTACTCTATCCTCACCTACTGCGCCGCCATCAAGACGGTTGACTTTATTGTGGAGGGCTTCGACAAGGCAAAATCCGCTATGATAATCACAAGCAAAAAGGACGAGATAAGCGAGGAGCTTTCGGAGACCTTCGGTCACGGTATCACCCACATTCAGTCCCACGGCTACTACAAGGGCAAGGAACAGACTATAATTTACTTCGTTGTGAACCGTTTCCAGATAGCAAAGCTGAAGGCTATCGTTGCAAAGCACGATGAAAAAGCCTTTGTGACTATTACCGATGTTTCGGACATTATGGGCAGCAGCCTTAAATCGGATAAATAAACATTCTCCCCTGCGCACCTTATGATAGCGGTATGCAGGGGAGTTTCCAATTAAAAGAGTAAAAAATCATCGGAATTTTGCACTCTCTGCGAAAAATACTTGCAAAACCGCAAAAAGTATGGTATAATAATTAGGTATTATTGTCTGCGGCTTGTGCGCAGCTAAAAATCAAGAGAAAAGAGGAACTTATATGGAGCTTGATATGGTCAAATACCTTGCAAAGCTTGGAAAGCTCAGCTTCACCGATGAGGAGCTTGAGCAGGCTGTGAAGGATATGACAAGCATTATCGAAATAATGGATACCATCAAGGAAATAGACATTGCCTACGACCCTCTCAAGGACAATCACAACGTTTATCTTAAGGATCTCAGAAAGGACGAGGCTAAGCCCTCTCTCCCCACCGAAAAGCTTTTGCAGAACGCCGTACAGAGCGAGAACTGCTTTGTAGTGCCCAAGGTCGTTGAATAAAAATTAAGGAGTTGTGTTTAATGGAAGTAACTTCCCTTACCATAAAGGAACTGCGAAATAAGCTGGACAAGAAGGAAATTTCCTCCCCCGAGCTTACAAAGGCATACCTTGACAGGATAAAGGCTGTGGACGGAAGCCTTGAGAGCTACATCACCGTCACCGAAAGCGAAGCCCTCTCCGCTGCAGAGGCGGCTCAGAAGAAAATTGACTCGGGACACGCATCACCCCTCTGCGGAATACCCCTTGCAATAAAGGACAATATCTGCACAGACGGCGTAAAGACCACCTGTGCTTCAAAAATGCTTGAGAACTTCATTCCTCCCTACAACGCCACAGTTATGGAGAAGCTTGCAGCCGAGGATATCGTAATGCTGGGCAAGACCTCTATGGACGAGTTTGCTATGGGCGGCTCTACCCAGACCTCCGCATTCAAGAAGACTAAAAATCCCTATGACCTGACAAGAGTTCCCGGCGGTTCTTCCGGCGGCTCCGCTTCCGCTGTGGGCGCAGACCTGTGTGCTGCGGCTCTGGGTTCCGATACGGGCGGCTCTATCCGTCAGCCCTCCTCCTTCTGCGGAGTTACGGGACTCAAGCCCACCTACGGCAGAGTTTCACGTTACGGTCTTGTGGCATTCGCAAGCTCCCTTGACCAGATAGGTCCCATTGCAAGAAGTGCTGAGGACTGCGGAATTATCCTTAATGCCATTGCAGGCTATGACCCCCATGACGGTACAGTTTCCAAAAATCCCGTTGACGATTATACATCTAGGATAGGTATGGATATGAAGGGCGTTAAGATTGCCGTTCCTGCTGAATTCTATGCTGAGGGCATTGACGATGTGGTAAGAAAGACCGTTCTTGCTGCAGCTGACAAGTACAAGGAAATGGGCGCAGAGCTTGTTGAATGCTCAATGCCTTCTCTGAAATACGCTGTTGCCGCATATTACCTCATTTCCTCCGCAGAGGCTTCCTCAAACCTTTCCCGTTACGACGGCATAAAGTACGGTCACAGAAGCGACATTGCAGGCAATTACAATGAGCTTGTGACCGCTTCAAGAAGCGAGGGCTTCGGTGACGAGGTTAAGAGACGAATCCTTCTCGGAAACTACGCACTCTGCTCGGGTTACTATGACGCATACTACGGCAAGGCTATGGCTCTCAAGCAGAAGATAAGAGAGGAATACGGCGAGATCTTCGAAAAGTGCGATATGATACTCACTCCCACCGCTCCTACCGTTGCCTACGGCGTGAACGAGAATATCGACGACCCTAAAAAGATGTATCAGGCAGATATCTGCACCGTTACAGTCAACATCGCTTCTCTCCCTGCAATTTCCACCACCTGCGGCTATGACGAAAAGGGTATGCCTATAGGTATGTCCCTTATCGGCAGAATGTGGGACGAGGCTTCCATTATCGGCGCCGCAGACGCATTTGAAAAGAACTTCAGCCGCATTGCGGCAAAAATATGATCAGAAAGGGTGAATGAAGCTATGTCAGTATCAGATTACATTCCCGTTATCGGTCTTGAGATACACTCGGAGCTGCTTACCAATTCAAAGGTATTCTGCACCTGCTCCGCTGAATTCGGCGGCGACAGAAACACTCGCTGCTGCCCCGTATGCTCGGGTATGCCCGGAACTCTTCCCGTTATCAATCAGACTGCTGTTGAATATGCGGTAAGAGCAGGCTATGCTTTAAACTGCGACATCAACAAATTCTCCGTTTTCGACAGAAAGAACTACTTCTATCCCGACCTTCCAAAGGCGTATCAGATATCCCAGATGCCATTGCCTCTGTGCATTAACGGTTCTGTGCCTATCGAGTACGAGGAGAACGGCGAGAAGAAGCAGAAAACTATCCGCATCAACCGTATTCACCTTGAGGAGGACGCAGGAAAGCTTATCCACGATGATTTGAACGGCGTTTCCCTCTGCGACTACAACCGCTGCGGAATACCCCTTATCGAGATAGTTACCGAGCCCGATATGTCCTCTCCCGAGGAGGCAAGGACTCTCGTTGAGACAATTGCACTTCTGCTCCAGTATTCGGGCGTTTCCGACTGTAAGATGGAGCAGGGCTCTATCCGTGCGGATGTTAACATCTCCCTTATGAAAAAGGGCGACACCGAGTACGGCACAAGAGCCGAGATAAAGAACGTAAACTCCCTCAAGTCCATCTACCGCACCATTGAGTTTGAGATAAAGCGTCAGGCTCAGATACTCGACCGCGGCGGCAAGGTAGTTCAGGAGACAAGACGTTTTGACGCAAACAGGGGCGAAACAAAGTCAATGAGAACCAAAGAGGACGCTCACGACTACAAATATTTCCCCGACCCCGATATCCTGCAGGTTAATTTCTATGACGAGGACCTTGAGAGGATCAAGAACTCCCTGCCCGAAATGCCCAAGGACAGACTTGCAAAATACATTGGCTTCGGCATTCCCGAAAAGGAAGCAAGGGTCATTGTCAACACCAAGAAGATATCCGATCTCTTTGAGGAAGCGCTCAAATGCTACAATAATCCCAAGTCTCTCGTTAACTTCATTAACGGCGAGATTATGAGACGTATGAACTTAGGCGAGATAGACATTGACAAGCCTATGTTCGCCGCCGCAGATATTGCAAAGCTTGTGGAGATGTCCGACACCGACAAGGTAACAAAGAACGACGCCAAGGAGATTTTCCGTGAAATGGCTGAAAAGGGCGGCGACCCCGAGGATATCGCTAAGCGCGAGGGTATGCTCATTGTCAGCGATACGGGCAAGGTGCTTGAGGTCATTGAAAAGGTGCTTGCCGCAAACGAAAAGGCTGTTAATCAGTACAAGGGCGGCGATGTAAAGGTATTCGGTTTCCTTATGGGACAGTGCAACAAGGAGCTGAGAGGTGCAGCTACTCCCAAGGTTGTCAAGGAAGAGCTGGAAAAGAAGCTCAAGTCGCTTTGATTTTTAAGTTTACAAATTATATCGGGGGACGTTTTCGTTCCCCGATTTTTTGTTTTGCAATATTTTTCTCAAATTCTCTTGTATTTCCCGAAATTATAATGTATAATTAAAGTGTATATTTATTTTCAAAAAGGAAATTTATTATGAGTGAAACTGTGATCGATTATCTTATAAAGGCTCTGGTGCTGTTTACCGCTGTTCCCGTTCACGAGTGCGCCCACGCCTGGGTGGCTGAGAAAATGGGCGACGATACGGGCAGACAGCAGGGAAGAATTACCCTCAATCCCTTTGCTCACCTTACTTTATGGGGCTCCCTGATGATGATACTTGTGGGCTTCGGCTGGGGCAAGCCCGTAAGCGTTGACCCGAGAAATTTCAAGAACCCGAAAAAGGGTATGGTGCTTACCTCCCTTGCAGGGCCTGCTTCCAATTTTATAATGGCATTTCTTGCTATGATAGTTTACAAGGTGCTGGGTATTCTGAGCTTTGTTCGGGATAACTCCACTATGGAAATGGTGGCTATGGTGTTTCTTTATATCACCCTTATAAACATATCCCTTGCGGTGTTCAACTTACTGCCCATACCGCCCCTTGACGGCTCTAAGATATTTAACGCTGTTCTCCCCGAAAAATGGTACTTTACCATAATGCGGTATGAAAACATTATATTTATTGTGCTTATTATTCTGGTTTATTCGGGTCTGCTTGACATTCCTCTCAGCTTTTTACAGAACAAGGTCATTGACATTATGGACTTCCTTACACGCTGGGTGGACTACATTATGATAGCTGCGGCAGGCATATCGGTATGAGCATTTCATTCAAGCTTGAGGTGTTCGAGGGACCTCTTGATCTGCTATTGCACCTTATCTCAAAGCACAAGCTGAACATCAATGACATTCCCATAATGACCCTTGTGGAGCAGTATCTTGACTATATTTCCCATATGGCTGAGCAGGATATGGAAATTGCAGGGGAATTTCTGGAAATGGCGGCAAGGCTTATTTACATCAAGACAGTTTCCCTATTGCCCCGAAAGGAAGAAGCCGAAACTCTCAAAAAGGAGCTTGAGGGCAGGCTTATCGAGTATTCCCTTTGCAAGGCGGCGGCAGAGCTTATGAGGGAAAAATATCTTGGGGACGCTTACAGCGTTAAAAAGCCGATGGAGATAGAAGTTGACAGCACCTACAGCCGCACCCACGACCCTATGGAGCTTCTGAAAGCCTATCGGGGTATGGAGATAAAGAAGGAAAAAAAGCCCCCCGAGCTTGCTCCTTCGGCTTTTTCAAAGATAGTTTCAAAGAAATTTGTTTCCGTTTCCTCAAAGATAGTAACGGTGCTGAAAATGCTCTACAAAGAGGGAAAATGCTCCCTTGATGGGATATTTTCGGGAATTACCGACCGCTCGGAAAGAGTGGCGGCATTTCTTGCGGTGCTTGAGCTTACCAAAACGGGACGAATACTTTTAAATGATGATAACACCGAGGTAACGTTCAATACTGCTTCGGATATTGACTTTAATGAAAACACCGTTTCCGAGTGGGAGACGGAAGAACAGGAGGCAAGCGAAAATGAAGCTAACGGATAAGGCTGCCGCAATGGAAGCAGTATTGTTTGCCTGCGGCGACCCTGTAGAGCCTGAAAGGCTTTCTGCAGCCATCGGCGTTGAAAAAGGGGCACTATCTCAGCTGGCGGATATGTTAAATGACGCTTACTCCGAAAATCAAAGCTCCCTTACTGTTCTGCGTCTCGGCGGCAGCTATCAGCTTGCGGTGCGCACCGAATATTACGACTGCGTTAAAGCGGCGGCGGAGAATAAGAAGAACGCTCCCCTGTCCCCTGCGGCTATGGAGGTGCTTACTATAATCGCCTACAATCAGCCCGTTACAAAAAGCTTTGTGGAGCATATCCGTGGGATAGACAGCTCAAGCGTTGTAAATTCCTTAGTTGAAAAAAATCTCCTGGAGGAAGCGGGCAGGCTTGATGTTCCCGGAAGACCTATCGCATATAAGACAACTCCCGTATTCCTGCGGTGCTTCGGGCTTCAGTCAATAGACGATCTCCCCCCTCTCCCGGGACACGTGAAGGAGGATTTCGATACTCTGCTTACGGATAATGAGGACAGTTCCGATATTACGGAGGAAGGGACTGCCGAATGATCGCTCTTATCATAATAGCCGCCCTGATACTTATTATCCTGCTTACGGTGAATATACCCGTTGAGGCGTATATCAGATTTTACGGCGGCAAGGCTGATATAAAGGTAAAATATCTTTTTCTGAGCCTTTATCCCAAAAAAGAAAAGCCGCCTAAAAAGAAGAAGCGGCGGAAGGACAAGCCCTCCAAGGAAACGTTACCCGTTTCGGAGGATATAGCGGCAGAGGACAGCAGTGAAAATACGCCAAAAGAGGACTCTCCCCCGAAAGCCGATACGGTAAAGACGGAAGAAACAACCGAAAATGAAAGCACTTCTTCAAAAGAAGAAAGCCCCTCAGAGGAGGAAAAACTAACAAAAGAGGAGAAACAACCTCTCCTTGAACGTATAAGCACAAAGCTTGACGAGCTTACCGAAAAGAAAAACTCGGTAATGCTCCTGATAGAGCTTGTGACCGAGCCGCTTAAACGCTTTGGCAGCAAGATACGCATTGACGATGTTATCATCGACTTTGCCGCCGCCGATGAGGACGCCGCAAAGGCAGCCATATCCTATGGAACTATCGGTGCGGCAGTGTATGACGGCATATCATTCCTGCGATGCTTTGTGGGAATGTCGGTGCGGTCGGTAAATGTAAGCTGTCTTTACAACACCCCTGCCGAAAAAAGCAGATATGATGGGGAATGTAAAGTCCGTCTCAGACCTGCAAGCCTTATAAATGCGGTATTTGCCGTAGGCTTCGGATATATATCAAACAAGAAAAAATACTCTCCTGTAATGGAGCTTTTTAAGAAAGGATAATTAAAATGGACACTAAGGTAAAAGAACTCATTACCGCTTCTATGGACAAGATCCACGAAATGGCTGACGCAAACACTATTATGGGAAAGCCCGTAAAGCTTGACGGCGGCGTTACGATCATTCCCGTTTCAAAGGTTTCCTACGGCTTTGCTGGAGGCGGCTCAGACCTTCCCAGCAAGACCGACAAGGAGCTTTTCGGCGGTGCCAGCGGCGCAGGCATTACCGTTACACCTCTTGGATTCCTCGTTGTATCAAACGGCGAAGTTCAGCTTATGCAGATGAACCTTGATGTTTCCACCTCTTCCGCTATCGTCAATATGGTCCCCGAGGTATTCAACAAGGTGGCAGGGCTTTTCAAGAAGGACAAGACCGAGGACAAAATAAATGATAAAAAGTCCGCAGATATTGCCGACCCCCGTGACACCGATGATATTGAGCTGCCCGAGGAAATGATCGAGAGCGGTATGACCGACGGCGTGGATTTCGATTTCAAGGATTAACATTTTTAAGCGCCCCCGAGCATAATAATATATCATTATGAACTGCACGGGGGAATGAACAAATGAAAATAAAAAGGGTGTGCGCCCTGATTACGGCGGCGATAATGACTTTCATCTGCTCCGCAAGGGTATTTGCCGCAAGTCCAAAGCCTGCACCGGGAGATATTTCCGCAAAGGCGGCTGTGCTCATAGAAGCCGGGACGGGTACGGTCATTTGGGGCAAATGCGAAAGGGAACGGCTGCCAATGGCAAGCACCACAAAGATAATGTCAACAATCCTCACCCTTGAAAGCGGCGACCTTGACACCGAATTTGTGGTGGACAGCGAAGCCGTAAAGACAGAAGGCTCCTCAATGGGGCTGAGAGAGGGCGACATTGTCTCAAAGCGTGACCTGTGCATAGGTATGCTCCTGCCCTCGGGAAACGATGCGGCAAACTGTGCGGCGGTAAGAATAGGCGGCTCTTTTGAAGGCTTTGCGGATATGATGAATGCAAAGGCTTCTAAGCTTGGAATGACCTCCACCCATTTCGTGACCCCCTCGGGGCTTCACGATGACAAGCATTACTCAACGGCGGCGGATATGGCTCTGCTTACGTCATATGCACTCAAAAATCCCGATTTTCGGGAAATATGCTCCTCAAAGACAATGAAGCTGCAGTTTGGCAACCCGCCTTTTGACAGGTGGCTTACCAACACCAACAAGCTTCTGAGCAAATACGAGGGCTGTATCGGCGTTAAGACGGGCTTTACCGATGAAGCGGGGCGGTGTCTCGTTTCTGCGGCGGAAAAAAACGGCGTAACACTTATTTGTGTCACACTTAATGCCCCCGATGACTGGAACGACCACGCAAAGCTTTTTGATTACGGCTTTAGTGTGACAGAAAGCGTGAATATGGGCTCAAAGACCTATTCCTGCAATGCTGTGGGCGGTGACAGGGACAGCATAAACCTTGTGACCCAAAGGGACATTATCCTGCCTAAAATAAACGGCAAGACAGCAGAAGCCACATTCACGGCGGCTGTTCCCCAAAGGATATATGCACCCGTTTCAGAGGGCGAGACACTTGGGCTTCTGACCGTAAAAAGCGGCGGCAGGGTGATAGACGAGATACCTCTTATATCGGCGGAAAGTCTGCTCCAAAAGGGCGGAGCGGGCTATGAGCCTCCCCTTATCGCCAAAGCCCTTGATTATATAAAGGAACTTTTATTTAAATAAAAAGGAAAAATGCTATGGAAAAAATAAGACTTCAGAAAATTCTGTCCGACAGCGGCATCTGCTCCCGAAGAAAAGCGGAGGAGCTTATTTCTCAGGGGCTTGTCAAGGTAAACGGCAAGACCGCAAAGCTTGGGGACAAGGCAAATGACAGGGACGTTATCATAGTAAACGGCGAAAGAGTGCGCTACTCCAAAAAGCGGAGAAAGATCTACATTATGCTCAACAAGCCCCGAGGATATGTTACCACAATGTCCGACGAGCTGGATAGACGGTGCGTTACCGAGCTTCTCGAGGGCGTTGAGGACAGGGTATATCCCGTAGGCAGGCTTGACCGCAACTCCGAGGGACTGCTTCTTTTCACCAATGACGGCAAATTCGCCAACGATATTATGCACCCCAGCCGTCATATCAGCAAGACCTATCGTGTCACCGTCCACTCAAAAATAACCGACGAGCAGATAGTTGCGCTCACCGAGGGAGTGGAGCTTGACGGCAGAATGACCCTCCCCGCAACGGTGAACGTGGAACTTGACACTCCCGAAAGAAGCGTAATGCGCATTACCATCAGAGAGGGCAGAAACAGGCAGATACGCCGTATGTGCGAGGCTGTAGGGCTTGAGGTAGTAAGGCTTCGCCGCACCTCCATAGGACCCGTTAAGCTTGGAATGTTAAAGCCCGGTGCGTGGCGTGAGCTTACCGCCGAGGAGCTGAGAGCGCTGAGAAATGCAATCGGAAAAGAATAAAAATTCGGCTTCGGAAAACAAATTCCGAAGCCGTCAGCGTGTTGAAAAAGTGCACAGATGAAAAAATCTTCACAAATAAGGTCATAGTAAAAGTTTCGTCCACCTTTTCAAAGGTGGCAGGTTTCCAAAGGCGGGGAACCCCCGCTGGTAAGTCGTTTATACTTTTGTATGGACTGTCAGTTTGTGGCTCGGTACCGATAATTGATTGGGTACGCAGAGGGAAGTCCACAGGGCGGCGCCCTTTGGTCGCCCTTCCGCAATGATAAACAAAGTTTATCTGCGAAATCCCCGTTATCCTTCAAGAACGGTGCAAGGGGTGAGAAATGCGACAGCATTTCGAGGGGAGGCGGACACGACCGCCTCCCCTTCTTACAAGTTTTAGGTAACTTACCTTCAAAAACGTTCCGGTGGAATGTTTTTGACAAAGCATTTTCTATATAGGTTTGTGCATATTATAAAATTGTCGTTTTTTTGCGACAGACTGACGGCTTCGGAAACCAAATTCCGAAGCCGTTATTTTTATGCTTATCTCTTTTTGAAATGACCGGAATAATACGTATTTACCGCTTCATTCTTTATAAGTATCAGAATGGAAATAACATTGAGCGCAACGGCGGCAATGCCGAAAAGGATATGCACAATACCATCGCTGATGCTGTTGTTGAGCGTAAAGAGTACCAGTCCCACGCCTGCGTATATCAGAGCGCAGACTCCATATATGGAAACTGCAAGCATTTTCATATGCTTTGACTTAACAAGCAGCATAAGCGCCGCAAGGATCATAAAGGGTGCCACAAAGGTAAACCACTGATAATCGCCCCAGTTAAGCTTGAAGAAGCAGATAGCTGCCGAAGCAAGACCCATAAGTATGGGGATAATGGAAATGGTAAATCCCTTTTTGGCGATCTTCAGACGTTTTTCCTCAAGAAGCCTGTTTGCGATGTTCTGGCTGGCACGGGCGTTGTAATTCTCGGGGCGCTTGCCCAGGTCTTCGTTAAGGCGCTGACGGAGTATCCTCTTCTGATCGTCATCAAGCTTTTCCTTGTCCATAAGATCGGCAGCCTGATTTTCGGGAGCCTTGTATTCGCTGCTGAGATCGTCCAGAACGGGACCGCTGCCCACTTCCATAGACAGATCGTTCATCTTGATGGCTTCTCTCATATTTCGTGCCGATTCCTCACGTCCCGAGCGAATAGGACGCACATTGGCAGTAAGATCTTCAAGAACAAGGCTGCTCTTGTCCGGCTCGGGCAGATCGTAATCGTCGGCAAAATCAAAGGTCTCGTCAGTTCCGTCGTCCTCTGGCGGATCCTCCTCGATAATAAAATCATCATCGGAGGGCTTTTCCTCTTTCTTTACCTCGGGAAGAGGGGGAAGCTCAAAATCATCTCCCGTCCGGATCTCGTCCAGCTCGTCAGGAACGTCCTCAGAGTCCGCATTCTGAAGTGAGTCCGAGGAAACCTCGTCCTTAATGGCGTCAAGGGAATTATCCACTGTTTTCTCGGGAAGAGGAGGAAGCTCTTCATCTATCTCCTTGTCGGAAAGCTCCTTTTCGATCTGCTCCACATTTCCGTCAAGCTTTACGGGGCGTTTAGGAAGAGGAGGAAGTTCAAAATCACCTATCAGATCGGGATTTACGTTAAGAATATCATTTTCGGGCATATTTCAAACAGTCCTTTCAGATAAATAAAACGAATTAAGCGTCCCCCACGGTGATAGCCTCGGGGAATACGTTAGATGTGCTGTCCTGCATAAATGTTGTATTGACATAGCCGCGGATAATGGCGCCGTCGATAACGGAAATGGTGGAAGCGGTGATATCGCCAACGATAATGGCATCGTTTTTGAACTCTGCCTTGCCGCCGACCTCCACATTTCCCTGGATACGTCCGTTAAGGTCAAGATACTGAGTGTCGATATCGCCCAAAAGAATACTGTCGTGGTCTATCTGCACCTGACCCTTTGAGGAAATGCTGCCCTGCATCTGAGCGCCTGCCATAACAGCGTTGTTGCACTCGATGTTGCCCACCACCTTGCCCGAAACGGCAATATTCTTGGTAAGCTTGATGTTTCCCTGAACGCTGCCCTCCACGTTGATGTTGGCAAAGGAGCTGATGTCGCCGCTGATGCGGGTGTTTCTGGAAATAACGGTAGTCTCCTCAGTCTCGTAATAGGGGGTCTCGGGAGGTCTTCCTCCTCTGAACGCCGAACCGCCCGAGGGAGTCCTGGGGGGAGGATTATAACCGCCGCCGTAGCTCGGACGGCTTACGGGAGGAGGGGGCGGAGGTGGAGGCGCAAAGCTGTCCGCCGCAGTCTGGTATTCAAACCTGCCGTAATTCTCCGCAGGAGTTTCAGGCTCGGGAGCAGGCTCGCTGACAGCCTCGTCCTCTCCGAAAGGGTCTGCGCTGCGGGGATTATGTACAGCCTGTCTGAATTCCTCTGCCGAGGGCTTGGCTGCCTCAGAAAAGTCCGTGCCGTAGCTTTCGGCAGGAGTTTCCGCACCGGGAGCAAGACTTTCGCCAAATCCTCCGGGAACGGCGGTCTCGCCCATAAATTTATCCACCTCGGTCTTTTTTCGGGAGCCTTTGGAAAGGTTATCGCCTACAAGACCGTCCTTTTTAAGTATTTCTTTAACGGCCTGATTAAAGTTGTCCTTTAAGCTCATTTCTATGCACATCCTTTCTCGGGAGTTCTGCGGTTATGGCAGTCATAAGCTTGCCAAAGCAAAACCCGGTCTGAAAAAAATAAATTATCAGACAATTTTTCCATTAACGGATATATATTTATATTACGGTATTTTCCGTATAAGCCTTGAATGAATAGCCTTGAGAGGTCATATCGGAAATAATGTCCTCAACGGTGTAAACGGTATTTTTATCTCCGCTGCCGCCGTGAAGCAGCACAACGCTGCCCTTCTCTGCGACCTTATTGCGGAAAACACGGGAGGTCACTCTGTCATATATCTCCTGCCAGCCGCTGTCGGGCGCCCTGTCGTCGGAAGCAACATTATATTCGCAGTAAACAAAGCCCCGTCTTTCAAGCTCGGAAACTATCTCCTGCCTTGTCTCGGCAGTCATTTCCGCGCTGTCGGGTATGCGGTAAAGCATCGGAGCCGCTCCCGCAATTTCGGAAATTCCGCTGTACAGAGCGTAAAAATCCGCAAGATAGGTCTGAGCGTCTGAATATGACTTGTCCCCTCCTGCCAGCACTCCCAGGGAATTTCCTCTCGAAGCTGCAAGCCTTACCGTATCTGCATCATCAGCGCTGCACTCGGCGGTACTCAGAAAAAATGCGGCGTGAGCGTTCTGACGGTCAAGTATTATAAGAATGTCCGCCATATTCGGAGACGGGTCTCCCTCAAAGGTGAGAAACACATCTTTCGCAGCAGCCTGAAGGGGGCTTCCCGAACGGGTAACGGTCATTTCGGGGTAAAGAAGGGACAGGTCGGAATTATCTTCGGCAGACGGCTCTGTTTCCGCAGGAACAGTCTCAGAAGCATCACTGCCCACAGGTGCGGAAACCGCCTCTGTATAAACGGTAACGTCCGCAGGGATATTATCCTCCGCCGTCTCCGTAAGGCTGCTGCCTCTGCGGATAACGGACTCTATCTCCTCAAGTGTATATCCCTCGGCGGTCATACGGGAAATATGCTCCTCGATGGTCATCGGCTCCTTTTCCTCGTTTTCAAGCTTATGGCACTTGACTCCGAAGAAAACCGCCAGCAATGTGGCAATGCCTATCCAGCCGAACACCACCGTCAGGATAAGGTGTCTAAAAAATTTAACGCTTCCGAAATACATATATTATCTTTCGGGGAACAAGCCCCGCTCCTTTCGGCATATATACGCCCCGGGACTTTTCCTGGCTGTTTCGGGGCACGGTTCGTCAGCACAGATATACTCAATAATAATAATACACCTTTTTAGCCGTTATGTCAACAGAATATGCGCAAAAAAAATAACCAAAATCCGTCATAATTTCCGACAACGCCCACATTTTTTTAATCCGATTTTAATATATTACAATTCCTGTTTTAATTCAGATATGATATAGTAATAAAGTTGTATGCTTCCGCTGTAGTATATTGCCAAAATATAGGCATACAGTCAAAAAACTTTTGTGCAATAAAACCATTGCAAAATTCTTCCCTATGTAGTATTATTGTATTATGACAATAATACAAAGAAAAGGAGGATAGTAATGCACTGGGTATTTACGCCCGACGCACCCATCTATTTACAGGTGGTAAGACAGCTTGAGCAGATGATAGCCTCGGGAATGCTTGCTCCGGGCGACAGACTTTTGTCGGTAAGGGACTTTGCCTCTCAGGCAAACGTCAATCCCAATACAATGCAAAAGGCTCTCACCGAGCTTGAAAACCGCGGCATAGTCTATTCAAAGCGAACCTCGGGACGGTTCATCACCGACGACCCCGAGCGTATCTCAAAGCTGAGAGAAGAGCTTGCCGAAAAGGAAATTACAGCGTTTCTCGGCGCAATGAAGCGCCTGGGATACTCGGAGAGCGAAGCCGCAAGGCTCATCTCCGAAAAAAATTCCGGTCGGGAGCAGACCGAACAAACATAATGGAAAGATCAGTCAGTAAGAAAGGAAACGTGTTATGAGCAAAGAAAAGAAGGCGGGCAAAAAGGGCTCGAAGATCAAGATCATTATTATAATCGCTGTGCTGGCGCTTATCGCCGCATTCATCGTTATGATGATAAGCAGCGCTTCTATGATGTCGGGAATGACAATGTCCGATACATTCCCTCTTGAGAAGAAAACCATTGAAAACAGAGTATCGGTGAGCGGACTTGTGGAGAGCCAGAACTTCACCCAGGTAAGCTCAAAGCTGAGCTACAATGTTGAAAGCATCAACGTTGAAGTAGGCGATACCGTAAAAGCGGGAGACGTGCTTGCAGTTCTCGACTCAAGCGATCTTCAGGATCAGATACTCCAGCAGCAGAGCACTCTCGACAGCACCAACGCAAACACCGAATATTCTCTCAGCACTGCCGAGAAGAATTACAACGAGGCTCTTGCACAGATAAATGACGGCTCTTATCCCGAGATAAGAAATGCAAAGCTTTCTCTCGACAATGCGGAGGAGGCTCTCAGAAAGGCTCAGGAAAAATATGACGAGCAGCTCGAAATTCAGGGCAGCGACCGTGACAGCCAGCTTGTAAGCGCTAAAAAGAGCGTTGAGTCCGCAGAATACGAGCTTGAATGTGCAAAGGCAGATTACCTTGAAGCGAAGGACGACAAGGAAAACGAGGATTACAGCGACATCAAAGCATTAAAGAAAGCCTACGATGACGCAAAGAAAGAATATAACAGCCGTCACAGCTCCGTAAAGAGCGAAGAGCTGCAGAAAGCAAGAGAGGAGTACGAGACCGCGCTTTCCAACTATACATATTTCTCCTCTATGCTTGAATACGACTCCACATCAGTTTCCGCCGCAACCGTAACAGACGCCCAGCAGAAGCTTTCCGAAGCAAAAGCAAAGCTTGCCGAGCTTGAAGCAAAATACGATGTGAAGACCACCGAGGACACCTATGAGGACGCTCTTGAGGCATACACAAAGGCAAAGGCAGACATTGACTCCGCAAATTCCGTAGCATTAAAAAATGCAGAGCGCAGCTATGAGCGTGCAAAGGTAAGCTATGAGAATGCAAAGAACACTCTCAAGTCCATCGAAGAGGGCAACGACACCTCCATCAAGAACTACAAGGAAGCTGTAGATGACGCTCAGACCGCATATGACACTGCAAAAGAAAGCTATGAGCTGGCTCAGAAAAATGCAAATTCCTCTCTTGCCACCCTCAAGGCTCAGGCAGACAGAGAAAAGGTGCTTTCAGCAAACGATTCCCAGCTTATAAATCTTGAGATACTCAAGGGCAAGCTTGACGACTGCGTTATCAAGGCTCCCTGCGACGGTACGGTAACAGCTGTAAACGCAGTTGAAGGCTCCCCTGCTGCAGGCACCCTGTTCATTATCGAGGACCTTGACAATCTCCAGATGAGAGCAACCGTCAAGGAATATAACGTAAGCACATTAAAGCCCGATATGAAGGTAACAGTAACTATCCCCTCCCTTAACAACGAAGAATTTGACGGAGTTATCAGCAAGATAGCCCCCACAGGCGTTAAGGCTGCAAACGGCAAGAGTGACGGCACCGCTTCCTTTGAGGTGGAAGTCCTCATTCACGGCACAAAGAACAAGGGCGTTCTTATCGGAATGACCGCAAAGTGCGCAGCGGTAACAGGCAGCGCAGAGAATGTCTTTGCCGTTACCTATGACGCAATTGTTGAGGACGCAGACGGACAGAGCTATGTTTACACCGCCGATATGATAGAGGGCGGAAACGGAACAGCCACCGCAAGAAGAATAAACGTAGAAACAGGCTTTGAAAGCGACGCCGAAGTGGAGATTTCCTCCGACGAGCTTACCGAGGGTATGGAGCTTATATCCAACGCAGGCGACGTGACCGACGGCGGAATGGTAATTATCACCAGTGCGCTTGGTGAAGCGGTACAGAGCGCAGCAGCAGCCGAATAATGTGGGGTGACTTGCCAATGAAGAAAAACAATACCCCTCCCACCTACAGCTACGGCAGTCCCGCAGTTCCGGAGGAGGCTTCAAAATACGTTATCTGTGCCAGAGATATCGTTAAAAGCTTCTATGTGGGCACTCCAAACGAACTTGAGATACTCCACGGTATGACCTTCAACGTCCCCAAGGGAGAATTTGTCTCCATCGTGGGACAGTCGGGTTCGGGAAAATCCACACTTATGAATATAATCGGTGCTCTTGACCGTCCCACCTCGGGAAGCTATTTCCTTGACGGAATAGATGTGTCGAGAGCCAACGACAAGGAGCTTTCGGCTATCAGAAACAAGCAGATAGGCTTCGTGTTCCAGACCTTTAACCTTATCGCAAGAACATCGGCTCTCAAAAACATCGAGCTGCCGATGCTCTACGGCGGAATACCCGCAAAGCAGCGCCGTGAAAGAGCAAAGGAGCTGCTTGAGATAGTAGAGATGTCCGACCGTGCAGGTCATATGCCCAATGAGCTTTCCGGCGGTCAGAAGCAGCGTATCGCCATAGCAAGAGCAATGGCGAACGACCCTGCCATAATCCTTGCCGACGAGCCTACAGGAGCGCTGGACAGTAAAACGGGACGTCTTGTAATGGACCTTTTCCACAAGCTCCACAAGGAGCAGGGCAAGACCATTGTCCTTATCACCCACAACAACGAACTTGCGGAGGAGACGGACAGGATAATCACCATCTCCGACGGAAACATTATCGGAGATACGGGAAACCGGAGTATTCCCCGAGAGGAGGCTGACGCATAATGGGCTTTTTTGAAAATGTACTCCTTGCCATCTCGGGACTGCGCTCCAATAAAATGAGAGCTTTCCTCACGATGCTGGGAATAATCATCGGTATCGGCTCGGTCATCGCCATAAGCACCCTTGGAAGCATTATGGAAAACAGCGTGCTTGATATCTTCAATTCCCAGGGCGGCGCCAATCTGGTAGCCTTTCAGCTGAATATGAGGGACGACGCTCAGCGCGACTACATTATGATAGAGGACTTCATCACTGCTGAGATGATATCGGACGTTGAGCAGAGATTTGCGGACGATATCGACGCTGTGGCATTAAACTCGGATACCGTTTCGGGCAAAATGAATATCCGCCGCAAGGACTATGATATCACCCTTTACGGCGTAAACCCCGGATACATCAAACAGAGTATGACAAAGGTCATCGCAGGCCGTTACATTTCCGCAAAGGACTGCGATCAGTTCCGCAGCACCTGTGTTATCTCCGACAAGCAGGCAAGGAAGCTGTTCGGCTCGGAAAGAGGCGCCATAGGCAAGACAATTTCTGTCACTACCAACTACGGCAGTATGATAGACCTCACCATCGTGGGCGTATATCAGTATCAGCTTTCTGGAATGATGTCGGCAATGGTAAATATGATGGGCGAGGACTGGAACGGGGAGATATATATGCCCTACACCACCTTCAACCGTTTTCAGGGCTCAAATGACGACACCTTCTACTACTTCTATATCAATACCAAAACAGGCGTTGACGCAGAAAGCTTCTGTACAGAGGTACAAAATTACCTCAACAACAGCTACTACCGTGACAACGACTCCATCGAGATAATGTATATGACAGCCCAGTCCCAGATGGATATGATAGGACAGGTGCTGGGAATGTTACAGCTGGCAATTTCCGTTATCGCAGGAATATCCCTTCTCGTAGGCGGTATCGGCGTTATGAACATAATGCTTGTATCGGTAACGGAGAGAACAAGGGAGATCGGCGTAAGAAAGGCAATGGGCGCACCCAACTCCGCCATCAGAATGCAGTTCATAGTCGAGTCCATCATCATCTGTCTTATCGGCGGCGTGATAGGAATACTTTTCGGAATACTGCTGGGAAACATCGCAGGACTTATCGTGGGAACAACAGCTCCCCCCACTATCGGCTCCATAGTCCTTGCAGTGGGCTTCTCAATGGCGATAGGCGTGTTCTTCGGCTATTACCCCGCAAACCGTGCTGCAAAGCTTGACCCCATTGAGGCTCTCAGATACGAGTAATGTGAAAGTTCCGCTCGTTATAAAAAAACGGGCGGAGCTTTTTTATCTTTATTATTTATTCTTTAAACCGGAATTTCCGTTCTCCATAATTTTTCGTCCAAACCTCTTGACATTTTTCACAAAATAATGTATAATATAAACCACAAATATGGCAGAACGCAACAAGCGTATCTTCCGCAGGAAAGGATGGTCATAAATATGGCTTCAAAATACGCAGGAACACAGACCGAAAAAAATCTTGAGGCAGCTTTCGCAGGCGAGTCTCAGGCAAGAAACAAGTACACATATTTCTCCTCCGTTGCAAAGAAGGAGGGCTTTGAGCAAATAGCTGCAATTTTCCTCAAGACCGCCGACAACGAGAAGGAACACGCTAAAATGTGGTTCAAGGAGCTTCAGGGAATAGGCAATACTGCAGCTAACCTTGCAGCCGCAGCCGACGGAGAAAATTACGAGTGGACCGATATGTACGAGGGTTTTGCAAAGACCGCCGAGGAGGAGGGCTTCCCCGAGCTTGCAAAGAAATTCCGTATGGTAGGCGAGATCGAGAAGCGCCACGAGGAGCGTTACCGCGCACTGCTCAAAAACGTTGAGACTGCCGCTGTATTTGAAAAGAGCGAGGTCAAGGTTTGGGAGTGCCGCAACTGCGGTCATATCGTAGTAGGCACAAAGGCTCCCGAGGTATGTCCCGTCTGCAATCACCCCCAGAGCTACTTTGAGGTAAGCTGCGACAATTATTGATACGCTTATTTTTTAAGTATACATAAAAAAATAAATTCCCCGTATTTCCTCATTGTCTCGGAAATACGGGGAATTTTTTACTTTGAAACTATTATCTGCAAAGGCTCCGGCTCGCTTCCTCTTGAAGCGCTGTACTGATACGAGGAAAGGCTGTTTCCGTCGTAAACGGGAGTTCTCAGAAGATTTATCCTTGTGCTTCGCTCGGGTGAGTTGCAGTCGTATGCGTCGATAATGAACAAATTCGGCGAGTCTGCGTCACGGACGATACGCACGGCGTTCATAGCCGTTCCGCCGTAAACGATGACCGCAGGGCTGCCTGTGGTAAGCTCGTTTATCAGCATATCGAGAGCCTTGTCGCCCTGATATCCGAAATCATATACCTCGCATTTTCCCGAACGGGGATATGCGTCAAACCATTTAAGCATATTCATAACCGCAAGGTCTTCGCCCTGACACAAGGAACTGTCAATGAGCACGCTTTCATATGAACTGAAGCCCTTGAGTTTGCTGAATGTAATGGTACGCAGAAAATCCGTCAGTGCGTCCGACTCGGGAGCATTAAAGGAATATTCCGATGTTATGACCTTCATCATATGGCTGTCGATATAATCCCTTGTTTTCTCGCTGTATCCCAGCACGCCGTTTCTTATCTTCCGGAAATCCCACTTGTCGGGAAGTGTAAGATACTCGGTGTATGCGTCAAGGATATCCATCTTGACGTTTGAAAGGTCGGTCTTGTTGTCGGTAAAGCTCTGAACCTTGCTGATGTCATAGCCATCAACAGACTTGCCGTCAATGGTGGAAAAGCCCTTTTCGGCAAGTTGCAGCTCGCCTGTATAATAGGCTCTGATAAGACCTGCGATACCTGCGTCGGTGCCGCTTGGCGCAAAATCGGAGCGGAAATTGCTGTAGCCGATACCGTCCTTCAGAACGTTAAAGCCCGAGTCGGCAATGATATAGCCCTTTCTGCCGCTCTCCTCCTCGATAGTGACCTGATTGTAGGACATAAAGCTCTGTATCTTGTCGTAGATATTCTCAAGAGCGTCGGCGTTTGAAGCCTGGAAGAACTGACCGTTGGTATCCTCGGCAATATTGAAGAGATACTCGGTGTCTATCTCCTTGCCGAGACCGATGGTGAATACGGTAATGCCGCTGCTTCTTGCCAGCTCCACCGCCTGCTTTTCTGCGGCAGCATTATAATTTGAAGGCATACCGTCTGTAAGCAGGATTATGTAGTTCTTGTCGCTGGGACGAACGCTGCCGAACTCTGCGACTGCGCTTTTAATAGCTCCTGCGATCTCGGTGCCCGAGAACACCTGATTTTTGTTTCTGATGTCGGAAATCTTCTGCTTAACGCCCTCGCAGTCGTTTGAAATGGGAGTTATCTGAGCGTAGCCGCCCGAAAACTCGCCTGCGCCGTAGTTTGCTTCTGAGCCGAGCATATCAATGAGATTTACCGCAAAGTCAAGTCTCTTGAACTCAACGTCATTCTCCTCGGAATTGGCGCAAAGCTCTTCGGGGTACATAGAGCCTGAATTGTCGATAAGGAAGAAGATATTAGTCGAGCCCTTCTGCATAAGCACGGAAGCGTCGCAGACAGCGTAAATTCCGTTTCCGGATACCTCTGCGCTGACGGTGTTTGATTTTGGATCTATCCTGCTGGCAAGCTTTTCAAAAAAAAGCTTTTCGGCATCAAAACGGTAGACCGAAAGAGCGCCCTCGGTAACTCCGCCTTCGGTTATATCCTTTTCATCATAAGAAAAGGTAATTGTACAGCTGTCGAAATTTTTGTCGGAATAAAATTCGTAAGCATAGCCCACAAGTCCGGGAGTACCCTGGATACTGTTGTTTGCAAGCTTTGAAAGAGAGATGTAGGCGGTATTCGGAATACCCTTTATCTCCGCTGCCACATTTTTTTCGGAAACGGCAACGTCCTTGATTATTTCTCCGTCGGGGGTGGAGCCGTCTGTGCAGGGGTTGTTGGGGTCAAGCTCCGCTCTCAGCTCTCTGCCGTCAAGAACGCCATCCCCGTCGCAGTCGGCATTCAGGGGATCGGTATGTGAGACCTTCATTTCGTATTCATCGGAAAGTCCGTCACAGTCGGTGTCCGCAAGGAAACGGTAAAGTCCCAGATCGTCCTTCTGCTCCGCAGTGAGAGGGCTTATTTCGGGAACTTCGTAGCTTTCCTCTTCGTTTGAAACTATCTGACTGCGGCTGTTAAGCTTATTATCAAGCTCGGTATAGAACTCGTCATTCTTTGCGCCCACATAGATAAACGCACCTGCATAGGCAAGAATGAGAAGTATCACAATGACCAGAACAGCCCTGCCTGCTTTCATTGAAAAGATAGCACGGTTAAATCGCTTGTTGGCGTTATGCTTGCGCCGTGCTGCTTCGGCAGCGGTGTTTGCGGCTGCCTTTGCCTCTGAGGCGGCAATAGCCTCCTGAGCGGCTTTAAGCTCGGCGCGCTTTCTTGCCATCTCCTGAACGTTGTCCTGCCGCTGCTTTGCCTGCTCGGCACGGCTGAGACGTTCAGCCTCCTTCTGCATTTCCATATCGCGCTGGTGCTTGTTGTAGGCTTCTTCCTGGAGCTTTTTCTTTCTTGCGGCGGCAAGGTCGCGGTCAAGAGCGTCTTCGGCTCTTGCTCTCCGGGCAGCCTCCGCATCGGATATCATAGGTCCCGAAGAAAGGGTCTCCTCGGCAGTCATTACCTGCTTGTTCTCAGCTTTGGGAGCAGTTTTTTCTTCTGCCTTTGGAGCAGGCTTATTCTCTGCCTTGGGAGCAGCCTTGTCCTCCGCCTTGGGAGCAGGCTTGTCCTCTGTCTTTGGAGCAGGCTTGTCCTCCGCCTTGGGAGCAGGCTTGTTCTCAGTTTTTGGAGCAGGCTGATCCTCCTCCATATCATCATCGGAAAAAGCCATCATCTCGCTGAAACTCTGAACGGGGATATTTTCCTCGTCCTCTGCCTTTTCCGCAGCAGGCTTTGCCGCCTTAGTTTCGGGAGCCGCAGGAGCAGCGGGAGCTTTCTTCTTTTTCTTTTTATTATTGCTCAAGTTTTTCACTTCCATTTATGTAATCGTTTATCCACGTTGTGGTATTTTAAATATATATTTTAATTATATTACATCAAGGGGGACTCAGTCAACAGATTTTCCATTTTTCTTTATGAATATTTCTGCAATTTTATTAAACATTCGTCAACATTCACAGAAAAAAACAGTATAAAGCCGCAGGTATCATCCTGCGGCTTTATAGCTTTATGTATTGTATCACGCATAGACTATTTTGATAAATGACGGTGGAGAGCAGAATGCTTCTCCCCTGAAAGTGCGGTTTATGCAGCCACCGCAGGCTTTTTTATGATGTTGAGCACCTTTACTATAACAGAGCTGAGCAGGACATTGCTTACCATCTCAACCAAGAAGTTAAGACCTACCATTCCGAAAATGAGGTAAGCTCCCACAGAAGCAAAGCCTGCGCCCTGCGACCATTCTGTGATAGTGTCAAGGAAAAATACGACGCAGCCTAAAAGGAATACGCCTGTGTTGATAACGGGGCATACTACAGCGGCGGCAATTACCGCAACTGTACGGTTTTTGTCCTCAAGAAGCTTGTAAACAATTCCTGCGCCGAGACCTGCAAGGATACCCTTGAGAAGAACGGTTATAACAGTTCCCGCAGCGTTTATTGCCATAAATGCGGCAGCGTCGGTGCAGAGAACCACTGCTCCGAACACAAATCCCAGCCACGCACCCGACTTATATCCGTACAGCGCCGCTCCGACTACTATTGGAATAAGCACAAATGTTACGCAGAAAGGTCCGAACTTGATGCCGATAGCCAGCGCCTGCAGGACAACCACAATGGCAGTGAGAATACCCGTTCCCACGATTGCTCTTGTTTTTTCACGCATAATAAGATCCTCCTTGTTATTATTCCCTTTCGGGATACAATACAACTTCGGATACAATACAATTATATTATAACACGGCATTTTGCTTATTTCAAGTAGGTAAGTATGAAATATCGCTTTTGCACAAAATGACCCTTTGTAATATGGAAATACTTTATACCTATGTCATATCCACCTGATAAAAGCGGTCTTGTCATTTCGGTTGAAGCCTGCCCGTTCGTAAAATCTGAGGGTGCTTTCCTCCTTTGAGCCTGTCAGGAGCATTATCTTGTAGCAGCCCTCTTTTTCGGCAATGCCCTTTGCAAAGTCAAGGCAGGCTGTGGCAAGCCCCTTTTTGCGGTATTCGGGACGGGTGACAACATTTTCCACAAATGCGTATGGCTGCTGGCTGTGGGTGAGATTGGGGATAATCACGCAGACGCAGGAGGAAGCTATTATCCCGTCCTCCTCGGCAACTATAATGTGATGATCCCTGTCGCTCATTATCCTGTCCCACAGATCGGCAAGGCTTTTGTCCTTTTCGGGTATGAGATTGCCGTGGAGATAGGTGTAAAGCTCCAGCAGCCCCTCAAGGTCGGTAGTCACCGCTTCTCTTATCATATCAAAGCTCCTTTGCGATATTCTGAACGGAAGCGGTTATGAGTTTTTTGAACAGGGGTGCCACCCTGTCGGCAGTCTCCTGCACCTCTGCGTGGGAAAGGGGACGGTTTGATACTCCGCAGGCAAGGTTTGAAATGCAGGAGATGCCAACGGTCTTCATTCCCATATGGTTTGCGGCAATAGCTTCGCAGGCGGTGGACATTCCCACAGCGTCTGCGCCTAAAGTACGAACCATTCTGACTTCCGAGGGGGACTCGTAATTGGGACCTGTGAGCTGAATATAAACGCCCTCTCTGAGGGGTACATCAAGCTCCCTTGCGGTCTTTTTCACGATATCGCGAAGCTTCTTGCTGTATATATCGCTCATATCGGGGAAACGGGGACCCAGCTCGTCCAAGTTTTCGCCGATAAGGGGTGAGGGAGCCATACATATCTGATCGTTTATGAGCATAAAATCGCCGCACTCAAAGTGCCAGTTAACGCCCCCTGCCGCATTGGTGACAAACAGCACCTCCGCTCCCATCAGCTTCATAAGCCTTACGGGGAGAACAACGTCTTCCATAGGATAGCCCTCGTAGTAGTGAACTCTGCCCTGCATTACTACCACAGGCACCTCGCCCACATATCCGAACACGAACCGTCCCTTATGTCCCGGGGCGGTGGAAACGGGAAAGCCCTCGATATCCTTGTAATCAAGAGTGGCTCTGATGTCGATGCCGTCGGCATAGTCGCCCAGACCCGAGCCGAGGATAAGGGCTATTTTCGGGGTGAAGTCGATTTTTGCCTTGAAGCTTTCAAAGCATTTCATAAGTCTTTCATAGCGTTTTGACATAGGGGTACTTCCTTTCAGATTATTATTTGTGGTTTGTTTTTTGATAAATTGGGAGCTAACATTGCGGAATACCGGAATTTATTGAAATGTGACTTCTTCTTTTTTAGCAGGTCGAATTGTACATTCATTTAATAAAACAATGTACCCGCTTGATTTCATATTATCAATATCTTTATCAAAACCTTCTGCTTTTGCGGCATCGATCATCTTGCCGTCAACAGCAATCAAAAAACGAGGATTTTCTTCTGACGGACGAAATAATTCATATAAAATTTTTATTGTCTCAACCTTTCCTTCCAGCACAAATAATTTTTGCCAGTCTTTGCTGTGGGCTTCATAACAGTAGTTAATTGTCCCCACATCAACGGGAGTGTTCAGATGTTCCGTTTTATCAACAAGCCACTTTACTGAATCACCTATGGAAAATGGTGTTCCACAGCATTCAAGCTGCCAGCTCTCATAAAAAACTATACATTTCATTCTATAACACACCTCATTAAAAACTCGGACGTTTGCATATCTATCGGCTCAGTGAAAGAGCTGCCGCATTATTAACGTTTTGCAAAATCTCGATGCAGGGTGTTTCCCGTCCTCGTCTCAGAACAGCTTCAAGCACCTTTTCTCAAACATTTCCTGCAAAGCGCATAGCACGCCCATTCTGCCCGTGGCGTATGTAAGTCCGCCCTGGACATATGCTGCGTAGGGTTCTCTGAGGGGGGCATCGGCGGAAAGCTCGATCGACGCGCCGTTGTTGAACGCGCCTGCCGCCATTATTACCTGGCTGTCATAGCCGGGCATATCCCAGGGCTCGGGCGATACGAAGCTGTCAACTGGTGAGCCTTTCTGTATGCCCTTGCAGAATGCGATAAGATTCTGGGAATTTTTCATAAGGATAGCTGTAATGATATCCCCTCTCGGCTCGCCGGGGGCGGGGTAGCACTGATAGCCAAGCTGGGTCATTACTGCGCTTGTGAATGTGGCTGTTTTGAGGGCGTTTGCAACCACCTCGGGAGCATAGAAAAGTCCCTGATACATTCTCTTGTTCTGGTCAAGTGAGCAGCCTGCTTCTCTGCCTACTCCGGGACAGGTAAGACGGTAGGAAACCTGCTCCACCAGATTCTTTGTGCCTGCGATATATCCGCCTGTTTCGGCAATTCCGCCGCCGGGGTTCTTGATAAGTGAGCCGACTATCAGGTCTGCTCCTGCGGAAACAGGCTCGGACTTCTCCACAAATTCGCCGTAGCAGTTATCCACCATTACGATGATGTCGGGGTTTGCTCCCTTTGCCGCCTTGACTATCTCCGCAATGCCGTTTACCGTAAGTGAGGGACGCAGGGAATAGCCCCTTGAACGCTGGATATAGGCAAGCTTTGCGCCCTTTACCTTCTGGAATATCTCCGCTACATTGGGCTTGCCGTCAGGGGTAAGGTCTACCTGCTCGTATTCAACGCCATAATCGGCAAGTGAGCCGTTTCCGCTCCCTCTGAGACCGATGACCTCTTCAAGTGTATCGTAGGGTCTGCCTGTGAGGGAGACCATTTTATCGCCCTTGCGCAAAACTCCGAAAAGGGCAATGGTGAGGGCGTGGGTACCCGAAACGATGTTGTGGCGCACAAGTGCGTCCTCCGCTCCCATTGACTGAGCGAATACTGCGTCAAGGGTGTCTCTGCCAAGATCGTCATAGCCATAGCCTGCGCTGCCCTTCATACAGACATCGCTCACCTTGTTGTCTATAAAGGCTTTCAGCACCTTTTCGCCGTTGTATCTGGCGGTGCGGTCTATCTCCTTGAATACGCTCTCGCAGGCTTCCTCCGCCTTTGCAGCTGCTTTGAGTATTCTTTCCTCGATTTCAAAGCCCTTCTGTACAACGGGCTTGGGGTCAAAAATTTCTGCCATTTATATTTTCTCCTTCATACTTCATATTCGATTTAATGTAAATATAGTCTTCATCTATCTCCGAAAAGCCTATGGTGCGGTAGAAGCCCATAACGTCATCATATGCCCATAAACGGGGAACTGTTCCCGTTTTGTAAAGCTCGCCCGATATGATTTCCAGCATTTCCCTGCCATAGCCATTGCCCCTTTGGTCGGGCATAACTGCCACCTGTGAGATATATGCCGCTCCCTCATATATGAAATCAACGCAGGCGCAGGCGGCATTTTTGTGCATATACGCCTTTGACACCTCGTGACGTATGCGGTGGGACATATCCGCATACCACATATCAAGCTCCGTTTCCCCGAAAGAGGCTTTCACTATTTCGTACATTTTCATAAGGGTCGCCGTTTCGGGGGCATTTTCGGTTGGCGGGGCAGCTTTTCGCTCAAACAGAGTCCGGTGTTTCTTTTCATAGCCTAAAAGTGTGAGCTTTTCGGCTGTTCGGGGCGGACATTCCACAGTCTCGGGGAAATTTAGCATAATAAAGCTTTGAAGCTCGGCTGTATCGTCACATTTTCCGCTTATGACCGCAGAGGAGTTGTAGATAAGTGCGCTGCCTTTATCAAAGCTGTAGAGCCTGCAAAAGTCGTAGCCCGTTCCGTAAGCCCGGCAGGCAGCTTCTATCCTGCCGCTGTAATAGCTTTTGTCAAGGACAAGCTCTGCGGGGTCTGCAATAAGCTTTATCATACCCTGCCCGAAAGTATTTCCATTGCCATTGCAAGGCTCAGGGCATAGGAGTCAAAATAGTCCTTCTCGTTTATGACACAGCCGGGGGTGTGCAGATAGCGGCAGGGAACGGATACGGCGCAGGTGCGGACTCCTCCCCTGCTTATGTGTATTGCTCCGCTGTCATTTCCGCCTGCAATGACCGTTTTGGTCTGCCGCTTAACGCCGATGTCCTCGGCAAGCTTTATGGAAAGCTTGTAAAGCTCCCTGTCATAGAGGGTGCTTCTGTCCATATATGAAACTACGGGACCTTCGCCTAAGCTACAGCACCGCTTGTCGCCCTCGGAAAGAGGTATGTCGGCGGCGGTGGTGGCTTCAAGGACAAGGGCAAAGTCGGGAGACACATCGAATGCCGCTGTTCTTGCGCCCCGAAGTCCTATTTCCTCCTGTGTCACAAAGGTGAAGGTGCAGTCGTATTCAAGAGCGTTTTCAAGTATCATTGCAAGCATTATGGCACAGCCTGCTCTGTCGTCTATTGCCTTTGAGCGGATAATGCCGTCTTTTGCCGCATAGCCGCAGGTGAAATATGCATAGTCACCGAGGGAGACCTGCTTTTCGGCATCTGCCTTGTCAATAGCTCCGATGTCGATGTAAAGCCCGTCGAATTTCGGGGCAGTTTTGCGCTGCTCCTCGGTCATATTGTGGACGGCTCTTGAGCCTACTGCGCCCATAATGCCGCTTTCAAGCCTTACCTGTCTGCCGATAACAGCGTCTGCCTCAACGCCGCCGACACAGTTGATGTTAAGCGTACCGTCGGCGTTTATTCCCGTTACAATAAGTCCCACCTCGTCCATATGGGCGGATATCATAAGCTTTTTGGCGGCGGGCTTTTTGCCCTTGTATTCGGCGATGACACAGCCGAGAGGTGTTACCCGACAGTCGCATTTGTCTCCGATGGTGTCAAGGATAAATTTTCTGACACGTTCCTCCTGTCCCGAGGCTCCGTCTATTTTGCACAGCTTTTCAAGCAGGTCACGAAGGAGTTCCTTATTTACTTTTATGCTCATTTCACATCACCTGCTTTCAGAAATGCGGCAATTAGCTCCGCTGTATTCTCGCAGTCAGCAATGTCAATTACCTCGGCGGGGGTGTGCATATATCTGAGAGGTATGGAGAGGGTCACTGCCTTTGAGCCCCGCTTATTTACGGAAAATCTGTCCGCATTGGTGCCTGTGGTGCCGTTCATCACTTCAAGCTGATACGGGCTTTCATTCGCCTTTGCGTGGTTTATGAACCATTTGGAAAGTCCTCTGTCAAGGGAGGGGGCAATGCCTATCATACAGCCCTTTGCAAACTCGCCGCATTTTTTCGGGTCCTCGCCGCCGCAGAGGGCAAAGCTTACATCGACTGCTATGGAGATATCGGGGTCAATGTCAAATGCGCCTATGCAGGCTCCTCTTTCGCCAAGCTCCTCCTGCGCAGAGAACATAACGGTAAAGGTGTAGGGCAGGCTGTCATATTCGCCGTTAAGACTGTCTACTGCTTTGAGAATTGCCGCAATGCCGCAGCGGTCGTCAAGTCCTGCGCCGCATATTCTTCCATTTAAAAGCTCCGTGCAGGGTGAGTCAAAGGAAATTGGGTCTCCGAGGGAGATTTTCTCCGAAACTATTTCTCTGTCCGAAATGGGGTCGATGTATATCTGGTCCTTTTCCATTACGGAACTGTCTTTTTTAAGGTGTGGGGGCAGGGTGCAGATAACGCCTTCGATATTCTCTTTGCCGTGTATCATTACCCTTTGGGCGGGGAAGATACGCCTGTCAAGTCCGCCTATGCAGTCTGCCTTCACAAAGCCTTCCTCGGTAATGCTTGTGACTATCATTCCCACCCTGTCAAGGTGAGCGTCAAGGAGAACGTGTGGCTTTTTTTCGCTTCGCTCTCCGAAGTGGGCTATGACATTGCCGTTTTTTATTTCTGCTTTATTTGTATAGCGAAGCAGCTCGCTTTTGCAGAGCAGGGCAGTTTCTGTTTCGTTTCCCGAAACGCCCTCCGAGTCTGCAATGCGGATAATAAGCTCCGCAAGTTCTTTTCTGTTCATTTGATTTTCCTTTCGATCAAAGAGCGTTTACAAGGCTCTTGAAGTGATTTCCTCTGTCCTCGAACATTCTGTACATATCAAAGCTTGCGCAGGCGGGGGAAAGGGAAACTATATCGCCCGCTTTTGCGTGGTCGTGGGCGGTCTTGACGGCTTCCGCCATATCGTTTACGATGATTATCTCAAGTCCGCTGTCAGCGAATTTGGGTGAGGCTGTGACAGCTGCCTTTATCTTTTCCTTGGTCTGACCCATAAGGATAAGGAGCTTTACCTTTTCGCACACAAGGTCTGCCATAGGTTCAAAGGATATGCCCTTGTCCGAGCCGCCCATTATCATTATCTGCTTTTGTGCAAAGGTGTTCAGGCAGGCGATAACTCTTGTGGGGCTGGAGGCAATGGAGTTGTTGTAGTATTTAACTCCGTCAAGCTCTCTTACAAGTTCTATTCGGTGCTCAACGCCGCCGAATTCCCTCGCCACCTTTTGTACCGTTTCCACAGACACCTTGCCCCATGTAACGGCAATGGCGGTAAGGTAGTTTTCAACGTTGTGAAGCCCGGGTATCTTTATGTCGTTCATATGCACCACGGGGGTGACGGTGCCGTAATCGTTATAGCATAACATTCCGTCCTCTCTGAGGAATGAGCCGTTTTCCACCTTTTCACGTCGGCTGAAAAAGGCAAGCTGTCCTCTTACCAGGGGGGCAAGGTCACGTGCTGTTTCGTTGTCAAGGCTCAGCACTGCTTTTCCGAAGGCGTTCTGGTGGAGAAGAAGATTTGCCTTGGAGTCGATATATTCCTGCATATCCTTATGGACATTCAGATGATTGGGAGTGATGTTTGTTATGGCTGCCACATCGGGGGAACGTCTCATTGAAATGAGCTGGAAGCTGGAAAGCTCCACAACGGCTGCGTCGTCCTCTCCCACCTCCTCGATTATGGGGAGAAGCGCTCTGCCGATGTTTCCGCCCTTATGTACGGTCTTGCCCTCGGCTGCAAGAAGCTCCGCAATGATGGTTGTTGTTGTGGTCTTGCCGTCGGAGCCTGTTACGGCATAGATGGGGCAGGGGCAGAGGTCGAAAAAGACTTCCATTTCCGATGTCACTGCGGTGCCGTGATGTCTTGCGGCGGTGAGGATCTCGTTATTGTAGTACATTCCGGGGGTGCGGAACACTACGTCGTATCTGCCCTCAGCCATTCCCTCAAGGTAGCCGTCTCCCAAAGAAAATTTTGCGCCTGCGTTCAAAAGCTCCTCGTATTCCTTCATCTGCTCCGATGTTTTTTTATCGCAGACGGTAACGTCAAGTCCTTTTTTGCAAAAAAGCTTTATCAGATCCGTATGGCTCACGCCTACGCCGATAAAGGCTATTTTTTTATTCTTCATATCCGAAAAGAATTTTTCCGCTTTAGTCACTTAAAACCATATCCTCTCAAAATAAATAATTATTCATTTTATATTATACTACATCTTACCGAATTTATCAACATATTTTTTACGGCAGCGTGTTAAATATATGCAAAAAAATATCCGCCTTTGGGTCAAAGACGGGGAAATTTATATGTGATGAAATTATACAGCTTTATCGCTCATATTTTGTGCAGATGTACAAAATTGGATTTTGCAGAAATTATGTTCTGAAAAGCTATTGACATTTCGATACAAATGTGCTATAATATCATTATTAAGCCGTCATTCCCTGCCGCTGTCCTTTTTCTCTTTGGCAAGCTTCATTACCTCAACATAGATAGCTGCCACTACCGAATACATCTCGGGAGGTATGCCCTGACCTACGTCAAGCATTGTAAGCACAGCTGCCGCGCTGTCGTCCCTGTAGATGGGAACGCCGCTTTCGTCCGCAAGGGAGATTATCCTTTCGGCGGCGTGTCCGTGCCCTGCGGCGACCACTATGGGGCTGTAGTCCTTCTCGGGATTGTATTTGAGCGCAACTGCCGCACTTTTTTTAATATCAGACTTTGACATTCAGTCCACCCCTTTGACTGCCAAGCTTCGGAAATACCTGATCCAGAGACCTTTTCGCTTTAAGCCCCTCCACAAGTGCTGCGGAAACGTGATATCCGTTTGCCTCCGCTATTTTCGGGATAGTCTCCCTGATAGGCGCAAAGGCGCTTTCAAGCTTTTCGGGACACAGAAGCATTACGGTCATATTCCTGTCCTTTTCGTATATCTCAAGTTCAAAATAGCCTGTGTCCTCGATATCAAAGCAGAGAAGCATATGGGAGCCTGCTTCGCTGCCCGACGAGGAGCCTTTTTTCTTATTCTCTATAAGCTCCTCCGCTTTCGGGTCCACCCACAGTTCCCCGAAGGCTCTTATGCCGAATGCGTCGAGAGGAACAAACTGATGGATAAGGGGCGTGAATACCCCCGGAGCGGTCAGCATATTCTGCACCATATCGCTCCTTGTGGCACCCGAAAGAGATTGGAGCATACTGCTGTTTATATTCTTTGCAAGGAAATCCGTGAGAGTATCCATTGAGGTGGCGGCGGATATTTTATACTCGCCGCTCTGAGCCATTTCACCCAGAGCAGTGTTCAGTCCCTGGGCAAGGCTTATCATTTTTTCGCTGCTTTCGCCGTCGATATTCTCAAGGATAACGTTAAGACGGTCGATAAGAGCGTCAAGGTCCTTGGTGGCTTCAAGCTCGTCAAATATGGTCTGCAGTGCCGTTCTCATTCCCGGGGTATTGGGGATAACCGCTCCCAGCAGCTTTCGCACGGCTTCGTCTCCCTCGGTAAAATCCACCGTTGAAAGCACTCTTGTAAGGGTGTCCTCGGGGATACGTGCCGCCATATGCTTTGCTCCTGCCGCAAGGAGATTTACCGCGGAGCGCAGTCCCGCTTCGTGGGAGGCGGTCTCGGAGCTTATGAGAGAAGCCTGCTTCGCTTCGGGGGAAAGATAATCGTTGCCTTTTATATAGCTGTCAAAAAGCTTTTCCAGATTTTCCGCAAGGGTCCGGGTTTTGTCAAGACCCATTTTCTCCAATGTCTCGGGGGGGATATCAAGGCTTTCGGTCATCATCAGAAGGGAGTCGAAGCTTTCCCTCAGAGCATCGGGGTCATCATTATAACGGGACATATTATGGACGATGAGGGGAAGAAGATTTTTCGTGTTGTCATTTAAAAGGAGACTGTGCTCGGTAAAGCCCAGAAGCTTCAGGAGAGTGGGCTTCAGAGAGGCAAAATTTGCGGCTGCGTCAGGTCCCGAAAGGGCGTTTGACGCTGCTGCAAGCTCATCTGAAACTGCCTTGCTGGGCGCCGCTTCAAGAGAGAGAAACTTGAAATTTGCGGAGAGAGACCTAAGTATCTCGTCCTTTGAGGAAACGTTTGCCGCCGCCTTTGCAAAGTCAGCCACAGCGCCTTTCAGCTCCTCCGCTCCCCCAAATCCGTCTTTGGCGGAAAGATCCACGATATCCTTTAAAACGCTCCAGAGCCTATCCCCGAAAATGGTGGCATTTTTTTGCTGAGCAGCCATATCCCCTGCAAGATTTGATGGAGTGAGCATTACCTCCGAGGCAAATTCCGTAAGCTTGCTGAGAGCCTCTGCGTCGCCGCTTTCCTTTACAAGATCAAGAGCCTCCGTTGAGATAAGCTCCTTTGCAGCATTAAGAGCGGAGGACGGATTTTTGACGGCATCCGCAGAGGAACGCATAAGCACTCCGCCGCTTTCGTCCTTGAGGTTGCGCTCAGCGTTTTCTCCGCCCCTGTCGTTGGTCTTTACAACCTGTGTCTGATTGCCAAGGTCGAACACCTGCCCCGTTGGGTTCTGCTGCACATCGTTATGACGGTTGTGATTGTTGTTCTGGGCATAGTCTCTCGGGGCGGTGGGCGTGGTTATCTGAATAAGCTCGGACACTGTTTATCCCCCCTTTCGGATATAAATAATTATTCAGTTTAATTCTATCACATTTTAATCACATTTTTCAACGTTTATAGGGTCTCTTTTTTTATTTTTGTTAAAAATAGCCGAAAATTGCCCCGATTTTTTTCAAGTCTTATAAATATTATCTTTAAAAATACGCTTGTAGTTAATGAATTTTTATAGTATAATATAAATGTATAGTTTTGCCGACCCGTATATCCCTTTGGGCGGACAAACGTTTCTTGAAATAATGCAGCCTGCCGTTTTTATAGCGGTCTGCCGTTATAATACTATATTTATATTTGCATTTTTAAAAATCTCTGCGGAAAGGGTCTTGTACTGCACTTGATTTTGCAGACATTCCCCACAGAAAGGACGGTAAACATAATGGCTCGGTTTGAAGCAGGTATGGAATCAATGGTGGATATGTACATATTTGAAACCACTTCGCTACTGGAGCAGCTTGACCAGATTTTAATGAAGACCGAAAACGAAAACAGCTTCGGTGAAGAGGAGATCAACGAGATCTTCCGTATAATGCACACCATTAAAGGCTCCTCGGCTATGATGGGACTTGACAATATGTCCCACCTCGCCCACGCTATTGAGGATATGTTCTACATCGTAAGAGAGGACAAGCCTGTAATTTCAGATATGCGCTCCCTCTATGACCTGGTTTTCACCGCTTCCGACCTTCTCAAGGCGGAGATTGACCTGGTCCAGGACGAGGACAGCGAGCCTACGGATTTCAGCGACACTATGACAAAGATCAAGAATTTTGCGGCTATGCTCAAAAACGGAGGAGCTTCATCTCCCGCTGCCCCTGCCTCCGCTCCCGCTGCCGAAAAAGCTGCCGCGTCTGCTGCCGATAACGGTGAAATGATAACCGTCACTATGGGCGGCGGTGACAACAGCACCACCGTTAAGGTAACATTTGAAGAGGACTGCAAGATGGAAAATCTCCGCGCTCTCCTCGTTATCAACAATATCAGAAACGAATGCTCTATGCTTAAATTCGAGCCCGAGGATATCGAGGATAATTCCGACACCGCAAAGGTCATTGTGGAAAACGGATTTATCATTCATTTCACCCCCGCTCAGACTACTGCGGAGGATATTATCAGCCTTATCGGCAGCACTATGAACGTCAAGACCTGTGAGGTCATCTCAATGGGCAGCGAAAAGACTGCCGAGGTACCTGCTTACACCCTCACCACCGCAAAGGTAGAGTTTGTGGAGGACTGCAAGATGGAAAATCTCCGTGCCCTCCTTGTTATCAACAATATCCGCGAGGAATGTGACGAGCTTGCCTTTGTTCCTTCGGACATCGAGACAAACCAGTCCACCGCCCAGACTATTCGGGACAACGGATTTATTATCCATTTCAAGTCGGGCTACGGCGACGACGCTATCCTTAAAATCATCGGCGAGACCGCAAATGTTGCAAGCGTTACCGTCCTTAAAAACGGTTCGGACACTCCTCCTGCAGCTGCGGCGGCTCCCGTTTCCGCTCCTGCCGCTCCCAAGGCGGAGGAAAAGGCTGCGCCCGCTCCTCAGGCAGAAGTTAAGCCTGCTCCCAAGCCCGAAAGCAAGCCTGCCGAGAAAAAGCCTGCCGAAAATAAGGCATCGGGCGGCGCTAAGCAGTCCCTTATCAGCGTTAATCTTTACAAGCTCGACCAGCTTCTTGATATGGTGGGAGAGATAGTTATCACAGAAGCTATGGTAACCTCCAACCCCGACCTGAAGGGTCTGAGACTTGATAATTTCCAGAAGGCTGCCAGACAGCTGAGAAAGCTCAATTCCGAACTGCAGGATATCGTTATGTCTATCCGAATGGTGCCCATATCGGGCGCATTCAACAAGATGACTCGTATCGTCCGCGATATGAAGGTAAAGCTTAACAAGGACGTTGACCTTGTTTTCGAGGGCGAGGAAACCGAGGTAGACAAGTCCATTATCGACAATCTGAACGATCCCCTTATGCATATGGTAAGAAACTCTATGGACCACGGCATTGAGGAAAGCGCCGAGGACCGTATCGCCGCAGGCAAGAGCCCCAAGGGAAGGATCACCCTTTCCGCATACAGCTCCTCGGGAGAGGTCGTTATCGTGGTTGCAGATGACGGTATGGGTATGAACCCCGAAAAGCTCCTCGACAAGGCTGAGAGAAACGGCATACTTACCAAGCCCCGTTCCGAATACACAGAAAAGGAAGCACTTAACCTCATTATGCTCCCCGGCTTCTCCACCAACGAGACCGTTACCGAATATTCGGGCAGAGGCGTGGGTATGGACGTTGTGCGCCAGAACATCGAAAAGTGCGGCGGCACTGTTTCGGTTGAGTCCAAGCTGGGCGAGGGCACAAGCTTCATTATAAAGATTCCCCTCTCCCTGTCCATCGTTGACGGAATGGAAGTTTCCGTGGGAAGCTCCATATTCACCATTCCCATAAGCTATATCAAGGAGTCCTTCAAGCTGAGACCAAACCAGATCCTGAGAGACACCGACGGCAGGGAAATGGTTATGATAAGAGGCGAATGTTATCCCCTTATCCGCCTTTACGAGCTTTATGACTTAGACGGCGCCCAGACAGACCTTTACTCCGGAATAATCATTCTCGTGGAGTCAGACGGAAAGTGCGCCTGCCTCCTTGCAGACGAGCTTATCGGCGAACAGCAGGTCGTTGTAAAGCCATTCCCGCCCCTGCTCAACAACTTTAACGTCAAGCAGAACGGTATGTCGGGCTGCTCCATTCTGGGTGACGGCTCCATTACCATCATTCTTGACATCAGCAACATTATTTCGGATTTTTAAGTTCGGGGAGGTTTAAGCAATGAGCAATTTCACCAAGGAAGATAACAAGGATTTCGGCTCCGCAGGCGGCGAGGTGCTTCTCTTCACCATCGACGATGTGGTTTACGGAATTGAGATAAAATACATAAACGAGATAATCGGCATTGAGCAGATAACCGTTGTTCCCAAGGTTCCCGATTACATCAAGGGCATCATAAATCTCCGCGGCAAGACCGTGCCCATTATCAGCGTTAGAAAGCGCTTCGGCAAGGAGGAGATACCCTACGATGAGCGCACCTGCATCATCGTTCTCGAGTTTGACGGAAGCAATCAGGCAGGCATTATCGTTGACAGGGTAAGAGAGGTCGCTCAGGCAAAGCCCGAGGAGATCTGCGCTACTCCTGCAAACAAAAATGTCAATGCTAATCACTATATCAAAAATATTATCGAGAATTCCGAGGGAATTAAGCTTCTCCTTAACTGCGAAAAGCTCGTTATGGAGCAGTGATACCCTTTTTCGGTTGGAAAGGACAGGGTATAAGAAACAATGCTGAAGCTTACAGATAATGATTTTCTTCGCCTTGTAGAATTCATAAAAACAAACTACGGAATAAATCTTGAGAAAAAGCGCGTGCTTATTGAAGGTCGGCTTACGGGAATAGTTTCCTCCAGCGGCTTCGACAACTTTACCGACTACATCAATTACGCCCTCAGCGACAGCAGCGGAAAGGAAACTATCCGCCTGGTGAACAAGCTCACCACAAACCACACATTCTTTATGCGTGAGCCTGAGCATTTCAAATTCCTCGAAAGCACCGTTCTGCCCTATATCGAGTCCTCCGTAAGAGACAAGGACGCACGTATATGGTGCGCCGCCTCCTCCACAGGTCAGGAGCCGTACACCATTGCTATGACAATTGACGAATACTTTGGCGGACGGAAGTCGGGCTGGGACACAACTATCCTTGCCACCGACCTTGACACCGACGTTCTGCGCACCGCAAAGGCAGGCGTTTACTCAAAGGATATGCTGGAGGGTCTGCCGTCAAAGTGGGTGGATAAATACTTTCAGCGCATTGACAGCGAAAATTATCAGGTCATTGAAAGGATAAGAAACGAGGTCGTTTTCAAAAAGTTCAACCTTATGGACCCCATCGTCTGTAAGAAACCTTTCGATCTCATAAGCTGCCGCAATGTGATGATATATTTCGACGCCGAGACAAAAAACGCCCTTATTGAGCGCTTTTACGACGTTACCAAAAAAGGCGGCTACCTTTTCATAGGACACGCCGAAAACGTTTCGAGAGACACAAGATATTCTTACATAAAACCCGCAATCTACAGACGGGAAAAATAAATTTTGACAGGCAGCGAGGTATATCAAAGCGATGATCAAGGTTCTCATAGTAGACGACTCTCTGGTTTTCTCAGAGCTGCTGAAAAAAAGGCTTTCCGAATTTAACGGCATTAAAATTGTCGGAACTGCCGCAGATCCCTACGAGGCAAGGGACAAGATCCTTGAACTGGAGCCGGATATTATGACTCTGGATATCGAAATGCCTCGTATGGACGGTGTAAAATTCTTAAAAAGACTTCTCCCCCAGTATCCTTTGCCCGTTATTATGATATCCTCACGCGATGACAAGGCAGATGAGGCTGTAAAGGCAGGAGCGGCTTCATTCCGCGTAAAGCCCGATGTTGCCGACCCTGTAAAGGTAAACGGCTTTATCCGTGAAGTTGCTTCGGATATTACAAAAATATGCACAAGAAACTCCTCCTCATTCCACGCCGAGCTGCCCAGAAGCGGCACTGCTTCGGAAAAACCCTTCAAGTCCCCGGAGTATAACAAGGGCGGCGTGGAGATAGTCGCTCTCGGCGCCTCCACAGGCGGCACGGACGCACTTGAAAAGGTTATACTCGGGCTTCCCGAGGATTGCCCTCCTGTTATAATCACCCAGCATATGCCCCCCGTGTTTACAAAAATGTACGCCGAGCGCCTTAACCGCAGCTCAGGTCTGGCTGTTTTTGAAGCGTCGGACGGAATGAGACTGAAAAAGGGTATGTGCGTTATCGCCGCAGGAGGCTTCCATATGGAGCTTCACAAGGACTCAAAGGGATATTACATATCCAGCAAGGAAGGCGAAAAGGTCTCGGGGCACTGTCCCTCGGTGGACGTTATGTTCACAAGCGTGGCAAAATGCGCAGGAAAGGCTGCGGCTGCCGCTATCCTTACGGGAATGGGCGCAGACGGTGCAAAGGGACTTCTGCTTATCCGTCAGGCAGGAGGATATACCATAGGTCAGAACAAGGAGACCTGCGTGGTCTACGGTATGCCTATGGAAGCTTATAAATTGGGCGCAGTCTGCGAGGAGGTCCCCCTTGAGGAGATAAGCAGCCTGCTTAAAAAGAAAATGAACTATCCCGAAAGGAGCTGAGTCTTGTGGAGGAAGAAAAATACCTGACCTTCGAGCTGTCGGGGCAGACCTTCGCAATTGAAATAAGCTGTGTAAAGGAAATATTAAACGGCTGCGGAAGCATTTCCCCCGTTCCCGAATTTCCCGAGTACGGCAAGGGCGTAATAAATCTCAGAGGGGATATCGTCCCCATTATTGATATGAGGGTGCGCTTCCATCAGCCCCCCATGGAGGTCACGGACAAGATATGCGTCATCGTTACCGAATCAAAGGGCAGCGCAAAATCCGAATATCTGGGATTTATTGTCGATACGGTATGCGCCGTGGTGGATTTCGACACAAGCGAGATATCCCCTCCGCCTTCCATATCAGGCTCCACCAGCAATTATATAAATGGTGTTTACAAGGCTGAAGGAAAGATAATTATGATAATCAAGCCTGAGCTGATGCTTACCGAATCAATGATAGAAGCTATCGGCGACTATATGGACGGCGTTCAATAAGGTTTAACGGCGGAGCATTGTGCTTCGCCTTTTACTTTATGTAAATAGGCGCTATAATATACTGAAAGTATAAAAATAATTTTGTTTATACAAAAAAATTTCCAAAATCACTTAATTTTTATAAGTTTTCTGCCGATATATATAGTAGAGCATTGGGATAACTATGTAAATTCAAAGAAAGGCGGAGATCTTATGGAAATAAAGAATTACACATCAGCGATCAATGCATACAGATACGCAAGCGAATCCGCTTCAAGACCCCTGACCGGAAAAACTCAGAAGGGCAAGGGAAGAAATACCGACAAGGCAGAATTTTCCGCATCGGCAAGAGCAAGCTTCTCGGACACTCTGAAAATCGCCGCAAAGGCAGCCGCAGACAGCTCTGCATCAGCTGAAAGACTTGCCGAGCTTTCCGCAAAGATAGCGGACGGCAGCTACAATGTATCCTCTGAGGATATAGCCGACTCTATCCTCGGTCTGTAAAGTATGACAAGTTTCCTCGTGAAAGGAATGAACTCTTATGGATTACAATGCGCTCATAACATTCTTCGATGAGTACAACGCTCATTTCAGAAGCTTTCTTAAATTTGAATATTCCAAGATGGATATGCTGAACAAGGGCAATATCGAAGAGCTTTCCGCTTCCCTGTCAACAGAGCAGGCGTTTATTATGAAAAGCAATTCCCTTGAAAAGCAGCGGCTTGCACTTCTGGGTGAAAACAGCACAAAAACCTTTGAGCAGATAGTAAGCGAGGCTCCCGAGGAATATAAAGCCCGTCTCGACGGACAGCGCGTTTCCCTTTCCGAGATGATATATAAGATCAAGGAAATAAATGACACCGCCAACATCATCGTATCCGAAAGGCTGAAAAAGATCCGCAGCACCGTCGGCGAGCTTGATACATACAACGGCAGGGGCGCTGTAAAAAAAGAAAGCGCCGCAGGTTCCACCATACTTACAAACGCTTGATGAAAGGAAGAAATAATAATGGCTTCATCATTTTTCGGACTTTATGTGCAGAGAGACGGTCTCCAGCTTGCACAGAAGGGCCTTGATATAACAGGACACAACATCACAAATATAAAGACCGAGGGCTACACCAGACAGCGTCTCGATATCGTATCCGTAGCCAATACCGCAGGCTGTCTCGGCTACAACACACAGGTTACTCTTGCAGGAAAGGGCGCAGACGCCGTAGGTGTTACCCAGATAAGAGACAAGCTTCTTGATACCAAGGTGAGAAGATACAGCTCCGAGCTTTGCGATACAGGCGCCAAGACCACCGTCCTTGCGGATATCGAGGATATCCTTGATGACGTAGAGAACGCAGAATCGGGTCTTTCCGCTATTTTCGGAAATTTAAAGGCAGCATTCCAGTCCTTCTCCGCCACAGGCGCAGACAGACAGGACCTCTCCACCGTTGCTATGAACGCCGCAGACTCTGTGGTAAACGTCCTCAAGAACTTTGACCTTAGACTTAACGACGTGGAGCTTTCCACCAGAGAGGACATTCTCGTCACCAACGACAGAGTAAACACTATCCTCAAGCAGCTGGCTTCCCTTAACAAGCAGATAAAGGACTCCTACGTTCAGATGGACAACGTTTTCGCCACAAGAGACGGCTATCAGGCGGAAATAGAGTACGGTCCCCTGGAGCTTAAAGACAGCTTCAACAAGCTCTGCGACGAACTTGCACAGTATGTGAACATAAACGTTGAGCAGCAGGCTGACGGCAGCTATGACGTATTTTTCGGAGATGTTGCTCTCGTTCAGAATGACGCATATGCAAAAACAGACGTTATCTTCTCTGACGTTCAGAACGCAAGAAACGACTTTGCCGAGCTTCACGTAAGCAGCCTTAACACCGACAAGGGCTGGACAAAGTGCGAACGTGAGATAACTGATGCAATAAAGGCAAACCCCGAGCTTGAAGAAAAGGTAAAAACTCTTAACTCATACATCTACAATGGCAAGGTAAAGCAGGCTTGCGAGCTTGAAAAGGAGATCATCGCCATAGCAGGCGACGATTACAGCCCCATCTTCACCAACAATATGACCGATGAGCAGTTAAAGACAGCTCCCTCCTATGCAATAACCGTAACCGAAGAGACAGACACCCTCACAGGCGGCTCAATAAGCGGTCTTTTCGATATGTACAACGGCAAGGGCTGCTATGCAGTGGGCGATGAAAATGACTATAACGGCATTAAATATTATCAGGAGACAATGAGAGCCTTTGCCAATACAATGGTCAAGACCTTCAATGCTCTGTATGATGAATACAACAATTCTCCCGAAGCAATAACACTGCAGACCGCTGCCGCAGACAAGGCAGAGGAAAAACTCAGAGCCGACGTAACCGCTCAGTATATGGCAGATAAGGGCATTACAGACGAAACAGCGCTTACAGAAGCGGATAAAACAGCTATCAGCAATACGGTAAACGAAACTCTTGGAGATGTCCGCAAAGAAGCTATAGAAAATACCAAATTCAAAATGTTTGAATTTGAGGACGGTTCTCTTACAGACGGAGCAATTGCCGATATGAAGGTGGCAGAGTCCTGGAAAAACAACGTCCTCCGCTGCGTTCACCCTGCTGTTGACGCAGAAGGCAACCTTGATTATAACTACGATGAACTTGACAACACCTACATAAACAAGATCCTCTCCGCATTCGAGGGCAAGTACAAGTTCGGAAACGAGCCCGATGAATACACCTTTGAGGGCTTTATCCAGTACTACGGACAGACCGTTGGCGGCGACCTTGAATATGAGCTTGGAAGCTTTGACTCCACGAACATTATGCTTAAAAGCGTTTCCGACGCAAGAGACGAGGTAATGGGCGTAAGTATGGACGAAGAGGGCGTAAATATGATGAACTATCAGAAATGGTACAACGCCATTTCCCGAATGATATCCGCCCTTGACGAGTGCCTTGACAAGCTTATAAACGGCACAGGAAAAGTGGGACTTTGATAATAAAAGGAGCTGATTTCCAATGAGAGTTACAAACAATGCGTTCAGCGGAGCGTTTTTAAACAGCTATAACAGTCTGCTTTCAAGCTATCTGAAATCCCAGACCAAAATACTCACCCAGAGAAAATACAATCGTGCCAGCGAGGACTCCTCCTCAGCGGCAAAGGCTGCCCACGTAAGAAAATCCCTTGAAAATCTTGATATCTACGATGAAAACCTCAAGACCGCCAAGGACTTTTTCTACGCAGCGGAGGACGCACTTTACGATATCGCAGACAAGACCTATCTTAATGTAAAGACAAAAATAGTTTCCGTTCAGGACACAATGAACCAGACCGAGCTTAACACCATCGCTCTTGAGCTTGAGCAGCAGGCGGAGCATATGGTGCAGGATATGAACACCGATTTCGCCACAAGGCAGATGTTCGGCTCCGCAAGCAACGACAAGACCCCCTTCACCGTTTATTCCAGAGTTGAGGTGGAAATGCCCGACGGCACGGTAAAGATATTCGGCAACGAGTACGATACCGCCGAGCTTGGCGGCGAGACCCTCACCCCTGCAGAAAACGGCGGCTATACCGACAGCGCAGGAAATACATATACCTTTGATAAATATTACGACGCAGACGGCAATGAGATAACCGACCTTAACGATTTCGAGGGCACCACCTATTACAGCAGTCCCGACAAGGACGCAGCGGACACCGTTAAATTCACTGTTAACGGCAGCCCCGATTTCAGTACCGCCCCCACCGAAAGAATAGTTTGCTTCAACGATATCCCCATAAACCTTATGGGCGATGAGCTGAAAAACGCAGTAAACGGCGGCAAGATCAAGTATTACGATAAGGAAGGCAAGCTTGCCGAAACCAAGACCATAAACTGCCCCTCCGAAAGCGGCAGAGCAGACGGCTTCCCGGGAACAAATCCCATTTATGTGGATATAGGTCTGGGCGTTAAATATGACGAAAACGGCACCATTAACCCTGCCACTGCACTTGATATGGGACTTAACGGCGCTGAGATAACAGGCTGCGGCACCGATAAGGACAACGACTCACTTAACCTCATTCAGCTTGTTTACGACGCAGCAGCCGCTCTCAGAAAGGGCAATGTGGAGTCCGTAAACCGCTATATCGACAAGCTTGATGAAGCAAACTCCAAGGTTCTCGACGCCATCACCACCTTAGGCGTAAAGCAGAACAATATGCAGATGTATATCGACCGAAACGAGGTCTACCGCATTAACCTCTCCGAAAAGCAGAACACCATCGAGGGCGTGGACATCGAAGAGGAGATCACCAATATGAAGTCCATCGAAGCGGCATACAACGCTTCCCTTTCTCTCGGTTCGGGCATTATCCCCAAGAGCATTTTTGACTTTGTATAATACTAAGCAAAGGAGGACAAAGTTATGGATCAGCTTCTTAATATCACATCTATTCCAATAAATGTGGAAATAAACGTTACCCGTGCGGAGCTGAAGCTTGACACTCCCGCTCCCACAGTTCAGGTAACAAAAAGTCCGGGAGGAATGCAGATAACCGCAGACCCCATTCAGGTGCATATCGACAACACCGCCGCCAGGGAAAGTCTGGGCTACGGTCATAAAAACATCGACACCTTCGCAAAGGACGAGGCTCAGAAGGGCATAAAGGTGGCATATCAGGCAATAGCCAACATCGTAAACGAGGGCAACGCTCTGGGAAATTTTGAAGCCACCCCCGCCTCCATTGCCGCCTCCAAGGCAAGCAGAACAATGGAGACCATAATGGAGTTTCTCCCCAAGGAGGGACCCGATATAAGCTGGTCGGGCAATACGCTCAGCATAAACTACAAGGCAGAGCAGCTGAATATGGACTGGAACACAAGCCCCACCGCGCAGCTTGAGTTTGTTCCGGGAACCGTTGAGTTTATCATAAACCAGCGGCCCAAGGTAGAGATCGAATATACGGGCGAGCCTATCTATTTCCCCAGAAGCGCCGCTCCGGGATATGAGGAATGATTATGAACGAAACTATCAGCAGAATAACCGTAAAAACAAGAGATTTTGACGAAATCGAGGTTTCCCCCTCAGAGATAATAACCTTCCCCCAGGGAATATTCGCATTTGAGGATTATAAGGATTATATCCTCATATCCCCATTAGGCAGCGGAAAATGCCCCGTGTGGCTCCAGAGTACGGAAAATCCTAACCTTTGCTTTATCCTCTTCGACCCCCTTGAGTTCTGCTCCGACTATCGTGTAACAGTAGCCGACGAGGACGTTGATGTGCTTGATATGGAGGACGATAACGACGCAAAATTCTACGTTATCGCCGTTATCCCCGAGAATAATATGGAGGCGACCGTAAACCTAAAAAGCCCCATAATCATTAACACAAAAAACAATAAAGCGGCGCAGGTCATAGCCGCCGACGATTACCCCATAAAATTCCCCGTATTCGCCAAAAAGGAGGACTAACGTTATGCTAATAATCACCCGCAAAACCGGCGAGGGGATTCATATCGGCGATGACGTTGTGGTAAACGTGGTCGAAGCGGGCAAGGACAAGGTCAGGCTGGGAATAAGCGCGCCGAAGGACGTTAAGATAATCCGCTCGGAAATGTTCGAGTCACGGGGCTTTAACGTGCAGGCGGCAGTAAATAAGGTCTCCGCCGACTTTATGAACAAGTTTCTTACCGATACCCCCACTCAGCTCAATGAGATAAAATAAATCGTAACATCATTTTGAAAGGACGGTCATTCAGATGGCAACAACACACGAAATAACAAGAATGACAGGTCTTGCCTCGGGTCTCGATATCGAGTCCTTAGTAAAGGCAGGCGTTGCCAATACAAAAAACTCTCTTGATAAGAGAAAGCAGAAGCTCCAGACTCTCCAGTGGAAGCAGGAGGCATACAGAAGCGTTATAACCGCAATGTCCGATTTTAAGAAAAAGTTCCTTAATATTGAGTCCTCTTCCTCTATAAGAGCAAATGCGGTAATGAAGTCCAACAAAGCAGAGTCCTCGGACGACTCTCTCATTGTGTCCGCCTCCACAAGCGCAGTAGCGGGAAAATATTCCATCACCTCGGTACAGACCGCAAAGGCAGCCACCCTTTCCGGAACAAGAGCCTCTGCAGGTTCTGTTGAGCTTGATTTTTCAAATGCCTCCGCAGGCAGCAATACCGTTACCGTAACCCTCGACGGCTCCGCAAGGAATATCACCTTTGAGGGCGGCGAAAACGCAAAGGACAACTTCCTCACCGCATTAAACGAGTCATTCGGAGAGATAAGCGCCGCAAGATTTTCATTCAAGGACGGCACAAATAAGCTTACTATTCAGAATGCCGCCAGCGATAAGGTGTCCCATATATTCACCGTAGGCTACAACGAAGCCGTAGGTCTTAAAAACGATGCTTCCAATATGATATCCTCCACCTCCGCACTGGGAAGTCTTGACTTTGCGCAGGAGCTTTCCGGAAACAGCTTTGAATTTTCCATAAACGGCGAAAGCTTCACCTTTAACAGAAATACCACCGTCAAGGAAATGTTAAGCACCGTCAACAAGTCCGATGCAGGCGTAACAATGAGCTTCAACGCTCTGAACCAGTCCTTCGAGCTCAAAACCAATGAAACAGGTGCAGGCAAGGAGCTGAAAATATCCCAGACCTCGGGCAACCTTTTAAATTCCCTTTTCAATATGGGCGACGAGCTGGGCATTGACCCCACCATAGCAACACTTACAGACAAGAACATTGATAACTCTGTCACAAGCTTTGACTTCACCGCCTCCGCAAGCGGATTTGCCTCGGGTGACGGTATAACCGTAAACGGCAAAACTCTTGCAGTAACAGGTCTCACCCTTAAGCAGAAGACCGAAAAAATAACCATCAACGACTCCGAGATAAACGCCAAGCTTTATACCGACGCAGACGGCAATCAGATATACAGCTATTCTCAGGACGGCGGCACAGTCTATGCCAAGAAGGGCACAGATGATAAGTTTGAGACTGTAATGACCGTTTCCGCCGAGGGTGTTGTAAACGTAGGCGGCAGCGACATTGAGGGCGTTACCGAAGAAGCACAGCTCAGCGCAATGGGCATTGAGAAGGACTATAAGAAGTACACTAGCGATGAGATAGCAACCGCTCTGAATGATGCATACAAGGCTTCCTTCCCCAGCGGAAAGGGCAGCTTCTCCGTTGAAGTGTTTGACGATACAGGCGCAAAGATCAAGTTCACTCCCGCAGCAGGCGAGGCTGTGTCCGTTGAAGCTTCGGGCAATGTGACCGTTGACGGAGCTTCCACCAACTACACCGAAACGCCCTATGCAGGCGACCGTGTTATCGCCGATATGGATAAGATATCCTTCACCGTAAACGGCGGCGTTACCTTTAATATGGCAGGCTCGGGCGAGGACGGAAAGGTAACAATAAACGATCTTGTCCGCTCGGGATATTTCACATATGACGAGACAAATGGTGTTTTATCCGTAACAGGCAAGAACACCGTTGAATTTGAGGACGAAAGCGGAGAAGCGATCAAGAAGCTTTTCGGCACCACCACCCTGAGCGGCGTAGACAACGTGGGCAGTATGACCCTCAGAGGCTCCAATGCACAGATAACCGTCAACGGAGTCACCCTTGAAAGCGCCTCCAACAGCTTTGCTATCCAGGGAACCACCTTCAGCATAAATGATGTGAAGGAGTTCACCGAGGAGGATATCGAAAACGGCGATGCCGAAGAGATAACCGTCACCGTCTCCAAAGACACAAGCAAGATAAAGGAAACTATCCTGGGCTTTGTTGAAGCCTATAACGAGCTTCTCGACAAGGTATACGACCAGCTCAATACCAAGCGTCCCAAGGACAGCGGCGACTACTATGATCCCCTCACCGACGACCAGAAGGACGAAATGGACGCCGACGAGATAGAAAAGTGGGAGGAAAAGGCAAAGACAGGTCTCCTTTACCACGATAACACCCTTTCCAAGGTGTTCACTCAAATACGTCAGGCAGTGGGCTGCGCAAACGTAAACGGAATGACCATTCAGGCTCTGGGTATTGACACCTCCGATGATTATAATGAGTACGGCAAGCTTAAGATAGATGACGAAAGCGCTCTCGATGCGGCTATCGAGAAGTACGGCGATGAGATAGCAAACTTCTTCACCGATACCAAGGACGGACTGGGAACAGTCCTCAATAATGCCGTAAACGCCGCAATTGACACAAGCAATAACCGCAACGGCTATCCCAAGGGCTCCCTCACCGCAATGGCAGGTGTGGCAAATACCCGTTCCGACCGCAACAATATGATATACACTCAGATATCAAGCCTCCAGAGCCTTATCGACACCCTGAATGACAGGTACGAAAAGCAGCAGGAGAGCCTGTGGAAAAAATATTCCACCCTTGAGTCCTACATCTCCACAATGAATAATCAGTCCACCTCCATCTTCGGTAGCACCACAGGTACAACAGGCTGATAAAAGGATTTCCAAACAGAGCAGTTTTGCTGTGTAGCAGTAAAACCGCTCCCAAGAAAGGATAATCATAAAAATGAACCCCTATCAGAAATATATGCAGCAGTCGGTCACCACAATGACCCCCGCACAGCTTCTTATAGCCCTCTACGACAAGGCTATCACCGAGATAAACAAGGCGATAATCTTCATCGAGGACAAGGACATTCCCAAAGCGCACAATTCCATAATGCGTGCAAGCGATATCGTAGATGCCTTAGACGCACATCTCAAAGTAAAGTACGAGATATCCGACAATCTTGCCGCTCTGTATCAGTATTTCCGTGAGAGACTTGTACAGGCGAATGTGAAAAAGGACCCGGAGATACTGAAAGAGCTTCTCCCTATGATAACCGAACTGAGAGACGCATTTTTTGAGGCAGGCAAACAAGTGAAGTAAGGGAGGGAACCTATGGACCCAAAGCTTTTAGGGCTGGTGGACAAGAAGATCGAGCAGCTCAGGCACTACAATGACATCACCTCCAGAATAATATACGAGGACATCGACGGAGTAGGCGACCTTATCAGACAGCGTCAGGACATCGTCACCGCCGTAGACGGCATTTCAATGGAAATGCGCAGTCTGATAAACGCACAGTCCATCGAGCGCAAGGACACCATAAACGCTCTCCTTTCCTTTCAGGAGATAGACGGGCTGTCGGGCTCTATGCTTGAGTTGTCGAAAAAGATCGGAGAGCTGAAAGAGCTTACCGATGCCATCAAGAAAAACGACAAGCTTGCCATAGAGCGGCTTGAGAATATGCGGGACGAGACCTACGCCGAAATGACCCGTACCGCCAAGAGCAAAAAGGTGGTAAACTATTTCGGAGCCACCGCAGTTGATGTTAACAAGGGCAGCAAGCTAAATTCCGCCCATTGAGCAGGTGACGGCGGGTGTCGACCCGCGGCGAGGTCGCGCTGTTAGTTTGTACGGAGTGGCAGCTTTGTCTCCGCGCCAACAGGAATAATTCGGGATAAAGAAACTCAAAAACAACACAAACGTTTGTAAATATATTATATCAAAACATTTGTCCAAAGTCAATATGCAAACAGCACAAATATTCTTAGGAATATTTGTGCTGTTTGCATATTGGAAAATATTTAATACTAATTCTTATACTAATCTTTAATCGTTCTATAGACAAAGGCGGCAGATAGAACTAATACTAATAACCATTTGTTCTATGGATAAAGACGGTGGATAGAATACGTCCAATCAAGGAAAACGACCGCAGGCAGGCTGCCGCCTGTCAAGGGAGTTTGACGCAGAGTGGGCGTATTATAGCCGCCGTATTTTATCTATAGGTTAAATGGTTATTAGTATGAGCCAATCTATGAAAGCGACCGCAGGCAGGCTTGCCGCCCGTCAGAGGCGTCAAAAGCAGACGTCGATCAGGCAGTACGGCACTAATTAAAGAACCTGTTCGCAGTGTTCGCAAAAATCCAAAACGGCTCTCTCCAAAACCGGAGAGAGCCGTAAATAATCAGTAAATAATTGTTCTTACAAAGCAACCTTGCGTACCGAACTGCCGGGAACAGTCTTTTTCTCGATATCTGCGCCCAAAGCCCTGAGCTTGTGCTCAATGTCCTCATAGCCGCGCTCAATGTGGTAAATATCGTCTATCTCGGTAACGCCTCCTGCGGCAAGTCCCGCAATGATAAGCGCCGCGCCTGCTCTAAGGTCGGGAGCAGTAACGGGAGCGCCCATAAGCTTTCCAACGCCCTCGATAACGGCAACTCTGCCCTCAACGGAAATATCTGCGCCCATACGTCTCAGCTCGTCCACATAGCGGAAACGGTTGTTGAATATCTCGTCCGTAACAATGCTTGTACCCTCCGCAAGACAGAGAAGGGTGGATATCTGGGGCTGCATATCCGTAGGGAAACCTGGGTGGGGCATAGTCTTAATGCTGGTCTTAACGAGAGGACCGTCAACGGAAATTCTCACGCTGTCGTCAAATTCCTCCACATTAACACCTATTTTGGCAAGCTTCTGAGTGATTGACTCAAGGTGCTTGGGAATAACATTTTTGATAAGCACATTTCCCTTTGTGGCAGCCGCCGCAACCATATATGTGCCTGCCTCGATCTGATCGGGGATAATGGCGTAGGTGGTGCCTTTAAGCTGCTTTACGCCTCTTATCTTGATAACGTCGGTGCCTGCGCCCATAATATCCGCGCCCATAGAATTGAGGAAGTTGGCAAGGTCAACTATATGCGGCTCCTTTGCGGCATTCTCAATAACTGTGAGACCCGTAGCCTTCACAGCGGCGAGCATAGCGTTGATGGTAGCGCCCACGGTTATCTTGTCAAAATATATCTGAGCGCCGATAAGGGAATCGGCACAGATGTCTATCATACCGTTATCCAGCGTGCAGGCAGCTCCCAGAGCGGAAAAAGCCTTCAAGTGCTGGTCAATGGGACGGTCACCCAGGTAGCAGCCGCCCGGCATAGACACCCTTGCTCTGCCGAATTTGCCTAAAAGAGTTCCCAGGAAATAATAGGAAGCCCTCATATGACGGGCAAGCTCATAGGGAACAACGGGGTCCTTGATGTTGCCTGCGTCAATGCGGTAAGTATTCTTGTCAAGCTTCTGAACGTCCGCACCCATTTCGTAAAGGATACGCAGGGAAATGGAAACGTCGCTGATATTCGGAATATTTTCAAGCACGCAGGGACCGTCCGCCAGGATGACCGCAGGGATAATAGCCACAACAGCGTTCTTTGCGCCGCTTATCTCGACTTCACCCTCAAGACGTCTGCCGCCTTTTATAATAAACTTTTCCAAAGTAAAATCTCCCGTAGCCGCAAATTTTGTTCTGCGGCAATATTTTATTGCACGCAATATTTATATTGCAATAACTATTATAGCACATTGCAGCCCAAATTAAAAGCATTTTTCTCTAATAAATCTGACGGAAATTTTCTGTGAACATTTGAAATAAATGTCATTCTGTACAAAAAAATACCCGTGTACTTTTTTTCGGTAAAAACCGAGGGGTGATTTCTGTAACCGTTTTGTAATATTCACAGTTTTGTGTAACCATTTTGTAACCTTTTGGCAATTTATACTTTCCGTTTTGGCAAACTTACCTGGAAAACCGCATATATCAAAGCTTATGCAGGCATATCCGCAGCGTAAAGTATCAAAGGGTACAGTCATATTATAACCCGCAAAAGCATATTATTTTCCGAAAGGATATTTTTATGGACAGCGGACTGAACTTTTATGCAAAGGGAATACATTTCAGATTTACCTTCGGATTTTTCGCAGTATGGGCACTTTTGCTTCTGCAAGGTGCATTTTCCGAAACGGCGGCAGCGGCGGCGGTCTGCATCGCCCTTCACGAGCTTGGGCATATAGCGGCGATGAAAGCGCTTAAAATAAGGATACGGGGACTAACCTTCTACAGCGGCGGCATTAAGCTTAAAAGCGACCCGCTCGCTCTCAGAAGCACCCTGTCGGAAATGACCGTGCTTGCGGCAGGTCCCATTGTTAATCTCCTTCTCGGAGCAGCAGGCTGCCTTGCTGGAAACAGGATATTCACGGGGATAAATATTTCCCTTATGCTCTTTAATCTTCTGCCCCTGTCGGCTCTTGACGGGGGAAGGATAATGCGGGCAGCCGCTGAAAGGCTCTGCCCGATGAAGGACGTATCATCGGCATTTCGTACAATAGATATCCTGCTGGGCATTACAGCGGCGGTATTCTTTTTTGCGTCGGGAAGTGTAAGCTTCACATTGCCTCTGACCATGGGAGTCATAGTCCTTGAGAGCCTTGGGGAGCGGGGAGATTTTAGAATAAAGAAAAATAAATTATAATGTTTTCGGGACAGAAACCGTATGTTCGGAAATAAAAAGCACTTGCGTATCCTTGTAAAATATGGTATAATAATAAATATTACCGGGAAAGGAGAGCCGCAATGAGCAGGAATTACAGCTCAGACCCCAAGGGCAGAAAATTCATATCCGTTCAGCATTTCTGCTGACCATAGTGCTGCTTGTGCTTTTAAATATACTGCGGCTCTACGCCCTCGACAAGTTCCCTCAG
>JAQYLI010000004.1 GCA_028720105.1 Oscillospiraceae bacterium | reverse complement strand
TACTTGTTACTATCTCTATTTTCCGCATTTTTCTCTTCACCTTTCCGGTGCTGTTTTTCAGCTTTTCTTATGCTTCTATTATACCATATTTTCGGGCTTTTGGGAAGAGGTTGCTATTTAAGTTTTGCGGAATCAGGTATTTATCAGCAGTAAGCCTATGTCTGAAAATATGTACGATCAGATCGCAGAAAAATTTCCCGATTGTGAAATTACAATAGTTAATGATTTTGTTGACTGATCGAATTGCACAAAAATAGCTAATAAGCGGTTTGGCTGTGTTTAAGTGCCGATGACAAAAAACGTAAATATCCCGAGAGGAACAACAAAAATTCCCCTCGGGATATTCTTTACTCAAAAACCGTTTCGATCACCCTGTCGGACATCGAGGACGTGTACCGCCATCTGTCAATATGGGTGACCTCGGGGGGAATGAAATACTCGGGGGGCGCAGGGGGGGCGTCAGAATCGAAAACGTCCACTATAATGAGCTTCACCTTCATTTTCTCGGGGATAAGCGCCTTTATGTACACCCCTGCATACTGCCCCGCCTTCACTCCGGGCTTAGGCTCCGCAAGCCCTGCAAGGTTCGGGGCAAGCTCCACGAATATGCCGTAGTCCTCCACCGAGCGGACTATTCCCGAGACAGTTTCCCCGCAGGAAAATCGGGCTGCATTTTCGTCCCAGGTTCCCAAAAGCTCCTTGTGGGTGAGCCATATCCTGCTGCCGTTTATACCTTTCACCGCCGCTCTTATGAACTGTCCCACCGAAAATCTGTCCGAGGGGTGGGATATTCTTGAAACGGACATTGAATCTATGGGAATGAGGGAGGGCAGTCCGCAGCCGATATCCACAAATGCGCCGAACTGTTCAAGATGAGTTACTCTTGCGGGAATGATATCCCCCGTTCTCAGCCTGCTTACGTATCTTTCGAGACATTCCTCCTGCGCCGCTCTCCTTGAAAGCATTGCCGTCACAACTCCGTCCTTCATCTCTGCCTTTATTACCTTGAAGGCTACGGGCTTGTTTACCTTTGTTATCAGGGCGATATCCCTTGTGGAGCCGTCCTCTATGCCCACCGCTCCCTCGTTTCTGGGAATTATCCCCCGTCCGCAGGGAAGCTCTACAATGAGGTCGTGGCTGCTGTCGCATACTGCCGCTCTTGCTTCAAGTATGGCTCCGCTCTCCGCCGCAGCTTCAAGGGTCTCAAGGCTTCTGAGCTTTGCTTTGTTTTCGGGAGTATTTATAAGAGCGCCCTCGGGATAATACTTTGTCATTTTTAAAACCTTCCTTTCCGATTTGCAAATTGAATACAGTTAATTCTATGCAGACACATAGAAATAAATAACTGCTCACTGTGGCGGATTTTCTGAATAACCCCGCCCCACAGCGGCAATAATTTTATTGACAAAATACGGGAAAGAGGGAGCGTTTTGGAAGCTTTAAGCAAAAGGCTGCTTGCCGTTGCGGGAATTACGGGCTTTACGGGTATTTTTCTGCTGTGGCGGCTAATGGTCATAAACATTAACAGCGATGTGTATATGAAATACGATATGTCCGCACCCAGGGAAGTTACGGTGGTAAGCGCCTACGGGGAGATATTTGACAGAAACGGCAGGCGGCTTGTGAACAGGAGCGAGGAGTACATTGCGGTTATTGATCCCGAGACTGCCGACAAAAATGAGCTTCTTGGGCATATCACCGATTTGGAAAAATACGAAAGCTGCATTGACGGGGACGCACTTTTTCTCTGCGGCGTGGACACAACTGAGCTTAAAAGCGTTACGGTGATACCCGTTTCACAGCGTTACGGGGACGACTGTCTCTGCGCTCACATTATCGGGTACACCAGCGACGGACACGGAGTATGCGGTCTTGAGCAGGCATATGACTCTGTTCTCAGAGAGCCGAAAAGCTCGGTCACACTAAGCTACAGCGTAGACGCAAGGGGCGATCTGCTTGAGGGCGACGGCATTGATATGCGGTGGGTCACAAGCTTTAAAACGGGCATATGCACATCTATCGATTACTCAGTTCAGCGTGCGGCGGAGGAGGCTATGAAGGACGTGGACAGGGGCGCTGCCATTGTTATGGATATTTCTACGGGAGAGCTTTGCGCCGTTGTCAGCAAGCCCACCTTTGACCCCTCTCACCCCGAAAACAGCCTTGACTCCGACGGTTCACCTTTTATTAACAGGGCTTTTTCCGCTTACAGCGTGGGGTCTATATTCAAGCTTGTGACAGCAGGTGCGGCGCTTGAATACGGCATTTCCGAGGAATACGCATACGACTGCACGGGCAGCATTACGATAAGACAGGACGAGTTCGGCTGTCACCGCTTCGGCGGTCACGGAAGAATGGATATGAGAACGGCGATGGTTGAGTCCTGCAATCCTTATTTTATTTGTCTCGGGCAGGATCTGCCTGCGGAGTATTTTCACGATTTTGCGGCAGGTTTGGGCTTTGGCGAGGGAAAATATTTTGCCCCGGGGATCACCTCAGCAAAGGGCAATCTGCCGAGCATCGGAGAGCTTCTTGTTCCCGAGGAGAAGGCGAATTTTTCCTTCGGGCAGGGAAAGCTCACCGCTACGCCATTGCAGATAACTATGCTCACCGCAGCCATTGCAAACGGCGGTGAATGTCCCTCTCCCGTTCTCATCAACGGCGTTACCGACAGGCGGAGCGACAGGGCGGTTTCGGCGGAGCTGAAAAGCTATACACGTGTGATGAAAAAGTCCACCGCCGACAAGCTGAAGGATTTTATGATATCAACTATGTACAAGGCAAATTCTGTGGCTATACCCGAATTTACCACCGGCGGCGGCAAGACCTCCACCGCTCAGACCTGGACCTATGACGAATACGGAAACGAAAACTTAAACTGCTGGTTTACGGGATTTTTTCCTGCGGACGAGCCAAGGTATGCGGTGACGGTTATGATAGAGGAGGGCGTTTCGGGTAATATTACCTGCGGTCCTGTTTTCAAGAGCATTGCGGACGCTGTGGTTATGAACAGGTACAGATGAGCTGATTTATCGGGTGCTTGACTTTTTTTCGTGGAGGTGTATAATGTAATTTGGTATTATGTAGCCTTTTGGCATATTGAAAGGAATGAACAGATAAATGGAGCTTAACGGTCTTTCGGAAAGAGCGAGAAAGCTTATTGAGTCCTGCGGCTACGGCAAGCAGAGGTTTTTGTCCGAGGACTCATTAGATGAATGTTTTGCATTTTTTGAGGAGGAGGGCTATCGGGTCTCGGACACTGCAAGGGATATCATTAACGATTTTTATATGCTCTCCATCGGCAAGCACGGGCAGTTTGACAACGGGCAGTTCGTCATTACCGAAAACGGGGACATTGAAAACAAGATGGTGGTCTATCCCGAAAATATTTACGAGGCGGCTCACCTTTTCAAGCAGCTTTCCGAGGGAATGAACGACTATATTATCCCTCTGGGGCTTATCAATGATGACTTTATCGCTATCGGCGAGAGCGGCAGAATTTACATCATTGCAGATGATGTTTTTGTTGCGGGTGAAAGCTGGGTGGAGTTTCTTAACAATTTTGCCGATAACTTTTCATCACTTTCTAATAAATTAATATTCAAAAAAGCTTGTAAAAATTAGACGAATGTGATATAATTACTCTGTATTATCAATATGAAACGAGGATGATAGACCCCTATGGCAGAGCTTATTTACAATGAACAGGGCAGACTGCTCTTTACCGAGGAAATGCGCAGGGAATACACTATTCTCATTCCCAATATGCTTCCCATACATTTCAGACTGCTTGAAAGAATTTTCAACAATCACGGATACAGAATGAAGCTGCTCACCACTACGGGCAGACGCATTGTGGACGAGGGTCTGCGCTACGTTCACAACGACACCTGCTATCCTGCCCTGCTGTGCATAGGTCAGTTTATCGACGCTCTTAAATCGGGTCAGTATGACGTGAACAAGACCGCTCTTATGATGATACAGTCGGGCGGCGGCTGCAGAGCTTCCAATTATATCCACCTTATCAGAAAGGCTCTGAAAAAGTGCGGTATGGAGCAGGTCCCCGTTATTTCCCTTAACCTTGCAAGTCTGGAAAAGAACCCGGGCTTCCACCTTACTCCCGCTCTTCTTGCAGACCTTATCACTGCTGTGTGCTATGCAGACCTTATTATGCTCATCTCCAATCAGGTGCGCCCCTATGAGAATAACAAGGGCGACTGTGACAGGCTCATTGACAAATGGGTGGACAAGCTTGTGGAGATAAATTTCAACTTCGGCGCATTCGACAAGGTTTCAAAGGAGATAGTGGAGGATTTCGGAAATATTCCCTACACTCCCGACCCCGACAAGATAAAGGTGGGCGTTGTGGGCGAAATATTCATCAAATACTCCCCTCTCGGCAACAACGAGCTTCAGAAATTCCTTGAGTCAGAGGGCTGCGAGGTCTACTGCCCCGGTCTTATCGACTTCCTTATTTTTATGGGCGATCATCACGTGGTGGAGACTGAGCTTTATCACGTTAAATACAAAAAATATGTTGCATCAACCGCTGTGAAGGGCTTCTTCAAAATGATGCAGAACAAGATCATCAAGGCAGTTAAAGGCACGAGATTTTTCGGTCCTACGCCCTTTGAGAAGGCTAAGAAGGACGTTGAGCCTTACATCTCACCTGCCAACAAAATGGGCGAGGGTTGGCTCCTGACTGCGGAGATGGTGGATATGATCCATATGGGCATTAACAATATTGTCTGCGCTCAGCCCTTCGGCTGTCTGCCCAATCACATTATCGGCAAGGGTATGATACGTAAGCTCCGAGAGACTTTCCCTCAGTCGAATATCGTTCCCATTGACTATGACCCCGGTGCCACGAGGGTAAATCAGGAAAACAGGATAAAGCTTATGCTGTCTACCGCAAAGCAGCAGATGGCCGACAATAAAAAGAAGTAAGGAGATATGGCTATGGCGCTCAGAGGTATCGAGCATTACAGGGCTAATATGTTCAGCCGTTCGGGAAACAGCACTTCAAGTCAGCTTGCTTCCCTGCTGAACCGTTCTTCCGTAAACTCGAAAATGCTGAAAAAGGCTTACTCGAAGCTCAGCGAAAAAACGGGCAAGACCTATCTTAACAGGACGGATACTTCGGAAAATTCCATATCCAAGTATTACCAGAGCGGTTCTCTTACCGAGACTGAAAATGCGGCGAATTTAAAGAAAAGCGCACAGGCAATGAGTTTTTCCGCTGTGACTTTAATGGGTGCTGAGAAGATGTCAAACGAAAAGCTGGTGGAAGAGGTCAAGGGCTTTGCAGACAGCTACAACGGTGCTTTGAACGCTCTGAAAAATACATCGAGTTATGCCGCAAAGCTTACGGGCGACAGTATGACGGGCATTACACGTTCCTTTGAGAGTGCGCTTTCAAAGGTGAGCATTACTGTAGGCGAGGACGGTAGTCTGTCGGTGGACGAAAAGGTTCTCGGGGAAAATGCTGAGCAGGCAAGGGCATTATTCAAGGGCGGATATTCCTATGGCGCAAAGATGGCAAAGAAGGGCTCGGAGCTTCAGAATTTGGCTCAGCTTTCCGGCGTTTCTGCGGCGGGAATTTACAACAGATACGGTATTTTTGGCGGTAACTCGGAGGGCTGAGTTACCGTTTGGTTATTTTATATAAATATGTAAGTGTATTATTATGAAAACCGCTATAGTTTATTACTCATACTAATCTTTAATCGTTCTGTAGACAAAGGCGGCAGATAGAACGCTGCCAATCTAGGAAAGCGACCGCAGCAAGGCTTGCCGCCTTGCAAGGGAGCTTGACGACGAGTAGCTGCGTTATAGCTGTCAAATTTGTCTATAGGTTGGTTAAAGATTAGTATCAGAGCACCACGGCAACACTAAAAAGCTTTTGGACGAGATCGCAAAGGAGGGAGATGTGACCCTCATTGACGCTGCGGAGGCAAGTGATGCCGATTTATCAGGATATGAGCTTATAGGCTTTGCTTCGGGTATCTATTTCGGCAAGATGAATGAAAAGGTTCTTGAATTTGCCGGTAAATGTCTGCCCGAAAACAAGAAGGTGTTTTTCATATTCACCTGCGGCTCTATGGGAAAGAGCTACACTAAAGCGATAAAGGGTATTGCAGTTTCAAAGGGAGCGGAAATCCTCGGTGAATACGGCTGTCGGGGCGGGGAACCCCCGCCGGTAAGTCGTTTATACTTTTGTATGGACTGTCAATTTGTGGCTCGGTACCGATAATTGATTGGGTACGAAGTGGGAAGAATACATACGGTCCTTTCAAGCTTGTGGGCGGCATTGCTAAGGGGCACCCCGATGACAAGGATATTTCGGGGGCTGTGGATTTTTTCAAGAGTCTCTGCAAATAATTTTGTGGTCTGTGGGGCTGCTGCGTGGGTTTGCAGCAGCCTTTTTGGAATATATGTGCTGCATAAACAAATTTATCAATGTGATTTTAGTCATTTATACGAAATTTGGTTTATTTGACACTTTTGTTTCCTTTAGCTATTGACATTTTGGGACTAATGTGCTATAATGTGAATTGTGATAAACGTTTATGAAGATATTCTTAAACTCCTTGAACTCTGAGCCGAATTATGATATAATGTGTTTCGGAAATGATTTTTTGAAAGGATTGAACTCACATTATTAAATTTATTGCAGCCGATCTGGACGGCACTCTTTTAAACAGCTCTCACGAATTGCCCGAGGGATTTTTTGAGCTTGTGGAGCGTATGCACCGTATGGGCGTGGTTTTCGCCGCCGCTTCGGGGAGACAGTATTACGGCGTGGAACGGCTTTTTGAGCCTGTGAGAGACAAGATGATGTTTATTGCCGAAAACGGCGGTATTGCTTTTGAAAACGGGAAATGCGTTTATTCCCTGCCGATGGCGGACGAAGGCGTGCTGGAGATGATAAAGTGTGCACGGGAGCTTTACGGAGATGGCGTGAGGGTGCTTTTGTCGGGAGAAAAGTCCGCTTATGTTACGGACAGCGACCCCGAATTTTCCGAGAGCTGCAATATTTATTGTGCGAGGCTGAGCGTGCTTCATAGGCTTGAGGATTATGTAGGGAATGACCATATTATCAAGGTGGCTCTTTTTGACAAAAATGCGGAGCAGCTCACATATCCTGCAATGAAGCGGTTTTCGGACAGGTACAATGTTATTCTGTCGAATACACAATGGGTGGATATTGTGGGAAAAGATGTGAACAAGGGAAATGCGGTGAAAAAGCTAATGGACAAGCTGGGGGCAGGCTTTGAGGAGGCTATGGTTTTCGGGGATTATCTCAATGACCTGGAGATGATGGGCTGCTGCAAATACAGCTTTGCTATGGAAAATGCTCACCCCGTTTTGAAGGAGAGTGCTGCTTTTATTGCACCGTCTAATGATGATAATGGTGTGGTCAGGGAAATTCTAAGGCTTTTACCCGAGCTTTCGGGAGAGCCTGTTCATATATGAAAGGGAAAATATGGAAAATCTGCGTGAGAAAATCGAAAAGCTGCTGCTTAAAGTAAAATCTCCTTCAAGATATATCGGCGGTGAGCTTAACAGCGTTGTTAAGGACAGAAGCAAGGTGGACGTCCGGTTTGCTTTCTGCTTTCCCGACGCTTATGATGTGGGTATGTCTCACATTGGTATGAAAATTCTTTACTCACTTAAAAATGCCCGTGAGAACTGGTGGTGTGAGAGAGTTTTTGCTCCCTGGGTGGATTTCGAGGAGCTTATGCGTGAAAATCACATTCCCCTTTACGGGCTTGAGAGCCTTGACCCCATAAGGGATTTTGACTTTATCGGATTTACGGTCCAGTATGAGCTTTGCTACACGAATATCCTTAATATGCTGGATCTTGCGGGACTGAATGTGCTTGCTGCTGAGAGAAATGAAAATGACCCTGTGGTCATTGCGGGAGGTCCTTGTGTATGCAATCCCGAGCCGCTTTGCGACTTTATTGACCTTTTCGTTATCGGCGAGGGCGAGGAGGTTAACATTGAGCTGATGGAGCTTTATGAGGAGATGAAAAAGTCGGGCGAATACACCAAAAAGGCTTTTCTAAAACGTGCGGCGGGGATAAAGGGTATTTATGTGCCTTCATTATATAATGTGTCCTACCTTGAGGACGGGCGCATTGAGAAGGTGGCGCCTGTTTGCGATGGCGTTCCCGAAAAGGTCACAAAGCGGATAATCAAAGATCTTGACAAGGTTTTCTATCCCGAAAGCTTTGTGGTGCCATTTTCCGAGATAGTTCACGACAGGGCTGTTGTGGAAGTTCTCAGAGGGTGCATAAGAGGCTGCCGTTTCTGTCAGGCGGGATTTATTTACAGACCTTTCAGGGAAAAATCTACGGGTACCATTATAAATGAAGCTAAGGCTTTATGCGAGTCTACGGGATATGAGGAGCTGTCCCTTGCTTCTCTCAGCACCAGCGACCACTCAGATATTGAGGAAATGCTAACGGAAATGACGGGATACACCGAGGGCGAAAGGGTAAACCTTGCGCTGCCTTCTATGCGTATCGACCGTTTTAACAAAAATCTTATGGAGCAGCTTTCAAAGGTGAGAAAGAGCGGTCTTACCTTTGCTCCCGAGGCAGGCACTCAGCGGCTTCGTGATGTTATCAACAAGAACATTGACGAGGAGGAGATAATGTCCGCCTGCAGGACTGCCTTTGAGGGCGGATATGCGGGTGTGAAGCTGTACTTTATGATGGGTCTGCCCACAGAGACGGACGAGGATATTATCGGAATTGCCGACCTTGCAAAGCGTATTGCCGATCTGTATTTCAATATGAAAAATCGTCCGAGAGGTCAGAAGCTTTCTATTTCAATAAGCTGCGCTACTTTTGTGCCGAAGCCCTTTACGCCCTTTCAGTTTGAGCCGCAGATAAGCATAGACGAGATAAACCGCCGTCAGAAGCTGCTCCTTGACAGCACAAAGGGCAAGAGGTATATAAATGTAAGCTATCACAATTTCCGCATAAGCATTCTTGAGGCAGCGCTGGCAAAGGGCGACAGGCGGCTTGGGGCTGTTATTAGGCGCGCCTGGGAACGGGGCTGCAAATTTGACGGCTGGGACGAGATGTACCGCTATGACGAATGGGTAAATGCTTTTGCGGACACGGGAACGGATATTGATTTTTATGCTCACAGGGCTATGGATTTCAATGAGGTTACGCCCTGGGATCACCTTGATTATATGATAGACAAGAGCTTTTTTGTGAGGGAAAACAAAAAGGCAAAGGAAGGAAAGGTCACAAAAAGTTGTCGGGAACAGTGCAGCGGCTGCGGCGTTAACAAGGCGGCAGGGAGGGAATGCTTTGGATAAGAAAAACATCAGAGTCTTTTTTGAAAAAAAGGACAGGGCAATCTACATTTCCCACCTTGACCTGCTGAGAACTATGCAGAGGGCTTTGAAGCGCTCGGGGCTTCCCGTATGGTACTCCGAGGGCTTTAATCCAAGGATATATCTGAATTTTCCTCTGGCGCTTTCACTGGGTACTGAGGGCGTGAGGGAGTCTATGGATATGGCGATAGTCGATGACGTTAGCTTTGAGGAGATAAGGGAAAGGCTGAACAGTGCTTGTCCCGAGGGGATAAGGATAGTTTCGGCGGCGTATCCCATTCATCTCAACAAGGAGATAGGATTTGCGGAATATGAAACGGTTTTTTCGGGTGATGCGGAGGCTTTGAAGGCGGCTGTTTCGCGGTATATTTCCCGAGAGAGCATTATGGTGATGAAGCACTCAAAGAAAAAGGGTATGATAGAGGTTGATATAAAACACCATATCAATATTCTGAGCGTTTCGGAGTGTGAAAAGGGAATAAAGACAGCGCTCAGGCTCCCCGCAGGAAATGAGCTTAATCTGAACTGCGCTGTTTTTACCGAGTCTTTCCTCGAATACTGCAATTCCTGCGAAGTTTCGGCAGAGCTTTGTTGTGCAAAACGTACAAATATATTTTGTGAAGATGGTACGGTTTTTGAATAATATGCAGAAAATTTAAATATGAGAAAAAACTATTGAAATTTTTATGCAGATGTGGTAAAATAAATACGCATTTAAAATCCGTCGAAGTATGCCTATGCGCCGAAAAGACGAGATTAGTGCTGCAGGCAATACGCTTGCAACATTAAAAGGACAGTCCGCTGCACCGCCCTCTCAGGCGTCTTTTTGAGAGGATATCACGCGGGGTAAGAATGTCTTGAGATTTTAGGAGGATATTAAAATGGACGCACTCAAGCTTATCAGCGACTCAAGCCTTAAGACAGAGGTTCCCGCTTTTGAGGTGGGCGATACCGTTAAGGTACACGTAAGAATCAAGGAAGGTCAGAAGTACAGAATCCAGATTTTCGAGGGCACCGTTATCGCTAAGAGACACGGCGGCATTCAGGAGACCTTCACCGTTAGACGTGTTGCTCACGGCTGCGGCATCGAGAGAGTTTTCCCTGTACATTCTCCCGTTGTTGACAAGGTAGAGGTTGTTAGAAACGGTAAAGTCAGAAGAAGCAAGCTCTACTACCTCAGAGACAGAGTCAGCAAGGCTGCAAAGGTCAAGGAGCAGATCCAGTAATCTGCCGGATAATGCGAAAGGAATAAGACTCCTTTCAATTGACCGAAAAGCTTATATTGTACACGGCGGTGACCGGCACCTTCAAGCGCCACATCCGCTGTGTACCTTAAACGCTTTTTTATCGGTTGCTTGGGGACTTATGAGCAGTTCCCTTTTTTGCTATTAACGCAGTGACCGTCCCGGACGGAATACGAAAGGATGAGCATAATGGCTAAGTTTCAGATAAATTACGAAGCACTGGACGCTGACGAAAACAAGAAAAACGGCACTCCCTATGAAGAGTTTCTCGAGTGGTCGGAGACCATAATATTCGCATTTTTCGCTGTGATCCTTGTTTTTACTTTCCTGCTCAGACAGGCGAACGTTGACGGCGAGTCAATGGTCCCCACTCTTCAGGACGGCGAGAAGCTTATTGTTCATCATCTTTTCTATACTCCCGAAAAGGGCGATATTGTTATAGTAGACAGCAAGAGCCTGGGCAAGCCCATTGTAAAGCGCGTTATCGCGCAGGGCGGAGACCAGGTGGATATAAACTTTGAAAGCGGCGTTGTTAAGGTCAACGGAGAGGTTTTGCAGGAAAGCTACATAAACGAGCTTACCCAGCTTGACGAGGGCGCTTTTGAATACCCTGTTACAGTTCCCGAGGGAAATTATTTCGTGATGGGCGACAACAGAATGCACTCTGCCGACAGCAGAAGCTCGAAGATCGGCTTCATTCCCGAAGACGAGATAGTCGGCAAGGTCATTTTCAGAATTTGGCCTATGGAGCGTATCGGAACTGTTGAATAAAGGGAAAACATAAATTTTACGGAGGAAAGACAGACGGAAAGACATTCGCCTTTCGCCTGCTTTCCTCTTTTGAATTTTAAGGAGTATGGCAGATGAACGAAATACCGTCAATACAGTGGTTCCCCGGGCATATGACCAAGACCCGCAGAATGATGGAAAAGTGTCTGCCGCTTGTGGACGCAGTTGTGGAGGTCATTGACGCAAGGGTGCCTATGTCAAGCAGAAATCCCGAGATAAACACTCTTGTGGAGGGCAAGCCCCGTATCGTGATACTGAACAAATGTGACGCTGCTGACGAGAGGATAACTCAGAGCTGGGTGGAGTATTTCCGAAAAGAGGACGTTTGCGCCGTTCCTGCGGACTGCAGAACGGGCAGAGGACTTAACAGATTTGTCCCTGCGGTAAGGGAAACTCTTGCTCCACTTATTGAAAAGTACGCCGCAAAGGGTATGAGCGGTCGGGTGCTGCACCTTATGGTCGTTGGTATCCCCAATGTTGGCAAGTCCTCCTTCATTAACCGTATGGCAGGGCAGAAAAAGGCTAAGGTGGAGGACCGCCCGGGAGTTACCCGAGAAAAGCAGTGGGTAATGGTGGATAACGACATTGAGCTTTTGGATATGCCCGGTGTGCTGTGGCCGAAGTTTGAGGATATGTCAGTAGGTGAAAAGCTTGCGTTTACGGGGGCTGTCAAAGACGATGTGGTGGACACGGAGCTTCTTGCCTGCCGGTTGCTGCTTCGGCTGAGAGAAATATATCCAAAGGGTCTTGCCGAGCGGTATAAGATAAAACTTGAAACTCCCGAGGAGGACGAAATGACCGAAAGCGGCGAAGCTATGGGCTGTCTTTCGGGGTACGAGCTTCTTATGAGAGTTGGAAAGGCAAGGGGTATGCTCATTTCGGGGGGAGAGATAAACACCGAAAGAGCCGCCATTACCGTTCTTGACGAGTTTCGGAGCGGAAAGCTTGGCAGGATAACTCTTGAGACGCCTGAGGAATTTTCGGAATAAGGAGGAATTGTCTTGAATACGTTGACAGATCTTTCTCCTCTTTTTGAATACGATAAGACCGTCAGACTCTTTCACCCCGTTTTCTGCGGCATTGACGAGGCGGGCAGAGGCCCTCTTGCGGGAGATGTTTATGCAGCCGCCGTTATACTTGAGGACGGAGTTGTTATTGAGGGACTAAACGACAGCAAAAAGCTTACCGAAAAAAAGCGCGAAGAGCTTTTTGACGAGATAGTTTCAAATGCAAAGTCATTCTGTATCGCCACTGCCTCCGTTGAGGAAATTGAGCATCTGAACATACTGCAGGCGGCGCTTCTTGCAATGAAAAGAGCTGTGGAGGGGCTTGATATCGCTCCCGAGTATGCACTTGTGGACGGAAACAAATTCCCGCCTATCTCTATTGAGGGTGAGACCGTTGTAAAGGGTGACGGCACTTCCGCAAGCATTGCCGCAGCTTCAATTCTCGCAAAGGTGAGCAGGGACAGGTATATGAAGAAGGCGGCGGAAAAGTATCCCGATTGGCAGTTTGAACGGCACAAGGGCTACGGCACAAAGCTTCATTACGAAATGCTTGACAAATACGGTCCCTCCCCTATCCACAGAATGTCGTTTCTGAAAAAATATTATGCGGCAAAGCAGGAGTGAAACAGGTAAGCTGGGCGAGGAGATTACGGCTTATTATCTGAAAAAATCGGGATATGAAATTATCCGCAGAAATTTTCGCATTAAGGGCGGCGAGATAGATATCATCGCAGCAAAGGACGGTATCATCGCCTTTGTGGAGGTCAAGACCCGCGACATTTCCGCTCTTGAAAGCGGAGTGCAGGCAGTGGGGCAGCGAAAGCGCAGCCTTATCATAAATGCGGCAAAGGAGTATTCATTCAGATATCCCCACGAGCTTCAGCCGAGATTTGACATATCCGAGGTCACCGTTAAAAACGGGAAGATAGTAAAGTTTTCATACCTCGATAACGCCTATGACGGCGGCGGGGACAGCACATTGTAAATACAGCGGTCATACCGCTTTTAGATATAAATTTCAGAAAGGAAAGATTTTTGATATGTTTTACAAAAGCACCAGAAACAGCGAAGTAAAGATCAGCTCCGCAGAAGCTATCGTTCAGGGCATTTCCGCAGACGGAGGACTTTTCGTTCCCTCCGAGATACCCTCCATTTCTATGGACGAGATCGTAAGTCTCGGAGATATGAGCTATGCCGAGAGAGCGGCTTACATCTTCAAGAAGTTCCTTACCGATTTCACCGACGCAGAGCTTAAATACTGCACCGAAAGTGCATACAACGACAAGAGCTTTGCTACCGCAAATATTGCTGAGATATCCCACCTTTTCGACGGCACCTATGTCCTTGAGCTGTGGCACGGTCCTACCTGCGCTTTCAAGGATATGGCGCTCCAGATACTCCCCTACCTGCTCACAACTTCTCTGAAAAAGACGGGTATCAACAAGAAGGTGGTTATCCTCGTTGCTACCTCGGGTGATACGGGCAAGGCGGCTCTTGAGGGCTTTGCAGACGTTGAAGGCACATCTATTATGGTGTTCTATCCCCAGGACGGCGTTTCCGCTATGCAGAAGCGTCAGATGGCAACTCAGGAGGGCAAAAACGTTACCGTATGCGCATTAAACGGCAACTTTGACGACTGCCAGAACGGCGTTAAGGCTGTATTTACAAACGAGGAGATCAAGCAGAAGCTTTCCAACGGCGGAATGATGTTCTCCTCAGCAAACTCCATCAACTGGGGCAGACTTGCACCTCAGATCATCTACTACATATCCACATATGCCGAGCTTGTTAAGGACGGCGAGATAAATGCGGGTGACAAGATTAACGTTGTTGTTCCCACGGGAAATTTCGGAAATATCCTTGCAGCTTACTACGCAAAGAATATGGGTATGCCCGTTAATAAGCTTATCTGCGCTTCAAATGCCAATAATGTTCTCACCGATTTCATCAACACAGGCATTTATGACAGAAACAGAAAATTCATCACCACCGTTTCCCCCTCTATGGACATTCTCATTTCCTCAAATCTTGAGAGACTGCTCTACATTATGTGCGGCGAGAATGACGCTCAGATAAGAGATTGGTTCGGAAAGCTGGCAAGCGAGGGCAGATACGAGGTAACAGATGATGTTAAGGCAAAGCTCAAGGCTGATTTTGCCGCAGGCTGCTGCGATGATGTTCAGACCAAGGCTTGCATAAAGGAAATTTACGACAAGTATTCCTACACTCTCGACACTCACACCGCTGTTGCCGTTAAGGTTTACGAGGATTACAAGAAGGCTACCGGGGACAATACCAAGACCGTTATCGCTTCTACCGCAAGCCCCTACAAGTTCAGCACTGCTGTTCTCGAGGCTATTGAGGGAAGTGTGGGCGATATGGACGAGTTCGACAAGGTGGAGAAGCTCCACCAGGTTTCGGGCTACGATGTTCCCAAGTCCCTTGCAGAGCTTAAGGACAAGGAAATTCGCTTCACAGGCGTGATCGGCAGAGACGAAATGAAGGATTTTGTTCTTAAATCCCTTTCTCTGTAATAAATTTATATAGTCCCGACCCTCGGGACTGCCGCAGCAACGCTGTTTTGGAAAGGAAATAAAATGGCGCTTTTTGTAATGGGAGATCTGCACCTGTCCCTGGCGGTAAACAAGCCGATGGATATTTTCGGCGGCTGGGACAATTATATGGAGCGGATAAAGGAAAACTGGACACGAGAGGTTTCCTCGGAGGACACAATTGTCATTCCCGGGGACATCTCCTGGGCAATGTCCCTTGCTCAGGCAGAGCCGGATTTCCGCTTTATCAATGAGCTTCCCGGACGAAAGATAATTCTCAAGGGCAATCACGATTACTGGTGGAACACCGCCGCCAAAATGAACAGATTTCTTGATGAAAATGGCTTTGGCAGCATACATATCCTGCACAACAACTGCTATGCCTACGAAAGCTTCGGGATATGCGGCACCCGAGGCTGGATAAACGATGACAGCGAGCCTGCCGACGCCAAGGTGCTGGCAAGGGAGGCAAACCGTCTGGAAACGTCAATCGTTTCCGCAGAGCAGGCAGGACTTGAGCCTATAGTCTTCCTGCACTATCCACCCCTTTACGGAAACGAGTACAATCCCGACCTGCTTGATGTGATGTATAAGCATAATATCAAAAAGTGCTATTACGGTCACGTTCACGGAAAAGGTCACCAATATGCGGTAAACGGAGAGAGAGACGGTATTGAATTTCGGCTTGTTTCCGCAGATTATGTGCAATTTTGCCCTGTTAAAATAATGTAATTTGTGCAAAATGCAGAAATATCAAAATTGCTATAGCTTTATTAAAAAAACTATGGTATAATCTTTTTATATGCTTGTATTAAAATGGAGGATGTTGTAAATGAGCTTAAAATCTACAAATAAAATCGAAACAAACATTTATGAGCTTGAAGTGGAGGCTTCCGCTGAGGAGTTTGAGTCCGCTGTACAAACTGCTTACCAGAAGGCAAAGAATAAGATCAGTGTTCCCGGTTTCAGAAAGGGCAAGGCTCCCCGTAAGATGATCGAGAAGCTTTACGGCGAGAGCTGCTTCTATGATGATGCTGTAAACGCAATGGTTCCCTTTGTTGTAGGCAAGGCTATCGACGAGGCAGGCATTGAGGTAGTTGACCGCCCCGAGATCGACGTTACCGCTCTTTCCAAGGACACAGGCGTTTCCTTCAAGGTAAAGTGCATTGCTAAGCCCGAAGTTCAGATCTCGGATTATAAGGGAATAGAAGTTGAAAAATCTGTCAAGACTATTACAGACGAGGACATTGACAACCAGCTCAAGTCTATGCAGGAAAGAAACGGCAGACTTATCACTATCGAGGACAGAGCAGTTGAGAACGGCGATACCGTTGTTATCGACTTCGAGGGCTTTATGGACGGTAAGGCATTCGATGGCGGCAAGGAAGACGGTTTCAGCCTCAAGATCGGTTCCGGTCAGTTCATTCCCGGCTTCGAGGAGCAGATCGTTGGCAAGTCCACAGGTGAGGACTTCACCATCAACGTAACTTTCCCCGAGAATTACCAGATGGAAGAGCTTGCAGGCAAGCCCGCTGAATTCAAGATCAAGCTTCACGAGATCAAGGCAACCGAGCTTCCCGAGCTTGATGATGATTTTGCAAAGGATACATCTGAGTTCGATACTCTTGACGAGCTGAAGGCTGACCTCAAGAAGAAGCTTGAGGAAAACGCTTCAAAGAACGCCGATGCTGCTGCAGAGAACGCTGTTTACGATGCAGTTATCGCAAAGATGAACGCTGAGATTCCCCAGGTTATGTTTGAGCACAAGATCGACGATATGGTAAGGGATTTCGAGATGAGACTTTCCCAGCAGGGTCTTGACCTTCCTATGTACCTCTCCTTCACAGGTATGGACGAAGCTGCTTTCAGAGATACATTCAAGGATCAGGCTGAAAAGACCGTTAAGCTGAGACTCGCTCTTGAGCAGATCGCAAAGCTTGAGAATATCGAGGTAACAGACGAGCAGGTTATGGAAGAACTCAAGAAGATGTCCGAGAACTACAAGCTTCCCCTCAACCAGCTTATGAGCGTGGTAAGCCCCGCAACTCTCAAGACAGATATGCTTGTTACCGAAGCTTCCAAGCTTGTAAAGGACAGCGCAGTTATCAAGTAATTTACCGCTTAATACATTTCGGAGGTGTTTCTGATGAGCTTAGTGCCATATGTTGTTGAACAGACAGGACGCGGCGAGCGCAGTATGGACATTTATTCCAGACTCCTTACCGACAGAATAATCATTCTGTCCGAGGAAGTGAATAATACCACCGCAAGCCTTGTTATTGCCCAGATGCTGTTTCTTGAGGGACAGGACCCCGAAAAGGATATTTCCTTCTACATCAACAGCCCCGGCGGCGTTATAACCGCAGGAATGGCAATTTACGATACTATGCAGTATATCAAGTGCGACGTTTCCACTATCTGTATGGGTATGGCGGCTTCAATGGGAGCATTTCTCCTTTCCGCAGGCACAAAGGGCAAGAGATTTGCTCTGCCCAATTCGGAAATTCTTATCCACCAGCCCCTTATTTCCGGAGGCGGAATTTCCGGTCAGTGCACTGATATCAAGATTCACTCAGACCATATGGTATACACCCGCAAGAAGCTCAATGAGATACTTGCCAAGAACACAGGCAAGCCCCTTGACGTTATCGAGCGCGATACCGAGAGAGACAATTACCTTACAGCCGAAGAGGCAATGGAATACGGTCTCATCGACAAGGTCATAGAGCACAGATAAAAACTGTTATTTGCTCTGCTGTCGTTTCGGCGGCAGAGCAAAATTATATTATAGAAACATAGATTTTCCCCAAGGAAAGGAATGGTAACAAATGCCGTCGGAAAGAGGACCAAAGCGCTGCAGCTTCTGCGGCAGACCCGAGACAGCAGCTCAGAATATTTTTTCCGCAGGAGGAGCGAATATCTGCGACAGCTGCGTTGTTTACTGCTACGAAATGCTTATGAACAACGAACAGCTGGGATATATCCCCGACCCCGAGCATTTTGAGCGCCTTGAAAAGATGAATGCTCCCCACGAGTTCAAAATCAAAAAGCCCGCAGAGATAAAAAAAGTCCTTGACGAATATGTGATAGGTCAGGATATGGCAAAGATAGCTCTTTCCGTAGCGGTCTACAACCACTACAAGAGAATTGCTTCGGGCAAGGAAGAAAAGAACGACGTGGAGCTTCAAAAGTCAAACGTTATCCTGCTTGGACCCACAGGCGTGGGAAAAACGCTTATCGCCTCCACTCTTGCAAAGATACTTGACGTTCCCTTCGCCATTGCCGACGCCACCACTCTCACCGAAGCAGGCTACGTGGGCGACGATGTTGAAAATGTACTTGTAAGACTTCTCCAGGCTGCGGATTACGATGTTGAAGCCGCAGAGCGTGGCATTATATACATTGACGAGATAGACAAGATAGCAAGAAAGTCCGAAAACACCTCCATTACACGTGATGTAAGCGGCGAGGGCGTTCAGCAGGCGCTTCTGAAGATAGTTGAAGGCACCGTTTCCAACGTCCCCCCCAATGGCGGAAGAAAGCACCCCAATCAGGAATGTATACAGGTCAACACAAAAAATATCCTCTTCATCTGTGGCGGTGCATTTGACGGTCTTGAGCAGACCATCAAAAAACGCAAGGACTCCACCACTCTCGGCTTCGGTGCTGATATCAAGAGCAGAGCCGAAAAGGAGAAGAACATTTTCAAGGACGTAACACCCCAGGACCTTGTAAAATTCGGTATGGTTCCCGAACTGGTGGGAAGACTTCCCGTTATCACCGTTCTTGACGAACTGGACGAGGCGGCTCTCGTACAGATTCTCACCGAACCCAGGAACGCACTTGTAAAGCAGTACAAGCACCTCTTCGAGCTGGACGGCATCGAGCTTGAGTTCGAGGAAAAGGCACTCACCGCCATTGCTGCCGAAGCTATAAAGCAGAAAACAGGCGCAAGAGGACTTCGTGCAATTGTTGAGGGCATACTGCAGGATACAATGTTTAGCGCCCCCTCCGAGGAGGGAATTTCCAAGGTCATAGTCACAGAAAGCTGCTTGACGGAAAAAGCAGCTCCCAAGGTCGTTAAAACTAAGGAAAAGAAAAAATCGGATAAATGATGTTAGGTCACCTGCCTGCGGATATGCTGTCGGGTGACTTTTATCATTTATATTATAGCACATACATTCTTATTTGTCAAGTGTTTCAGAACATAATTTTCAAATATTTCACAACTTGACATAACTGACAAAAAATACTATAATAAAAGTATTGATTAACCAATAATAAGGATCTGATTATTTTGAAGATTAGAAAAATAATTTCCGCCGCAGCGGCAATGCTCATATTCTCGGGGTGCAGCTCATTTGCAGAATCCCTGGGAGAGATAATAGAAAATGACGCAAACATCGGCAAAAATGCCCCTGCCGTCAACGGCACCATCGGCGATATCGAAGCCCTGAACGAGGAAGCCGCAAAAACCGAGACCGAGTATGAGAGCGAAGAGGAAAAAGCCGCAAAGGCAGAAAAGAAGCGCCGTGAGGAGCTTAGCAAAAAGGCTGACGAGATCATCTCACAAATGACTGCGGAGGAAAAAATAGGACAGCTTATCCTTGCAAGAATATCCTCCTCCCCAGCGGAAGCTATGGAAAAATATCAGTACGGCGGCTACACCCTTTACGGTGACGATTTCAAGAAAAGCGACCCCGAGGGCATAACCGCCCTTACCGCAGAAATTGCCGAAGCGGCGAAGATATCCCCCTTTTTCGCCGTTGACGAGGAGGGCGGAACGGTCGTGAGGGTTAGCGCTTACACACAGTATCGTGACGAGCCATTTTCCTCTCCCCAGCTGCTTTTCAGCCGAGGAGGAAAGGAGCTTCTTGAGCTTGACACCGAAGAAAAGGCGAAGCTCCTCACATCAATGGGCATAAACCTTAACCTTGCACCCGTTGCGGACATCTCCGCCGACCAGTCAAGCTACATTTATCCCCGTACAATGGGACAGGGCGCAGAGGGCACAGCCGAGGGCGTTGCCGCTATCGTAAAGACCGCCGCCGAAAATAACCTTGCCTCCTGCATCAAGCATTTCCCCGGCTACGGTGAAAACACAGACACCCACAAGGGTGCCGCCCACGACAGCAGGGAGCTTTACGAGTTCTACAACCGTGATTTTGTCCCCTTTGAAGCAGGCATAAACGCCGATACAAACAAGACTCCTGCGGTAATGGTAGGGCATACCATATACGATATGATAGAGCCTGACGTCCCCGCCTCCCTCTCCCCCGTTATCCACCGGGCACTTCGTGAAAAGCTGGAGTTTGACGGGGTGATAATAACCGACGATCTGGGAATGGACGCTTTGCAGAATTACTCCTCCGAACAGTCGCTCTATGTACAGGCGATACTTGCGGATAACGATATGCTCTGCGTTTCCGACCCCGAAACAGCCTATACCGACTTGCTTGAAGCATATAACAGCGGCGTTATTACGGACGATATTCTTAACGCCCACGTGAAGCGGATAATCATAATGAAGCTTCAGTATAAAATAATCAAATGATAACATTCGGCAGATATGACCGCCCTGTGCACACTTTGCAGGAGCAGCATATCTGCCGTTTTTATATGTAAATATATATAATTATACATATCATTATGCAAATCGAGAATAACCATTGACTGCCGCCGCAAAATGTGTTATCATATGAACAGATGAACATATGATAATCAATAATATGGAGATGATATAAATGAGTTCATTCTGGGACACCTTCGCAAGTATCTACGACCTTAACGAAACGGTCTTTAACCGCTCCGTAAACGAGCAGATGTGCAAAGCGCTTGAAAATGAAATACCAAAGGACGCAATTGTCCTTGACTGTGCCGCAGGAACGGGTATGCTGTCAATGGCGGCGGCAAAAAATGCGAAAAAGGTGCTCTGCACCGACATTTCAAAGGAAATGCTCATTCAGTCGATGAAAAAAGCCCGCAGAAACGGAGTTTACAACATTGCCTTTGCCAAGCGGAACATCACCGCTCTGAAAGACCCCGACAACAGCTTCGATGTTGTCATCGCAGGAAACGTTATGCACCTGCTTGACGACCCGTCCAAAGCCTTTTCCGAGCTTGTGAGAGTTACCAAAAAGGGCGGAAAAATAATCCTCCCTACCTATGTCACAAAGGAGTCGGGGCTTTTCTTCAAGCTTTGCATAGCGGTCTACAAGCTTCTCGGATATAGCGGGCAGGAAATGAACACCGAAGAATATCTGAATTTCATTGCCGAAAACGCCGAGAAAAACGGCTGCTGTGAATACAGCACAAGGCTTCTTCTGGGAAATATCCCCGCAGGCTTTGCGGTAATAAAAAAGTAAGGAGAGCTTATAATGGAAAACAAGGACGAATTTTTATGCGTCCACGAGGACGTAGTTGAAAAGGTGAAGTCACAGCTTCCCCCCGACGAAATACTCTACGATCTGGCTGAGCTTTTCAAGGTTTTCGGAGACACCACGAGAATACGCATACTTTACGCCCTTTTCGAGTCCGAGCTTTGCGTAAACGATATGGCGCAGCTTTTGGGGTTGAGTCAGACGGCGGTATCACATCAGCTGAGGGTGCTTAAAAACAACAAGCTTGTGCGTTTCCGCAAGGAAGGCAAAATCGTTTTCTATTCCCTTTCCGACAACCACGTAAGGAGCATTATCGAAATGGGTATGGAGCACGTTGAAGAATAGGCAGGCAGGCTGAGCCTGCAGCCGCTCGTTCTGTAATTTATTAGGACAACAGACCGTCGGCTCGGTAACATTACAAATATTGACTCATAATTATAAATCAAGCAGGGCAGGCTAAGCCTGCAGCCGTTCGTTCTGTAATTTATCCGGGCGGCAGACAGGCGGCTCGGTAACGATACAAATAATATATAAATCAAGGAGAAATGTTATTATGAAAAAGGTATTTAAGCTTGAAGATCTTGACTGCGCAAACTGCGCCAAGAAAATGGAAAACGCAATAAACAAAATTGAGGGCGTAGAGTCCGCAACGGTAAGCTTCATCTCACAGAAGCTCACCATCACCGCCGATGACGCCCGCTTTGACGAGATAATGAAAAAAGCTGCGGTTGAGTGCAAAAAGATTGAACCCGACTGCACGATTATAATGTAAAGAGGTCACTATGAGCAAAAAGCAGAAAAAAATGCTGACCAGGATAATCATAAGCTTCGTTATCCTCATAGCAGAGATGATATTTTTCGGCGTAACCAAAGCCGACATAGGCATATGGAAGCTTGCATTATTCCTTATCCCCTATCTGATAATTGGGTATGACATTCTGAGAAAAGCCATTCTCGGGATAATTCATTTACAGTTTTTCGATGAAAGCTTTCTTATGACCGTTGCCACCATAGGCGCATTTGCCACGGGCGAATATGCAGAGGGAACGGCGGTAATGCTTTTCTATCAGGTGGGAGAACTTTTCCAGTCCTGCGCCGTGAGCAAGTCAAGGAAGTCAATTTCCGAGCTTATGGATATCCGTCCCGACTATGCAAATATTGAAGATGAAAACGGCAAACTCATTCAAGTTGACCCCGAAGAAGTGGAGATAGGCACCGTCATAACCGTTAAAGCAGGCGAAAAAGTTCCCCTTGACGGCATTGTCATTTCGGGAACGTCAGCCGTTGACACCTCGGCTCTCACAGGCGAGTCCATACCCCGTGACGTGTGCGAGGGCGGCGAGATAATAAGCGGCTGTGTAAATCTTACGGGTATCCTCAAAATAAGGGTCACAAAGGAATTCGGGCAGTCCACCGTTTCAAAAATTCTGGAGCTTGTGGAAAATTCCCAGGAGAAGAAGTCAAAAAGCGAGAATTTCATTTCAAAGTTTGCCCGTATCTACACTCCTGCGGTGGTTATTGGAGCGCTTCTTCTGGCGTTTATCCCTCCCCTGCTTACGGGAGACGAGTTCGGCAAATGGGTCTACAGGGCAATGACATTTCTTGTAATTTCCTGCCCCTGCGCCCTTGTCATTTCCATTCCCCTCACCTTTTTCAGCGGAATTGGCGGTGCTTCAAAGGCGGGAATACTCATTAAGGGCGGCAATTACCTTGAGGCACTTGCAGGCGCAGGCGTTGTTGTTTTCGACAAAACGGGAACCCTCACCAAGGGCAGCTTTGAGGTAACGGCTGTTCATTCGGACAAAATGGATAAAGATGCGCTTCTTGAGACTGCCGCTCTTGCCGAGTGCTATTCCGACCACCCCATTTCTCTTTCACTGAAACGTGCCTGGGGCAAGGAGTGCAACCCATCGAGGGTAGAAAATGTACAGGAAATATCAGGTCACGGAGTTAAAGCAATTATTGACGGAAAAACCGTCCTTGCAGGAAATATGAAGCTTATGAAAGCGGAAAATATCTCCGAAGCTCACGACTGCCACCACCCGGGAACTGCCGTTCACGTTGCGGTAAACGGCGAATATATGGGTCACATAATCATCTCGGACGCTCTCAAGGAGGGCGCAAAGGAAGCAATGGAATGTCTCAGGAATATGGGAGTGCAGAAAACCGTAATGCTTACGGGAGACGACCGCAGAGTGGGAGAGCAATGTGCAAAGGCTCTTGGCATTGACGAGTATCACGCCGAGCTGCTCCCCGCCGACAAGGTAGACTGCGTTGAAAAGCTGCTTGCGGAGAAGCCGCCAAAGAAGTCCCTTATCTTCGTGGGAGACGGCATAAACGATGCCCCCGTTCTCACAAGGGCAGACATCGGCATAGCAATGGGTGCAATGGGTTCGGACGCAGCCATCGAAGCCGCCGACGTTGTGCTTATGGACGACGACCCCCGCAAAATTCCCCTTGCCATAAAAATCGCAGGCAAGACCGCTTCTATCGTAAGACAGAACATCGTCTTTGCGCTGGGCGTAAAGCTGCTCACTCTTATTTTAGGAGCACTTGGCATTGCAAATATGTGGGCTGCGGTGTTTGCGGACGTGGGTGTTTCGGTCATAGCAATTCTAAACGCTATGAGAGCGATGAATGTGAAAAAGTAAGTTTAAAGGCTGCCTGCGAAATGCCGCAGACAGCCTTTTATCAGTTCAGCTTTTCCTCGCAGATACGGAAGATATCAAATATCATCTGCTGTATGCAGACAAATACCATCACCGCTATACCCGCCTGCTCCAGATCAAGAAACACAAGCACCAAGCCTGCAATGAGTCCCAGGAAATAGGACACCAGCAAAGAAGTATATGCTGCAAAGCGGAGCATTTCCCTGCCGCGCTCGTCCCTGTCGATCTCGGGGATATCGTCAACATAACCGGGGTTTTCCTTTGTCATTTTAAGGGTATGTACCCCCCTGAGTATCATATCCCCTGCGGCAAGCAAAAACAGGACGATCAAAGCTATTTTGACATTTATGGAAGTGTCGTTCAATGCAACAGCCATAACCATGAGCAGCCCGTACATAACGCCGCCGAATATCTGCATTGCCCCCGAAGCTTTTTTCCTGCCGAAAAATCTGCTGCCCTTGCCGATATCAAAAAAAGTCCCTGAGTTTAAGATAAAATTTCACTGCTGTTCCTCCTCGTAAATAAAAATGTCCTCCACCGTCATTCCGAAATACCTTGCAAGCTTTATGGCAAGGGTTATGGACGGATTGTACCTGCCGTTTTCAAGAGAGCCGATGGTCTGCCGTGAAACGCCCATTGCCTGCGCCAGCTCCTCCTGCTTTATCCCTCGTTCCTTTCGTATTTCTTCAAGCCTGTTTTTCATAGTCCCTCCGTTTATGTTATATGTAAAGTTCACTTTCCATCAGTATAACACACATTTTCATAAATGTCAAGCACACTTTCCATTTTTCAGCAAAAAAAGTCGAGAAAATTTTCCTTGTATCAGATATAATGTAATCAATGGGAGACGGAACACTCCCGGGAAAGGAAATCCGAAAATGAACGATACAACACTTGCCGTACAGCGTATGCAGGACTACATTTCCCGTCACCTTGACGAGAAAATAACAATGGCGGAGCTGGCACGCACCTCAATGTTCTCCCCCTGGTATTCCTATCGGATATTCAAGGAGCAGACAGGGCTTACACCCTCTGACTATATCCGCAGGCTCAGGCTTTCCCATTCGGCAATGAAGCTCAAAAGCGGCGAATGTCGGATAGCCGATATTGCCTTTGAGCTGGGCTTAGGCAGCGTTGACGGATATCAGCGAGCCTTTCTCCGTGAATTCGGCTGCAACCCCGGGGAATATGCCAGACGACCCGTTCCCATTGCATTATTCATTCCCTATGGAGTAAAATTCCGTGAACTGCGAAAGGAGAATTTGACTATGGAAAATGTAAAAAACGTGTTTATTCAGGTAATGCATAAGCCCGAGCGTAAAGTTATTATCAAACGCGGCGTCAATGCTTCGGACTATTTTGCCTACTGCGAGGAAGTGGGCTGCGATGTATGGGGACTGCTTACAAGTATGGACTCCCTATGCGGCGAGCCTGTCTGCCTGTGGCTCACAGAGAAATACCGCAAAAACGGCACATCGATATATGTTCAGGGCGTTGAAGTTCCCACAGACTATGACGGAGAAATCCCAGAGGGCTTTGACGCGATAACTCTCCCCGAGTGCGATTATCTTATGTTCCAGGGCGAGCCATTTGAGGAGGAGGATTACTGCGCCGCCATCACCGCCGTTCAGCAGTCGATGGACAGGTATGACCCCTCTGTTATCGGTTACGAGTGGGATAACACTCAGCCGAGAATACAGCTTGAACCTCGTGGCGAAAGAGGATATATTGAGCTTAAAGCAGTAAGACAGAGAGGTAAAGCGTAATGTCCGCCGCCGTCAATGTAATGGGACTGACCAAAGCCTACGACGAAAAAACCGTATTAAAGGGTCTGTCCCTTACGGTAAAAAGCGGAACGGTATTCGGGCTTTTGGGCGCAAACGGCGCAGGAAAGAGCACCGCCATCGAATGTATGCTGGGCATTAAGAAAGCCGACAGCGGAACATCATCTCTTCTGGGGCTTGACCCGAAAAAGGAGCGCCGCCGTCTCTTTGAACAGGTTGGAGTGCAGTTTCAGGAAAGCCAGTATCAGAACGAGATAAGAGTAAACGAGCTGTGCGAGGAAACCGCCTGTCTGTACATCTCTCCCGCCGACTGGAGGGAGTTGTGCCGAAAATTTGGTATCGGTGACAAGATTGCCGCACAGGTAAAAAGCCTGTCGGGAGGAGAACGTCAGAGACTTTTCATCGTCCTCGCCCTTATCCCGAAGCCAAAGCTTGTATTCCTTGACGAGCTTACCACAGGGCTTGACGCAAGAGCAAGGCGTGATGTGTGGAAGATACTCTCGGAGCTAAAAAAAGAGGGGCTTACCATAGTTCTCACATCTCATTTTATGGACGAGGTGGAGGCTCTCTGCGACGAGATATGCATATTAAAAAAAGGATCACCCGTTTTTATGGGAACGGTGAGCGAAGCAAAGGAAAAATGCGGCTGTGAGAAATTCGAGGACGCATATCTTATTTTGTCGGAGGATAACGCTGAATGAAACGCTTTTTTACGCTGATGAAAAACGAGCTGAAGCTGAATATCCGTGATATGAATATGGTGATATTCGCTTTGATAATGCCCCTGGCGGTGTTTATAGTGCTGGGACTCATATACCGTTCAAAGCCTGCCTTTGAGGGGGCGGACTACACCTTTTTGGAGCAGTCCTTCGGAGCGGTCTGCGCCGTATCTATATGCGCAGGAGGACTTATGGGTCTGCCCCTGGTAGTATCTGGCTACAGAGAGAAAAAAATTCTCAAGCGCTTCAAGGCAACTCCCGCAAGCCCCGGGCTTCTGCTGGGAGCGGAGCTTGCAATATATATGCTTTACTGCGCCGTTTCGCTCATCACCCTTGCCATAGCGGCATACATATCGGGAGCAGACTTTGGCGGCTCACTTATAAAATTTCTCGGAAGCTGGGCGCTTACAGCCGTATCCACCCTAAGCATCGGTATGATGGTGGGAGGACTTGCCAAAAACTCGAAGCAGGCAGGGGTTATCGCAAGCGTTCTTTACTTCCCTGCTCTGCTGTTCTCGGGGACAACAGTCCCCTTTGAGATAATGCCCGGGATAATGCAGAAGCTTGTAGGGCTTTTCCCTCTCACGCAAGGCATCGGGCTGATGAAATCAACCTTTCTCGCGATATCCTCGGAAAACACAGCCGCCGCCATATTGACAATGCTTCTGACAACAGCGGTCTGTACGGGCATTTCCGTGAAATTTTTCAAATGGGAATAACATTAAAAAGCGGCGGACAAATCCACCGCTTTTTGTTTCAGCCGATACAATAAAGACAACATTCTCCGCTTATAACATACCTCAGATATCACAAAGCCGCCTGTCAGCTCTTGACAAGCGGCTTTTTAAGCTGTAGGTTATCTGTTTACTATCCTGTAAAACTTGTTTCTTGCTCTCCGTCTGTAAATTTCGGGGAGATAGGTGTTTCTGAAAGTAAATGCTGCGGACTGACCGCTTGTGCTTGTCTGAGCGGTTCCCTGTGCGGCGGCAGGGGTTCCTGCGCTGGTGTCCTCACCTATCTCGGGGAGATAGACCACGAACGCATAGGGCGAGAAACTGTTTGCGGTAAACTGCATACAGTCAACCCCTCCCACATTCACGTGGATAGAGGGAAGTATCTCAAGCTGTCCCAGATCGGACACGTGCACTACGGAAATATGCTCCGAATAGGGCAGAAGCTCGTCGGGAACGGGAATGGTAAGGGTCATATAATATCCAGGATTGATGGTCGCCCTTGTGTTTGTCCCTGCGTTGTAAATTGCGATATCCATAGGATAAATAAGGAAGCTTTCAATTCCCTCACCGTAGAAATTAAGCACGTCCTGAACGGAGGTAACAGTATCGGGGCTAAGGGTAAATCTCACGTCAATATCCGTATTAAATGCGCCCTTGCCTGCAAAAGCGGAGATAATATTGCTGTTAGACATTCCGTAGGGAGTGGTTCCCGTAATGTAAATACGGTAATCTCCTGCCTCGGCGCTGCTGTTGTCGGAGGGCTTTGTTCCGCCCGAAGAAGTAGGCGTTGCGGTTACTGAAAGGGAATATCCCGAATATACCACACTGCCGTTAACATTCTTGTATGCAGCTATCATATAGGTGTATTCCCTGCCGGCGGTAAGTCCTGTGTGAACGAAGCTTGTGCCCGTAACGATACCAACGGGAGTAAAGGACATCTGAGCTATATTGTAAGCATAAACCACATATCCCTCGGCTCCGTCAGACTTCTTCCAGGAAAGGGTGATCTGCTCGTTGCCTGCCTTTGCGGTAACATCGGTGGGAGCGTTCAGCTCAATTCCTACGGTAGCGGTCTTGCTTACCGAGAAATCGCCCTCGACCAATGTGTCGTCCACGTATTTATATGCGCAGACCTTGTAGGTAAAGGTGGTATTGTTGGAAAGATTTGTATGTATAGCGGTGGTTTTTGAAACCTTGTCAAGGAGATAGGACGAGCCGTCATATGCCACAAGATATACACAGTAGCCCTCTGCGCCCTTAACAGCGCTCCATTTAAGGGTTATCTGACCGTCTCCCGCGGTTGCGGTGAAGTCTGTGGGTGCGGGAAGATTTATGCCTGCCTTGCCTGTTACCTTCTGAGCAAAGGTATCGGCGGACTCTTCCTTGTTGTTTATAGTCACATAGGGAATAATGCGGTAATCGTAAACGTCGCCGTTTTTGAGACCCGTGTGGGTGAATGTGGTCTGTCCCACATTTGCAATGGTCGTCCAGCTGTTTGCGTCCTTGTTTGAATACTGAACGTAGTAGCCGTCCGCTCCATCAACCTTATCCCATTTAAGGATAACACAGCCGTCGCCGCCTGCAGCGGTAAGTCCCTGAACAGAGGTCAGGGAATAGGTTATCATTCCGCGCTGCTCGGAGCTGTAGTCGCTGACATAATCCTTTCCGTCAACCGTCCGCACAGCCTTTACCTTGTATAAGTACACGGTGTTATTGTCCACATAACTATCGGTAAATGAGGTCTTGTTGCCCTTGTAAATCTCGCTCTGACTGCCGTCGGGATTTGTCCTTGTGAGGATATATTCGGTAGCATTCTTGACCGCTGTCCAGCTGATGTTCATTACCTTGCCCGAGGGGGTGACGGTGAGGTTCAGAACATCGTCTACCTGTACGGTGGGGGTGAAATCAATTTTTGCTGAAGCAACACTTTCAATTCGAGTACCTTCAACATCAATGAACGATTTTATTGTAGCACGATATGTCTTATCATTTTCAAGTTTTGTAATTGTATATGTACTCTTATCAACAGGGTCATTATATACAATTATCTCTCCGGTTTCTATCTTTTCAATAGTAACTAAATATCCATCAACCTTTTCTTGACTCTCATCTTCCTTATAAACAGGTTTCCAAGTAATGGTAGCTCCATTCTCAAACTCGTCAACAATCATTCCATCTTCTTCCGAAGGTTCTTGAGGAGCCTGAGATGGAGTGACAGACAATATTTTTGAAGGATAATTTACATTTGCAGCATTTGAAGTGATCCAAAAATCATATGTTACATCATTGGTCAGACCTGTAAGGGTATAAGTATATTTGCCATTACCGTTAGCCGTACAGTTCTCATCGTCAAGGCGGAATGTTTTGAACTTTTCTCCTGCCGCAATTCTTGTTGTTGTATTGGTCTGATTGCTCTTTCCCCAAATAGTATATTGAGTAGTAGTATCTTTTCCTGTTGCCTTGAAAATAAGGTTTGCTTTCTGATTTCCGCCTTTTTTATCTAATAGTTCAACGCACTCATTGGAAACTTTAACTTCATCAGCTTTAAGAGGAACACTTGGAGAAATACCATCACATACAGCAGAAACGCTGAATGTAATATCCTCTCCTTGAACAATATTACTGTCATCTACAGCTATCACAGCATTTGGAACATAAGTGCGTGCAACCTCAACGCCGTTTGCATATACAATGTAAGAAATTGAACTTATTATTTCATTTGAATCCTCAGGAGCGTCCCACGATAAGCTCCAACCGGAATAGCAGTCTGACGTTGCATTGTTTCTGATAGGTGTAACCGTAAGATGCTGAGGAGGATTGAGCTGTACTGAGCTAACGTCAATTCTGCCTGAGGTTGTCAAAGTGTACTCGGGAGTAGATGTAACAGAATCAGGATATGTTTCAATATTCTTCCCAAAGACATCATAATATGCAATTACATCATAACTCCTTGTGCCGCCCGAATATAAATTGGGGTCAGTGAAATCATATTCTCCTGCTGAATTAAAGTTGGAATGATTAAATTTTTTTAAAATATGGAATTCATTTTCATTGCTGTCTCTTGAAAAAAGAATGTAATAGCTTGGAGCAGAACTGTTTGCCGGCATTTTTACGTGCAGAGTGATTCTTTTATTGCTCTGTGTATAGGTAAGTGTAGGTTTTCCTGTATTAAGAGGGGCAGCACTGCTTTTTTCACTATATCGCTTTGATGCTATTTTTGCAGTATAATTACTTTCATCAATTGATTTTATGACCATTTTATATGGACGTATCGCATAAGTAAGTGCAGATGTTGCAGGATATTCATACCTGCGCACCTCTGCTTTGCCGTCAACAGAAACGGTTTTGACCTCTGAGCTTGAAATGGATTTTATGAGAGAATACTTTCCCATATCATATTTATAAATATTGTAACCTGCATAAGTTTCATTTTCCGTCCATTCAAGAATAACCGTATTTTTAGCGGCACTATATGCCTTAAAATTATCAACTCCATTGGGAATCTCGCTGTAAAATACATTATTCTTGTCCCAAACAACATCAGCATTTTCCGAATTTATTTTACTGCGAGCATCGTTGTATTCATTTTCATTTTGTGCTTTGACGAATACAGTAGCATTTGGAGCAACAGAATTTATATTCTCCGAGAAGACCATATTTGAAGAATAGCCGAGTGTAATAGTGGTAAGCCCGTTCATTCCTCTAAATGCATTTGAATGTACATTAACAGGATATTCAGACGAATTGTTATAGTTTGTAGAAAGGTCAAGCTCGGAAATACTTGATAAATCATAGCCCTTGTTTGTAAAATAATCCGAAGTAATTTCTGAAATCGAATCAACAATTACAGTTTCCCTAATTATTTCCGCACTCGCCGTTATCTCCGCGCTCATAGAAACAAAAGCGCAGGCAAGCAGGAGGGACATTGCCCTCTGCCACAGGGGACGGAAAGGCAGAGCGGCTTTGCGGACAGGCTTCTTTTCGGAAAAGAAGTCCGTTCCCGTAACGGGCACATCGCCGTAAGCCTTTTTCGCCTTCTGCTTATGCTTTATTCCGAGGAAATTTCCCTCGCTGTCCGACAGAGCCATATCAACAGCGCGGCAAGCCGACATAAACAGTATCACCGCATATTTTGCAATAAGGCAGGGCAGGAAAAGCAGAGGATTTTTCCCTGCTTCTTCAAGCCTCCTTACAATTTTTCTCTGAGTATTAAAATCCATAACCAGACCGTCCTATCTATGTAAATGTGAGTAAATAACGACAGTTATACATATATATTGTAGCACAAAAATACGGAAATGTCCATAGAAAATGACATTTTCTATGAAAATTCCCGTAAAATTTCAAAATTATTTTTGTGCATTTTTACATATCCCGTAAAGGCTCAGAACGCAGTGGGTCTCAAGGGGCATATCTGCTGTATCGTGGGTCACAAGAAGCACCGTTTTTCCCTTGGTATGCGCCTTTATGAGAGCGGCTGTTTTCAGCTTGTTTTCCCTGTCTATGCCCTTGAACGGCTCGTCAAGCATAAGTATGCCGAAATCTGTGCAGAGAGAGCGGACTATCGCCGTTCTCCGCTTCATTCCTCCCGAAAGCTCCTTTACGGGACGGGCTATGTCCTCCCGTGAAAGCCCGGTGGAAACAAGGGCTTCGGCAATATCAAACTGCGGCTTACCCTGCAGGACAAGATAACAATTTTCAAGGGCGGAAAGCTCCTCAAAAAGCCTGTCCTCCTGAAATACGGCGGATATTTTTCCGGCGGGGCGCTCGGTTATCTCCCCCGAATAGTCCTCAAGGTCTGCAATTATCCGCAAAAGAGTAGTCTTGCCGCAGCCCGACTCACCCGATATCTGCGTAACTTCGCCGTTTGGAAGTTCTGCGGAGAGGTCGTCGAAAACGGTGATATCCCCGTAGACTTTTGAAATATTACTAAGTCGCATTTTCGTTTTGTCTGCCGCCTCTGCTGAGAATTTTCCGCAGGGTCTTGATAATAGCGTCAAAATTATATACAAGGCACACTGTAAAGCCTAAGATAAGTCCCACCCAATAAACGCTGGGCTGCTTTGCGGTTATAACGCACATAAAGACTATTATCACCGTATTTACAAGGAAACGGAAATAGTCCACTTTAAAGAAGATGAACTTTCTTGCGTCAAAAAGTCTGACCGCAAAGCAGGCAAAATAGGACGCAGCTGTGGCAATCGCTGCTCCCCAGACGCCATACTGAGGTATGAGCAGGAAATTGAGGATAATATTCACCGCAGCGGCAACAAAGGCTGTGGCGCAGGAATTTACCGAGCGCTTTTTAGTAGTGTAGACAGATGAAAGGAACTGGCAGAAGCACTGGAATATCATTGAAATGATAAGGATAGGTGTGAACACATATGCCTCCTGAAATCTGCTTCCCTCGGCGGTTCCCGTAAGAATAAGGGTAAGGGGCTTGCAGAGCATAATAAGTCCTGCGGCGGCGATATAGAGCAGAGATGAATATGCTCCGAAAACAGTTTCGTAGAATTTTCCCAGTCCCCTGCTGTTTCGCTCCTCGATCGAGGACATCTGCCACGCCTGATAGAACATTGTGGTGACGAGCATAAGGAGGGTGGGGAGCTTGTAGGCAATGGAATAGATACCGTTTTCCGTGTCTCCTACCATATTGATGACAAACCATCTGTCCGAGGCGGAGGTCACCCACCAAAGAAGATAGGTGGGGATAAGGGGTGCGGAAAATTTAAGCATCTCCCCTATGACCTTTTTGTCGATATAGAATGCGTCAACGTATTTGTGAAGCCCCGCAACGGCTGTGAGGAACAGCAGTGAGCTTACATCGGAGACAACAAAGGAGACAACATAGCCTGTGACACCAAGCTTCAATCCCCAAATAAGAATAAGGTTGCTTATGACCTGCACAAGGACGGTGAGTATTCCGTCGGCGGCAAAAAGCTTTACATATCCCCTTGCTCTCACAAACTGTGAAGCCATCTGTCTGAAGCAGGAGAAGTAGCAGTAGATGTAAAGCAGGAAAGTATATGAGCCGATAGTTTCGTTCTTTCCGATAAGGGGGGTAAACAGCATAAATATAGTCATACCCAGAAGCACGCTGACGTTTGCGCAGGTAAAGACCCTTCTGGGGTCGTAGTCCTTGTCCATTCCAAAACGTATAACGGCGTCCGCCATACTGAACGTTACCAGCGGAACAAGGACGTTCACCGTATTATAAAGAAGATCCGCTGTTGAATACTCCGCCTCGGTCATACAGCGGGTGTAGAGCATTGTCATAAAGAAGCCCAGGAATTTCGCTCCGAAGCTGCCTATGCCGAATATCAGCGTGTTGCCCATTAGCTTTTTGTATTTGTTCATCTTTGTTTCTCCCGATTTGCTTGATGCGAATTTATAGATAATGTAATTATATCATATTTTTTCTCAAAATGGAATAGATATTTGCAAAGTTTTTTCAGAAAATATTGAAGAAAACGGCGAATGAGGGTTAACACTATATTCATACTTTCTGTTGGCTCCATATATTGACAAAAATATATCTGCATAGTATAATTATATGCATATGGATTTTTTTGCAAATATCCCGAAAACGAAAGGACGAAAAAAATGCTTGAGCTTAAAGATATACGCTGGCGGCTTCCCGAGGGCGAGGAGATACTTAAAGGCATTGACCTTACCGTTCCCGACGGAAAGCTTACCGTTGTGACGGGTCCCAATGGAGGAGGAAAAACCTCTCTTGCCAAGATAATCGCAGGTCTGTATGAGCCCTGCGGCGGCAGCATTATTTTAAACGGGGAGGACATCACCTCCCGGAACATTACCGAAAGGGCGAAGAAAGGCGTTGCATATGCATTTCAGCAGCCTGTGAGATTTAAAGGTCTTACCGTAAGAGACCTGCTGGAGCTTTCCGCAGAGGAAAAGCTCAGTGAGGACAGGATATGCTCACTTCTCGGAGAAGTGGGGCTTTGCGCAAGGGAATATATGGACAGAGAGGCGGACTCAAGCCTTTCGGGAGGCGAGAGCAAGCGCATTGAGATAGCCACTGTTCTTGCAAGAAAAAATGCGGACATGCTGGTATTTGACGAGCCTGAGGCAGGCATTGACCTGTGGAGCTTCTCAAATCTTATCACCGCATTTGAACGGCTCAAAAGCGAGGGAAGCCGCTCCCTGCTGGTAATTTCCCATCAGGAGAGGATAATGGAGATAGCCGACCACATTGCTGTCATTGCCGACGGCAAGGTAACGGCGCAGGGCAGCAGAGAGGATATCCTGCCCCGTATCTTAAAGGGCGATACAAAGTCAAAATGTCCTTTGGGCAAGACAAGAAAAGAGGAATGTTAAGCTATGAACGAGATAACCGGTCAGCTTCTTAAAGTCGTTTCCGACTGGGACGGCGGCAGCTTCAAGGGAGCTTACAATATAAGAGAGGACAGCGGCTGCGCAGGCAGGCAGTCCTCGGAGAATATAAAGATAGAGCCTAAGACCGACAACCCGGGCATTGTCATTAAAATAAGCGCAAAGGCTCAGAAGGAAACAGTTTATATCCCTGCCTGCATTACAAAGGGCGGAGTGGACGACCTTGTTTACAACGATTTTATCGTTGAGGAGGGTGCGGATGTCATTATCGTGGCAGGCTGCGGCGTTCACAGCGACGACGAGGAGGAGTCAAGACACAACGGCATTCACCGCTTCTTCATCGGCAAAAATGCAAGGGTGCTTTACAAGGAAAAACACATCGGTACGGGAAAGGGCAGCGGCGCAAAGCGGATAAACCCCGTTACCGATGTTACTATGGGCGAAAACTCTTATATGGAGATGGACACTATGCAGATAAGCGGCGTTACAAGCTCCGACCGCTCCACCTCTGCACGTCTGGGCGCAGGGGCTAAGCTTGTGATAAGAGAAAGACTTATGACCGATAACAACGAGACTGCTAAGTCTGTTTTTGACGTTACACTTGACGGCGACGACAGCGGAGTTGACCTTGTTTCACGCTCGGTGGCAAAGGGCAATTCCTATCAGGAGTACAAGTCGGTCATTAACGGAAACTGCCGCTGCACAGGTCATTCCGAATGTGATGCCATACTTGCGGACAACGGCAGAGTGAACGCCGCTCCCGCTCTGAACGCTTCAAGCCTTGACGCTTCGCTTATCCACGAAGCGGCTATCGGCAAGATAGCAGGCGAGCAGATAATCAAGCTCCGCACTCTCGGTCTCACCGAGGAAGAGGCGGAGAGGAAGATAATTGACGGATTTCTGAAGTGAGTTTTTCTGCCTGCGCTCTTTTGGGGTGCAGGCGATTTTTTAAAGGAGGTCTTTTTATGAACGTGGGTGAAATTCTTCAAAGGATAGATGAACTGCTTCATCAGTGCAGGCTGGACGAAGCTGAGGAGTATATGAACGCCTGTCTTGAACAGGCTCACAGCGAAGGCAGGACAGACATTGAGATTACCATTTACAACGAGCTGGCAGGCTTTTACCGTGACTGCGGAAAATTTGAGCAGTCACTCGAGTGCTGCCGCCGCTCCGAGGAGCTGCTTGACATTATCGGGGAGGGCGAAACGCCCCGAAAATGCGCGGCTCTGCTCAATTCCGCAAATGCGTGCAGGGCTTCGGGAAAACTGTCCGATGCCTATGAATATTATGACAAAATTTGGGATATGCTCCAAAAATTTCCCGAGGAGGAGGGGCTGCTTGCAAGCTATTACAATAATCTTTCTCTGCTTCACCAGGAGGCAGGAAGGTGGGAGGACGCAAAGGGCTGCCTTGAAAAGGCTCTGGAAATTGCAGAGCGTTCCCCCGACGGTGAGATACGTTCTGCTATTTCCCGTTCAAACCTTGCAGTATGCCTTATAAGGCTTCACGACTGCGGCAGGGCAAAGAAAGTTCTTGCCCCCGCCATTGAAATTTTCAAGGGTCGTTCTCCCTCGGATTTCCACTACAGCGCTGCTCTGGCGGCTATGGGCGACATACTGTTCAGCGAAGAGAAATATGCCGAGGCGGCGGAGTATTACGAAGCGGCTTTGTCGGAAATTGAGCTTCATATGGGCAGGAATAATTTCTATGATACGGTTACGGGCAATCTGTCTGCGGCTTATGAAAAAGCGGGCGGCAGACCCGTTTTAAAGGGGGCAGAGCTTTGCAGGCGGTATTTTGAAGCCTTCGGCAGACCAATGCTCAGGAGAAATTTCCCCGAATATCTTGACAAAATTGCCTGCGGTCTTGCGGGAGAGGGTTCGGAGTGCTTAGGATTTGATGATGAACTTTCCGCAGACCACGATTTCGGTCCCTCATTTGTGATTTGGGTGGACGATGAGACCTATGAGAAGATAGGAACGGAATTGCAGGCGGCATATGACCTGCTCCCCAAAACATATATGGGTATACAGCGGCTTATCACCCCTCACGGGACGGGTCGGACGGGTGTTGTCCGGATATCGGATTTCCTGCGGAAATTTACGGGCTGCGGTCGTGTTCCCGAGGGGCTTGATGAATGGCTGGGCACCGATGACTCGCTCCTTGCCTGTGCTGTGAATGGCGAAATTTATATGGACTATTCGGGTGAGTTTGAGGATATACGCAGACGGATAAGGGTATCTCAGCCCGAAGCGGTGAGAATAAAAAAACTGGCTCAGCAGCTTGCTCTTGCGGGGCAGAGCGGTCAGTACAATTACCCGAGGGCTTTACAGCGTGGGGATAATGCAGCGGCGTTTGTTGCTCTGAGTGATTTTATGCAGAGCGCGGCATGGGCAGCGCATATCCTGTGCAAAAAATATGCGCCCTACAGCAAGTGGCTGTTTAAGAGCGCAGGACAGCTCCCCCGTCTCGGTGAAATTGCAGATATGATAAGTGATATCTCAAAGGGCAATGATGTTCAAAAGAACATTGAGAAGATATGCCTTATGCTGGAAGACGAGGTGCGTTATCAGCTTATCACAGACAGCAATGAGGATTTTCTTCCCCGGCTTGCAGAGGAGATTTCCGCATTTGCGGACAGAGTTATCATTTCCGAGGAAATAATCTCTATGGAATGGAAATGGTTTGACAAGGTGCAGAACGAGGGCGGCAGAGCCGACTGTCAGGACGACTGGGAGACCTTTTCCATTATGCGGAGAAGTCAGTATTACTGCTGGAACGAGGAGCTTTTGCGCTCACTGCTCCTTGATTTCAGGGCGGCTTATGATGACGGCAGGAACCCCATTCGTGAAAAGTACGGGTATATGATGGAGTCCACCGCTCCTGCGAGGTTTGCGGAGGTGAGGGAAAGTCTGCCCGAAATTTCCGAGGAAAAGGCGGCTCTGAGAGAAGCTATCATTTCCATTCAGGTGGGCTGGATGGAGGAATTTGCGGCAGAGTTCCCGAAGCTTGCAGGAGGTGCAAGGGTCATTCACACCTACGAGGACACTCCCCTTCAGACCTCCTACGAGACCTATCTCAGGGGCGAGCTTTCCACCTATTCGGATATGACATTGAAGCTGTACGGCGGCTTTATCGTTTCCGTAAACAATGAGGAGAAAAATCTTGCCCGTATGATAATGGAGCGGTCTGTTAAAATGTACGGCTACGGCAGTCTTGAGGAGGCGGAGGGCAAGGCTTGATACAAATATAGCATTATCCCGAAAAAACGGGGCTGCTGCAAATGATATGCAGCAGTCCCGTTTGTTATCATTCTTTTATTTTGCCGATTGATTTGAAATATTCCTCAAGTATCTCCGCTGCGTCCTTTACAAGATCGCCGCAGGGACGCTTTTTGTAATATTCCGATGTGCGCTGTTCCGGGATATGGGTTCCCTCGGGCTTTTCAAGACCCAAAAGTTCTTTGCAGATAATGCTTTTGTTTTGGGCTTTGAATTTTTCCGCAAGGGTCTGTATCATTTGATATGTCCGCTTCTTGCCCTCAAGGTCGGCAGGGTCGTTATAGCCGCTGACAAGGCTTGCCGCCATAAACATTCCCGAAACTGCGCCGCAGACCTCTCTCATTCGTCCCATTCCGCCGCCGAAGCCCGAGGAAAGCATTGCAGAGTTTCTTTCGTCAAGCCCTGTTATGTCCGAGAATGCCATAAGGACGGACTGGGCACAGTTATAGCCGCGGGTAAAATATGCTTTGGCTTTATCGCCTCTTATGCTCATTTTTTCATCTCCAATCAATTTTTTCTGTCAAGCAGTTTAAGTGTGCCGCTTTTTACGGCTTCTGCGTAGTCCTTATATGACTTGAATTGGGTATTGCTCTCCACTCCTCCGCCGAACCATCTGTCTGTGGTATTATGGGCGTCCGAACCTGCGGTGACGGGCAGGTCATACCACTTTGCAAATTCGGCGGCGTGGGAATTAAATGGGGTATCGAGAGGGTGGGAGGCGTTTATTATTTCGATGGCATCCACAAAATGGGGACAATGCTTGGTTGCTCTGATATAGGGGTAATCCCTGAACGGGTGTGCCTGCACCGCAAAGGCTCCGTCCGAGCGGGCAAGCTCAAGAAAACGGGTAAGCTCCATTTCAAGGATATAGTCGTGCTCAAGGAGCCAGCTTTTGTCAAGCCCGTAAATCAGGAAATCGGAGCCGCCGTCGCCGTACTCGAAGCCGAAAAATACGTCAAGTCCTATTTCACGTCCCCTTTCTAAAGCGCTTTCATAGCCTTTGCAGAAAAGCTCTATACGCTCTTTCCAGGGAAGGTCACGGGGCACGGCGCTGTTTCCGTTAAAGAAATGGTCGGTTATGAATATGCCGTCATAGCCCTCCGCTTTATATTTATCTGCCATTTCCGCGCCTGTGGAATGAGCGCAGGCGCTGGCTTCCATTGTGTGCATATGAGTTTCATACTTATACATTCCGCTCTTCCTCTCCTTTATGCATTATGCGGTGTTCCTTTTCAAGCTCGTCCATAAGCTCCGTAAGAGTCATTTTCTGATTTGTGGGAGTCACTGCCGCCTTGAGAGGTATGCCCCCCAGTCCGTTTGAGCGCATATGGTCAACGGTTTGGCTGAGCTTTTTACCGTCCATACAGGAAAATATCACGCATTGCCTGCTGTCTGTTATTTTTTCGCCCTCCTTCGGTGAAAATCCCGCAAAGCCTGCAAGATATCCCACCTGCTCCCCTGCGCTTTCCGGAGGCAAGACCGAAAGCTCCGTTTTCATACGCTTTGCAGTCTGACGGAATTTCTCCGTTTTCTCTTCGTCAAAACCGTATATTATCATCTTTTCCTTGGGGGTATTCATTATCCTCGCTCTCATATTGCCATCTGCCTTTCCTTTATGCGGAACACCGGCTTTTCTGCTTCGTAACCGCTGTAACCGAAGTGTAACTATTTGTTTCCCGTTTGTTACTGTATTATAGCACATTTTTTATTGACATTGCAGTCTGTAAATGTTAAAATTTATGGTAAGGAGCATATCTCCATACATTTATAGAGACAAAGCTAACATTAAAAAAGGAGGAACTTCATAATGACAGCAACAAAAAAACAATTGAAAGCGGCAGTCAGTATCCTGCTTGCACTTCTGCTGGCGCTGACATTCGCTGCATTTCCCTCGGAGGCTTCCGCTCTGGGGCTTAACGCTTCGAGCATTACCATTACTAAGGGTTACAGCTCAACGTTAAAGGTAACCGACGGCTCAAGCGCGACCTGGTCGTCCTCGGACACTTCGGTCGCAAGCGTTTCAAGCAATGGCAAGGTCGTTGGCAAAAGCGTTGGTACCGCTACAATTACCGCTAACGTCGGCGGCACGCTTCTTACCTGCAATGTCAAGGTAGTCGGCGGCAAGCTTTCCCTCAGCACCAAATCCGTTGAGATGGAAAAGGACGATGTGCAGTACGTTACCGTAAGGGCAAAGGGCTCTCACGGCATCAAGGCTACCTCGGGCGACAAGAGCATTGTTACCGCTTCCTGGGTCAAGCCCTGGAAAAATGACGATATCCGTCTCAAGCTCACCGCCAAGGGTTCGGGTTCCACTACCGTCAAGATATCTATGACAAAGTATCCCGATGTTTACACTACCATCAAGGTCACAGTCAAGGGTGATGACGCTGTTCTTCTTTCAAGCCAGACATCTGTTACCACAAAGGTTGATACTCTTGCTTCCGTTGTTATTTACAGCGACAAGAACAGTATGGTAAATTATTCATTCTCCGACAATTCCATAGCAAAGCTTACAGAGGGCACCTGGAAGGACGGCTACTGCACTCTGGGAATTACCGGACTGAAGGAAGGCACCACCACTCTCACAATCACACGCAAGGACAATGCTGCTGTTAAGAGACAGATATCCATTACCGTTTCAGGCTCGGGATATTACGCAGTATCAACAACTCCTCCCGCAAGACAGGCTACGGGCGACAGCATTCTTCGCTGGACAGACAGCAAGACAATGATAATGAAGTATATGCTTGTTCCCTCCGGCTACGACATTGCCAAGGCAAATTCCGCAGTCGCTGCTGACAGCAAGTCCTACGAATACTACACAGTTTACGATGTTCAGCCTTCAAAGACCGCTTCAAACGATACGATCTCCACTTTCTCCGCTACAGTGAACGGAAAGGCTGTAACAAGATACGTTCTTCTCCCCGCTTCTCCCGACACACCTTCCTACAACACCGTTGTGGCTGATTACACAGGCACTATAGAATACTGGAAGGTTTACAACAAATCTCCCGAGAACAAGAAATTCCTCTCTACAGACATTGTTAAGAGCTGGACTTCAACTGTTAATTACAAGGCTGTAACAAGATATATCCTTCTCCCCTTCGGCTACTCCGAGGATAAGCTCAATCAGATAATCTCCGCAGATTCAGGCGTGAACTACGGCGGATATTACTCCGTAAGTGAGTCGAGACCCACTCTGAAGGCTTCCAACGACCAGATAATCAGCTTCCCCATTACCATTCAGGGCGTAAGCAAGACATATTATGTTCTCGCTCCCGCAAACTACGATGAAGCAAAGGTAAATGACGCTATTGCAGCTTTCAAGGGCGTTTACGAGCCCTGGCTCATCTACACTGTGGAGCCTAAATCCCAGTATTCGTATTACACCGTACAGAAGTGGACAAAGGTCGTTGACGGCAAGCAGACTACAAGATATATGCTTGTTCCTCCCGGATATGACGAAAACCTGTTAAAGGATTATATCAACAAGGATCTGGGAACTTCTTCCTCAGCTTACTACTCCATCACAACATCTTACCCCGTTTCCATTGCTTCAAGCGACAAGATCTGGATGTGGTACAACTCCAGGGAAAGCACCACAAAGTATATGCTTCTCCCCGAGAAATTCAATGTTCTCAAGAGAAATGACCTCATCAATGCCGACACAGGTACATTTGAATACTACACTATCTACTCCAACAAGCCCTCAACCAAGAGTGCTGATGATGTGATACTCACTCCTCAGTACAACGGCGGCGTGGTTTATATGCTGGTTCCCAAGGACTGGGATCAGGCTAAGGTAAATCAGGGTCTTGCAGGTCTGCTTGTAAACTGATAAAGAAAAACAACAAAACGGAAAAATAAAAGAGATAAACTTTATAAAGAGCGCTGATTTTAAGACAGTACCGATAAATAAGAAATATCGGTACCGTGCCCCACACTTTGTCCGCTTCGCATTTTAACCAACGAAGCGGCAAAGGAGGCACCCCCCCTTTCGGCGCTCTTTTTTTACGTATTTTGCGGAAAAATCCTTGACATTATACTCGAAAAAGGGTATAATATAAATATATATAAATAAAAAGGAAGATAACTATGCTCATTTCATCGGAAAAAGCGAATATGCGCGCAGAAGCGGCTGTTGACTTTGCCCGCAGGCACAGCTGGGCAAAATATCCCTGCCTTGCCGCCGTATCCGTAATATACTCCGCAGAATTTGTAAGACTTAAAATATGCGAAGCCGGTGAAAGGCTCAAGGCAGCTGTAAGCGCCCCCTTCCGCCCACTCGGAAGCCGTATTGCTGCCGCTTTTCTTTCCGTATCATTCGCTTTTATGACCGCACCGTTTTCGGGTACTGCCGTATTTGCAGATGAAAATGAAGCTGCGCAGCCGGAAGCGCAGGAGGAGGTAAAGGAACTTCCTAAGCCCTGGGTTAAGCTTCCCCCCAAATCCAGAACTGCCGCCACCCCCGAAGAAATAGCCGAAAGGGTCACTATGGCAGGTCTTGCAGAGGAGTACGGCGATTATGATATCACTTTAAATATCCGCACACTGAAAAAAAATGTTACCGCCGATTTCAAGCAGTCTCCCAGGTATCTTGAGGACGTTGTTTCGGCTTTCAGAAGCTATGGGATTTCCACTGAGGAGCTTAATATACAGCCTGTGGACGTTTCTGTCTACACTACCGAAGAAAATTATATGCTTCAGCTTTCCGAAGGATATTCCGCCGATATCACCCTGCCTATCCCACAGGATATGCAAAACCATTTGGACGATCTCAAGGTCATTCGTCTTGAGGACGACGGCTCTATCGCTATCCTGGACGGACAGATCAGAAAAGACACCGTCTCCTTTAACACCGAGCATTTTTCTGTTTTTGCTCTGGTTGCCTACAAGGACCCCGACATTTCCGTTTCCGCCGAAAATATCGGAAGCGGCGCGGGTATGACTGCGGCAGGCTCCGCTCCCGACGTTTCGGTTTCCCTGGGCGGCACCGCCTTCGAGGAGGACAGAAACAGATTTAAAAAGGACAAAAAGCGCAAGATATACCGTATCAAGCGAATTGCAAAAGAAAACCAGCTTTTGCTTCTGTAAAAATCATTTATACATAAAACCGCCGCCTGTGAGAAATTCATCACAGGCGGCGGTCATTATTTCAGGCAGCAGATCAGTCTGCAATATAAACCTTCTTCATTTTCTGCTCTTCAACGGGTCTGTCGCTGTAGTCGGTCTGGCAGGAAGCGATCTCGTCAACAACGTCCATTCCCTCAACAACCCTGCCGAATGCGGCATAATCACCGTCAAGATGAGGAGCGTCCTTGTGCATAATGAAGAACTGGGAGCCTGCGCTGTCCTTCATCATAGAACGTGCCATTGAAATAACTCCTCTGGTGTGCTTTATGTCATTCTGAACGCCGTTTGAAGCAAACTCGCCCTTGATATGCCAGCCGGGGCCGCCCATACCCGTACCATCGGGACAGCCGCCCTGAATCATAAAGCCGCTTATAACTCTGTGGAAAATAAGTCCGTCATAAAAGCCCTGCTTTACGAGCTTTTCAAAATTCTCCACGGTGATGGGAGCCTTGTCGGGATAAAGCTCAAGCTTTATCTGCTTGCCGTTTTCCATTTCGATAATAACCATTTGATTTTCCTCCATATATAAAAAACTTGTAAAATTATAACATATCCTAAGAGCCTTGTCAAGCGGCATTACACAAGAAGAAAAACAGCCGCGATCGAGACAAACTGCATTACTATATCAAGGGCGATGAACAGTATCAGCATAGCCGCCGAAACTCCTCCGCCCTGTTTTAATGCAAAGGAAACATTGCCACCCGAGGATAACGCCTGATTTTTTATCTGCGAAGCCTTGTTCAGAGAGTGACGGTAATAGAGATAATTGGAAAATCCCGCAAAAATGAAAATGCCCACAAAATCAAGGATATTTGTAAAATTATAAAGCGTCATAAATGAACCGTGGGTCAGATTAAGGGAAAGCAGCTTGTCAATGTACTCCGAAAGAAAGGGATACAGCTGGGAAAACATAGTTCGGTACATCTCATCGCCGAACATCGTCTGAGTGGATATTGCCACGGCAGGAAAGCTGATTATGGTCTTTAGTATCAGCACAAGCACGGCGGCAAGCGGCATTTTGCGATAGGCAAAATAAAGCTCGGGGAAAAGCATTGCAGGGAAATTCATACTGAGCTTTAAATTAAGATGCCGCATATTTCTGAATTTCGGCAGATAATAATGAGTGTTTGAGCCTACAAAATCCCCCATATCCCTGACGGTAACGGTATCGTCGTACTTCTCGTCGGGATTGAAGCCGCAGAGCGGGTCGGAGAAATTTATCATATAGGGATAGACATTTTCCATTGCACTGTCAATATTTTCAGAATTCGGAGTCTGCTCTCTTGCCGCTTCATCGGGCTTTCCGCCCTGTGAGAAGAAAAAGTCGGTAGGCGCGCCGCACTTGTCGCAGAAAAGCTGGTCGTCTTTCAGAGAATTGCCGCACTTTTTGCAAACGGCTCCCGATTTTTCTTCCTCGTGAGTTTCCTTCCAGCTTTTGTGGCTTTCGTGAAGCTCGGCGTTTATACATTTTCCCTCTTTTTTAAAACATTCACGGTGATAGGGCGTGCCACATTCGGGGCAGACAACTATATCGTCCTCAGAGGTGAATTTCTTTCCGCAGGACTTACATTCACAGCCTGTATAGTCAAACAAAATAATGCCTCCTTTGCGCTGCATTTTAACAGCGCTGTTTTGGTGACTGTTTACATTATAGCACGAATTTCCTCAAAATACAAGGAATTTTATGACTTTCATCTTTTTAACACAATTATATCACTTAACAGCTATTGAAAATATGACGGAGGGTGATATAATAGACTTATCGGATATTTACTGTTTGTTTTACATAAATTTACATTTATGAAAGAATGAGATAGATGAAAGCTATGATAAAAATAATACTTAAACGGGCTATGCAGCTTTCTCCCCTGCTGATGATAGGGATAATGGCGGCGCTGTATGTTACCTGCTTTCGGCATATGACCTTGGAGCAGATACTGAACTACACCCCCTCTGAGCCTGTTGCGGCGGCATTGGTTATACTTCTGATGTACGCTTTAAAGTCCCTTTCCTATTTTTTCCCTATGGTGCTCATTGCGGCGGCGGCAGGAGCCATATTCCCGTTTTATATTGCTATTCCCCTTAATCTTGCGGGGATAATCGTAATGGCGACCATTCCCTACCTTATCGGAAGATACGCAGAAAGCGAGGCGGTGGACAAGCTTGCTGTAAAGTACAAAAAGATCGAGATGGTCAAGGAATTCAGCAAGGACCGCCACTTTTCGGGAGCCTTTTTCCTTAGGATAATAAGCTGCCTGCCCTATGATATTGTGAGTCTTGCTATGGGAAGTCTCAGATTTGATTACAAAAAATATCTTCTGGGTACCTTTCTCGGAACCGCTCCCGGGTTTATCCTCACAACCATAATGGGCTCGGCGATAACCGAGCCGCTGTCCCCCGAATTTCTCATCTGCGCAGGGGTGGAAATAGGCATTACTATTATTTCCGCCCTTATCTATAAAATGCACCATTCAAAAAGCAAGACGTGATCATTCCCCGTCAAAGAAGCTCTGTTCATCGTGGACAAATGCGTCATACTGCTCGAAGAACACATTCCTCTGAGCCGCAAGACGCTCTGAATGTTCATTCTCCGAAAGATACTCTGCGGTCTTACCTGCTGCTGCAAGCCTGTCCTCCCCGGAAAACTCCCTGAAAAAGTGAAACAGGATATGATAGCAGTAGCGCTGCCTGCCACTGCATATCTGTTTTGCTATGTCAAGGCACAGCTCCGTAAGGTCGTCCACATCTTTGATACAACCGCATTGCAGAAGTCCTGCAAAATCCGCAGGATTGCCACCAAGCACGGCGCTTTCTCTGAAATATCTGCGGCTGTATTCCATTGTCTCCTCATTTTCGGGAGCGATAAGCTCTATCATTCGGACGGAAAAGCTTCTGAGATAAACGCTGTAAAAGAAGGGGTCCTCCGTTGTAAAACCTTTCACGTCCCCCAAAGCCTTTTCGGCAAAGAATTTATACCATCTGATATCAATGTCGTTTATTACAAGAGAAAAATGCCGTCTCTCGTTGTCGGGACCTGCAAAATATGTGGGCGAGCCTTGTACATAGCCGTTATTTTCCCAGGAAAGACCGTCAAGGACCCAGAATATCCTGGGGTACGTTGCAGGGTCCTCAAGGAGATAGGAGAATTTATCGTAGGCGGCAGAGGTGTCCTTTATAAAATATGCGAAAAATCCAGCCTCTGCAAACACATCGGGGTACAGCTCATACAGCTCCTTGACCTTGCCTGTAAAGGTCTCGTACTCCCCGTCTGTCTCTATGGCATTTGCCATTGTGAGAATGATGATGTCGGTGAGGGCGGTGAAGAACGTGTTTTCGCAGTTCTGCTCCCTCTCGGCAAGATATCTTGCGTACAGAAAAGGCGGCTGACCGGTCTGAGAAATGATGTCGCCGCTCCAGCTGAGCCCCATTTTCAGTATCTTCTTATAATTTCTTGCCGCCTTGGCGTAAATGTCGGTCATTTTGTCCGACTCCTTGAAAAGGCAGGCGTGGAGCAGAAAATAAAGCTCGTTTACAGCGTCCCTGTACTCCATTCCCTCCATCGCTCTGTCAAGAAAATCATCAAGCCTTCCTGCGCAGTAGTCGGAAAACTCATCGCTGCGGCACATCATTATGTAGGGCAGAAAGCGCTCGTCGGTTATCCTGTCCTGCCAGAATTTATCCGCTGCCTTTGTTTTAAATCTGCAAACCTCCTCAAGATACAGCTGCTTCTTTTTCCCCGAAGAAGTATGGAAAAGGGATATGCACTTTTCACATTCCGTTTCGTTTTCATAGAAATTTCCCATTTCATCACCCGTCTCATAAATTCTAATTTCAATTATATACTACTTTTCCCTTTACGTCAACCATAGTTTTACCTTAAATGCTTAAAATTTATTAACAAATAATGAAATATACCAGAAAAGCCTTTAAATGCCCGGGAAGATATGATATAATATATTTATATACGCTTACATAAACCTATCCAAAGTGCAGATCTATCTGCCGTATATACTGCGACCTTAAAGGAGGCAATTACCCTTGAGCAGCGAGAACAAAAAGAAAGCAGCCGCAGGCAAACCCGCCCATATGGCGGAAGAAAAGGCTTCGACCGCTGAAAACAAAAAGAAAAAGAGAAAAAAGAAAAAAGCAGGCCCCATACGAAAGACCCTTACTGTCATAGGAACAGTGCTGCTGTCCCTTATCCTTATTGCGGTTATAAGCGTTTCCATAATTGCGGCGGCTCTTACGCTGTATGTAATGCAGTTCCGTGAAAGCACGCCTATAGACATCGACCTTGACAGCCTTGACCTTGCCTACACCACCTTCATCTACGGCAAGGACAAGGAAGGCAACGATGTTGAGCTTACAAAGATAAGCCGTGCCGCAAACCGTATCCCCATATCCATAGAGCGTATCCCCAGACACGTCCGTGACGCCTTCGTTTACATCGAGGACGAGCGTTTCTACGAGCACGCAGGCGTTGACTGGAAGCGTACCTTCGGCGCATTCTTAAACGAAATTCTGGGCGGCGTTATCTACAGCAGCAGGCAGGGCGGTTCCACCATTACCCAGCAGCTTATCAAAAACGTTTCGGGCGATGATGACAGCAACTGGGACAGAAAGATGCGTGAAATATTCCGTGCCAGCGACCTTGAGCGCTACCGAACCAAGGACGAGATACTTGAAGCTTACCTGAACTGCGTTGGTATGGGCGGAAGCGCATCGGGTATTCAGGCAGCTTCTCTCAAATATTTTGGAAAGGACGTTTCCGAGCTGACACTTGCCGAGGCTGCCTGCCTTGCGGCTATCCCCAAAAGTCCCGAGAGGCTCAATCCATTTGCCGACCCCGAGGCTAACAAGGAGCGTCAGGAGCTTGTTTTAAAGGCAATGTACAAAAATGCCGCTATTTCCGAGGAGCAGTACGAGGAAGCTGTCAACGAGGAGCTTCATTTCAGAGACCCTAGCCAGGATAAGACCACAAACGAGATTCAGAACTGGTATGTGGATATGGTAATCAGAGACGTTACTCTCGACCTTATGGAGCTTTACGGCGTTGATTTTGACTCCGCCAGCGATATGCTCTACAACGGCGGCTACACCATTCATACTCCCATTGATATTGAAATGCAGGAGAAGATAGAGGAGAAATACCGCGACTACACCACATTTTCTGACAGCGTTCTCAGCGACCCTCCTCAGTCGGCGTTCATCGTTATGGACTATACGGGCAACATTCTTGCGGTTGCAGGCGGTATCGGTGAGAAGGCAGGCTCCAACATCTTCAACCGCGCCACTATGGCAAAGAGACAGGCAGGTTCCTGCTTCAAGCCACTTGCGGGTTACTCATATTCCATTGAGAATAACCTTATCACCTGGTCTTCCATCATTCAGGACTTACCTATTGAGATACCCGACGAGAACAATCCCGGTCAGACAAGAAAATGGCCTACAAACTACAGCTCCACAAGTGCGGACAACGTTTGGAGCGGACGTTCCTACTTTACCTTCCAGGCTCTCCAGAGGTCTCTCAACACCGTTTCCGCCCGTCTTGTAGAGGGTGCAGGAGCCGCTAACGTATTTGAATTTGTAATGAACAAATATCAGATATCCACTCTTACAGCTTACGACGCTAACCTTTCGCCTATGTCTGTGGGTGCTCTTACCGAGGGCATCTACCTCAGAGAGCTTGTGGCGGCATATCAGCCTTTCGGAAACGGCGGAAAATATTTCGCTCCCACATCATACACCCACGTTATCGACCCATCGGGCGAGATAATCCTGCAGCACCAGTATACTCCCATTCAGTCCATCAGTGAAGAATCTGCTTACGTTATGAACAAGCTTATGCAGACGGTAATCGAGGGTCCCAACGGTACGGGCCGTGCGGCAAAGCTTAACAATGTTCCCGTTGTGGGCAAAACAGGTACCACTCAGGACTGGAGAGACACCCTTTTCGTAGGCTGCACTCCCGATTATGTAAGCGGCGTATGGTACGGCTATGATGACAACAGGACTGTCAAGTCGGGAACATATTACGGCTCGGCACAGCTGTGGAAGAATATTTTCGGTGACATTGCCGAGGCAGGCACAAGAACGGAATTTCCCGAGTGCGATACCGTCAAGGAGCTTTACTACTGCTCCAACACGGGTCTTATCGCCAGCGGAAGCTGTCCTACGGGAAATGTGGGATATTACAAGTCCACAAATGTTCCTCCCATATGCACAAAGTGCGGCGGCGCTGCGGCAGCTCCCAAGCTTCCCGAAATAACCGAGGCGGCTATTACCACCATCTCCCCCGACGCTATCGACATTGACGGACTTACAAACGAGCTGCTTGACGACGGAAACAACTGATAAAAAACGTATTTCTCCCTGCCCCGGCGGGGAGAAGCATTACCAAAGCAAAAATGCTGATTTAAGGATTGAATTTATGGATAAAATAAAACTTGGCTGCCCCTGTCATTTCGGGCTTGAAAGCGTTCTGAATTTCGAGGTCAGAAAAATGGGCGGAGAGAATATTTCCGTTACCGACGGACGTGTGACCTTTGAGGGCGATGAAAATATGATAGCGAGGGCAAACCTCTGCCTTGCCACCGCCGAAAGAGTTCAGATACTTTTAGGCGAGTTTGAGGCGGACACCTTCGACAAGCTTTTCGAGGGCGTGAAAGCCCTTCCCCTTGAGCGGTTTATCGGCAAAAGCGACGCATTCCCCGTTAAGGGTCACAGCATAAGCTCTCAGCTCTCGAGTCTCCCCGCCTGTCAGTCAATTATTAAAAAGGCGGCGGTGAAGCGGCTTGAAAGCGTATATCACGTAAGCTATTTCGAGGAAACGGGCGCTGTTCATCAGATACAGTTCAACATTTTAAAGGACAAGGCTTCCATTTACCTTGACACCTCGGGTGCAGGGCTTCACAAAAGAGGCTACCGCCGAAATTCCAACGCCGCCCCCATTAAGGAGACCCTTGCGGCGGGCATTATAGACCTTGCTCAGGTGAGACGTGACACGGTTTTCTGCGACCCTTTCTGCGGCAGCGGCACTCTGCTTATCGAGGCGGCTTACAAGGCTCTGAACATTGCACCGGGCTTAAAGCGCACCTTTGCCGCCGAGAAATGGGACTGCATTTCCCCCGAAATTTGGCGTGAGGAACGTACACGGGCTATGGACAGCATTATCAGGGACAGCGACTTTTACGCCTACGGCTATGACATTGATCCCGAGTGTGTGGCTCTCACCACCGATAACTGCGCCAAGGCAGGCGTGCGAAACAGGATAAAAGCCGAGAGGGCGGACATCAAGAATTATGTCAACAGGGACAACACCCTTACCGTATGCAATCCCCCTTACGGTGAAAGACTTCTTGAGATAAAGGAAGCCGAAAAGCTTTACGAAACTATGGGCAGGGTTTTCCTTGCGGACAAGACTCACCCCTGCTCGGTGATAGCTCCCCACGAGGATTTTGAGAAATTCTTCGGAAAGCGTGCGGACAAGCGGAGAAAGCTTTACAACGGTATGATAAAATGTCAGCTGTTTTCATATTATAAATAATTTCAGGGCTTGCACGGACAGTTTCGTGCAAGCCCTGTTTTTACTTTTTATCCGGATCATAGGGTACCCACAACCCCGTACTGCTTCTGACCATACCTTCTTTGCGGCGGTCTATCTCTTCCATAAGCTTTTCGTCCATTCTCCGCTCGGCGTTATCGAACATATCCGATACGGCGGTAAGCTCCTCGTCGGAAAGCAGATCTGCTTTTATATGCTTTATTTTGGGCATAGTTTTTTCCTCCCTGACATTTTAAATGTTCTGTGGGTCATTTCATTTAATATATTATAACATATCCCCTTTTGCATTTCAATACCTGAAGCGACAAAACTTTATACAGCAATGTTGAGTGTCATATATGCCTTTTTAAATTTCTCAATCATTTTTTGATACATATTATTTGTTGTGTTATTATTCACTCAAAGTGATAAATTTGAAAACTGCAATATATTCCCCATAAATCCTTGTTCACCACCAAAAAAGCCTGCACCAGAAATGCAGGCTCTCATTTTATTCGTACATATCTCTGAGCTTCTCCAGAGCCTTTTTTTCAATTCTCGAAACGTAGGAACGGGAGATGTTCAGTTTGTCGGCTACCTCCCGCTGGGTAAGGGGCTTTAAGCCGTACAGCCCGTAGCGGTGGCGTATGACCTCCTTTTCACGCTCGTCAAGGCACTTGTCAATGAAGCCGTACAGCTGACGGGATTTTATCATCACGTCTATCCTGTCCACAAGGTTGTCGTCTTCGGCGATTATGTCCATAAGGCTCATACTGTTGCCGTCCTTGTCGGTATCCACAGGCTCGTCAAGATAGACGTCTCGGGCGCTCTTTTTGGCGCTTCGGAAATACATAAGCACCTCGTTATCTATGCACTTTGCCGCATAGGTGGCAAAGCGGGTGGATTTGGAATTGTTAAAGGAGGACACCGCCTTGATAAGCCCGATGGTGCCTATGGAAATAAGCTCCTCGCTGTCAACGTTCGGGGAATAGTATTTCTTCACCACGTGTGCCACAAGGCGGAGATTATGCTCGATAAGCTCACCTCGGGCGCTGTCGTCACCCTCCGCCATTCTCTTGAATGCCTCCGCTTCCTTTTCTGCGGACAGGGGCTTCGGGAATACGGTGCTGCTGTCCATATGTAGGGCAAAATACAGCATATGCTCCAGAAGCCACGAGATAAGTCCGCCAAACATAAAAATCACCTCGGATATACATTTTGGTAATGTATATTCGGGGTGAAATTTGTCCTATTCTATTTTTTATTAAAGAAACCGTTGTCGAATATGCTTTTGCGGTCGGGTCTGTCTTTGTTTATGGTGATATCGCCCTCGCAGCGAACATCGCCCTGTATTTCGGTGCAGTCGATATCACCCTCGCAGCTTTGTACATTGCCGTGTATCACAGCGCACTCGATATCGCCCCCTGCTGAAGCGTTTGCGCCGATATCGCCGCAGTGTATATCATCACCTGCGGTCACGCTGCCGCCTACGTTGCCGCAGTTTACTCCGTCACCTGCCGATACTCCGCCGCCCACATTGCCGCAGTTTACTCCATCTCCGCAGGACACTCCGCCGCCCACGTTTCCGCAGATCACACCGTCGCCGCACTGAATATTTCCGTTAACGTCACCCTCAATTGTACAGCCGCTCCATATATCCACATTAAGACTTGGCTGCTCCGTGGGTGAAGGCATTTGAAGCTTTATCACAAGCTTTCCGTCGTATTCGTTCTGCGTGAGAATTTTATTTCCCATTGCCTGTACTATCCGCAGCCTGCCGTCATCGGGCAGTCCGCACGCTGGCTGAATTACACTTTCCCTACCCGTAAGCAGGAAATCTACGGTTACGCCGAAAAATTCTCCAAGCTCGGGCATCAGCGATATATCGGGGCAAGACAGCCCGTTTTCCCATTTGCTCACCGCCTGCACGGTTACTCCCATATGCTCGGCAAGCTTTTCCTGGGATATTCCTTTTTCCGTTCTCAGCCTTTTTATGTTCTCCGAAATAACTATTTTCATAATGATGACCTCCGCATTATTATTTTATTTAATTATAACGGCAATGCAAAATATTGTACAGAGACCATCTGTTGAAATTTATTCAACCGTTGGTTGATTTTCCTCGGGCTTATCATCATCTGTGCCACGCTTTTTTCCCATTCGCTCCATTGCGAGGGGAAGGGCAAGACCGATAATGAAAATCACAATAGCGACTATGCCCTCGCCGTTAAGTGTAAATTCTTTCGGATATACCGCAGGAAGTGAACCGATTATCAGTCCGAGAATTGCACAATAGGTTCCCGTCTTGCACTTTTTCAGAAGTATGCTTATTATTTTTGCCGCTGCAAGAAGTCCGATAACGGCTCCTATGGCATAATAAACAAGAGTTATGATATCCAGTTCGCTTACCGCTCTGATGGCATTGTCATAGCCGCCGAGAATTTTAAGGACAAGTGCGCCGCTGAGACCGGGCATTATCATTGCAGCTGCGGCAAAGACTGTCATTATGATTATTGCCACAGGACCTGTGCCGAATGCGGCGCTGCCCTCCTTTAAGGAGTTGAAGAGGATTATTCCCACAGCCGAAATAAGAAAGGGAACAAGGTGAACGGGTTTAAGCTTTCCTGCGCTTCTGCACTCCTTTACGATAGCGGGCAGAGAACCTATGATTATTCCGAGAAAGAAAAACTGTGTGGGAACGTTGTGGTGCTCGAAAAGATATCCCAGCACCTTTGAGGCAAGGAAAATTCCCAGCACTATGCCTATTCCCAGAGGTATGATAAAGGGCAGATTTTTTTTGAGCTTTTTCAGATTAAGATCAATAGCGTCCAGCAGTTTGTCATATATTTTAAGTATAAATGCGATCGTGCCGCCGCTGACTCCGGGAATGGCGTCGGCAATGCCCACGCAGGCTCCTTTTATGACCAGCAGGAGCCATTCCGTAAACTTCTTCATATTTCTTTTCCTCCATTATTAAAATTCCCATTCAGTATAACACATTCTTACTGTCATTTCAATAGCAAAAGAGATTTATTCTGAATTTTTAACGAAATCTTATTGAAATTTAATTTAAAGTATGGTATAATATAACTAATTTGGAAAGGGTGACCGATATGGGAAGCTACATAACTACTTATATGAAGTCGGTGGAGGCTGCTCTCGAAGACGAAAATACCGACTGGCAGGCGCTTAAAAGAGAACATCTCGTTCAGATAGAATTTATTCAGCACGAAAGGCTCATTCACCTTATCGTCACGGTGATGTGCTGTCTGCTGCTGTTTATCGGGCTGTGCGTTTTCTTCATTTCGGAGCTTATACCGTTTCTTATCGTGGACGGTCTGCTGCTCATTCTCGATTTCTGTTACCTAATATATTACTGCTTCATCGAAAACAGCACTCAGAAGCTGTACAGACTGTACAACCGTATCTGTGCCAAAGCTGAGCCCGAGAACAAGACTGTTACCGATATCCTGACACAGAAGAAGCTGACATAAATTATTTTTAGATTGGAGATTACACCGTGAAAGTAACCGCTGAGATCGTCCGTGAAATTATTGAAAAAAAGGATATTATCGTTGAATTTCAGCCTATATACTCCCTGAACACGAAAAAATACATCGGTCTTGAAGCCCTCTCCCGAGGAAGATACAAGGACGAGATAGTTTCACCCTATTTTCTGTTTGAGTATGCCAAAAAGGACGGCACTGTGCTGACCCTGGACAGGATATGCCGTGAAAAGGCTATGAGAGCCTTCTCCGCAGAAAGCTCTGCTCCGTCTCTTTTTATAAATTTTGAAACCTCGGTTTTAAACGGCATTACCTCGGGTACGGGGGAAATTCAGAGGACTGCCGCCGAAAATCACATCTCTCCCCAGAATATCGTTATCGAGCTGAACGAGTCAAGAGTTAAGGACTCCTATAATCTGATGATGTTCGTGGATTTTTACCGCTCAAAGGGATTTCTTATCGCTCTTGACAATGTGAGCGCGGGGCTTGACACTTTAAACCGCATTATGCTCATAAATCCCGATATCATCAAGATAGACAGGGCGATCGTTTCCCAGATAGACAGCAACAAGTACAATCAGGAGGTCTTCCGCTCCATTATCAACACCGCAAAGCAGATAGGCGCAATGACCGTTGCCGAGGGCGTTGAAACGGTGGACGAGGTAATTACCTGTATGATACTTGGAGTGGACTATTTCCAGGGATTTTATTTCCAGAAGCCCGAGCAGTTTAATTATCTGTTTACAAACGAGGCAAGGCTCAGGGTGGAGGAAGCCGCTCAGAAGCTGAACATTTCCACAAAAAAAAATCCTACTGTGGTCAATATGATGATCGAAAGCTACAAGCGCATTATTTATGAGCTTGTGAACCGTCTTTCCTGTATGACCCACGACGATTACAATGCGGAGCTTCGGGACTATGTTGACGAGCACAGCGAGATAGAGTGTGCCTTTCTCATTGACAGCAAGGGCTTTCAGATAACCGACACGGTCATGACCCCGGGTGTTGAGATACTTGAAGGCTATCACCCTGCGCTGATGGGCGTTAATCACGACATCAAGAATTATTTCTACGCCATCAAGGAGCAGATTGAAGACCCCTTTATTTCCGGCTGGTACATAAGCAATGCTACGGGCAAAAGCTGTAAGACTATTTCTTCCAAATTCTACAACAAAAAGGGCGAGATGATCGTTGCCTGCGTGGACTTGAAAAAACAATAAGCGGGTGACGACTCGCAGCGGCGGGGGACGACTCGCGGCGGCGGGGGACGCCCCGCGGCGAGGTCGCGCTGTTAGCTTGTGTGGGGCGGTCAGCTTTGGCTCCGCGCCGATATGTTTTGTATTGGCTCGACATATCGTAATTTGGCTGGGGACGCCCCGCGGCGAGGTCGCGCTATAAATTTGTGCGGGTCGGTTAGCTTTGTCTCCGCGCCGATAGATTTTGTATCGGTGTGACAAATCGGAATATGTGAATGGGGTAATAAGAAAATGACAGAAGAATTTCAGAATTTAGGTAAAGTTATTGCGGATGCAATTATTTTCACATATATCTATTTGGCTGTAATAGTTGTTGTATCAATTCTCCTTATTATTCTCGTAATAAGATACATAATAAAAAAGAAAAATAGTGTAATAAATGTTAATGTAAAGAAGAAATATGTGCCGTTAAGAATAAGCATTATCGTTGTGATTGCAGCATTGATCTTGCTGCTTTCTCCGATAATAATGGGGATTTACTTATAATTACAATCTAAACAATTATACTGACATATTCCAATTTAGAGAGCAGATAAACGTTACCGAGCCACAGATGAGATGTTTTTTGCAAAATATCCCAACGAGGTGGCTGCGGCGACACGCCGCCAAATTACAATTTATCAAATCGGTTCGGGTGTGACAGAGTAAAATCATATATGCCGTTCTCCGTTTCGGGGGACGGCTTCTTATTTGAAAAATTTACAAAATATATATTGACATTTAGAAACATCTGTGCTATAATATATTTTGGAAATTATTGACGGCAGGAAAAATGTGTGGTATAATTAAGATAATTATGGTATTATCTCACGAAAGGACAGCGCAATGAAAAAAGAATACATAATGGGCAACAGCGCTATTGCTTTGGGCGCTCTTGCGGCAGGTGTGAACGTGGTTTCGGGTTATCCCGGCACTCCTTCCTCCGAAATCGTTGAAACGATTTACAAATATCCCCACGAGGGCGTTTACCTTGAATGGTCGGTAAACGAAAAGGCGGCTCTTGAGGTGGCTGCGGCGGCGGCTTACTCGGGGGCAAGGTCTATGGTCACTATGAAGCAGGTGGGACTGAATGTGGCTTCCGACCCCCTTATGTCTCTGGCTTATGTGGGCGTTAAGGGCGGTATGGTGGTGGTTTCCTCCGATGACCCGGGGCCTATTTCTTCTCAGACTGAGCAGGACACAAGAAGGTTTGCCGAGTTTGCACGGATCCCCGTTTTTGACCCCTCCTCACCCGAGGAGGCTTACGAAATGATTCGGGAGGCTTTTGAATATTCGGAAAAGTACAGCACTCCCGTTCTTTTCAGACCCACCACACGCATATGCCACGCTTATGCTTCTGTTGAGGTGGAGGATAGCACTTCTCCAAAGGTGTATGAGGGCTTTGTGAAGGACTCGAAAAGGTGGGTAATTTTCCCGAGACTTTCTTATCAAAATCACGAGATGATCGAGAAGAGAAATCCCGAAATAGGAAAGGATTTTTCGGGTTACTGCCGCAACACCTGCGAGGGAAGCGGCTCAAAGGCTGTTTTTGCAAGCGGTATAAGCTATGCTTATGCTAAGGAATACTTGAAGGATATTCAAGGTGTGAAGCTTTGCAGGATAGCTACACCCTATCCGTTCCCCGAGGATTTTGTGCTGAAATGTCTTGAGGGTGTAAGTGATGTTATCTGTCTTGAGGAGCTTAGTCCTTTTGTTGAGGAGGAGCTGCTTCAGACGGTTGGAAGATATGGTCTGAATGTTAAAATAAAGGGCAAGCTCAGCGGCGATGTTAAGGCGGCTGGTGAAAATTCCGCCGATTATGCGGCAAAGGTTCTGAGCGGATTTATTGGCAGGGAGGTTCCCGAAAAGGGACTTGTGCTTTCGGATATGCCCCCGCTCCCTGTTCGTCCTCCCGTGCTTTGCGCAGGCTGTCCTCATAGGGCTTCCTTCTATGCGGTAAAGCAGGCTATGAAGGGCAGGAAGAGCTATTTCTGCGGCGATATCGGCTGCTACACTCTCGGCAATGCGATGCCCCTTGATATGGTGGACACCTGTCTTTGTATGGGTGCGGGAATTACTATGGCGCAGGGCTTTAACAGAGTTGACAAAAACGGGGTATGCTTTGCTTTTGTGGGCGACTCCACCTTCTTTGCTTCGGGTATGACGGGCGTGGTAAATGCGGTATACAACGAGGCGGATATGATACTCTGCGTGCTTGACAATTCAACTACGGCTATGACGGGTCATCAGCCCCACCCCGGTACGGGTCGGACTATGATGGGCAACGTGGTGGAAAAGGTTAGCATCACCAAAATCCTTGAGGGTATGGGCGTTAAGAAGATAGTTACTGTTGACCCTTTAAAGCTTTCCGAAGCTATTGCGGCAGTTAGGGAATGTGCGGATATGAAGGGCGTTAAGGCTATTATTTTCAAGTCTCCCTGCATTGCTGTTACAAAGCCTGCGGGCAGGGTGGCTGTTTCGGACAAGTGCATTAACTGCAAAAAGTGCATAAAGGAAATCGGCTGTCCCGCTCTTATCCTGTCTGATGGAAGAGTGGCTGTTGACAGGGGACTTTGCACGGGCTGCGGATTGTGCGCCGAAGTTTGTCCCGTAAATGCGATAGGAGGCGAGTGCTGATGGATATGGATATTCTTGTTTGCGGCGTGGGCGGTCAGGGTACTGTTCTTGCTTCAAAGCTAATTGCATCGGCGGCTATGAGCCTTGGGAACACCGTTCATTCGGCGGAGACCATCGGTATGGCTCAGAGAGGCGGCTCGGTAACAAGTCACATTCGCATAGGCGACAGGGCGTACTCCCCCCTTATCCCTCTTGGAAGTGCTGATGTTATCATTGCTTTTGAGCCTGCGGAGGCGGTGAGAAATCTGATGTATCTGAAAAAGGACGGATTTGTGATAGTTAACCGCATTCCCGTTAAGCCTACCACTGAGTCGATTCACGAGTCGGGGTATGACGGTGTGGAAATGGTTGAATACATAAAGAAAAAATGCGGCTGTCTGGTGGTTGACGCTTCGGAGCTTTGCGGTGAGCTTGGTGCAAAATTCTACAACTCCGCTATTCTCGGTGCGGCTGCGGGTACGGGCAGGCTTGGAATTTCTCCCGAGACGCTTATTGCCGAGATAGAGCGGAGGGTTCCCGAGAGATTTGTGGAGGCTAACAAAAAGGTTTTCTCCGAAGGGCTTAAAAAGGCTGAAAATATATGAAAGAAGGCTTCTGTTATGAAACTAAATGAGGTTCAGCTGGGTCAGGTAAATGCTCAGGTACAAAGGCTTATAAAGACCGACAGCTACTATGGCAAAATGTATAGAGATATGGGCATTGACGGTATCTCGAGTCAGGAGGATTTTGAAAAGCTCCCCTTTTCAAGCAAGGACGACCTGAGAAATGCTTATCCCTTGGGAATTCAGGCTGTTCCCGATGAGGAGGTTGTCCGCATACATTCATCATCGGGCACTACGGGTAAGCCTGTTATCATTCCCTACACCGCAAAGGACGTGGACGACTGGGCTATTATGTTTGCGCGGTGCTACGAGACTGCGGGCATTACAAATAAGGACAGGATACAGATCACTCCCGGCTATGGATTGTGGACTGCGGGAATAGGTTTCCAGGCAGGCTGCGAGAAGCTGGGTGCTATGGCTATTCCTATGGGCCCCGGCAACACCGAAAAGCAGCTGCAGATGATGATAGACCTTAAATCTACCGTTATTACTGCCACATCTTCCTATGCGCTGCTGCTTTCCGAAGAGATAAACAAGAGGGGCATCAGAGATCAGATCCATCTTAAAAAAGGCGTTTTCGGCTCGGAGAGATGGAGCGAGAAGATGAGAAAGTCCATTGCCGAGGGACTTGGTATCGAGCTTTATGATATTTACGGTCTGACGGAAATTTACGGTCCGGGTATCGGTATCAACTGCCCCAATGAGAGGGGTATCCATTACTGGGACGATTACATTTACATTGAGATAATCGACCCGAAAACAGGCAAGCCTGTTCCCGATGGAACTGAGGGCGAGATTGTTATCACCACTCTTGTGAAGGAGGGCGCTCCTCTTATCCGTTTCCGCACTCACGATATCTCACGTATCATTCCCGAAAAATGCTCTTGCGGCAGAAGTTATCCCCGCATTGATGTTATCAAGGGAAGAAGCGACGATATGTTCAAGGTCCACGGCGTGAATATGTTCCCAAGTCAGGTGGAGGAAATTCTCAAGAAGGTTGACGGTGTTTCCAGCGAGTACAGCATCAACATTGCTCACGACGACGAGAAGAACAGAGATGTTATGCTACTTACTGCCGAGGCTGAGGGACGGGTGAATTTCGACAACACCGAGAAGAAAATTGCCGAGCTTTTCAAGTCGCTTATCGGCGTTACTCCTAAGGTGACGGTGGTTCCTGTGGGAACGCTGCCACGAAGCGAGAAAAAGACCAAACGTGTTATCGACCACAGAAATCAGTAATTTTTTTAGCCTATAAGTCAAAAAATTCCGAAAAACTATTGCAAATTTTCTTAAAATGGTATAAAATATATTTGAGGGCTTCATTTTCCCGAAGCCGGCACTATTTATTTATGAAAGGATGTCATACCAATGGCAGGATTAAACAAGGTTACTGTTGACGACATTAACGTTAAGGGCAAAAAGGTTCTTGTAAGAGTTGATTTCAACGTTCCTATGAAGGACGGCGTTATCACTAACGATAACCGTATCCAGGCTGCTCTTCCCACTATCAAGAAGCTTATTTCTGACGGAGGCAAGGTCGTTCTCTGCTCTCATCTCGGCAAGCCCAAGAACGGCCCCGAGGCTAAGTTCTCACTCAAGGCTGCTGCTGACAGACTTGCAGAGCTGGTAGATACCAAGGTTGTTTTCGCTGCTGACGATACCGTTGTTGGCGACAATGCTAAGAAGGCTGTTGCTGAGATGAAGGACGGCGAGATCGTTGTTCTCGAGAATACTCGTTTCAGAGGCGCTGACGAGACCAAGAACGGCGAGAACCTTTCCAAGGAGCTTGCTGATCTGGTTGACGGTCAGGTATTCGTTATGGACGCTTTCGGTTCCGCTCACCGTGCTCACGCTTCTACTGCAGGCGTTACCAAGTTCGTTAAGGAAACTGCTGTAGGCTACCTTATGCAGAAGGAGATCCAGTTCCTGGGCAATGCTGTTGAGGATCCCGTTCGTCCTTTCGTTGCTATTCTTGGCGGCGCTAAGGTTGCTGACAAGCTGAACGTTATCAACAACCTCCTGGACAAGTGCGACACTCTTATCATCGGAGGCGGTATGGCTTACACATTCCTCAAGGCTAAGGGATTTGAAGTCGGTACTTCCCTCGTTGACGACGAGAAGATCGACTACTGCAAGGAAATGATGGCTAAGGCTGAGAAGCTGGGCAAGAAGCTTCTTCTCCCTGTTGATACTGCTGTTGCAGCTGCATTCCCCGACCCCATTGACGCTGAGATAAGCGTAGAATATCTTGACTCCTCCGCTATCCCTGCTGACAAGATGGGTCTTGATATCGGTCCTAAGACTCAGGCTCTCTTTGCTGAGGCTGTTAAGTCCGCTAAGACTGTTGTTTGGAACGGTCCTATGGGCGTTTTTGAGAACCCTGTTCTCGCTAAGGGCACCATTGCTGTAGCTCAGGCTCTTGCCGATACTGACGCTACCACTATCATCGGTGGCGGCGACTCTGCTGCGGCTGTTATGCAGCTCGGCTTTGCTGACAAGATGTCCCACATCTCCACCGGCGGCGGTGCTTCTCTCGAATACCTCGAGGGCAAGGTTCTTCCCGGCGTTGATGTTATCGCTGAAAAGTAATCTTTTGCTTACTTTCGGGACGGAGCGCCTGCTTCGTCCCGTTTTTTTCTTATTAAAGGTAATTTTATGGACGAAAATTTTTATCGAAATGCTGTACGGATGGCGGTTTCAAAGGGTGAGGAGCTGCTTGAACAGATCAATTGCGGAGATGTCTCTCAGGTTCGCTGCGATATGAGCGGAGAATATAAAGGCGGCGGATTTTACGATGTAAATTCGCTTAACCGTCTTATAATTGCAAGGTATCTGCTGTGGTCGGAGAAAATGCCAGATAATGCAGAAGAACTGCTTTATATGCTTATGGAAGAAGAGATATCTGCACGAAAGTCGGATTCCTTTCAGGGCTTTGGTGACGGGCTTAAAATTCTTACCGCTCTCCTCGATCATTATTACAATGAGGACGGCAGATATGACGGCTTATTTCATCAGGCAAAGGACGCTAATTTTGACACTGCCTGCGGCTATGAACCAAAACAATGCGGGAAAATTCTGTCGGAAAGGATAGATGAGCTTTCTCCTGTTGACTGCATTTTTATGCTTACCGATCTGGAGCTTTATGACGAAGCGGGTAAGCTTGCTGAAAAATATGCGGAGGATAATCCGCCAAAAACAGAATACGATCACAAAATGCTGATATGCATTAACAATTTTACGGGAAGAAAGCAGTTTAATCTTCCATATTATGAGGCTTTGGCGGATATGAAGCTTGAACGAGAGGATCCTTGGGAGGTTTCTTCGGCACTCAGTGATCTTATCGATGCATACATTAGATCTGGCGAATACAATAAGGCATATCTTGCTATGGGCAGGGCAAGAGTATATCTTTTTAAGGTCTCCGAATGGAACGAATGCGGACTGGGAAGAAATTATTTTGAATATGCCGCTGAGCTTGTTTGCACAATGCCTGAAAAAGCCCGAAGCATATGGGAAGAATGGCGGTATTTTTCGGTGAAATTTCCCGATGATATGAGCATTAATTGTCTGAAAAAGCATATCCGTGCCGCAGAAGCTGTGGGCGATACCGAAGCTACCCATATTTTCCGAAGTGCTCTTGACAAAACAATGGAATAATTATCTAAAATCAAGGAGGAAAATTTATGATACTTGAAAACGAAAAAATTGACATCTGCCGTGACTGCGACTTCTCCTATTCAAATGTCACAGGCTCGGATCTTACCGCTGTTTCCGCTATGGACTGCGATTTTTCCGAGATAACGTTGAACGGCTGCAATATGATTTCCGCTCATCTGGAAAACGTTTTGCTGGAGGACGCTTCCATTGAGGGCGTAAATATGGCAAACTCCTCATTTACCGACGTTTCCCTGTCAGGTCTCAGAATGTTAAACGGCGACATTCAGAGAGGAAAGCTTGAAAGCGTTGATATGAGCAACATTTCCGTAAAGGGCTGCGACCTGTCGGGGGCTGTTCTCGAAAACTGCAACCTTGAGGGGCTTGCTATAAGCTCATGTCAGATTTCGGGTATGAGCATTGACGGTATTCCCGTTAAGGAGCTGCTGGAGAAATATTACAGGTAATTCGGGAGGACGGCTATGGAACACAGGGCTGTTTTTGAGGAGATAAAGAAACGCCGGTCTCCCGACCGCACCGTTATTATCGGAATTGACGGGCTTGGCGGCGCAGGAAAAAGCACCGTTTCCGAAAGCATTAAAAAAATTTTTGCGGAGACAGATATACAAGTTACCATTCTGCATATTGACGATTTTATTCACTCCAGAGCTGTGAGATACAGCGGCAAAGTCGAAGAATGGGAATGTTATTTTTATTTGCAGTGGCGGTATGATTATATTATTCACGAAATAATCAAGCCCATACGGAGCGGTGCGCCTTTTCATAAAAAGATAGAGCTTTATGACAAGGAAAATGATGACTACATTCTTTCGGAAACGGATATCCCTGTGGGAAGTGTTGTCATTATTGAGGGGATTTTTTTGCAGAGAGAAGAGCTTGAGGATCTATTCGACTTTATGATATACATTGACGTTCCCGAGGAAACGCGCCTTGAACGTGTACTCAAAAGAGACGGGTATATCGGAGATAAGGAGCAGATAGCCGCTAAATATAACTCCCGCTATTTTCCTGCCGAGCGGTATTACTGCGAGCATTGTTCCCCGGCGGAGAAGGCAGGACTTGTTATCCGATAAGTGCGCACATATGCTTGACAAACAGGTCTTTGAATGTTAAAATAAAATATAGCCAAACTTTTATTTTTAAGGAGTTTTATAAATGAGCGTTAAATTCCATCTCCCCGATTTCTGGTCCCACGGTCCTCTTAATCTTGCTCTTATTGATATGATAAAGGAAAATCCCGAATATTTCTATGACGGCGTGGAGATTGCCTCAGTTTACGGCTGCTTTCCTCCTGCTGTATGGAACGGCGGAAGAAACATTAACGGTTACGCTTCCGAAGATGTTATCAAAGAGGTTCTGAACGAGTTTAATTCACGGGGCATTCCCTGCCGCTTTACATTCACAAATCCCCATCTCACCGAGGAGCATATGAGCGATAAATTCTGCAACCGCCTTTTGGAGCTGGCGGACAACGGGCTTAATGAGGCTATTGTCAACACTCAGGTGGTTGAAGATCATATTCGAAAAAATTTCCCAAAGTACAAGATAACCTCCTCCACCTGCAAGCAGATAAGGGATATGGATAAGCTTATCGCCGAGCTTGAAAAGGACTACAGTCTTGTTGTTCTCGACTACAACTGGAACAACAATATGGAGGCTCTGGCGCAGATACCCGAAAAGTACAGAAGCAGACTTGAGGTGCTTGTCTGCCCCTACTGCTTCCCCAACTGTCAACGCAGAGGCGAGCATTACAGCTTTCTCGGCAAACAGCAGATAGAACGCTCCACCATAAATGCTTTTCAGGGTATGGGCGGTATGCGGCTGAACGTTCAGCAGGAAAAGCCCTTTCTCTGCGAAGCCATAAACAAGAATTTCCTGGAAACCACGGAATTTTCCACTCACGTTACTCCCGATACTCTGTATAATAAATATGTTCCTTTGGGATATGAGCAGTTCAAGATAGAGGGCAGGACCATTCACCCTCTGAATGTTATCGAGAGCTATGTTTATTATTTAGTCAAGCCCGAGCACAAGGATATGGTTAGGCTGAAGCTGGGGCTCAGCGTATTTCAGCCGAGAGTTTGATAGTCAAGATACCGCAGATAAAGAATTTATTATCTGCGGTATTTTTATGTCAATATACAGCTTTTTGTATTTCAAATAATAATTATCGTTTTTCAGTAAAAAAGTATTGACAAACACATTTTGGTATGCTATAATGCAGATAGTGGAAATACTTTTACTTATTTTACTGAAAGGCGGTTTATAAAATGACAAAAAACAACAGATCCATAAGACTGACGGGTATTCTCATTAAAACGGCGATAGTTCTGTGCTTCGCGGCGCTGTTTATTATGCCCTATGCGGCGCAGGTCTACAAGCAGGTCTCACTTATGCAGGACGATGTGACCGTTCCCCTGCTTATCACTTTCTACTCCTGTGCAGCAGTGGGATTTGTTATACTCTTCCTCCTCGACAGGCTTGTGGCAAACATAAGCAAGGGAGAGGTTTTTGTTAATGACAACATCAAGCTTCTGAGGATATTGTCCTACTGCTGCTTTATCATTTCCGTTATCACTCTTATTTTTGCCCGTTTCAGGATAATTGTTTTCGTTATCACATTTGCGGCGGCGTTCTTCGGGCTTATTCTTCGAGTAATTAAGAACTGCTTTGAAGAAGCTGTGAGACTTCGGGAAGAAAATGATTATACTATCTGAGTGAGTGTTGAGGTGATAATATATGGCAATTATTGTTAATCTTGATGTTGTTATGGCAAAAAGAAAGATAGGCTCGGGTGAGCTGGCGGAAAAAATTGGCATTACTCAGGCTAATCTTTCCATTCTGAAAACAGGCAAGGCTAAGGCTGTCCGCTTTTCTACTCTCGAAAAGCTCTGTGATGTTCTGAACTGCCAGCCGGGAGATATTTTAGAGTACAGACGTGAGGAGGGCGGGGAAGATGAATGACGCAGGTTTTATTCCTATGGAAGCTCCCCTCGGCAAGGGTAATGAAGCCGTTTTTTCAAAGAGGGAAAAGGTTTTTTCCTTTGGGGCGGCGGCTTTGGGATTTGTTTTTATAAAGTGCTTTGCGGCTCCTTTTATGATAAACGCGCGAATGGGGCTGGGTGCGGCGGTATTTCTGATACTCTCCCTTGTTTTTTCTCTCACTTTTAAAAAAGGCAGAAAAATAACGCCCTCAAAGGCGCTTCGCACAGTTTTATGCATTATGTTTTCCGCAAATATTTTCATAAGCGCAAATTTTCCGGTACAGTTACTTTGCTTTATTTTTGCGGCGATGATACTTGTTTATGACTGCCTTGCAGACAGTGATGAAAGGTTTGACAGGATAAGAAAAATGTTCCCTGCGGATATTTTTGCGGCGGCTTTTCGCCCTCTTTCGGATATGGGTGCCTGCCCCGGCGCTATGAAGTCTGCGGCGGATAAAAACAAGGCGGGAAAGGCTGTTAAAAACGCTCTTCTGGGTCTTGCAATTGCCCTGCCCTCAACCATTGTCGTTGGTATCCTGCTTATGAACGCCGACAGCGGCTTTGCGGATATCCTTACTTCCATTACGGACGGGGGGCTAAGATCAGCGCTGATATTCGCTGTTCAGGCTGTTATCGGTCTGCCTGTGGGCTTTTACATCTTTGCAATGTGCCACGCTCCCAATGAATATGATGAAAGCAGCGATGAATACTGCCTTCAAAGGATAGCGGCGTTGAGATTTGTGCCCTCGGGTGCGGCGGCGTTCTCGGCGGTTCCTCTCTGCGTGATGTATGTGATATTTTTCTTCTCTCAGATCTCCTATTTCCTGTCCTCATTTGCTTCAAGGCTGCCCTCGGATATGGAAAGCTATTCGGAATATGCAAGACGGGGATTTTTCGAGCTGTGCATTGTTGCGCTTATAAATTTGGCTGTGATAATCGGTATAAATCTTTTCTCCAAATACGGCGAGGACGGAAAAAAATCTAAATTTCTGAAAATAATGACCGTCACTCTTTGTGTATTCACAATTCTCCTCATTGTCACTGCCGTAAGCAAAATGGGTATGTATATAAGCGTTTACGGGCTTACAAGGCTGAGATTTTACACAAGCTGGTTTATGCTTCTGCTGGGTGTGCTGTTTATCGGTATAATAATTTCGGTAGTATGCCGTAAATTTAATCTGTCAAGATTTGCTGTGACTGCTTTTACACTTATGTTTGCCCTTCTCAGCTTTTCAAATGCCGACAGGCTAATTGCGGAATACAACATTGGCAGATACTTAGACGGCACACTCCCCTCGGCGGACATAACAATGTTTCGTGAGCTTTCCGCTGACGCTGTTCCTGCGGCGGAGAAGCTAAGAGGACACCTCTCCCAAAATGAGGAAGAAAAGCTTGATAAGATACTCGAAAGCAAGCTTCAGGAATTTCACAAGGCGGATATCCGCACATTTACCGTAAGCGAGCTGATGGCGGAGAGGTGCCAAAGTGAAAGGCTGTAAGATACTTATATGCGGTGGGGTGCTCATAATAATGCACTATGTGGATTTTATGCTGTTTGACAATGGTTTCCCCGCCGCTCTACTCGTCACCGCCGCCGCAGGTGCTGTCTGCGGCAGGGTATGCGGGGAAAAGAAATTTATGGGTACGGCTGTTAATACTATGCTTACGCTTGTGCTGTATGCGGTGCTAATATTCCTGACGGGAAGGCTTAACATTTACGAACTGATAATGTTTCCTCACGGAATGACCGAGGAAAACTATCTGAGCGCTTCAAACCGAGGTGCGGCGGGACTTATTATAATGCTCATTTTTGCGGTGAACATCGTCTCGGTTATTTTCGGTGCAGCGGTGTCCTGCGAAATAAGGAACATAAGCGAACAAGAAAAACAAAAATAAATACCGCACAAAGCCTTTAATCAAGCGGGCTTTGTGCGGTATTGGTCATATATCTTCCCATATAATACATATGCTGCTGTTATCATCATAACCGAGAAATGATATAATATAAATCATATCGGATTCAACATATCGTGCCTTAATACCACCGCTTTCCCTCTTTCGGAAATCTTTAAAAACAGAAAATATCTCATCGGGAATAGCTAAAGAAACGCCTTCAATTTTTATATACTTATTACTGCCATTACCTCCGACAAATACATCCATTATCATTTCATCATCATTGCGGTAACTTCCCGAAACTGCCATAACATCATTATACCAAATCTGAAAGTAAGATGTACCGTCACCATTATCTTGAGGTTCATCGGCACGGAACTCCTCGCTAAGTGCAAGGATATCACTCACCTTGCAGGGCAAGGTAAGCTGATAGCCGTCAATAGTTACCATTTTGCTTATCCTCTCCCCCGACCAGTCCTCGGGAAAAGGTGGAGTTATTTCACCGGTTTTATTGTTTATCAAATAGAGATCACCGTTTTCGTCATATTCCCTGCTGTATTTTTCTTCGGCGACGGTTTCGGCAGAAGCTGTGGGGGCTGTCGATTTTTCGGTGTTGCCCTGCTCTGACGGTATGTCAGCCTGACACCCAACCAAACCGCACACCAAAGCAAATGCCGTAAGTGCTGATAAAAATCTTTTTTGTTTCATAAAATTTCTCCCCGTTTATTATGTTTTGAAATTAAGAAAAAATTGTGCAAAATACAAGTAATATCAAAGATGAAATCTCCGCTCAAACTCGTCTTTTGTGGTCTTTCCTCTGAAAAGGAACAGTGCCGCCATAAGCATTACGCTGAGACAGGTGCATATGACTGTGGGGTAGGTTATATTCGTAAGCCCCGCTATAAGGCAGATAAGGGGCAGAAAGCCGTAAAATCCCCCGATTATGAGATAGAGCATATACTCTCCCGACTTCATTTTCAGCACCTTTGCGATTATGAAAATGGATATTACGGCGCATATGCTGGCACAGGGAAGGACAAAATCCACCGACCAGCCCCGCCAGCCTGTAAATTTATCCCATATAACGGACAGGGAGGTTATGAGGATAAGTTCCCAGGTGATGTTTTTGAGTATCCTGCGGCGATAGGTTATGCCCACCGAGGTGGTGAGCCAGGCGCAGATTATGCCGCCTATGCATATGAGCGACCAGGTTATCCGTCCCGAGATAATATAATCCGTGCCTATGCATATCGCCGCCGCTGATATGGCGATAAAAGAAATAAGCTTTAAGAGAAAGTCGCTTCCGAAGCGGCTTTCCGTTATTTTTGGGTACATTTCCGGCTCCGGAGTGCCCGTAAGCTCTCCCTGGCAGAGAGGACAGCGGTCCTTGTCACCGTCAACGTTTATTCTGCATTTTCTGCACTGCTGCATTCTTCGCTCACCTCCTGAACGGGTCTTTCGGCGTATGAGTCGTTGCTCCTTATTGTGACCTCGATGTCCTGAGCTGTTAACATTCTGAAAAAGTTGCGCTGAACATCGGTGGACGCATAGCTTGAGGTTATTCCCATTTGCAGGACATCGTCATAGGAGCAGATATTGAGCTGGATATTTCCCGTGCTTACAAATACGGAAAAGCTTTTGATAAGCCCGTCAAACTGCTTTGGCATTTTTATCCTGCCCACGTTTGAGATAACGGAAGTCTCGCTCCTCACGCTGATATGACGGGCAATGCGCAGGACTCTGTTTTTTAAGGGCAGAGGTGCGATACGTACAAAGGGGTTGTGCTCAAGGGCGGCAAGGCTGTTCATTCTCATGGCAAGCTTGTCCTTTGTGAGCTGCTCCTTGAACATTTCGTTCACGCAGGATATGATATCCTCCAGCGTTCCGTCACGCTTTGTAAAGCTGTACTGCACGGATATCATTCCAAAAAAGTTTTTTGCTGTTTCGGAAGGAAAAAACTGCCTGAGATTTACGGGGATATTTATTACCACAGGCTTTTTTACGCTCTGCACGGACATTTCCATACTAAGCGCCTTGATATAAAGGGCGGTGAGAAATACGGTGAGAGTTGTATTATATTTATGTGCCGCCGCTATAACGCTCTGAACGGAGGCAAATCCCTCTATTGCCGAAAGCCTGTTATTTTCAAGTCTTTCCGATCTGAGACGGAATGCTTTTATCATTTTCGCCTTTGGCTTTTTTATACTCTTGTCGTAATATTTTGAAAAGCTGTCCGCATTTTTCTGGGAAAATGAAGCGTCATTATCAAGCACGGGAAGCTCGTCCTCGAAAAGCTCGGCATAACGGTAGATAATGTATCTGTAAACTATGGTTTTAAGCAGCATAAGTGCGCCTGTGCCGTCCGCAAGAACGTGAAAAACCTCAAGATTTATCCTGCTTCGGTGATAGGTTATCCTATAAAGCAGAGAGCGGACGTCCTCCTCGTAAATTGCGGCGCAGACGGGGGCGTTTTCCTCGGTGACAACGGGCTTAAGATCGCAGTTTTCCAGATAATACCAGAAAAAGCCCTTTTTCATTATCATATTGAAATTTGGGTAGCTCTCCACCGCTCTTTCGGCGGCTCTCTGCAAAAGCTCGGGATCTATATCATCATTAAGTTCGCAGGAAAAGCGAAACACTCTGGTATCGGATTTTTCCACAGTTGACGGAAATATCTTGGCGGCGTTGTCAAGACGGCTCCAAGAGGTATGTTTTTCTCGTTTCATCATTATCTCACCAGCTCTCAGTCCGTAAGGCGCAGAAAATACATTATCATACTTACCGCCTTGCGTGCGTGGGGGTTAAACTGCAAATCGGACGCGAAAAAACCGTGATACGCCTTTTTTATGCGAAATGCCATCACCCTTGCTCCGCTTTTGTAAAGTCTTTTTGCAAACGCCTCGCCCTCGTCACGGAGGGGACATCTTTCCGCAGTTATCACCAAAGTATCGGGCATTCCTTTAAGGCTTTTGGCTTTCATAGGAGCCACATAGGGATCGTTTTTCTCCTCGGGGCGGTTCACATACAGCTCAAAATACCCTCTCATACGCTCGGCGGTAAGTATGCAGCCCTCCCCGTTTTTACGAAACGAAGCATAGGGCGAGTCTTCACCAAATTCGCAGTCTGCGGCGGGGTAAATAAGTATCTGCCTGCGTATCCTGAATTCTCCCCTGTCACGGGCTTTGAGGGCAACGGCTGCGGCAAGATTTCCTCCTGCGCTGTCTCCGATAAGGACGATATCGTTTTTTGATACACCCCTTTTAACGGCGTATTTATATACCTGTCGTGCGGCTTCATAGCAATCGTTCAGACCTGCGGGATATTTATTCTCGGGAGCAAGTCGGTAATTCACCGAAACCACATAGCTGCCCGTTATGCGTGAAAGCTGCTTGCACACCTTATGATACCTGTCGATATCGTCAATCACCCAGCCTCCCCCGTGAAAGAATATAAGTACCCGCTTTTTGGGGCTTAGCACAGAGGGGGGATATATGCGGACGGGTATGGCTCTGCCGTCACGTGCTGTTATATCTCTGTCGTAATGACCGTCCTTGGCTGTGGCGGCGGTGCGTACAAGCAGGTGAATAAGCTCCCGGTGAATGCGGTAGACCTTCCTGATATCGGGGGGATTTATTCTGCTGATTATATGATCAATAAAGCTGCTCATTTTTCTTCAATGCCTTTCAGATTTTCTATATTTCTATTATACTATAAATCTTCCGTCAGGTCAATCGTATTATGTAAACTGATGACGTTATGACGAAAATTTACACGGGGGTAAAAAATTTCCGCCGAATGATTTCTCAGACGGCGGAAAGGGATATTATATTTTCTCAGCGCTGACTCTGATACGGTAAAATGTTTGAAAAACTTCTCCTTCATCGGAAATAGTATTTTTCATCGTCCTTAATCTTCTCTTGCCCACACGGCGGTCGAGAACAGCAAATATCCTTACAAGCATATTTTCACTATGGAGACTTTTTTCGATACTCTGATTATCAAATTCATAAAAAGCGTTATATAAACATCTCTGGTCGAACATACCATATTTTATTGCCGTATCGTCCATAAACGGAAAATCTGCAGACAGCCTTTTCTCCAAAGTCTCGTCCTTTGGCAGCAAGCCTGCATTGCTCCACTGCTCATAATAGCTTCCCGATATGATCTCTCTGCCGTCAAGATAAATTGCCGCTCTGCCCTCGTGGTCGGGGCATTTGCTGTATGACGCCGCAAAATAGCGGATATGCCCTCTCAGGGAATAAGCAAGATATTCATTTTCAAGCTTATGTCTTATACTCGTCCAGGTTTTCATAATATTGCGCTCCGTTTTAATTCACAAATAATAAAAACATAAATCAAAAATTTACGTTATTATATTTATCCCGAAATATAATATTTTCTAATTTCAGCTATTCACTTTTCCGTCTCTGCCCAATAAGATAAGCTATGAAATTCACAAATATGAGCAGGCAGGCGGTGCTTATTGCCACAAGATACTGAACGGGATCGAGAGCCGCAGACTTAACGATAATTCCGAAGACTGCCGCTGCCGCAACTGAAGCAGCCGAGCCGATAAGCTCGGAAGATATCTGAACTACGGAAGAAAATCCTCCCGAAAGAGAGAACGCTCCCGAAATAACCGCTATCATCAAAGCAGAAGCAAGAAAAACTCCGTTGAACAACATTCCGCTTTCGTCTCCCGGCTGAGGGATACTGAATATCTCAATACTATCCGAAACAACGTCGTCATACTGAAAATCGTACTTGGGCATATACTCGGTATAAACGCTTCTGAACGGGAAAGAGAAAATAAAGAAAAATGTGACAAGGATAAAGGTTATGATATTGAGAGCACAGGTGCGTTTGCTGCTTTTGCTGAACAGAGGGATCTTTTCATCGGAAAGACTTGCTTCTCCGCCCTTTGGACAGCCTCCCGAAAGCCCTACAGCCAGCATAGACAGGAATGCAGTCTGCACACATGAGAATACCGAGCCTGCTCCGCTGAGAGCGGACAGAACTATTGTAACCGATACCACAACCGATGCAGCTACTCTCACACAGGACATTTTTCCGAGTCTGCTCATAAGTACAGGGCTGTTGGATGCGCGGCAGGTCTTTTTAAGAAGTTCATTTCCTGCTGCTCCCGAAGTCCTGCCTGTGATAATGTACAGTGAACATCTCAGAGACGGGCTTGATGTTGTAACTGATATCGTTGCACCTGTGCAAAGCGCACAGGCAAGCGTCTCAATAAGAGGAACTGTAATATTATCCGAGTCAAAAACTCCTCCGTTCGCTATGAAAAGCCTTGAAAGAACTATGGATATGCCTGCCAGCGCGCCCAGAGAACTGCCAAGGCTGTTAAGATCGCCGAGACTTCCCGAAAGTCTGGGGTCAACGCTTTTATGGTTATCAAGCATCATTTTCCTGCTGATACCGTATTTTCTGAGCGTCAAAAACTGCATCAGCCACATTGCAAGGCCGATAAGCGCCGCGGCGGACACATCGGCAATACAATAAAGATTTTCCGACCCGATAAGCAGGGCAGCAGCAGCAAGGACAACCGAGACCAGGGAAATAATGACATACTTGTTGCAGAAAGCTCCCCCAGCCGCAGTAAATACCGAAACAGAACCTGCTCTCTCAGAATTTTCCTGCGTCTGCTGTACTGAATTTATCATAAAATCATCTCACTATAAAAAAATATCATATAAAATTTTATTTAGGCTTAATAATTATAACATAAAAGCTCTTTTTTGTCAATGGCTTTGACTAAATTACGGATATTTTACTCAACAGAAAAAAATCACACGCCAGCAAAAAATCCGGTGCAAAGTGTAAAGAAACAGGGAATATCCACGGATAAGCCTGTCTGACAGCTGTGGATTTCCCTGGCGTATTTGTGTAGGGGTCAAATGCTCTGTAAGCTTTGACATCAAGCTTCTTTATGCGGCATTTCAAAAGGCTCTCCGACGCTTTCGCAAAGCGCCCTTACCGCCTCGGGTATCTCGGGGGAAAAATCAAGATACCATTCCATGCTTTCCTTTATATATTTCCGTATGAACCCGATGTCAGCCGCAAACGCGCTTCTCAGATTATGGAGCCTGTCCGCTCCCTTGACCGCATAGGCAATAGGGTCGGATTTTATTCCTGCGATATATTCGGACATAACATAGCCCTCACGCTTTGTAAGGAGCTTTACCGCCCGAAGCACTCTTTCGCCGCCCAAAGCCTTGATTTCCTCTTCCGTGGCGTCGGTGTCCTCAAGGAGATCGTGAAAAAGAGCGGTGATAAGGTATTCCTCGTCCATTCCAAGTTCCCGTAAAATCTGAGCAACAGCGGCAGGGTGGGTGATGTACGGCTCTCCTCCCTTGCGAAGCTGCCCCTCGTGCTTTCTTGCGGCAAATTCATAGGCTGCGGCGTATTTTTCGGACATATAACACTGCTCCTTTCGCGCTTTCGGAGATCATTCCTATTTATCATTATCAGGGAGATTTTTCTCGCCCTCGTAAATATCGTAAACCTTGTAATCCTCCTCACTTTCGGGCGGAGTCTCTTTATTTTCCCTGCCGAGGAGCCTGTCCACGGCGGCGGCTATCTTCGGGAGATTTACGGTCACTATATAGATAAGCACCATTGCAGCTAATCCCGCAGCCAGGACAGCCCAGCCGGGAGCGGAATTCTGAGCGCTGTCGGGAACGTTTTCGCTTTGTGCTGTGACAGATGTTTCGGTATAAGTTTCTTCGGCGGTCATTTTTATTCCTCCAAGCAAATTATTCATTTCAATTATACCACATAAGGGATATCGTTTTCAACCAATTTACCAAAATTTTCGCAGAATATTTTACGTCAATTTCAACAAAAACAGCTTGATTTTTCCCTGGGAATATGATAGAATATTATAAAATCATTGCTTATTGCAATAAAGCAATAAAAGAGGAGAAAGAAAGATGAATCCAAGAATAAGAATAAGACCCGTCATTGACGGAAGGCAGTTCGGGATAAGAGAATCTCTCGAAGTGCAGACAATGAACATGGCGAAGTCCGCAAAGGAGCTTATCGAAAGCAGCCTTCGCTATCCCGACGGCACACCTGTGGAGTGCGTTATCGGTCCCTGCACCATAGGCGGCGGTGCGGAAGCCTTTAAGACAGAGGAATTTTTCAGCACACAGAATGTATGTGCAACCCTTTCCGTCACCCCCTGCTGGTGCTACGGAATGGAAACTATGGACACAAACCCTATGACCGTTAAGGCTGTATGGGGCTTTAACGGCACGGAGCGCCCGGGTGCTGTATATCTTGCGGCAATTATGGCGGCTCACGCTCAGAAAGGTCTGCCTGCCTTCGCAATTTACGGCAGAGACGTTCAGGACGCAGACGACACATCTATCCCCGAGGACGTTAAGGAAAAGATACTCACCTTTGCAAAATGTGCCGTTGCAGTGGGCTGTATGAGGAACAAGGCATATGTAAACATCGGCGGCGTGGCAATGGGCATCGGCGGCTCCTACTGCAATGCGGATTTTATGCAGCATTACCTCGGTATCCGTCCCGAGTGGGTGGATATGACGGAAATTCTCAGAAGAGTGAAGCTTGGCATTTATGACAAGGAGGAATACGAAAAGGCTCTTGCCTGGACAAAGGCTAACTGCCCCGAGGGTATGGATATAAACACCGCTCCCAACCCCGGAAATCCCGATGTTATGAGCAAGGAGGAGCAGTGGGAATTCTGCGTTAAGATGACCCTCATTATCCGTGACATTATGCTGGGCAATGAAAAGCTGGACGAAATGGGCTGGCACGAGGAAGCAAACGGCAGAAATGCCATATTCGGCGGCTTCCAGGGTCAGAGACAATGGACAGACTGGCTCCCCAATGCGGATTTTGCCGAGTCCATACTTAACACCACCTTTGATTGGAACGGAAACAAGCGTCCCTCAATTCTCGCTACCGAAAATGACGGTCTTAACGGAACGGCAATGCTTTTCGGAAATCTGCTGACGGGAACGGCTTCGATATTTGCCGATGTGCGTACATATTGGAGCCCCGAAGCTGTGGAGAGAGTTACGGGAATAAAGCCCACAGGCAGAGCCGCAAACGGCTTTATCCACCTTATCAATTCGGGTGCGGCTGCTCTTGACGGAACGGGCGCCGCTAAGGACGAGAACGGAAACGGCGTTATGAAGCCTTGGTGGAATGTTACCGAGGAGGATAAGAAAAATATCCTTGCAAATGCGGATTGGTGTCAGGCAAACCTGGGCTATTTCAGAGGCGGCGGATTTTCCTCTCACTTTAAGACAGGCGCAGAAATGCCCGTTACAATGATAAGAGTGAATATCATTGACGGAGTGGGACCCGTTCTTCAGCTTGCGGAAGGCTATACCGTTGTTCTCCCCGACGAGATACACAAGCCCCTTGACGAGCGCACCGACAAGACCTGGCCTACCACCTGGTTCGTGCCAAATCTTGTGGAGGGCAAAGCAGCATTCAAGGACGTTTACTCGGTAATGGCAAACTGGGGTGCAAATCATGGCTCCCTTACCTACGGTCATATCGGAAGAGAGCTTATCGCCCTTGCCGCAATGCTCCGCATACCTGTGGCAATGCATAATGTTCCCGACGACAGGATATTCCGTCCTCACTGCTGGAGCGGCTTCGGCACAGCAGACCTGGAGGGCGCAGATTACAGAGCCTGCAGTCATTATGGCTCTCTTTACTAATATTATTCATAGATGATCTGAGTGGCGAGCCGCTGGGAAAAAACAGCGGCTCAGCCTATGTCTGACCGTATATATTTGAACAGCGGTCGAAAAAGCACTTGCCAAATCTGCCTTTTTATGGTATAATGGCAATAGCTACGGAAATTGTTTTCCGATCCCCCGTATCAGAAAGGATTGTAATATTATGTCAAATTCTCCCGAGTGGATAAAGAAATCTGCCGTATACCACATCTACCCTATGGGCTTCTGCGGCTGTGAAAGAACACGTGCAGAGCTGGGCAGCGAGCCTGTTCACCGTATCAAAAAGATAATCGAGTGGATACCTCATCTTAAATCTATGAACATAAACGCCGTTTATCTGGGACCCATTTTTGAGTCTGCGGCTCACGGCTATGACACCTCGGACTACACAAAAATTGACGCCCGTCTCGGCACAAACGAGGACTTTACCGAGGTCTGCGAGGCTCTTCACAAGAACGGTATCAGAATTATCCTTGACGGAGTTTTCAACCACGTGGGCAGAGAACATCACGCATTTCTTGATGTGAAGCAGAACAGAGAGCGCTCCCGTTACTGCGGCTGGTTCTGCGGACTGAATTTCGGCGGAAATTCCTCCTATAACGACGGCTTCTGGTACGAGGGCTGGAACAACTGCTATGACCTTGTAAAGCTTAATCTGAAAAACGGCGAGGTAGTTGATTATCTTCTGAACGCAGTTAAGATGTGGATAGAGAAGTGGGACATTGACGGCATCCGCTTTGATGCAGCAGACTGCCTTGACCCCGAGTTCATCAAGCGCATACATTCCTTTACACGCTCCTTAAAGCCCGATTTCTGGCTTATGGGCGAGATAATCCACGGTGATTACCGCAGATGGGCAAACCCCGAGATGTTCGACTGCGTTACCAATTACCAGTGCTACAAGGGTATTTATTCCTCCCACAATGACCGCAACTATTTCGAGATCGCCCACTCCATCGAGTATCAGATGGGTCAGTACGGCGACACGTATATGTACAACTTTGTGGATAACCACGATGTTGCAAGGCTCGCAAGCCAGCTTTCCGACTACGACAGGATATACTGCTGCTACACCCTGCTTTACACAATGTACGGTGTTCCCTCCGTTTATTACGGCAGCGAATTCGGCATTAAGGGTGAAAAGGGCAGAGGCGCAGACGCTGATATGGCAATACGCCCCTGTCTTGAGCTTGACGATATCCCCGGAAGAGACGACAAGCTCCTTGCACACATTTCCGCTCTGGGAGCTATCAGAAACGAATTTCCCGCTGTTCAGTCAGGCTCCTACAAAAAGCTTGACCTTAAAAATCAGACTTTCCTCTATCAGCGTGAAAAGGACGGTCAGACAGTTTATATTGCCCTTAACATCAGCGACGGGGATTATACATTTAACATTCAGACAGGTTCCGCTGCCCTTGCAGACCGTCTTTCGGGCAAGCATTTCACCGCTTCAAACGGCAGTGTGAGCGTTACCGTTCCCAAAAATCATTCTATGGTGCTTGTGGACGCAAACATTCCCGTTCCCGAAAAGACTGCTCCCGTTTATGAGGAGAAAAAGCCCGAGCCTGTTAAGGCAGAACAGCCTGCTCCCATTCCCGAGCAGCCTAAGGAAGAGGCTAAGCCCGTACAAAAGGGCACTCCCTCCGCAGGCATTCCCGAGGGCAGAAAAATAGTTATCGGCGGTCATTACAAGCATTTCAAGGGCGGCGATTATGTCGTTCTCAATGTGGCATACGACCACGAGACAATGGAAAAGCAGGTAGTCTATATGCAGATATACGACAAGCCCAGAGTATGGGTAAGACCTCTTTCTATGTTCCTCGAGGACGTTAACGACAACGGAAATATCAAGCCCAGATTTGAATTTATGGGTATGGCTGAATAAAATAGCAAGCGCTGTGCGGCACTCATTCGCACAGCGCTTTTTTATCTGCCCGAAAGCTCTTTAAGCTTTGCTCTGATAAGCATTAAGGCATTTTCGGGGCTGACTGCTTCGGAAACTGCGGTCTCCATCGGGCAGAAGCCTGTTCCCGCACGGTTTTTTATGGCTTCGGCAAGGGTATTATACTCCGTATATATTCCATATTTTTCCATAATATTAGCTGCCTTTCGGCTTATTACATTGGCATAAAGTTCCTTTGCGCCGAGAAGTACGTACAAATACGCCGCAGCTGCTCCCACCACCTTATCTGCCGCCGAATAGCCCTCAAGGGTCCTTCCACCGTCAATTAGCGCAAGCAGGGCCTTCACTCCCCTTTCACGGCTGGTTATCGTTTCATTGCCATTTACCGCTGCAAGGGTCAATGCCTGCTCATTTAGCATTGATACGGCTTTTTTCATATTCTCCGTCAAGCTTATCACCTTCCTTGGATTTTATTATAGCACATTTTACGAAAAATTTATAATGGTGAACTTTTTAAAGAATAAAGAATAAAGTTTGTAAACGTGGAGCATTTGACATAATCAAAGGGATATGCTAAAATAATAATATCAAATTCCCGAAAAGGACAGGAGATATATGAACGAACGGCTTGACTGGCTCAGAGAAAAGACATATCTGCTCACCACCGCCCCCGGGGTGTATCAGATGAAGGACAAGACGGGGCATATCATATATATCGGCAAGGCGAAAAATCTCCGCAACAGAGTTTCCTCCTATTTTGCCAAGACCCCTAACCACACTCCCAAGGTGGCAAAAATGGTGGAGAACGTCTATGACTATGATTTTATCGTCACAAAATCGGAGTATGAAGCGCTGGTGCTTGAATGTTCGATGATAAAGCAGCACTCCCCCAAGTACAATATCCTGCTCAAGGACGACAAGGGCTACAGCTATATCCGCATTTCGCCGCCCCCCTATTCACGTATAACCGCCGAGCTGCAGAAGCCATCAAGCGGTGAGCTTTTAGGCCCCTACACCAGCTCCTTTGTGACAAAACAGGCGGCGGCAGAAGCAAACAGGGTCTTTATGCTCCCCACCTGCAAAAAGATTTTCCCACGAGATATAGGCAAGAACAGACCCTGTTTAAATTTCCAGATAAAGCGGTGTATGGGGGTATGTACCGGCAAAATTTCCGAGGAGGAATATGCGGATATAATAAAGGAAGCCGTTGATTATATCAAAAACGGCTCCGAAGCATCTGTTGAACGGCTCACCGCTCAGATGAACGAGGCGGCGGAGCGGCTTGAATTCGAGCAGGCGGCAAAGCTCAGAGACCGCATAAGCGCCATATCCCGGGCGGCGGACTGTCAGAACATCATTGCCGAAAAGCTCCCCGACACCGACGCTGTGGCAATTGCACGAAACAACGGAGAAGCCTGTGCGGCGGTGATTATGTATCGTGGGGGACGGCTTTTTGACAGAGCAGAATATTTTCTCGGCGAGGACGATACGGAAAGCGCAATGCTTGAGGATTTTGTGACACAGTATTATTTGGGAGGAAGGGAAATTCCCCGGAACATCGTCCTCGGAGCGGAAATACAGGACATAGAAGATGTGGAACGACTCCTTCGTGAACGCTCGGGACGGGCGGTTGATGTTATGCAGCCGCAGAGAGGACGGTTTATGCGCCTTGCGGAGATAGCAAAAGCAAACGCCGAGGAGTATCTTTCCATCAGAGTGGGCCGCACCGCCGCAGAGATATCCGCCCTTGAGACCCTTGCGAAAATGCTTGGGCTGAAAAAAACTCCCCTTTACATCGAGTCATACGATATTTCAAATCTTGGCTCGTCGGATATGGTTGCAGGTATGATAGTTTTCGAGAACGGCAGACCCTGCAAAAAGATGTACAAGCGTTTTTCCATCAAGGAAAATCTTGTTCAGAACGACCTTGCCTGTATGCAGGAGGTGCTTCGCAGGCGGTTTAACCATTACCTTGACCCCGAGGAGACGGACGAGGGCTTCAAGCGGCTCCCCGACCTTATTCTATTGGACGGCGGCAGAAATCAGCTTGCGGCGGTGAATGAGGTGCTGTGGGAAATGGATATAGATGTTCCCGTTTTCGGAATGGTGAAGGACAACAATCACCGCACCCGAGCCATAACCGCAGACGGCGGAGAGATAAGCATTTCCGAAACAAAAGCCGCATTTATGCTTGTCACCCGCATTCAAGACGAGGTGCATCGCTTTGCCATCACCTATCAGCGGAAAAAGCACAGGAAGTCCTCCTTTGAGCTTGGCATAACAAGCATAAAGGGCATTGGTGAAAAGCGCGCAATGAAGCTGCTGACAGCCTTTAAAACCACCGAAGCTCTGAAAAAAGCCACCCCCGAGGAAATTGCTCAGGCAGCAGGCATTAGTCAAGGTGCTGCAAAAGAGGTTTATGAATTTGTGCAAAATTCTCTTTGAAAATTCATTGTTTGTTATAGAAAATTATTTTTTTATAGGGTATAATAGATATTGTATATTGTAATCAATTTGTAATCTTTGTAAATTATAGAATAAAAGGAGGCGTATTCTGTGCGAGTTATCACAGGCATTGCCAGAGGACGAAAGCTCAAAACTCTTGAGGGCGAGGACGTTCGTCCCACCACCGATATGGTCAAGGAAGCCATTTTTTCCATAATTCAGTTTGATATAGAGGGAAGCGTTATCCTGGACCTTTTCTGCGGCTCGGGTCAGCTGGGTATCGAAGCCCTTTCCAGAGGAGCCAAATACTGCCGCTTTGTGGACAAAAGTCAGGCGTCGGCAGAGTGCGCAAGGGAGAATATCGCTGCCTGCGGCTTCAAGGACGACTGCGGTATCACCGTCAGTGACAGCCTTGATTTTCTCAGAGGTGTGAGAATGACCTTTGATATCGCCCTCCTTGATCCCCCATACAGAAACGGTCTCATCGAAAAGGCAATGCCCCTGCTTGAGGGCAAGATGTCCGACAGAGGAATAGTTGTCTGCGAACACGAAAAGGGACTTGTGCTCCCAGATGAGTACGGCAAGCTAAAAAAATCCAAGACCTACCGCTACGGCAAGATCGAGGTAACAGTCTACAGAGTTCCTCTCCCCAATGAAGAAGAGGAATGATTGTCATTTTTGAAAGGAAATGATCCGCTTGAGAATAGCAGTGTGCCCGGGCAGCTTTGACCCCGTGACTTTTGGTCATCGTGACATTATCCACAGGGCTTCTATGCTTTTTGACAAGGTGATCGTGCTGGTTGCGGTCAATTCACAGAAAAATCCCTCCTTTACTCCCGAGGAAAGGGTGACGCTTATAAAAAAGGTCACCCGTGAACTTCCCAATGTGGAGGTTGACGTGTGCTACGGACTTATCGCCGACTATGTGCGGAAGGTGGGTGCTGTGGCTATCGTAAAGGGTCTCAGAGCCGTTACCGACTTTGAATACGAATTTCAGATGGCTCTTGTGAACAGGAACATCTATGACGGCGCCGAGACCGTATTTCTTACCACCAGTTCGGAAAATATGTATCTCAGCTCCAGCGTGGTAAAGCAGGTGGCATTTTATGGCGGAGATATCAGCAAATTCGTTCCCCGCTGTATTTTAAAGGATATCGAAGAAAGGCTGTGCCCCAACAAGCTGGCAGCAACCGATGATAAGAACGAAAAATAATTATCCGAGGACAGAGCAAAAGCAGCTCTTGCTTTTCGCCTCTGAAATCTCTTGCTTCTAAAAAACCGCCCGTCGGGCAGATCGGAGAATATAAAATGGCAGAACTTATGATTGAAGATTATCTTGACGCAATGGACGAAATTCTCGATAAAGCGCAGTCGTTCCCACTCTCCGCAAAAAAATCACTTGTGGACGTGGATCAGCTGAGAGAATGTATCGACCATATCAGAATGAATATCCCCACCGAAGTGAAGCAGGCGAAGAAGATCGTTTCCGAGCGCAAATCCATTATCGACGAAGCCACAAGACAGGCGGACGATATCATTAACAGAGCGGAAAGCCGCAAGAACACCCTTATCGCCGAACACGAGATAACCAGAGCCGCTCAGGCAAAGGCTGCAGAGATTGAGAAACAGGCTCTTATCAAGGCTAAGACCGTTAAGAACGCTGCGGACGAATACATCATCGACACCCTCACCAAGGCGGAGGAGACCCTCGCCGCTTCCATAACAGCAGTAAAGCGCACAAAGAGTACCATCAAGGCTCCAAAGCCTGCTGTTCCTATGAACAATATCCCCCAGCAGCCCCCCCAGAGATGATACGTCCCCCTGAAGGGGGCAGCGTATTGTCAGATAATAAATTATATAGATTAAAATAATATTTCAGGAGGAGTATACCTATGAATGAAAACCTTTACACAGTCCATATGGGCAAGGCGAAGTGCGCCGTTGACCTGGGAGACGGCTCCGAAAGAGGCGAATACGTAAACCAGGACTACATACTGCACAAAATGGGCAGACCCCACCGCAGCATAAGCCTTATGTACTGCTACTACCCCTTTGACGAGCAGTTTCCCGGCAGGATATCCGAAGTTATGAAGGACGCAAACGTGTCCTTTCAGTGGGATTATCCCTATGATGATTATTTCACATATAAGGGCGGTATCGGCGGAAACTTAAACGACGAGCCTTTCACCTGTATGAGAGACGTGCGCCGTCACGGTCAGGACGTTACCCTCACCCTCACCGTTGACCCCCACTGCACCGACGAGCAGCTTATTGCCATTGCAAAGGATCTCCGCACCTTCGGCAGAATGATGCTCAGAATTAACCACGAGGCTACAGGCGACTGGTTCAGCTTCACAAAGAGGGCTTCCTACAAGGAAATAGGCGACTTCTTCGTTCATTTCACCGATATTATCCACGAGTATGCTCCCAACGTAAAGACTATCATCTGCATAGGCGGCATTGAAGACCTGAACAAGACCGAAATGGAAAAGGAAGAGGATTTCAAGGCTACTATCCCTGCTGCGGATATCTGGTCTGTTGACAAATATATGGCTCTCCATTGGGGCTGGCCCTATGATGTTGCTCTCAGAGGCGGTACATCACACTCGAGAAGCAAGGTAAGGGAGACCTTTGATAAGACCAAGGCAAGCTTTGAACGCTACAAGTTCTTAAACGGCGGCGAAGCAAAGCCTATGGTAATGAGCGAGTTCAACGCCGACGGAGATGTTACGGGCGCTTACGACCAGGCGGCTATGGTAAAGGAATTCTGCGACATTCTCGTCAATGAAAAGGCTGACTGGTTCTCGGGCTTTACTATGTATCAGTTCAGAGACAGAGGACGTCTGGGTCTTGAAATAGAGGACCCCAACAATCCGGACGTAGGCATTGAGCAGCCCGTTATGCAGACATACAAGGAAATAATCCACTCCGATTGGTTTATGCCCGAAATGACCGAGCAGGAGACGGATAACAAGGTACCCGTTAACCTCAGATGGGGCGGCGCAGAAGACGCTGACGGAATTGCCATCAAGCTCCATTTCGAGAAAAATCCTCATTTCTGCGAGGTAGTTTTCGAGGACGAGGGCAACTATATGATGGAGATAAACGGCAAGTGGTTCTACAAATCCCCCAAGGCTAAGACCATTGACCTTATGAGTGCATTTTATGAAAAGCCCCTCGACGGCGAATGTGATATGACTCTCAAGATATTCGCGCCTCCCGCCAGCGGCGAGAACGACCCCTCTCAGGGCGATGACTGGGCTGAAAACTATTACTTTACAATGGAAAAGCTCCCCAAAGTAAGACTGGAATTTGAGCCTGTGGAGCTTTAAACAAAAAAAACATTCGGGCGGTTGGTAATATATTCTTCTCCGCCCGTATTCTTTTAACATATACTACAGATGATGTGTTAAAAGTTAATTTATAACTGTGCATATTGCTGTATTTTTTTCTTTTTTATCAAACACTTTTACCGTTGACTTGACAATAATCGTATGTTATAATCGTAATATATATAAGTATATCATTTTTTGTATTATTTTGTCGGGAAAGGAAATCACGGTTATGACCAGGATCGAAAAAGCTGTTGCGCTGATCGTGGGAATGATTATTGCAGTCATTACCGCCGTAACGCTTATCATATCAATCTCTCTTTCTTCAACCCATAATGACAACACTCACGGCACTATAACTGACATCGGAATAAACGTGCTGCAAAAGACCGTTGAAAATAAGAGCGATTACCTCAAGACGCTGTTTGAAGTCTGGAAAGGCACCAACTCACGCAATAACGCCATTGCCAGCGCACTGAAAAGCGGATATTCGGGCAAGCTTTCCGAAATGTACACCAATTCAAGCGCAGATGAATACACCTTTGCTTATTTCACCGACGCAGAAGGAAACAAGCTCTGGGCAAGCGATACCTGCAAGCTGACAGACTTTGATGTTTCAAGGGCATTGGCAGAGGAGGAATATTCTGGCTTTGTTTGTAATGAAAACGTTCCCCTGTGCTATGTTTATGTTACCCCCGTATTCTATGATGCCAATGGTTTTTCCACTCTTGTGGGCGTTACTGTAATGGGCTACAATCTTTCAAACTCGTCTGTCCTCGACCCTATCAAGGAGCAGATAAACAGCGAAGTCAGCCTTATTTCGGACGGCTCCGTTATTGCCACCACATTCACCGATGAAAACGGCGAAAGAGCGGTGGGAACAGAAATAGACCCGAAGATATATGACAAGCTGATGACCGACGGCGAACCCGTTACAGGCAGAGCAAAAATGCAGGGCGGAGAATACTTTATCAGGTATGAGCCTATCATCGACGTTAACGGCAATATCTGCGGCGCATTGTTTGCAGGAATGTCCACCGCCGAGAGCGACAGCTCCTTCAGACGGGTCATAATTACTGCGGCTATAGCTGCGGTGGTGATTCTCATTGCGGCGATAATACTTATCGGCATATTTATTAAGCGGGTCATCGCCCGTCCTATCGTGGAGCTGAACTGTCTTGCAGAGGATATGAGCAAGGGACGGCTCAGCGCTCCCGAAAGCGGATATAAATTCGGAAACAATGAGCTTGGTGATTTCGCTGCCGCTCTTCAGAACACGAAAAACAGTCTTAACGGCTACATAAGCGACATTACCGATATTCTTGAGGCTATGGCGGACGGCAATTTCACAAAACGTCCTTCCGTTGAATACTCAGGGGATTTTGAGCGCATTGAGCGAGCTTTCAGCGATATCAGACAGGAGCTTTCCGAGATAGTTCACAACATCAGTCAGTCCTCCGCACAGGTGCTTTCTGGCTCCTCTCAGATGGCAGGCGGCTCTCAGATACTCGCCAACGGCACAACCACTCAGGCAAGCGCCATTGAAAATCTGAACAGCGCAGTTATGGGCATTTCCGAGAAGATAAACGTGAATGCGGACAATGCTGTTCGTGCCAAGGAGCTTTCTGCCGAGGTGGAAACAAGCGCTGTGGCTCAGAACAAGGATATGAGCAGCGTTATGGAGGCTATGAACGAGATCGAGAGAAAGTCCTCGGAGATCGGCAAGATAATAAAGACCATCGACGATATCGCTTTCCAGACAAATATCCTTGCCCTCAACGCTGCCGTTGAGGCGGCAAGAGCAGGCGACGCAGGCAAGGGCTTTGCGGTTGTTGCGGACGAGGTAAGAAACCTTGCTTCCAAGAGCGCAGAGGCGGCTCAGCTTACCACGGAGCTTATCTCCGCTACGGTTGACGCCGTAAACGATGGTGCAGAAAAGGTTAGCAGCGCAGCCGAGTCTATGCGTGAGATAACCGAAAAGGCTAAGGAAACAAGCCGCCTTATCGACGAGATATCCGACGCTTCGGGCGAACAGGCAACTGCCATTATGCAGGTAACTGTAGGACTTGAAAAGATATCCGATGTTGTTCAGCAGAACAGCGCCACTGCGGAAGAAACTGCCGCTTCCTGCGAGCAGCTCAGCAGTCAGTCGAGGATACTTAAGCAGCAGGTTGATATGCTCAAGGCTTGATGAAAAAAATTTACGGGCTTTCCGAAAAATTCGGAAAGCCCGTTTTTCATTGCTTCATTTGGATTTTGCTGTTATACAAACTGCATATAGTATTTTATCCGATACCCCAATTAAATTTTCCCGCTCCACTCCGCAATAACTCCTGCAAGCCGAACAGGATTATCCCTGTTGACCTCGTGATCGGATCTTTCTACCTCTGCGAATTCTCCGTTTGGAAGGAGCTTCGCAAGCTCTTTTGCCGCTTTTTTATTTGCCTTATCCTTCTCGCCGCAGAGAATGAGGGCAGGGCAGGAAATATCCGAAAGCTTCCCGCTCATATCAATATCCGCCATTGAATTTGTAAGCGTTATGAAATTGGATCTTGAAAAACCGATGCTTTTAAATGAGCGGTCGGGTATAAGCTTAAAAACAATATTCTGGAGCTTTAAAAGCGTCTTTGGCATACGGTACTGCGGAGCAATAAGAATAAGCGACCTTACTCTGTCGGGGCGGTCTGCAGCGTAATTCAAGGCAAGCACCGCTCCCAGCGACAACCCGCAGAGATATACAGGCTTGGGGAAGCTTTCAAGATAGTCGCAAAACTGACTGTAAAGTCTGTTGTAAGTACATTCGCCCTTAATGAAAAATTCGCTAAGTTCGGGGCATATTGGAGACATCTCCGAGGGCAGAAAAGAAACAGTCTCATTCCAGCTTGAAGCGTTTTGCCCCATTCCGTGAAGCATTATAAGGGTCATTTTGGTGTCCTCCAATTATCAGTTCATTCCCTCCGAGCCGTTTTCATTTATGAGCGCAAGGGATTTTTCTTTTAGACCCGGATATTCCGAAAGGTCGGGAGAAGCACTCAGAAGCATTTTTGCCGCCTGTGAGCTGTCTCCGAGGAGCTGTCTGTCGCTGTAGAGGTCGGCGATTTTAAGGGGCGGAAGTCCGCTCTGCCTGCTGCCGAAAAAGTCTCCGCCTCCTCGCATTTTAAGATCCTCCTCCGCAATTGCAAAGCCGTCGTGAAGGGTGGACATAATTTTCAGCCTTGCCCTTGTTTCCTCAGTGGCATTGTCGGTGAGAAGTATGCAGGTGGACTTGTATTTTCCTCTGCCCACACGTCCTCTCAGCTGATGAAGCTGGGAAAGTCCGAAACGGTCGGAGCTTTCTATCATTATTACCGTTGCGTTGGGAACGTCCACGCCCACCTCAATAACGGTGGTTGAGACGAGGAGCTGAATTTTCCCCTCCTTGAAATCCGCCATTACAGCGTCCTTTTCGGCGGGGAGCATTTTTCCGTGAAGAAGTCCTACGGTGTAGCCTTTAAGCTCCCCTGCGGCAATTTTCTCCGCATATGCCTTTGCCGCCTGTACCTCACCGCTGCCGTCCTCGCTTTCGTCGATCATGGGGCAGACAATATAGCCCTGTCTTCCTGCATCAAGCTCTTTTTTCACAAAGCCAAGCGCCCTGCTGCGAAGCTTTCCCGTTACCGCATAAGTCTCAACAGGCTGTCTGCCCTTGGGAAGTTCATTTATTATGGATATGTCAAGGTCGCCGTAAATAATCAGCGAAAGTGTTCGGGGAATGGGCGTTGCGGACATTACAAGCTTGTGGGGTTTTTCACCCTTCATTGCAAAAAGCTTTCGCTGATTAACGCCGAAACGGTGCTGTTCATCGGTGATGACAAGTCCGAGACGGTCAAATTCGGTGCTTTCGGAAATAAGTGCGTGAGTTCCCGTAACAACATTAAGCTCGCCGCTCTGAAGCTGTGCCTTTATCTCGTTTTTCTGCTTCGGGGTCATTGAGCCTGTGAGACAGCCCACCTTTATGCCCAGCGGCTCAAGAAAGCCCTTTAGAGTTGCGAAGTGCTGACGGGCAAGGATCTCCGTTGGTGCCATAAGTGCCGACTGACAGCGGTTCTGCGCCGCAAGCCAGCAGGCAGCAGCGGCTACGGCAGTCTTTCCCGAGCCCACATCTCCCTGCACAAGCCTGTTCATGGGGACATCTTTGCACATATCCGAAAAAATTTCGGAGCAGGCTTTTTTCTGCGCTCCCGTCAGCTCAAAGGGAAGAGAACGTTCAAATACGGAAATATCCGCAGGCTTCATCTGACAGCCTGTGACCTCCCTGCTCCTGTCCCGCATAAGTCCCATCGCACACTGCATTACAAGCAGCTCGTCAAAGCCCAGCCTGCGCCTTGAAAGCTCTGCAGCGTGGACAGACTCGGGGAAATGGATATTCCGGCAGGCATATTCCTCGGTGCAAAGCGCATATTTCTGCCTTATATCATCGGGTATAAACTCCTCTATCTGCTCGGAAACAGAGCGCAATGCCTCGGTCATATTGGTAATTACCATCTGTGCGCTAAGCCCTTCTGTAAGAGCGTATTTCGGGCGGATAAGATTTGCTTCGTCCGCAGGAATAATCTGAGGAGTGTTCATTTCCTTGCGGGTAAAGCCCCCCGTCACCCGTCCGAAAAGGCGGTATTCCTTATCAAGTTCAAGGGCTTCGTAGGCAAAGCGGTTGTTGTAAAGCACAACGGTAAGGGTGTCGCTGCCGTCATCTATGATGACCTTGTACAGCACAAGTCCCTGCCTTATTCGTGCGGCAGGAATTTTTTTGGTAACAAAGCCCTTTATGACAGCCTGCTCATTAACGGGAGCGTCGGCTATCTTCACCGTTTCCGAGTAATCGGTGTAGCTTTTGGGAAAATGGTTTATAAGGTCGCCCACAGTCTCTATCCCAAGCTTATTATAAAGCGCCGCCCTCTTTGCGGCAACTCCGCTGAGGGCGGTTATCTTATCGGTCATTTTCATCTGTCACGAAAATATCCTTTCGCAGATTTTTCTTACACTGCCGTAAAGCCCATCCATATCCTCGCCAATGAAAAATTCTCCCTTTTCATAAAGGATATTTCCGTTTACGGCGGTGAGTATCACATTCGCTCCCGAGCCGCTGTACACAAGGTTTTTAACGATATCGTTCTCGGGCTGCATATTGGGCGCAGACATATCTATCACCGCAAAGTCGGCGTTCTTTCCCGCCTCGATAACTCCGCTGTTTATGCCCATTGCATCTGCACCGCCGAGAGTTGCGGCTCTCAGAACATTCTCCGCAGGCATTGCGGCGGCGTCATTGCTTTTAAGCTTCTGCAGCACCGAGCAGAGATACATTTCTCTGAACATATCAAGAGCATTGTTGCTTGCGGCTCCGTCCGTTCCGATGGCAAGGTTTATCCCTCTGCCGCAGACCTCGGTAACATCTGCAATGCCGCTTGCAAGCTTTAAATTGCTGCAGGGATTTGTAACAACAGTCATATTGTGACGGGCAAATATATCATAGTCCTCGGGAGTGAGATATATGCAGTGATATCCGCCGCCTCCAAAATCAAACATACCAATGCTGTCCATTATTCCCGTAGGAGTTTTACCGTAACGTGAGATACAATCCTCCACCTCTGATTTTGTTTCGCTGTTGTGGCACCATACTGGAGCCTTGTATTTGTTAGCAAGCTCAGAGACTGCCTTCATCAGCTCAAGGCTTGTGGTGTATTCTGCGTGAAAGCCTAATTTATATGAAATAAGCGGGTCATAATCATTGAATTTAAGATAATATTCCTCAAGCTTCTCGGGAGACTCGCTGAAATTATTCAGCGCGCCGCAGAAGGTGCAGCGAAAGCCCGTTTCGGTAAAAGCCCTTGCCATAGCCTCGGGGAAATAGTACATATCAAAGCAGGAGGTTATGCCGTTTGAGACGTATTCTGCCACCGCAAGCTTTGTGAGAGTGTAATTATCCTCGGGAGTAAGCTTTGCCTCGTGTGGGAAAACCGCTTCGGTAAGCCATTTATTAAGGGGCAGGTCTTCCGCAAAGGAGCGTAGAAAGACCATGGGCGAATGAGTATGAGCATTGCACAGCCCCGGAATTATAAGATTTCCCTTTAGGTCGATAATGCGGTCATACTCCTCCTCGGGCGGCCCCCCGCCCACATTGGAGAATACGCCGTTATCAGTGCAGACGCTCCCCCGCTTTACGGTCATTGAACGCACATCAAGATATCTTCCGTTTTTCAGATGAAGCTTCATAGAAGTCTCCTTTCGGACTGTCACTTAATTATTCTCTCAGCACTGATAACATCGGGAATTTTTCTCAGCCTGCCGATAAGCTGAGTAAGCTGTCCCACGCCTGCAATGGAGCAGGTCATAATAAGGTTTGCGTTGCCGTTTTTCAGAGTCTTTGTGGACATTTCGGAAACTGGTATGCGCATTTCGGCAGTAACGGCGGCAACATTTGCAAGGAGAGTGATACCGTCATAGGAAACCACATCAATAGCCGCCTTGAAGATAGGATTGTCGTTCTCCTTAGCATTTTCAGCCCAGGTAACTTCAACCCAGCGGTCTGTCTCGATACCCTTTTCCATAGCCTCCACATACTTGGAGCAGTCCTTGCGGTGAACGGAAACACCGTGACCCTTGGTGATAAAGCCGATAATGTCCTCTCCCGGCAGAGGATTGCAGCACTTGGAAAGTTTCACGTCAATATTGCTCTCGCCGCCCACAATAATTCCCGTATTGCTCTTTCTGGGTGAGAAGGGCACGGGCTTTGAGGCAGGTGCAGCGGTAAGCTTTGCATAGGTGTCCTTGAGACGGGGCATTATCCTTGAAAGAATTATTCCGCCGTAGCCCACAGCCGCATAGAAATCATCAAGCTCGGCACAGTTATGGCGCTTCATATCGTCCGCAAGGAATTTTGCCATATCCTCGGGGGGAATGTTTATGCCAAAGCGCTTGAACTCGTGTTCAATGGCTTCCTTGCCGTTTGCGATATTTTCCTCTCGGCGCTCCTTTTTGAACCAGGAACGTATCTTGGACTTGGCTTCGTTTGTCTTGCATATGTCAAGCCACGCACGGTTTGGACCGTGGTCGGGTGACTGAGATGTGAGTATCTCAACTATCTCGCCCGTCTGAAGCTGATAGTCAAGGGACACCAGCTTTCCGTCAACCTTTGCGCCCTTCATCTTGTTGCCCACCTGAGTGTGGATTGCGTATGCAAAGTCAATAATGGTGGCTCCCGCAGGGAGAGTAATGATATCTCCCTTTGGTGTGAATGCAAAAATATCCTCGGGGGCAAGGTCGCTCTTGATGGTGCGGACAATTTCCTCAACATCGTCCGTTTCCTGCTGGGCTTCGATTATCTGCCTTATCCAGGCAAGACGGCTCTCAAGCTTGTCCTTGCCCTTGATGCCCTCCTTGTATTTCCAGTGTGCGGCAATTCCGTATTCGGCGGTGTAGTTCATATCCACCGTTCTTATCTGCACCTCAAAGGGAATGCCCTCTCTGCCGATAACGGTGGTGTGGAGGGACTGATACATATTCGCCTTGGGAGTGGCAATGTAGTCCTTGAAGCGGTTGGGAATGGGCTTAAACATATCGTGGATTATACCCAGCGCATTGTAGCACTCGTTTACGGTATTTACGATTATTCTAACAGCGTAAATGTCATAAACCTCGTCAAGACCCTTGCCCTTGATAAACGCCTTTCGGTAAATTCCGTAAACGGATTTAACACGACCTGACATCTGCGGCTCGGGAAGACCCATTTCCGTAAAACGCTTTGCTATCTGCTCCTCGATGGATTTGATAAATGCCTGCCGCTCATCGCTGCGTATTTTAAGGCTCTGCTCGATCTCGGCATAGGCATAGGGGTCAAGATATCTGAAAGACAGGTCCTCTATCTCGTCCTTTATCTTGCGGATACCGAGACGGTGGGCAATGGGAGCATAGATGTTCATAGTCTCGAGAGCGGTATTTCTCTGCTTGTTTGCGGGACGGAACTGGAGCGTTCTCATATTGTGGAGACGGTCGCAGAGCTTTATGATTATTACTCGGATATCCTGGGACATTGCAAGGAGGATTTTTCTCACATTCTCCGCCTGCTGCTCCTCCTTGGTGAAAAGGGGTATCTTGCCCAGCTTTGTTACGCCGTCCACCAGCATTGCCACGTCCTGACCGAAAAGCTTTTTCAGCTCCTCAAGAGTGGTGTCGGTGTCCTCCACCACATCGTGAAGAAGAGCGGCGCAGATGGTATCGGTATCCATTCCCAGCTCCAGCAGAATATACGCCACCGCCACAGGGTGGGTGATATACGGCTCGCCCGAGGAACGCACCTGATTTGCGTGTGCCTTGGCGGCAAGCTCATAGGCTGAGATTATCTTGCTCAGATCGTACTGCTTTTCATCATCAAGTATTTTCTGAATAAGAGAATCTATGGTATACACCGTTTCGGATTTGTTTATCATAACAATGACCGTCCTTTTATGAGAAGTTATCCGTTTATATCAAAGCTTTCAGCCGCTGCATAGTGGGCGCAAGGTCTGTATTCGCCTTGGGCGCGCCGGGGATAATATGTACCTTTTCGGCGCAGCGTTCAAATTCCATAAGTCCCGTCTCGGAAAAGATATCCAGACAAAGCAGGAATTTGCAGTAGTTCATTTCCGTTTCAAGGCGGCTAAAAAGCCCCATAGGAGAAAGTCTCAGCCTGCCTGCCGCCTTGTAGACTGCCGCAAGGTCGGCTCTTTCGGGTATCATCAGCGGGATAAGCCTGCTGTCAAGCTTTTCTCCCCGCCTGAACATATAATATGTTTCCTCTGCGGCAATAAGCTTCTGCTGATTGAGTCCCTTTCGGCGAATATCCGTAATTCGGAGACTTACGCTCTCTTTGCCGCCGTAGCTGTTTATTTCGGGGGATACGAGAAGATTTGCCTCATCTCCCCTTTTCAGCGGAAATTCATCGGTCTTTGTACCGAACATAAGCCCCGTAAGCCGAGTCCCTCCTGCGGAAACTAACAGCTTTGTATGAGCGCCGTTTGAAAGGGAAATTATATCTTCAATGCGGCAGCCCTGCAAAAGGAATACGGGACGGGGATTTCCCTCTCCGAAAGGCTCGAGAACGCCCAGACCCTTTACTCCCTGAACGGTAAGCTCCGAGGGGGATATTGCTCCGCTCACCTCTATAATGGGCACGCAGGGAATCCCTTCCGCTGCCTGCATACCTGCATATTCCAAGAGTCTCTGCTTGAACATCGGAAAATTATCCGCTTCAAGAGAAAATCCGCCTGCACCCGAATGTCCCCCGAATTTTGTCAGCGTCTCCTCCGCAAAGCTTAAAGCCTTGAAAACGTTCAGTCCCTCTATGGAACGGGCTGAGCCTCTCAGCTCCCTCTCCCCCTCGTCAGCGGACATAAGGAAAACGGGCTTTCCGAATTTCTCAACGCACCTTGCGGCGGCAATGCCGATAACGCCGTGATGCCAGCCCATTCCTCTGAATACCAGCACCCTGCCGTCAAGAAGAGAGCCGTCCGCCTTTATCTGAGCGGCAATATCGGCGATTATTTTATTTTCATATTCTTTTCGCTCGGTGTTAAGAGCGCATACCTTTTCCGCATATTCCTCCGCCTCCTCGGGAGTTTCGGACATTAAAAGCCTTAGCGCGTCCGAGGGTGAGCCAATACGTCCCGCAGCATTTATCCTCGGTGCAAGGGTGAACGCCGCCGAGGTGGAGGTGTAGGGAGCTTTAAGCCCCGATTTTTCAATTAGCGCCCTAAGTCCCTCGTTTTCGGTATTTTCAAGGTAATGAAGCCCGTAGCGGACTATCTCCCTGTTCTCCCCCGTCAGCGGCACCACGTCCGCAACAGTGGCAATGGCGGCAAGGTCGGAATACTGCTCCACAGCCCTCTCCATATCTCCACCCTCCATAGCGGCAATAAGCTTGAGAGCCAGTCCGCAGCCGCAGTAATCCTTGTAAAATGAGGGGCAGTCGGGGCGGTGAGGGTCGACTACAGCGTCAGCTTCGGGAAGAGTTTCACGGGGCTGGTGGTGGTCGGTTATGATAAGGGTCATTCCAAGTTCTTTGCACAAAGCAGCCTCGTCGATGGCGGAAATTCCGTTATCAACGGTAATGATAAGAGAAACTCCCTGGTCGTGAAGCTTCTTTACAGCCTCAAGATTCATTCCGTAGCCCTCTGAGCGCTCGTTTATATATGTGATGACATTTCCGCCGATATCCGTAAGATAGCCTGCAAGAACGGCGGTAGCAGTAACTCCGTCACAGTCATAATCGCCGTAAACGCATATCAGCTCGCCGCTGTTAATAGCTTCATTCAGAAGCTCGCAGGCTTTTTCCATATCACGGATAAGGAAGGGATCGGAAAAGCCCATATCAAAGTCCTTTTCCTCAGATTGACCGAAAAAGCTTACTGCCTTATCCATCGTGTCAATGCCTGCCGATACCAGCGTTCTTGCGGCAGGCAGGGTAAGTCCGCCCTTTGCCGACAGCTCCTTTACTGCATTTTCATCGGGAGTTTTTATCAACCATTTCTTTATCAACTGCTCATACCTCTTTATTTATCTAAATAATCTATATTATAACATTTTTGACTCAAATAATCAAGTGGTGCATTTTATTTTATATATGAATAATAAAAGCAGCCCATATATTCTATACAGACTGCTTAATATTTACAAACCAAATTATTTGTTGACTTTAAGTTCAAGCTTATCCATCTGGGCAATGCCAAATTCAAAGCTTACATTTTTGCCCGTGTAAAGCCTGTTGTAGCAGTCGATTATCCTCTGAGCCACAAGAGCGCCGTTTTCGGGATTTGCGTCCATAAGGATAACGATTATCTGTTTGCTTGAGTATCTTGTGGAAACGTCCACCCTGCGGAGAGATGTGTATATAGCCTGCTCCATCATCTCAAGAGCGATCTCCGTCTCATCAACCTCCACTTCGGCATTGTCTGGAGTAACAGCAGTGAAAAGCACAGTCTGAACGTCTCTTCCGCTTCTTTCCACAAAGCGGCGGATAAAGTTATAAACGTGATGGAAGCTGTCAAGGTCAAGCTGATAGGCACCCTTGCCCGAGTCAGCACGGGACATTACCTCGCGGAGATAATTGAGATCCACCAGATTGCTGCCTCTGCTGTTCTCTGCATCACGCTGCTCGCTGAAGAAATGGAAGGAGTTTTTGCCGTTCTGCTTAACGTAATACAGCGCCTTGTCTGCGGAATTGTAAAGCTTATTAAAGTCCGTACCGTCCTCGGGAGTCTGAGAAATTCCGATGGAAACAGAGGAATTTGTCTCGTACTTGCACTGCTCGATCTTGTAGCAAAGGTCGGAAATGATATCCGAAGCAAGATTTCCTATCTCTGCCTTGGAGGTCTTGCCGTTTACGAACATAACAAACTCGTCGCCGCCGATACGGCAGAGAACATCGCCGTCGGAGGAAAAATTACGCATAGTGTCCGCAAACATTTTTAAGGTCTTATCTCCCTCAAGATGACCGTAATTGTCGTTTATCGCCTTGAAATTATCCATATCTATCATAAACAGCGCGCCCTTTGCGCCCTTGTTTATAAGCTCGTTCACTGCGCCCTCGGTATATGCTCTGTTCCACAGTCCTGTAAGCGCGTCCTGCTGGGAACGGTTCTTGATGTCGCTTACCTCCTGTATCTTCTTTTCAAGCTTATCCGCAAGCTTCTTACGCATATCCTCCAGCTCAAGTATCCTGCTGATACGGGACTTCATAACCATTGCCACAAAGGGCTTGGCAATAAAGTCAAGAGCGCCCGCTTCAAGGCAGCGGCTCTCTGTAGAGGCGTCATTATCGGCAGTAAGGAAGATTATGGGTATGCCTGCACAGCGCTCGTTTTCACGGATCTTCGCCATAACCTCGAAGCCGTCCATTTCGGGCATATTGATGTCAAGCAGGATAAGGTCACAGGTGTTGTTTTCAAGAAATTTAAGAGCCTGTGCTCCCATTGTCACCGCCGTTATCTTGTATGTATCACTGAGCACGGAACGGGCGGAGGCAAGGTTGGTCTTGTTATCGTCAACAATAAGAATATGCTTCATAAGCTGACTCCTTTCGATTTTACAAATAATACTCCGAACGTATTCGGACCACAGTTGCTTGAAATGGTGGCAGACGCTTTTGTAACAAATATCTCGTCAAAGGCACAGCAGCCCTCTACCTCTCTTTTCATCATATTGACAGTCTTAACGCTGCACCCTGCATAGGTGATGAACACTCTTTTTGTATCGATCTTTTTAGGATTTTTCAGAGTTTTTCTAATATACCGCAATGCGGAGATGTTGTAGTTGCCTATCTCGATCCCCTTGAGAACTATGCTGCCGTTTCTCATCTCAAGAACGGGATGGATAGAAAACGCAGAGCATAACCGCCTTACGGAATCGGGGACAAGACCGTTTCGCCAGAGAAAATCGGCGTTTTCCGTAATAAAGCTGGTGGAGACCCTCTCTCTCATATCCTCAAGCTCGGCTATTATCTTGTCGGCGGCAAAACCTGCCTTGGCAAGCTGAGCCGCTTTTATTACCATATGCCCCAGTCCCGTTGACAGATGCCGTGAATCAAAGACGTGAACCCTTTTGCCCTCGTTTCCCATAGCCGCCACAGCCTTACGGGCATTTTCGCAGGAAAGGCTTATTCCCGAGCTTATTGAAACCAGAATGACCTCGTCATAAACCGCAAGCTTTTTTCTGAAAGCTGCCTCGTAGGTCTCGGGCAGCGGAGCAGCAGAATGTGATTTTCCGCCGATTTCCACCATATATTGGAGTATATTCTCTGCGGTTATCTCTTCCGTATCGGTAAAAACGCCGCTGTCTGTCTCTATAAGGTGACATACAATGTCAATATTATACTCGTGCAGAATATTTTTAGGGAGATCGCATACACATTCGGCAACAATGCCTACTTTTTTCTCGCCCATAACAATATCATCCTCTCTTGAGAGTTTTGTGGTTATGGCAATCAAAAATTGCCGTAAGAAATTCCGGTCAGCAGACCGAAAAACAAAACTCGGTTTGAAAACCTATGATTTTCAAATATCCTCAGATAAACCGAACTCAGCGGCAAGCTTTTCCGTTTTCTCACGGGCGCTGTCGTACTCAAAATCCTCTGCGTCGGCGCATACCGGGTCAAACAGCGGCTTTAAAGACTTGCCGTTAAAGCTGTATTCTGCTGTCTCACTGCAGGCAGCGGATATTTCGTCCCCGTCAAAGGAGTCGCAGGCGGAATATATACGTTTTATAATTTCCGAAAGCTTTTCGGCAGATATTGCGGGAAGCGGTTCAGTCTCATTTTCGGGAGCTTCATTTGCAGGAGTTTCCGCCGCAGTTTCGGGGGGCGTCAGAGAGATACCCAGCCGTTCTGCACCCTCTGCCGCAACCTTGGAATACATCTCCAGCATTGCGTCGTTTTTCTCTTCGATAAGGCGGTAATTTCCGCCCTTGCCTGCCAGCTCAAGCTCCTTTGCAAGCTCCGAAAGCTGCTTTGAGCCGATGGTGAGAGAGGAGCTTTTCAGGGCGTGGACCTCGATAACATAATTCTTCCAGTCCTTATTCTCAAAAAGGCTTTTTATCTGCTCAAGCTTTTCACCGCTCTTGCGGACATATACGCCCAGAATATCATTATATGCATCTTTGTCGCCGCCTGTATAGAAAATACCCGTTTCCTCGCTGATAAGACCGTCTTTCTTTTCGGGCTCACTGTTCTGTGTACGGGGCTTTCTCCTGTCCACTCCGGGATAGCGCATTTCTCCCGAGGGAGCCTTGATAAGCTCCTTGGGCAGCCAGGTCTTGAGCATTCTGTCAAGAGAGGACATCTCAATGGGCTTGGGCATAAAATCGTTGAAGCCCGAGCTTATGAACATATCCCTTGCGCCGTTTACCGCATTGGCAGTGAGGGCGATAATGGGCAGCTTTTTGTAGTAATCGCCCTCCATAGCTCTTATCGCCTTTGTAGCCTCCACGCCGTCCATTTCGGGCATCATATGATCCATAAATACCAGATGGAAATCCTTGGAGCGGAGCATAGATATAGCCGCTTGTCCGCTGTCGGCGGTAAGCACCTGCATATGATAGGGTCTCATAAGACCCACAGCCACCTTGAGATTGATGATATTGTCGTCTACCACAAGTATTCTTGCCTTGGGAGCCACAAATCTTATGGAAGAATCCCTGCGTTCGTTCAGATTGGTAATAATACTTTCATTATTGAGCACAGAAGCCACGGAAAGGGAATAGAAGGGCTTGAATATGCACTTCATATGGGAAGGAATTTCTACAGCGCTCTGCCTGTCCTGAACGACGACAACTGTCTTGTCACGTGACTGCTCCTTAAAGAAGTCCTCGTTAGCAAGATATTCGTCCTTGGGTGCAAAAAGGTGAGTGTATTTCTTTGAAGCCACAGCCGCTTTCAGATCTTCGGCGGTATCGAGAAGCTCAATATCCGTGCGAAGCCCCTCGGCAAGCTCGCCGATAAGGGTCTTGTACTCCTGTGCCACACGCCTGTTTTCGAATTTGTTCAGGTCAATATAGCCTGCAGCGTGTATCTTTTCAGCGTCCTTGATGGAAATAAAGGGACGGCTGTCGGAAACCTTGAGAGGGATAACGAAGCGAAATTCCGAACCTAAGCCGTAAACGCTGGAAACGTTTAAAAATCCGCCCATACTCTTGATAAGCCGCTTTGATATGGCAAGACCAAGACCTGTTCCCTCCACAGCGCGGTTTTTCTTGGTATCCACCTGCTGGAAGCTGTTGAAAAGCTTTTCAATATTTTCGGCGGAAATGCCTATGCCCGTATCGGCAACGGAAACGGAGAGATTTATGCCGTAATCGTGCTTAGTCTGAGTGACCTTGATCACAATGCAGCCCTTTTCGGTAAATTTCACCGCATTGGTAACAAGATTTATAATTACCTGACGAATACGTATCTCGTCACCCACAAGACCTTTGGGGATATCGGGGTCTGCCCTTACGATAAGCTCGATATTCTTGTCGCCCTTTCTCGTGACCGCCATATTTATAACGTCGTTTAGAGTGGAGGCGATATTGAACTCGTCGGGAATAAGCTCCATTTTGCCCGATTCTATCTTTGAAAAATCGAGGATATCATTTATTATGGACAGCAGGCTTCTGCCCGAGTTCTGAATATTAAAGCAGTATTCCCTTACAGCAGGGCTGATGTCGCTTTCTCTCAGAATAAGCTCGCACATACCCACAATGGCGTTCATCGGAGTTCTTATCTCGTGGCTCATATTGGCAAGGAAATCGCCCTTGGTGTTGTTGGCACGTTCGGACATTTCCAACAGCTCCCTCTGCTGCTTATTGGAAAGCCATAGCCTGTAATTTATGTAAACGCTTACAACAGTATCAAAGAAATAAACGATGGGAAATCTCAGAAAGTAGGTGTCCGAATAATCATAACCCAGCTCGTGGAGGGGCGTCCACAGGTAAACGGCGATAAGCATTCCCAGAAATATGCTGAAGGCTCCGCCGTAATAAAGCTTGTAGCAATATATCCCGATAGGCGGGACCAGCAGGAGCCAGACGATGCTGAAGCCGTCAACGCCGCCCGTCACCAGAAAATACATCATCATAATGCCAATGGCGGAAAGAGTGCCTGCGCTTACCGCCATCAGACTGCCCGACTTTCTGAAGAGGAGAAAAACAACAATGCACCACAGGCTAAGTCCCCCGGTTATAGCCGCCATGACCCATGAACGGGTGATTATGTTCACCGCACACATAAAAAATCCGATAAATGCAACAGCAAAGGTAATAAGCCCGAGAGTCCTGCTGTCTGACTCATCGGCGTCTTTTTTAAGCTCCCGTAAGAACTCCCACATAGCTCGCGCCTCTTTCCCATATATGATTTATATAATTATATCATACTTTTCCTTAAACACAACTTAAAATTTAACATTTCCGGCAAATTTATCCCTTATGCCCAAAAAATCGTCCCACAATCAAAAAAAATTGAGCAAACACACTTTATACCGCCGCTTTTCAGGCATTACTTTCCCAGAATGGCAGGCAGCATCTGAACACGATTAAAGGGAAATGTGAAATAATATCCGTCCGCAAAGTCCTCAACCATATGTATGACCTCTTTTGCAAGAACAATTCCTGCCGCCTCGCCCTCTTCTTTCGAGCCGTTTTCGGGATATCTTGCAATTATCTCATCGGTAACATTCACACCGGATATCTCGTTTTTCATAAAAAGAGCATTCCTGCGGCTCACAAGAGGCATTATGCCGCAGAGGAGAAAGGCGCCCGTTTCAGTTTTGATGCGCCTGAGCCTTTCTGCGTCCTCGGCTGTGAAAACAGGCTGGGACATAAAAAACTCCGCCCCTGCCGCCATTTTCTTTTTAACTCTGAGTATCTCGTTTTCAATGTTCCTGCGGTTCTGATTTACAGCGCCGCCGCAGCATATGGGACGTTCGGAGAACATATCAAGATTAAGCTCCGAAGCTATTTTCAGCAGTCCCACCGAGTCAAAATTGAATACGGATTTCACTGACTGCCTTGCGGAAGCAGGAACGGGGTCTCCCGTTATCATCAGCGCATTGCCGATATCATTTATGTGAGCGCCCATAAGCGCCGAGCGGATAGCAAGAGCGTTCTTGTCACGGCAGCAGATATGGGGCATTACCTCCATACCCGTTTCCCTGCGCACCTTTGCCGCCATAAGAACGGAGTCCGCCCTTGTTCGTCCCGAGGGAGAGTCGGGAAAGGTAAGCACGTCCGCTCCCGCATTTTTAAGAAAATGCGCCGACTCCATAAGTTTCTCGTCATCGCCGTCAAGAGGGGGAACAAGCTCTGCGGCAATAAGCTTATCTTTGCGTAATTTTCCGTCCGCGCCGTAAATAAATCCCGAATGAACAGTTTTTTTAGCGCCGCTCTTTTCCGAAACGGCTCTATTTGCAGGATATGCGCCTTTCAGCTTTTCGGCTGTTTTTTCGATGTATGAGGGGTCGGTTCCGCAGCAGCCGCCTACTATATTAACGCCCGTTTCCGCAAGCTCGCCCATTTTATCTCCGAAATAACCTGCGGCGTTTCCGAAAGATATCTGATTTCGCGACAGTACGGGATATCCCGAATTGGGCAGAACCGAAAGAAAAACCTTTTCGGGGAGAGAAACGCTTTTTAATACCCCTCTCATATGGACAGGTCCCACGCCACAATTAAGTCCCACGCAGTCCGCAAGTCCTGCGGCTTCAGACATAAGCCGTCCCGCGCTGCGCCCCGAGGGACTGCTCCCGTATCTGTCAACGCAGAAAGATGCCATAATAAACACGTCCGAACCGTATCTGCCGCGAAGCTTCTCCATTGCAGGCAGCAGCGAAGCCGTGTCCGAAAAGGACTCAAAGTTTATTATGTAAATTCCCTTTCCGAGAAATATCTCCGCCGCCCTCACATATTCCTCAGCGGCGTTCTCGGGAGATACTCCCCTCATCTCTCCGATGTCTCCTGCCGCAAACACGCTGTCTCCCGCGCACTCAAGGGCAATGTCTGCGGCGGCGGAAATATTTTCCGAAACGCTTTCCCGAGGCATTTTAAGCACCAAAGTGTTTGAAGCAAAGGTGTTAGTGCGGATAAGCTCGGCACCTGCGGCAATGTACTCCCTGTGGATAGCCCTTACACGCTCCGGGTGGAGGGTATTTGCAAGCTCGGGGCTTTCCTCCGTGCGGTACTTCTCCGCATAATACATGCCGAATGAGCCGTCCGCAATAAGAATGTGTTCTTTAAGGTGTTCTCTTATATCCATCAGCCTGCCTGCTTTTCTCTTATAAATTCAATATATGCTTCCTCGGAAATGGGACGGGAATAGTAATACCCCTGTAAATAATGCACGCCCATATCCGCAAGCCCCTGTGCCATTTCCTCGGTCTCAACGCCCTCCGCAACGATATGTGCGCCAAGAGAGCTTACCATATTCACGGTATTTGTAAGGATTATCTCGGATTTTTCCTTCTTGTTTTCACCGAAGCTGGGCCAGATAAGGCTCTTGTCGAACTTAACAAGGTCGTAATTTACCTCGGACATCTTTGAAAGGTTGGAATAACCCGTTCCGAAATCATCCATAGAGAAGCTGCAGCCCATAGCTCTGAAACGCTTCATATTCTTTTCAAGCATTGAAGCGGACTCAACAGCGGTGGTCTCGGTTATCTCAAGATTTATGGAGTCGGGGGAAATGCCGTATTTTTTCATTATCTCGGAAAAGCCCTTGGGAACAGCCTCGTCAATGCTCTGCAGCGCGGAAAGGTTCACCTCGATGTAATCCAGGGTAAGCCCCATATCGCGCATAGTCCTTATGGTTTTGCAAACCTTTTCAAAAACTATCTCGCCTATCCTGATAATGTAGCCGTTCTTCTCCGCAAGAGGGATAAATTCCTCGGGGGAAACAAATCCGATGGTCTCCTTGTCCTTGAGCCTTACAAGAGCTTCGGAGGAGACAAACGCCTTTTTCTCCGTTGAGAAGATCGGCTGATAGACAACCTCGAAGCCGTCATTCTGAATTGCGTCTATCATCATACGGCTGAGTATCTCGCTGCGCTTCTTGCGGTTAACAATGTCGCTGTTTACCTCTCTTACAAAGCCTGTTCCGCCGTATTCCGAGCCGCAGGCAACAAGCTCCGCAATGTCCGCAGGCTCGCTTGTTATCTCGGGGCAGTTCATAGTTACAGCGTGGGTCCTCAGCTGAATGGAAGCGTCCTCCAGACTGTAAGGGAAGGAAAGCTTTCTTTCAAGCTTCACCAGCCTGTCAGAGAAATCGCTGTCGCTCTCGGGAACTATTACTGCAAACACGTTGCTTTTGATACGGTAAACAGGTTTCATAAACATATATCTCATATCGTCCGCAACCATTGCCATAAGGCTTTCAAAGCGGTAGTAGCCGATACTTCCGATAACGATGTTCTCGTCGTCGATAACAAGAGCAGCCACCCTTACAGGCTTTGACCCGATACAGTTGACTGTCTCGTAAAACACCTGTGAAAAGGCACGGGCATTGAACGCACCTGTGTTCTCATCAATATTTTCATTGGGATTTTCAAAGGAGAAGTAAAGTGCGGTAACACTGAGGGATATTGCAAGACCGGAAAGGAGCATATAGGGATTTGCAAACTGTATCAGAGCCACGGCAAGCCATATTATAAGCTGCATTCTCAGAGCAAAGCGTTTCTTTTCGGTCATTGAAGCCTTATATCTGAATGTCTCAACAAAAGTAACGGTAATGTATATTGCCACTCCCACATACAGAAATCCCACCGCAGGACCGTATGAATAAACGCCCTTGGCATCACATTTATAGTAAAGCTCCGCCGGGATCATTCCTATAACGCAGACGATATACGGCAGGACCCAGACTGCGGTCAGCACATTGTTGATATTCTTGTTCCGCGCATTTCCCGTAAATTCGACATAAGCCGACATAAGAAACACAACAGAAAGCATAAGAATAAAGAATATCTTATGAACGATCTCGTTTATGGGGGAATTTGTTAAATTCGTAATAGTGAATATGGTCATAATGTCAAAAAGCATATATATCGCCGACGTACCCAGCATTGCGCTGAATATACGAGTCGTGAGAAGCTTTATACGCTTTGATCTGATAAAGTCAATGATAACGATGATAATAAAGCAAAGCGCAGCTACCTGCAGACGAATACTTGAGCCGAAGCCGAATTCCATTTCTATCTCCCTTTCAGGCAGTCCGGAATGGTCCGACGTTTCCGAAAACTGCCAAATAATAAGTAATTTTATTATATCATATTTTTTCGCTTATTTCAACTGTTTTTCTTGATATATCCTTAAATTTCTGCACTCATACGTCACTTTCGGAGGCAGAAAAAAATCATTTATGTCATTTTTTGAAAAACTATTGACTTTTGAACAGTAGTATGATATTATTTACAGCAAATCTACTATTCATTAAACAGTAGTAAAAAGGTCGTGATAATGATGACAAAAAAGCAGTATCTTAATTCTCTCCGAAACAGCCTGCGCTTCAAGCTTTCCTCTGAGGAGCTGCTGGATATTATGGACGATATGGAGGAGTGCTTTGAAGCAGGAATTACCGAGGGTAAGTCCGAGGAGGAAATATGTGAGGGTCTCGGCTCGCCCAAAGCGGCGGCGGCTGAGCTTTCGGCAGGGCGGAAAAATATCTTTCCTGCCGCTGTAAGACCTGCTGTATGCATAATTATAGCGCTTATCCTGCATTATGCCGCTTTAAACACATTGTGGGAGCCATTCATCGCTCTTATATTCCTGCCTCCACTTTTATTTTTAGTCTGCGAGTCGCCAAAAGGCACTGCAATAGCCATATCCCGATATCCTGCGGAGCCTTTGCCCTTTATTTCCGCAATGCTAACGGCTGTTGGGGGAATATTCCTGCAATATTTTGTAAAGTTCGAATTTGCGGACGGGATACTTACTTCTGCATTTTCTTCCGCAGTATGTTTCGTAATCATTATGATCGTTTCAATGGCTCTGCTTATTATTTGCTGCATAAAGAGCAGAAATATTGTCGGAGCAATTCTTGCAGGAGCCGTGACCGTTTTTTCGGCTGTGACCCTCATACGCCTGCTGTCCGCCTCATCAAAATATTCCTTGTCGATACTTGATATGGCATCTCTCGGAATGATAAAAGCGCTGTTTTACATACTGCCTATATCGGCTTTCTGCATTATCCTGCTGTCGGTAACGGATAAAAATGCTTTGAACACAGCCTCGCTATACCCCGCACTTTTCGCCCTTACATTCAATGACAAGCTGTGGGTAACCGCAAGCCGAATAGACCCCTTAGCTCCTAAATTTGACTTTTTCAAAGCTATATCATACCATATCTATCTGATAGCCGGACTCGTTTGCGGAGTGCTGGCGCTTGCTGTAACTCTCATACTCCGAAGAAAAAAGGCGGCGGAAAATGGATAAGGGGCAGATGAAAAAGGGCGTATTGGAGCTGTCCATACTATACACCCTCACCACAGACGAGCTTTACGGCTACGATATTATGAAGCGGATAACGGAGCTTTTCCCCGAAATAAACGAAAGCACCGTTTATGCCGTGCTGAGAAGGCTTCACGCCGACGGCTGCACCGAATGTTACTTCGGGGAACACTCGGGAGGTCCCAAACGAAAATATTATCGGGTCACTCCCAAAGGTCGGGAAGAGCTTAGGAAAATGCTCTCCGAATGGCGCGACATCACGGGGGCAATGGAAAAGCTGGGAATAAAGTAGAATATCCCTGACGGTCAGACTTCTCCGTCAGGGATATTTATTTAACCGAAAAAAATTTTTGCTTCCGCGGCAGATAAAGCGTTGGCTCCGCCAAATTCCGCCACCAGCCACAGGATAAACAGAGTAAAAGCGGACATAACGGCAATTAGCAGAAGCTTTATCAGCGCCCCGCCGATGCCCGGGACAGAGGGACGGTAAAAAATACAGCTTCCCACCGCGATAAGCCCGAAAATCCATTCACATATCAGTAAAACTGTCTGAACAGCAAAGAATATCTCACTCCATACCGCACCCGTCTCCGCCGCAGCAAAGGCGAGATATCCGCTGTGAATACGCATAACTATGTAAGAAATGACCGCTGCCGCTGCCATACAGCCGCAGGTCCTTCTGAGACTGAAAAAAGCTCCCATAACCGCACCCCGCTTAAAAAAATTGGTTTCGCAAAACTTTAAACAGTCTTTTATTTTTTATCAGCTGTTGGGATAACTGCCGATACCCCTTCCCGTCACGTCCGCCTCGATCTCGTTTGCGGAATAAACTCTGACATCGCTCTGGTTTATAGCGTAATTATTGCTCCACACGGCATAATCCACGTCGTTTCCGCCATCGGAGATAACAAAGGCGTAATGTCCCTCAAAATCATCGCCCATAAATTTTCCCACGGAAAGATCGTCCGAACCTCCCACTGCGTGAGCAGTGCCCGAATCGTCTCCGATATAAATTTCGCCGGGGTTAATATTCTTCTGCTCAAATGACTCGAGAACAGCCATCTTTGCAGCATTGTAGACATTTCTGGCATTGCCTGTTATGACCGCCGCTCTTGCCTGATGAGTATATCCGATGATAGAAGGAATAATTATTGCCGCAAGCGCTCCGATAATTGCTATGACCACAATAATCTCGATGAGCGTAAAGCCCCTTAATTTTCCTTTTTTCATTGCCTTCCCTCCCCTTTTTATACAATTATACAATATTCTCAGCGCAAATATATTAAATTTTCATTACAATCAGGTGATTTCTCTGTTAATAATTATATGCGAATACAACAAAAGCTGTGAAAAACAAGTCTGATTTTTTATATTTTCGACACCGTTTCCGATTTTATGCAGAATGTATAAAACCAAGCCAAATCCTGCCAAAAATTTTACAGCCGTACCCCCTTTAACTTTCGAGAAGAATGTGATATAATGATAAAAGTGAATTCAGCATTTCCTGTATGGCAAAGAAAGGATCATCAGAACCTATGTCCGATAATACGATAGAAGGAGCAAAGCAGTTTCGGGGAAAGCTCTCCGTTATGCTCCTTTCAGCTGCAATATTTTTTTCGGGCTGCGGACAGACCGAAGAGCCTGTATCTCAGAAGCTCCCCTCGGTAACGGATTATTCCCGTGAGGTAAGCAGCATCAGAAGCTCCGAGACCGCCGAGGAAACCACTGCTTTGAGCGCCGACAGCCAGACCGTTTCCGCAGGCGACGCCGCCAGCAGGCAGACCGAAGCCGATACCTCCGCCGAGACCGTGCCTTCCGAAACCGAACCCCCCGAGATATCCACCACTGCACAGCCCTCAGAAACCGAAGTCAAAACTTCTTCCTCATCTGCGGAGACCTCCGTTCCCGACCTGACAGAGCTTGCCGAAACTCATTCGGAAATTTCAGCCGTTCCTTCCGAAACTGTCAGCACCATCAAGCTTGAGACCGAATGTTCGGTCCCTGCGGCTTCGGCTCCCGCTGCAGATACGACCTACGATTCGGAGTTCTTTTCCTCCGATCTTTTCATCGGCGACTCCATTTCCACAGGCTACTCGCTTTACGGCTTTCTTGCAGATAAAAACGTTTACGCAAAGGTCGGTCTCAATCCTTCCACCGTTCTCACAAAGTCCGTTTCCACCTGCTACGGCGAGATAGGCATTTCCACAATGCTTTCCTACACAATGCCCAAGCGTGTTTACATAATGCTGGGCTCCAACGGTATCCAGTGGCTTTCGGTAGGAAATATGCTCCAGTCCACCGACACTCTTGTGGATCTTATCAAAGAGACCTGCCCCGACAGCGAGGTGGTCATTATCAGCGTTCCTCCCGTAACCGCAGGATATGACAGCACCGTTGAAGATGTTGACGTTATGGCTAAGATAAACGAGTATAACACAAGTCTTAAATCCTACTGCACCGCCAACGGAATGCTTTTTGTTGACGCAGCTTCCATTCTCAAGGACGAAACGGGATATTTCAACAGCACTTATGCAGAGTCTGACGGTATGCATTTCAAATCCTCCGCATACAAGACCCTGCTTTCAAAGATACAGGCCGATGTGACAGAGTTTGAAGAGGCTAATGCCCCTGCGGAGACAGATGCCGTGACAGAAACCGACGCTTCCGAAGAAGTTCAGACCGAGACCGAAGCCGAAACAGAAGCCGCCTCCCAAAGCGAAACAAAGCCTGCTCCCGAGACCTTTATGACCCTCCCCGAAAAAACGGAGAAAAGCAAATGAATAATATAAACTATCAGAACCAGCTTGACAAAATTCTGATCGACATTGAGAGAGCGGGAACAGTCCCCTCTCTCCTGCTTCACAGCTGCTGCGCTCCCTGCTCAAGCTACGTTCTTGAATACCTTTCCCGTTATTTTAAAATAACGGTTTTTTATTATAACCCGAACATCTATCCCGAAGAGGAATTTTACAAAAGGCGTGCCGAGCAGGAGAGGTTTATCGGCGAGCTGCCTGTAAAAAATCCCATCGGATTTATGGGCGCTGAGCATATGAGTGAGGATTTTTACAAGGCTGTCAAGGGGCTTGAGCATATCCGCGAGGGCGGCGAGCGCTGCTTTGCCTGCTACCGCCTTAGGCTTGAAGCGTCTGCTGCCGCCGCAAGAAATATGGGGGCGGATTATTTCACCACCACCCTTTCCATCAGCCCTATGAAAAACGCACAAAAGCTTAATGAGATCGGCGGTGAGCTGGCGGAAAAATACGGCGTGAAGTACCTGTTTTCCGATTTCAAGAAGAAAAACGGCTATAAGCGTTCTACAGAGCTTTCAAGGGAATACGGCATTTACCGGCAGAATTACTGCGGCTGCGTTTTTTCTATGAAAGAACGAGGTTTTGATATTAACGAGGAAAATTAAAACGTGCTGTCCGCTGAAATGGACAGCACGTTTTTTGATTTAGAAAATATGTTTGATTTTATGAGAATATTTGTTCAGTTTTACTATTGACATTTAAGAACGGTTGTGCTATAATTTATTATACAGCCGCCGCTCATATCGCCTTTTTACGCTTTGCCTTAGCATCATATAGCTTTCCGTCCGCCTTGTCTATGCCCTCTTTCAGGTCGTAGCTGTTGGAGATGGGACATTTTGCAAGTCCCGCGGACAAGCTCGCAAGCCGCAGAATAAAATCCCCTGCGTTTAAAAACTCCCGTAAGCTCGTCAATTCCCGACATATCCTCAATATTACCCCACCTTATAATAACACAGCTTCACATCGGGACGGTGGGCTTTGATATGCTCCTCCTGCGCTGCGGTAATGTCATAGCCGTCAAATGTGCTTACAAGAATATATTTAAGGCTTTTTATACCGTATGCGGGGGCGAAATAGTCCTCGGGGCGCGGATTGTTACCGCTGACCTCATATGTTTCACCGTCGGGACCCGGTACCGCCGTACGCTCTCCTGCCGCTCCCGAAGCCTCCAGAACCTTTATGCAGGACATATTTTTCACAAAGTCCATATTTTCCAAGCCGTTAAGGTAAAGCCATTCTATGGGCAATTTACCCAGCTCCTCCGCTCCCGAAATGCTCTCGGCGGAAATGTGGAGCCTTTTAAGCTTCTCAAGCTTTTCTATGCCCGTAAGGTCGATATTGCCCGAGCCGTATATATGCAAGGTAGTAAGGCAGGGCAGTTGGGAGAGCTTTTCAAAGCTTTCGGGGCATATATCCTCATTATCAAGCGAAGCATATGAGGATAACTTGTTATATGACCTTTCTCCGATATCGAAAAGGGTTTCGGGTGCCTTTGAAAAGCGGTAGCCCTCATTTGTGGGAGTATCTGCAAATTCGCCGTCGAAACAGAGCTGCACGTCCTCTTCGGTTCGGGGGAATTTTTCATTGTAATACTCAAAGGCTTCATTTGCCTCAAGACAGCTTACAAGCTCGTATCCGGACAGGGTGCTTTCAATAAATTCTCTGAAATCCGCAAATATATCTGTATAGAGAGCGTGTCCGCCCGGAAATTCTGGGGGATATTCGGCTATCTTAAACGTTCCTCCGCCCGATAATTCCTGAAAAAAGCCATCGGAATATTCCCCCATGGGATAGTTAATGCCCTCGCTGCCGTAATTCTCTCTGACCACGTTCTCGCTTTCGTCAAAGGTGAGATATTCGGCATAATCATACACGTCCATTCCCTCATCTATGCCTATATAGATATAGAAATAACTGTCCTCCGCTTTGTCGTAATAAAGCTCAAGACATTCGGGATAATCGTAATAGTGGCCAAGCATTGTCTGCCAGCCTTCTTCTTCGGAGTATTTGTAAACCTCGCTGAGCCTGTCGTCGGACATTATCATCAGTTCCGGAAAGCTGTCCTTGTCCATATCGGTAAATATCAGGCGATGATTTGTGTAATAGTCACCGCTGAAACGCATTTGAGCCCGTCTTACCGCTCTTTTGAGCATTGTATCATTGCGGTAGGTCAGGTTTTCGTATTCAAAAAGTGTAGTAAACAGGAACTGGTCTGCGCTTACGGATATGCTCACGCTGCTTTCATAGCCTAAAATTTCCTTGCCTATCTCCGAAACGCTGTCGGGTATGAACAACTCGGATACAGCCGTATCGTGAAAGGCGTGGGAGTCGATGGTTTCAAGACTGTCGGGCAGCTTTATTTCCGAAAGGGAGCTTTGGTAAAAGGCAAATTTGCCTATATTCTTAACTCCCTCGGGGACTTCAAATGAGCCGCTTCTGCCCTGTGGGAACATTACAAGGGTCTTGCCGTCCGCTGAGTACAGAACGCCGTTTTCGGAGCGGTAAAGCTCATTTCCCTGGGGAATGTTTATTTCGGCAAGGCTGTCACATTCGGTGAAATTTGAAACGCTTAACTCCTTGGTGCTTTTGGGGAGATTTAAGGTAACAAGCTTTTTTGCTCCCGAAAGGCTTTTTAAGGGGACGTTTTCGGGTATGGTGAGTGTGGTCACATTGCTGTCCGCAAAGGTTTTTTGGTGTATTACCGTTACGGGGCAGCCTTCAAGGGTTTCGGGAACGGTCACATCGGTATCATCGCCTGTGTAGCGCTTTATTCTTGCTTTGTTTCCCACAATGCTGTATTCCCAGTCCGCTTCGAGTGTTTTTTCTAAAGCGGCGGTTTCGGAATGACTTGTTTCGGTGATGCTTTCATTATCGGGGAGCTTTTCACCCGAACAGGCGCATAGGGACAGGGATATCGCTATGGCTATGACGGATAATTTTCTGTCTTTCATTACTTTTCGTCCTTTCTATTGATGTTTTCATTCGGCTTGACAAAATAAGACATTCGTGGTAAAATATTCGGAGAGTATGTTTGAAAGGAATATTATTATGGAGCTTTGGGATATTTACGATAAAAATAAGCAGCCCACAGGCAGAACGATGAAAAGAAACGACTGGTGCCTTAAAGACGGGGAATATCATCTTACCGTTTTAGGCGTGATAATGCGTCCCGACGGGAAATTTCTCATTACACAGCGCGTTATGACAAAAGCCTGGGCAGCAGGCTGGTGGGAGGTCTCGGGCGGCGCTGCTATGGCAGGTGAAAGCTCTCTTGAGGCGGTCATAAGAGAGGTCAAAGAGGAAACGGGGCTTGATGTTTCAAATGCCGATGGGGGCTATGTTTTCTCCTATCACAGAGAAAATCCCGGAGAGGGCGACAACTATTTTGTGGACATCTACCGCTTTGTAATGGATTTTGACGAGAGCGACCTGCATTTGCAGGAGGCTGAAACTTTGGGATATAAAATTGCTTCTCCCGATGAGATAAAGGCTCTCGGCGAGCAGGGCATTTTCCTTCATTATGACAGCATTAAAAGGGTTTTTGAGGTTTGATAAGCTTGCCTTAATTATAGCACAGGCGGCTTTATTATGTCAATAAAAATAATGGCGCACTGCTTAGTCTGCAATGCGCCGTTTATTATACTGTTACCGTATTTTCCTGCTTTACCTTGTCGCTTTCTGCCATTCGGTAGCCTATGCCCACCTCGGTGAAAATGTACTGAGGCTCCGCAGGCTTTTTTTCTATCTTGCGCCTGATATTCGCCATATTTACTCTAAGTATCTGATTATCAGTCTTTGCGTGAGGTCCCCAGAGCTGCTTTATGATATAATCGTAGGTCAGCACTCTGCCTGCATTCTTGCCTAGGAGCGCAACTATTTTGAACTCGTTCTGAGTTAGATTTGCGTCCTTGCCGTTTATGTATACTCTGTATTTTGCATAATCTATGGTAAGGTCTCCCGTTTTGAATACGCCGTTTACCGATATACCGTCATCGGCGGCGGAAGTACGGGTATGTCTCAGAGCTGTTCTTATCCTTGCAAGAAGCTCTTCCGTGCCGAAGGGCTTGGTTATATAATCGTCTGCCCCCATTTCAAGCGCAGCCACCTTGTCCGCCTCGGCATTTCTGGCTGACAGCACGATTATGGGCATTGACGACCATTTCCTTACGGAAGATATGACCTCCCAGCCGTCTATTCCCGGAAGTCCCAGGTCAAGTATGATTATATCGGGACAATGGGAGCTTATGACCGCACAGCCGTATTCTCCCGTATCGGCTGTAAGCACCTCGTAATTGTTTGCGGCAAGGACTGTGCCCAGAAAATGACTTATATGCTTGTCGTCCTCTATTATCAGAACCTTGTTTTTATATTCCATATGCTCAGACCTTTCATTCGGCTTTCGTCTCGTTGTCGGTATTATCTGCAAGGGGAAGGGTGAAGGTAAATTCAGCGCCGCCTTCGGAGGTGTTGCCCGCAGAAATGCTTCCGCCGTGGGCGGTAATTATGGCGCTGCACACCGATAAGCCTATGCCCATATTCATTTTTGTGTCGCCCGCTTTTTCATCTGCGTGAATGAAATATCCCGAAAACAGCTTGTCCTTCATTTCCTTGGAAATTCCGCTGCCGTTATCGGATATACGGAAAACCGCACTGCCGTTTTCCTCTTCGAGAGAAAGGGAGATCAGCGTGGCTCCCCCGTGTATAACGCTGTTTTCCATAATATTCAGTATCACGTGTTCAATAAGAAACGGGTCCATAGGTATCATCATAAGTTCCCCGGGTATCTCTATTTCTACGGGAATATTCCTGTTTTTACGGAATTTACGGACAGCCTCACCTATTATCTCCTCTGCCGCCTCGGGAGTCTTGGTAATTTCCCCCGTCTGTTCTCTTATTCGAGTGACCGTAAGGATATTCTCCACCATCTGAACAAGCCTGTCAGCCTCGTCCCTCACATCATACAGCAGGGACATAAGCTGATCCTCGTCAAGCTTGCTCCTGTTTTCGATAATTCCCTGCACCGCTCCCGAAATGGACGTAAGGGGCGTTCTGATATCGTGGGATATGGCTCTGAGCAGATTTCCGCTCATCTTTTCTCTGTCTATTTCCGCCTGTATCTTATTCTGATCCTTGAGCCTTGTGGTGGTCATTCCGATAATGACCGATACCGTTAGCATTACGACAAAGGATATGGTATAGTCAGCCATCGAAAAATCAAGCTTGAAATAGGGATATGTAAAGGCGTAGTTCACCGCAAGAGTTCCTGCAAAAGAGGCTATAAGTCCGCACAGATAACCGTTCGTAAATCTTGAGATAAAAACTACACAGAGAATGAATAGCAGCTGAACATAGCAGTCCCCTCTTATCTGAACAAGGAAAAGTCCCACTATACTTGCGGCGGCAAGCACACAGACCATAAAAATGATATCCTTCAGCTCGGGCAAAGCTGTCAGGTATTTTTTTATCCTCGACATCGGCACAGCGATCACCTCTACATAATATAATATAGCACATTTTGTCGTTAATTGCACGTTAAGAATGAAAAACATATACAAAAACAGCGGCTTTTACGCCGCTGCCTGAATCATATCTTATCGTCAGAAAACGTGTTTTTCATAGCAGGGGTCATCGGACCAGATAACCGTCTCCCCTGTTTCAAGAGTTTTCTTCATATCTATAAGCCGCTGATTGGAGCTTCCTCTGAAACGCAGGGAAATATCTTTCTTCTCTTCAATAAATTCCCCGTCCACCAGCACATCTATATATGACAGAAGCTCATCTGTACACTCGCACCTTGCGCGGCTTTCCGACAGAAGCTCTGTTTCAAGGGTATAGCCCGTATAGCACCAAACTGTCTTTTGGGGATAAAGCTTCTTCATCTTTTTCACAAGAGGGAGCAATCCCCGCTGATTTACAGGCTCCATAGGCTCTCCCCCTAAAAGGGTGAGTCCATCGATGTAATCCGGTTCAAGGGCTTTCAGTATCTCTTCACCCACAGCTTTTGTGTATTCGCTGCCAAAGGTAAAATCCCAGGTCTGTGGATTAAAGCAGCCCTTGCAGTGATGTGTACAACCCGACACAAAAAGCGATACTCTTACCCCGGGACCGTCAGCTATGTCAAATTTCTTTATTTCTCCGAAGTACATTTCTTTAAGCGTCCTTTCCGGGGTATTCACGCAGCCATTACAGGTGCATTACACGCTCTTTGATCTCCTGAGTGCGTCCCTGATTCCAGAACTGTGTGCCGATATATCCGCAGGTGCGGCGGGCAACGTTCATCTTGTCCTGATCTCTGTTTCCGCAGGAGGGACATTCCCAGACAAGCTTGCCGTCGTCATCAACTATCTTTATTTCGCCGTCAAAGCCGCAGACCTGGCAGTAATCGGACTTGGTGTTAAGCTCGGCATACATAATATTATCGTAGATAAACTGAAGCACTCTGATAACAGCCTCCAGATTATCCTGCATATTGGGTACCTCCACATAGCTTATGGCTCCGCCTGTGGAAAGAGCCTGGAACTGCGACTCGAATTTCAGCTTGGAAAATGCGTCAATCTCCTCGGTGACGTTTACGTGGTAGCTGTTGGTTATGTAGCCCTTGTCGGTAACGCCCTCGATAATGCCGAAGCGGCGCTGGAGACATTTTGCGAATTTGTATGTTGTGCTTTCGATGGGAGCGCCGTAAATGCTGAATGCGATATCGGTCTCCTCCCTCCATCTTGCGCAGGCATCGTTCATATACTTCATAACATTAAGAGCAAAGCCTGTTGCGGAGGGGTCTGTGTGGGACTTGCCCGTCATATATCTTACGCACTCGCAGAGACCTGCATATCCCAGAGATATGGAGGAATATCCGCCGTAGAGGAGCTTGTCGATAGGCTCGCCCTTTTTGAGCCTTGCAATGGCGCCGTTCTGCCAGAGAATGGGTGCGGCATCGGAAAGGGTGCCCTTGAGCCTGTTGTGGCGGCACATAAGAGCGCGATAGCAGAGGTCAAGTCTCTCGTCAAATATCTTCCAGAATTTGTCCATATCCTTGCCCGAGGAAAGAGCGATATCCACAAGGTTAAGAGTGACAACGCCCTGATTGAAGCGGCCGTAGAACTTGTAATTACCATTCTCGTCCTTCCAGGGGTTAAGGCAGCTTCTGCAGCCCATTACAGGGAAGCAGTTGCCCTCTTTAAGCTCCTTCATCTTCTTTTCGGAAATGTAGTCGGGAACCATTCTCTTGGCGGTGCATTTTGCCGCAAGCTGAGTGAGGTAGAAATACTCGGAGCCTTCCCTGATATTATCTTCCTCAAGGACATAGATAAGCTTGGGGAACGCGGGAGTTATCCACACGCCCGACTCGTTCTTTACTCCCTGATATCTCTGACGGAGCATTTCCTCGATTATCATAGCCAGGTCTTTCTTCTCACGCTCGTTCCTTGCTTCGCCAAGATACATAAATACGGTAAGGAAGGGAGCCTGTCCGTTAGTGGTCATAAGGGTTATTACCTGATACTGTATAGTCTGAACGCCGCTGGCAATTTCCTTGCGCAGACGCTTTTCAACTACCTTGTCGATGATCTCATCGTCAAGGCTGCCGCCCAGCTCCTTCGCTTCTTCGATAACTGCCTTGCGTATCTTCTCACGGGATATCTGTACAAAGGGAGCAAGGTGGGTAAGGCTTATGCTCTGTCCGCCGTACTGATTTGAAGCCACCTGTGCGATTATCTGAGTGGCGATATTGCAGGCTGTGGGGAAGCCGTGCGGCTTTTCGATAAGGGTCTCGCTGATGACTGTGCCGTTCTGGAGCATATCGTCAAGATTTACAAGGTCGCAGTTATGCATATGCTGAGCGAAATAATCCGAATCGTGGAAATGGATAAGTCCCTCGTGGTCAGCGTCCACGATATCCTTGGGCAGGAGCAGACGCTTTGTAAGGTCCTTGCTGACTTCTCCCGCCATATAGTCGCGCTGAACGCTGTTTACAATGGGGTCCTTGTTGGAGTTTTCCTGCAGGACTTCCTCGTTGTTACATTCGATAAGCGAAAGTATACGGTCGTCGGTAGTATTTGATTTTCTTACAAGGGAACGGGTATAGCGGTACTTTACATATCCCTTTGCTATCTCAAAAGCGCCGTTTGCCATGATCTGATTTTCGACCATATCCTGGATCTCCTCAACGGAAACAGCTCTCTTCATTTTTTCGCACTTGTAGCAGATGTATTCGGCAGCCTCTCTGATCTGCTCGTCGGTAAGCTCCTTGCGGCGACCTGCATTGTTCGCCTTGGTAATGGCTGTTTCTATTTTTGAGATGTCGAAATCGACCTCGGAACCGTTGCGCTTTATAACTTTCATTGAATGATCCTCCGTATCGTGATGATGTTGCATTACTAATTATATGATATATTGGCATAAAAAACTGTTGCCAAAGCCACAATTTTATGATATAATATACTACATACACGATTTAGAACAGAAAGGAACACTATATATGGGGTCTATATTATCAAAGCAGGAGCTTATATACCTTAAAAACCGCTTAAATGCGAGGTCGGTAAAATTTTCAAAAAATGAGACTGTACTGCATATAGACGAAAGCAGCAATCAGATGTGCTTTGTGCTTGAGGGAACGGTGTATCTGTGTGCCGAGGACGAGCAGTGCGAAAGGAGCATACTGAGATTTTTCAGAACGGGAGAGTATTTTTCCTCGGCAATGCTGGTGCCGCCCGAATATGCTGTAAGCTATATGACGGCAAAATACCCTTCGGAGATAATTTTTGTAAGCCGTGAGGAGTTGTTCCGGTTCTGCTACGCAAATCCCGACTGGATGACCAGATTTTTGCAGCTTATCCCCGAACAAAGCGGCAGAGAGACCTGCATAACCGGCTTTATCCTTCATCAGAAAACCATCAGGAGCAGGCTTTTGTTTTTTTTCAGACAGGAATGCAGGATACAGGGCGGCAGCAGGATAAAGCTCCCCCTCCCCTATACCGACCTTGCGGAATTTCTCGCCTGCGACCGCTCGGCAATGATGAAGGAGCTTTCAAAAATGAAAAAAGAAGGACTTATATCGGGCAAAAACAGGGAGATCGTTCTTAACGCCGCGCTTTCCGCCGGTCCCGAACCGAGATAAAAGAATGACAGCCGCAAAAAAATCCGCAGACTTAGGGATGTACCGATAAAGAAATTTTTTACCGGTACCGTGCCACAAACTTTGTTCATTTCACTTATTAACAAGCGAAATGGCAAAGGGGGCACCCCTTCTGCGGACGTTATTATTTTTGAGTGAATATCCTGTCAAATTCATCGCAGGGAACAGGCTTTGAATAGTAAAAGCCCTGAGCGGCGTCGCAGCCGCAGTCGAACAGGAATTTCGCCTGATCTCCCGTTTCAACGCCCTCTGCGATTATGTCGAGCCCGATATCCCGCGACATTGAAATGGTATGGGAAATTATCTTTCTCCCCCTGTCGGACTCCATAAACTCCGAAAGGAAGCCGCGGTCTATCTTCAGCACGTCAAACTGGGTGGTTTTGAGCATATTGAGGGAGGAATACCCCGAACCGAAGTCATCCATCAGCATAGTAAAGCCGTTATCCTTAAACTGCCTTACAACGCTCTCTACTCCGTCCGAATCCACCGATTCCGTTATCTCAAGTTCTAAAAGCTCAATGGGTATATCATACTTTGCCACAAGCTCTTTGAGAGTCTTAATGGACTCGCTGCCATTTAAATATTCCCGTGAAACGTTGACCGAGATAGGCACAGGCTCAATGCCCTTGTCTATCCACTCTCTTATCTTGCGGCACGCCTTTTCCCAGATTATCCTGTCAAGCTTGACAATAAATCCGTTTTTCTCGAAAACGGGAACAAATTCCGCAGGAGAAATAAGCCCTTTCTGGGGATGTATCCACCTTGCCAGCGCCTCTGCGCCGATGATCTTTCCTGTGGATATACAGTATTTTGGCTGGAGAAACATTGCAAATTCATCGTTAAGTACCGCCTTGTGCATATCCTCCTCGATGATCTGCTTACGGCGGATATCGCTCATCATACGTTCCTCGTAGAAGCATATATTCCGAAGCGCATTGCCCTTTATAGACTGTCTTGCCATCGCAGCAAGGTCGCCGTAATATCTTGTATGCCTGCTCCTGTCGTCCACAACAGACACACCGAAAATAAACCGGTAATCCATACCCTTATATCCGCTCAGTCTGCTTTCAATGAGATGGATAAAGCTCAGTATCTCCTGCTTCTCCTTAAAGCACATAACAACCATAAATACGTCCGCAGTCAGACGGCAGAAGGGCTGCTCCGGGGTGCATATAACGTGCATAGAGTCATTGAAAAATTTTATCAGCTCGTCGCCCGTATCATTTCCGTAGGTCTGGTTTATAAGCTTGAAGCGTTCAACATCAAACTGGATAAATGCAATATTTTTATCGGGATTATTTTTTATAAGCTCCGCCACTACATTGCCATAAATACCCGAATTTTTATCCGAGGAGAAGCTGTCAAGTATCTGCCTGTCGAAATCCTCTTTTTTAGTAAAAGGACGGATATTGACAAGAACATCGGTGATCCTGCCGCCATCATCTCTCAGGAAAAGGTTATACATATGGCAGAAGCGAAAATTCTCCTTGTCATCAAAGCGCATTTTAACGTCAAGAGGCATCTCGCCGTGTTTTATTCCCGAGGAAATGCCATCCTCCACGCTTGCCCGGAAAACATCGAACACGGGCAGATATTCCGGAGCAATGAGCTCTTTGCGGCGGATATACTCATAAGGATCCGAGGCATTTTCGTCAATAATATGCTTGCCGCCCATATAAACGACGGTGTTCTCACGGCATTTCCAAAGAAAATGAGCGGTCTCCACGTCATTTCTGAAAATATTTTTTATGGCGTCCATATATTTATCACTCTCATTCACGACGTTCATTTCATCACCGCCTGCACATAAATTCTATGTTAATTATAACATATCCGGTATCAAATTTCAAGCAAAATTGTATAATATATACAACTTTCTATATTTTTCACAAATATAAACGCACATATTAGTCAAGATATATCATTAAACGTTTACATAAAATATCCAAAGCAAACGCCCTGTCCGACCACATAGCAGACAGGGCGTATCGTAATGTTCAAATTATCATATCAAAGCTGATCCGCAATGCTGTAGATAAGCTTCTCAGACTTTTCCCAGCCAAGGCAGGGGTCTGTGATGGACTTGCCGTAGGTGCCTTCTTCAACCTTCTGACAGCCGTCCTCGATATAGCTTTCGATCATAAAGCCCTTTACAATGCTTCTGATATCATTGTTGTGGCGGCAGCTGTGGAGGACTTCGTTGCATATCCTTATCTGCTCAAGATACTGCTTGCCCGAATTAGCGTGGTTCGCGTCAATGATAACAGCCATATTTTCAAGGTTCTTTGCGCTGTACATATCGTAAAGACGTACAAGATCCTCATAGTGATAGTTGGGGTGAGAGTTGCCGTGCTTGTCCACATAGCCTCTGAGGATCGCGTGGGTAAGAGGATTGCCCTTGCTGCGTGCTTCCCAGCCTCTGTAGAGGAATGTGTGCTGGGACTGAGCGGCAATGATGGAGTTGAGCATAACGGAATAATCGCCGCTGGTGGGGTTTTTCATACCAACGGGTATCATAAGTCCGCTGGCGGTAAGGCGGTGCTGCTGGTTTTCAACGGAGCGCGCGCCTACTGCAACATAGGAAAGGATATCCGAAAGATATCTGTGATTTTCGGGATAGAGCATTTCATCGGCGCAGGCAAGACCTGTTTCGGTAAGTGCTCTTGTGTGGAGCTTTCTTATGGCGATAAGACCCTCAAGCATATCCTCGGACTTGGTGGGGTCGGGCTGATGTACCATACCCTTGTAGCCCTGACCTGTGGTACGGGGCTTGTTGGTGTAAATTCTGGGGATAATGAGTATCTTGTCCTTGACCTTATCCTGGACCTTTGCAAGGCGGTTTACGTAATCGAGAACGCTGTCCTCCCTGTCGGCGGAGCAGGGACCGATAATAAGCAGGAACTTATCCGACTTGCCCGTGAACACATCGGCTATCTCGGCGTCACGCTGGGCTTTTACCTTTTTAACCTCTTCGGGAATGGGAAACTGTGCCTTTATATCCTGAGGGATAGGCAGCTTTCTGACGAAATCCATATTCATCATAACAAAAAACAAACTCCTTTATATTTTTCGCTAAAATAACAGCGAACAAAAATTTATGTATATCTACTGCAGAAACAATTTACTGCTTTAAAGTACGATATAACTACTTTGACATTATATCATATAAAAAAGCGTTTGTCAAGGAAAAAGCGGAATAATTCCCGATGATTTGCGAAAATATTTTGCCCGTCTGAGCATATTCCCTTTATTACAGCAATTTCTGCCCGTATTTTTATAAAATGCAGTTCATCGCCGCTATACACTTTCTACAATCCAAACACTTGAAATATGTGCAAATCATAAAAAATTATGAACAACTATTGACATTGAGACGCAACGGTGTTATAGTTAGTTACACAAGTGATTAACCAATCATCTAAGGAGGTGCCTGAATGTATCTTAATTTAGACGGCGATAAACCGATCTATGTGCAAATGGCGGAGTGGATAGAGGAAAATATCCTTTCGGGAACATTTCCGGCGGAAACGCAGATACCCTCCACCACCGACATATCGGCGCGGTACAAAATAAATCCGGCAACTGCGCTGAAAGGAGTAAACATTTTAGTTGACAAAGGTATAATCTACAAGAAAAGGGGTTTGGGTATGTTTGTATGCAAGGGCGCGGAGGAAAAGCTCCGCAGCGAAAGAAAGCAGGAATTTTTCGAGAAGTTTGTAAAAACCCTTCTCAGCGAAGCAGAAAAACTTAACATTACCAAAAGTGAAATAGTTGATATGATAGAAAAAGGCGGTGATAATAAATGAGCGTTATCGAGATAAAGAACATTTCCAAAAGCTTCGGTAAAAATCAGGCTCTCTGCGATGTGACCCTTACCCTGCAGGAAAACTGCATATACGGACTTTTAGGCAGAAACGGCGCAGGAAAATCCACTCTGATGAATATCATAAACAACCGTATCTTTGCGGACAGCGGCGAAATACTCATTGACGGCAAGCCCCACAGGGAAAATGACCAAGCCCTCGGAAAGCTTCATATGATGAGCGAGCATCTTCTCTACGCCCCTTCTCTCAAGGTAAAGGATATGTTCAAAGCGGCAGCCTGCTTTTATCCCGAGTATGATATGGAGTATGCGCTGAAGCTCAGCGAGGAGTATAAGCTCAACACCAAAGCAAAGCTGCAGAAGCTGTCCACAGGCTACCGCTCCATTGCAAAGATTATAAACGCACTTGCCTGCAATGCCCGGGTGGTATTCTTTGACGAGCCTGTTCTTGGACTTGACGCAAATCACCGTGATATGTTCTACAGACAGGCAATTGAAAAATACAATGCCCGCCCTGCCACATTTGTAATATCCACACATCTTATCGAGGAAGCCGCAGGAATGATAGAAAGAGCTGTTGTCATCAAGAACGGCAGGCTTCTCCTTGACGAGGACTCGGACACTATCCGCTCAATGGGCTACAGCGTTTCGGGCAGAGCAAGCCTTGTGGACGAATTTACAAAGGACAAGGACATAATGAACGAGGAAGTTCTCGGAGGGCTCAAGACCGCATACATAAAGGGCGACCGTACTCAGGCGGATATCCCCTCGGAGCTTGAGGTTCAGCCCCTCAGTCTCCAGTCTCTCTTTATCCACCTCACAAATTCATAATGAAAGGACGGTAATAGAAATGTCAAAGCAAAGCTTTATTTCATCATATAAATATCAGCTCAGAAGGGTAATATTACCGCCTGTGATAGCCATTTCCGCAACCGTTGCCACAATGCTTCTGATGGCAGGCATAATAGGTTACAGCATTGACGGAAAATTCACTTTAGAATATGCAGGCGCACCCTGTATCGACGCTATGGCAGGCTTTATGTTTTTCCTATACGGAATAATTTTCATACCGGAATTTATGAACGCAGGAGCCGCCAACGGTGTCTCCCGTACAACCACCCTTGCTGCTTCACTGGCATCTTTTTTCACAAGCTCGGCAATATGCTCGGCGGTCGTGTCGGTAATTTCGCCCCTTGTCAGCCTTATATGCGGCGATGGAGGAGAAATGTTTTTACTTGAACTATTTTACGGCGAAAAAAGATTTTATATGTTTTACGGTGAGAGCGCATTGGTTGTCAGAATAAGATTTTTCGTAATGTGTATGTTTCTTTTCTTTATGTGCGCCGCCGCAGGAATTTTATTCAGCTCGATCTATTACAAGCTCCCGAGAAAAGGCAATATAATTTTTTCCATAATACTTATGTTAATTTGCTTCTTCGGATACCCCTTCTCAAAAATTATCTTAGAAAAATACAGTATCGACATTGACGAAATACTTAAGGAATTCTTTTTAGCTTTCGGCAGACTTTTCGGAATGGCACACGTTAACGGAAGCATGGCGGGAAACTGTGTTCAGGGAGTGTTTATGATGTTTATCTTCGCCGCTGTATGCGGAGTGATTGCGTGGCTGTTTGTACGCCGCTCGGGCGTCAAGCCTGCGCCTATCAGAGGAGAATAAGGGGGGGCGGTAATATGAAAATAAAAAAGCTTATACCATTGCTTCTTGTCGCCGCCTGCCTTACAGCCTGCGCACAGATACCTCCCGTCAAGGAGACTGTTCCGACAGAGCAGCAGACCGTTATCACTCCGCCCGAGGACGGCTGGACAGCTGAGGAGCTTATGAGCGTGTCATATATCAACAATTATAGCCTTTCATATCCTCTTACCCTGGAAAGCTTCGGAGGAGGGGTGTCCTTTGTCCCCATAAACTTTTACTCCGACAATGAAGAGGAGAGTGAGGTGTGGTATTCCTTTTACTGTTATGATATAAAAACCGACCCGGGGCTTTCTGCATATGCCGCCTTTTCCTACGGAAGGACTGAGGATAACGCCACAGCAGATGAACCGGTGGCAAAGCTTCAATGCTATTCCGATTATGCCTCCATTAACGGAGTGAAGCACGCCTTGCCCGAGGAGGATATCGAAAAGCTTCTGGGCAAGCCCGACAGAATTGACGAAACGGACGATAATTTCATAGAATATGTTTACTGCGACAAAGAAAGGGGCAGCGACCTTATAAAGGTGCGTGTGAGCAAAGTTAACAAGCTTGTGATAAGTGTGGATATAGCATTCTGATGGGTACAGGCTTGGAGGAGTATGTATATTATAGCACATTTGTATCAACTTATCAATACATTTCAGAACAAAAGTATCAAATAAAGCAAATTTGTATAAATAAACAAAGAAGCAAATTCGCATTTGTAAAAATCGAACATATTATCCAAACAAAAAATGGACTGCCGGATTTATCAGCAGTCCATTTTTTATTTACTCATTTATTCAGTCGTTTCCCCTGCTTCTTCCCTCTCGGGTATCTCCACCTCAAAATAAGATTTAAGGTAATCTATCTGATACTGAAGATCGTCTATCTGCGCCGCATAAGCCGCTTCCTTTTCAGCCTGCTTCTTTTCAAGCTTGTTGGTGTTTGCAAGGTTGATGGTGTAAAGAGCGGTCACAATAACAGCAAAAGCGGTAAGCCCTGCGGTAAGGGGATTGAGCCAGCCCTTGCGCTCTTCCTTTTCGGTGATAAAGGGAGCAATGCCTGTGTGAGCAAGAGCCTTTGAAAGAGCAAAGTAAAGGGGAATAGCAATAACGCAGGCAAGAATGCCGTTAATGGTAGATGTTACCGCATTAACGCTTGTAAGCTTCAGCGCCACCGAAGCAGGCTCGCCTAAAAGGATCTGACTGATAAAGGTCTTGAGAAGATACAAAACGATGTACACAAGCTGACCTGCCACAGCACCGATAACCACAGCAGTTTTTTCATTTGTAACACCGTTCTTTCTCAGATGTCCGGCGGTAAAGCCCATTGCGAATTTGGAGAAAAAAGTGTAGGGCGCAGAAACGATATATACGGGGTCAAAAAGGTCGTAAAGCGCCGCACCGATACCCGATGCAAGACCGCCCTTTAGTCTGCCGAAAAGCAGACCTGCCAGCAGGCACATTGAATTTCCGAGATGTATTCTTGTAACCAGCGTGCCGTTGGGTATCTTTATCTGCAAATAATTTCCTGCATAAACAAGCGCCGCCATAAGTCCCACGATAACAAGGGAATAAAGCTTCTTGTTTCCCGAGGTGCGCTGAATTGATTTTTCTGACATAATGATAAGCCTCCCTAATAATTTTTCCAAATATCATATTACTCCCATAGGATAAAAAAATCAATCCTTGATATTTTTGGTAACAAATTCCTCGAAATGTGCAGACTGTACTATTTATAATAGGGCATACAACGATATTTTTGACATTACACACAAAGCAATTCCCCAAAAAATATGCAAAAAATCTCTCCTGTGAAAAATCCGATAATTTTCCACAAGAGAGACAGAGTGAATATGTGCAATATGCCGATATAGGAATTTAATCATTCATTAACATCTTCAGAAATGCTTTCGGCAGTCTCAGAAGATTCGGGGACCGTTTCCGCCGATGTTTCGGGAATTTCCGCAAAATCCGCACCGCCCGTATCTTCACGGACAGCTTCGGAAATTTTCCTCGTTACCCCTGCAAGACGTGCAGTGGGGCGCTCGGTGAGAGAAGCGTCTATCACAAAAACGTGTCCCTCGGCAAATGCGGAAAGCTGAGAGGACAGCTCGGGGTCGATATCCGAGGACTCAAGGGGGTGGGCAAGGAGTATGACCTGAGGGTCGGCAGCAAGAAGCTCTTCGGGGGTAAGGGTCAGAGAAGTGTTTCCGGCGGCGATGTTCTTTCCGAAATGAGCGGCGTAATCTCCCGCAAAGGAGTCCCCCGTTGCGGCGGAAAAGCCGTCCTCGGTGATGTTCATTATAAATACAAGACTTTCGCAGGAGCCTTTCGCCTCACTGAGAGCCGCTCTCAGATCCTCCGTTGCCTTGTCGGCTCTTTCTTCGCCCTCAAGGCTTCCCGAAAATATCAGGGAAAGGGAGCGGTAATTTTCTGTCAGTTCTTCCACGGAACGGGGCGCAGGAATGCTGAGAACCGATATACCTGCCTGCGAAAGACGAGTGATGTCCTTGTTCGCGATAGGACTTTGGGTAATGAGCAGTGCAGGAGCGCATTTAATTATCCCGTCAATATCGGGGTTTACGGCAGAGCCCACAGCAGGGATATTCTCCGCCTCCTCGGGATAGCTGCAGTATTCGCTTCGGCAAACGAGCCTGTCACCGTATCCCAGCTCGAACAGCATTTCCGTCACCGCCGGAGAAAGAGAGCCCACAGTTTCGGGCGAGCTGTTGAAGGTAAGCTCCCCCACAGTAACGGGATAAGGAGCGGCTTCGAAGACATCGGCGTTCGCCATTATTGCTGGTTCCTCCTCGTTTTCGGTTACTTGAGTGCAGCCGCAGAGGAATACTGCCGCCGCCCAAAAAATAAGTATCGTTTTTTTTATCATAGTTCATCTCACATCTGATATCGGAAAGTCTTTTCATCGAATGAATATACATTTAATTATACCATATATCCGCAGGATTATGTGAACAAAAAGTTAAATCATTTATTTGGTGAATTTTATTTCCAATAATGCTTGACGAAAAAAAAGGATTGTAATATAATATATTTATATGCGGATTAAATTTCGTAAATTAACTGAAAGGTCGTGAAGAGGAATGATACGTGCTGCTGAAGCAATGGTTAGATGTCTTAGATCGGAGGGTGTCAAGGTCGTCTTCGGCTATCCCGGCGCGGCAATTTGTCCTTTTTATGACGAACTGTACCGCTCAGATATACATCACGTGCTTGTAAGGCACGAAGCAAACGCAGGCCACGAGGCAAGCGGATATGCAAGGATAACAAACAAGCCTGCTGTGTGCATCGCCACATCGGGACCCGGTGCCACAAATCTCCTTACAGCAATAGCCACAGCCTATGCCGACAGCGTTCCCCTTATCTGCATTACGGGACAGGTCTCCACAGACCAGATAGGCTGCGATGTTTTCCAGGAAGTGGACATCACAGGCGCAGCCCAGCCCTTTGTAAAGCACAGCTATCTTGTAAAGGACGCTTCAATGCTTCCCCGTATATTCAAGGAAGCATTCTATCTCGCAGGTACGGGCAGAAAGGGTCCCGTTCTTATCGACGTCCCCGTTGATATACAGAACACCCTCATTGATTTCGAGTACCCCGAAACTGTTACAATGCGTACATATAAGCCCACCGTCAAGGGCAATCCTATGCAGATAAAAAAGATCTGCGAGGCTGTTGAAAATGCAAAAAGACCTCTTATCTGCGCAGGCGGAGGAATTTTCCTTGCAGGCGCCGAAAAGGAGCTTATCGAATTTGCGGAGAAGGCAAAGGTTCCCGCTGTTTCCACTATGATGGGACTGAGCCTTTTCCCCACCGACCACCCCCTGTACCTGGGAATGCTGGGTATGCACGGCGTTAAGTCCGCAAACCGTGCTGTAAACGAATGCGACACTATGATACTCATCGGCGCAAGAGTGGGCGACAGAGCAGTAAAATCCCCCACATTCCTTGCGGAGAACAAGCAGATAATCCACATTGATATCGACCCTGCTGAAATTGGCAAGAACATTCCCGTTGATATCCCCCTTGTAGGCGACTGCAAGACCATTCTTTCCGAACTTGCCGAGAAGATAGGAGAAGTAAGCCACGATGAATGGCTCTCCGAGCTTGCGGAAATAAAGAACGACGTTCCCGAAAACGAGGAAACAGAGGGATTTATCAACCCCAAGGTGTTCCTGAGAAGGCTTTCCGACAGAATGCCTGCAAACACCGTCTGCGTTGCCGATGTAGGACAGAACCAGATATGGTGCTGCAACAACTACGGCATTAAAGAGGGCGGCAGATTTATGACCTCCGGCGGTATGGGTACAATGGGCTACTCCGTTCCCTGTGCAGTGGGCGCAAAAATGGCTGCTCCGGAAAGAGAAGTTATTGCAGTATGCGGCGACGGTTCCTTCCAGATGCAGATGATGGAGCTTGCCACCATTATGCAGGAAAAAATTGCCGTTAAGATAATCGTTATGCGCAATAATTACCTTGGAATGGTAAGAGAACTGCAGACAAAGGGCTACGGCGACAGACAGATCGCAGTAAGCCTTGACGGAAGCCCCGATTTCGTTGCTCTTGCCCGTGCCTACGGCATAGAGTCCGACAGGATCTCAACAATGGCTGAGGCTGAGGAAAAAATTGAAAAGCTTGCCTCCTCGGACAAGCCCTATCTTCTCGAATGTGACGTTTACAGCCTTGAGTCCACACTCTGATATTTCTGAAAGGATTGATACATATATGAAGCACACAATTTCCGTTCTCGTTGAAAATCACGCAGGCGTACTCTCCCGTGTATCGGGACTGTTCTCACGCAGAGGCTTCAACATTGACAGCCTTGCTGTGGGTGAGACCGACGACCCTGCAATTTCCAGAATTACCATAGTTGCAGACGGTGACGAGCACACCGCTCAGCAGATCGAAAAGCAGCTCAACAAGCTTGTGGACACAATGAAGGTCCGCACTCTTGCTCCCGACGAACTTCTTGCAAGAGAGCTGCAGCTTATCAAGGTAAACGCAACACCTGCCCAGAGAAGCGAGATACTCACCATCTGCGAGATAATGGGCGCAAAGATCATTGATATGACTTCCAATACTCTCACAATCGAGATATCCGACTCCACCGTACACCTCAAGAGAATGCACGACCTTCTCGAGGGCTACGGCATTAAGGAAATTGTCCGCACAGGCGTTATCGCTATCCAGAAGGGCAGCGTTACCATTAAGTAAAATACGCTTTTAAGGCTTTATGCCTTGAAATATACTTAATTTATCCATAATATTCTATAGGAGGAATTTAAAATGGCTAAAATTTTCTATCAGTCTGACTGTGATCTCGGCAGACTCGACGGCAAGACCGTTGCTATCATCGGTTACGGTTCTCAGGGTCACGCTCACGCTCTTAACCTCAAGGACAGCGGCGTTAACGTTGTTGTAGGTCTTTACGAGGGCTCCAAGAGCAAGGCTAAGGCTGAATCTCAGGGTCTCAAGGTAGTTTCCGTAAGCGAAGCTGCTAAGATGGCTGATGTTATTATGATCCTCATTCCCGATGAGAAGCAGGCTGACGTTTATAAGACCGATATTGCTCCTTATATGACCGCAGGCAAGACTCTTGCATTCGCACACGGCTTCAACATTCACTTCGGCTGCATCGTTCCCCCCAAGGACGTTAACGTTATTATGATCGCTCCCAAGGGACCCGGTCATACCGTAAGAAGCGAATATCAGGCAGGCAAGGGCGTTCCCTGTCTTATCGCTGTTGAGCAGGACGCTACAGGCGATGCACAGGATATCGGTCTTGCATACGCTCTCGGTATCGGCGGCGCAAGAGCAGGTGTTCTCGAGACTACATTCAGAACTGAGACCGAGACAGACCTCTTCGGTGAGCAGGCAGTTCTCTGCGGCGGCGTTTGTGCACTTATGCAGGCAGGCTTCGAGACTCTCGTTGAGGCAGGCTACGATCCCAGAAACGCTTACTTTGAGTGCATTCACGAGATGAAGCTCATCGTTGACCTTATCTACCAGTCCGGTTTTGCAGGTATGAGATACTCCATCTCCAACACAGCTGAGTACGGCGACTATGTAACAGGTCCCAAGATCGTTACTGAGGAGACCAAGAAGGCTATGAAGAAGGTTCTCTCCGATATTCAGGACGGTACATTCGCTAAGGAATTCCTCCTTGATATGTCTCCCGCAGGCAGACAGGTTCACTTCAAGGCTATGCGCAAGCTCCACGCTGAGCACCCCTCCGAGGTTGTTGGCGAAGAGATCCGCAAGCTCTACAGCTGGAACGGCGAGGACAAGCTTATTAACAACTGATTTTATTCATATAATTTTCGGACTGCTGCGCTTCGGTGCGGCAGTCCTTTTTTCACGTCTGTTTCAGGATTTACATATAATAACTCGGAGGGGGTAATATAAAATGACTTCCACCGAGCTTATAGTGTCCATAACCGCCGCCGCTGCCGCCATTGCCGCCGATATTCCCGATAATGCCCAGCTTTCACTTGCAGCCGCCGCATTTGTTCAGCTTGGGGACACCCTTGAAGTAATAGCGGCTCAGAGAGACCTTTGCGATACAAAGTGCGGCGAGCCACACAAATAAAAAAACTGCTTTCGGAAACGATGAACCGAAAGCAGTTTTTTTCTGTCATAAAAAATCTGCTCTCCACAAAGCAGAGAGCAGAACATTCATTATAGCTTTTAGTGAGGGATAATGCTCAGCAGAACGCCTGCGGCAACTGCGGAACCGATAACTCCCGCAACGTTGGGACCCATAGCGTGCATAAGCAGGAAGTTTGTGGGGTCTGCCTCTGCGCCCACCTTCTGAGACTGTCTTGCAGCCATAGGAACGGCGGAAACGCCTGCGGAACCGATAAGGGGATTTACCTTGCCGCCTGTTACGAGGCACATAAGCTTGCCGAAGAGAACACCCGAAGCTGTTCCCACGCTGAATGCGATAACGCCGAGAACAATGACCTTGAGGAAATCCAAGGAAATAACGTTTTGTGCAACTGTGGTAGCTCCAACGGAAATTCCGAGGAAGATGGTGATTATGTTCATAAGCTCGTTCTGAGCGGTCTTGCAGAGACGGTCAACAACTCCGCTCTCCTTAAAGAGGTTTCCGAGCATAAGCATACCTACCAGAGGAGCGGCAGAGGGAACGAGAAGAGCAATGATAACTGTAACTGCAATGGGGAAGATTATTTTCTCGGTCTTGGAAACGGTTCTGAGCTGCGCCATTTTTATTTTGCGCTCTTTTTCGGTGGTAAGGAGGCGCATAATGGGGGGCTGGATAAGGGGAACGAGCGCCATATAGGTATATGCCGCAAGGGCGATAGTTCCTGTACTTACGTTGCACTTGTCATTTAAAAGCTGGCTTGATACGTAGATCGCAGTAGGACCGTCCGCACCGCCGATGATAGCAATGGAGCCTGCCTCAACGGCACTGAAGCCCAGAGCGGCAGCGCCGATAAATGTAAGGAAGATACCTGCCTGTGCGGCAGCGCCGAGGAGGAAACTCTTGGGATTTGCGATAAGGGGCGCAAAGTCCGTCATACAGCCGATACCCAGGAAGATAAGTGCGGGATATATCTGCAGCTTAACGCCGATATACAGGTAATCAAGCAGACCGCCGTTTGTGATAACATTTCCGAAATCAATGTGCCCCGCCTCGTCAAGCACCCACAGCTCCGGGTGATACATTCCTGTGCAGGGCAGGTTTGTGAGAAGCATACCGAATGCGATAGGAAGCAGGAGCAATGGCTCAAACTTGTGCTTTATCGCAAGATACATAAATACAAATGAGATAAGTATCATAACCACGTTCTGCCACTGGAGAGCGGCAAGACCCGAACTTGCGATCAGATCACTTATCGTGTCTAAAAAAATCTGAAACATAGGAGCTTTCCTTTCCTTTTAAAATGCACGGGTGTTTTCGCTGCGAGCGGCTCTTGCCCAGGAGTTGCCTGCGCTTATTCCGCCTGCACGCTTGATGCTGCGTATTCTGAGGGGCTGACCCATTTCCTCGCTCATTGCGGCAACGGCTGCGGCGATAACTGCGATTATCTCGCTGTCGTCCTCCGTATCCTGTGAAACGGGAGCAGCTTCTTTTTTAAGCTGCGGTGCGGGAGCAGCAGCTTCAACAGTCTTGCCGCCCTTATCCGATTTTCCCGACTTTAAAGCGGTGAATATCTTTCCCATTATCCACACAGCGATAATGAGAAGAATGAGGGCTACGAAAACTATGACAAGACCCGAAATAACAACAGCGCCCACATAGCTCCAATCCATCTGCATTTCCATAAAATTGCTTCAATCCTTTCCTTGAAAGGCAAAACCTTCCGAAATTCAAAACTTAACATTATTATACTATATTCCGAAAAAAAATGCAAGAAAATTTTAAGGCATTTCTTGTCCATATTTTTAACATAAAAAAAAATTTTTTTGTGCACAGAAAAATCTACAAAATTTATTGACATCAGGAAAATAATATGGTATAATTCGCTTAGAATATTTAACAGTATTAAATATTTACCCTATTAACTTTCGGGAGATGATAATTTGGACGATAAAAACAACGGACTTGCCGTTAAACTGTTTGAGCAGCTTAAAGAACTGTATTTCAGCAAATCTCCCGTGGGCTTTGAGGAATTTCTCCGGGGCGAAATGAAGGTGCTGTCATTTATAAGCCGTGAGGACAGAGAGCTTCTCCCCGGGCAGCTGTCCTCGGCATTGGAAATGACGGGAGGACGAATTGCGGGTATACTCCGCTCCCTTGAGAAAAAAGGGTATATTACCCGAAGGACGGACGAGCTTGACAGGCGGCGTGTGCTTGTTAGCATTACCGAAAACGGCAGCAGGTATATAGTGAGCCGCTCGGAGGCTCTTGAAACAAAGCTTGATATGCTTGTGACGTCAATGGGCAGGGACAACACCATTAAACTAATCGACTCGCTGGAGCTTTTTGTAAAAGCGTCCGGAAGAATATTTGAAAACGACGGCGACATTCGTCCCGGAAATGAATAAAAGGAGATTTTTCCTATGGATATGCACGAATTTTTTATGGGAAATGTTTTTGACGCATATGACTTCTTCGGCGCCCACCCCGACGATACGGGAACGGTTTTCCGCACCTTTGCTCCCTCGGCTGTAAGAGTTGCCATTATCGGCGAATGGAACGGCTGGAAGGAGGAGATAATGCAGAAAAACGGGCAGGTCTATTCCTACCACTCCCCCAACGCGCACAAGGGTATGATGTATAAATACGTCATCTACTCTCAAAGCGGCAGAAAGGAGCACTGCGACCCCTACGGCTTTGCTATGGAGCTTCGCCCTGCCTTTTCGTCCATCATAACCGACCTTATGGACTATAAATTCACCGATATAAAATGGATGCAGAAGCGTTCCAAAAATTACGATACACCGATGAACATTTACGAGGTTCATCTTGGCTCGTGGATGAAAAATCCCGATAATGAAAACGGCTGGTTTACATATTTGGAAATTGCGGACAGGCTTATTTCCTATGTTAAGGAGCGAGGTTACACCCATATCGAATTTATGCCCCTGAGCGAGCACCCTGCGGACTGCTCCTGGGGCTATCAGAACACCGGTTTTTTTGCTCCCACCTCAAGATACGGCACTCCCGCACAGCTTATGGAGCTTATCGACAAGTGCCACAACAGCGGCATTGGCGTTATTATGGACTTTGTTCCCGTTCACTTTGCCATTGACGATTATGCTCTGGCAAAATATGACGGAAGCTGCCTTTACGAATACCCCAACGGCTCGGTGGGAAACAGCGAATGGGGAACCTACAATTTTATCCATTCAAGACGGGAGGTATGCTGCTTTTTGCAGTCCGCCGCAAATTACTGGCTGTCCGTATATCACTTTGACGGTCTGAGAATGGACGCCATCAGCCGTGCAATTTACTGGCAGGGCGACCCTGCAAGGGGAGTAAACGGCTGTACGGTTGAATTTTTAAAGAAGATGAACGAGGGGCTTCACAAACTCCACCCCACGGCTATGCTTATTGCCGAGGACTCCACCTCGTTCCCGAAAATAACCGCTCCCGTGCAGTACGGCGGTCTGGGCTTTGACTACAAGTGGGACCTTGGCTGGATGAACGACACCTTTGATTATTTCCGCACCCCTCCCGAGGAGAGAAAATATCATCACGGAAAGATAACCTTCTCGATGATGTATTACTATAACGAGCTGTATCTGCTGCCTGTATCCCACGATGAAAATGTTCACGGCAAAGCTACCGTCATTCAGAAGATGTGGGGGGATTATGACGTGAAATTCCCCCAGGCAAGGGCGTTTTATATGTATATGTACTCCCACCCCGGCAAGAAGCTCAATTTTATGGGCGGCGAATTTGCACAGTTCCGTGAATGGGACGAAACCAGGGAGCAGGACTGGGAGCTTCTGAAATACCCTCTTCACGACTCGTTCAGACGGTATATTACAGACCTTTCAAGGCTTTATGACAGCCGCCCCTCCCTTTACAGCGGCGAATACAATCCCGACTGCTTCAAGTGGATACTTGCCGATGAAAGCGAGACCTCCGTATTTGCATACAAGCGGTGCGCCGAAAACGAGACTACCGTTATCATTCTCAATCTGTCGGACAAGGAGCAGAAAGCGGTCATACCTGCAAATGAATTTAAGCGGCTAAAAGAGCTTATAAACTCCGACAGCACCATCTACAGCGGCAGCACCCCCGTTGAGCCTGATGTCAGGATTTACCCCGACAATGAGGCGGAAAGCTTTACCGTGACCCTTGCGCCCTTTTCGGGAAGGATATTTGACGCATAATTTATCCGTCCCCTGCATATATCTGTAAAAAATGCAGGGGGCGGCTTATGAGAAGATCGAAAAAATCGGCAAGGCGGAGGGACAGACTTATTACCGCAGGGCTTTCCCTGCTTTCGGGGATAGGTGCGCTGACAATTGCAGCCGCTCTGCTTTCGGCAGCGGCGGTTTATGCTGACCTTTCGGCCGGCGCTATCAGGGGAATGTCGGGAATAGCACTGGCGGCAGGCTGCTTTGCCTGCTCCTTCTGCGCCGCAAACAGGCGAAGAAGAAACGGGCTTGCCACGGGCTTTTTCTGCGGCATTGCTGTGTTCTGCGCTGTGCTTATCATCTGTGCGGCAACTGTACGGATATTTTCCGCCGCAGGGGTATTTACAAAGCTGCTTATTATCGTGACGGCTTCGGCTCTGGGGGGATTTAAAGGGGTAAATACCCGTCCCATATTCAGAGAATAATATATTATCCACGAATTTTCCCCGCAGTGCGGCGGTCAGAATTGTACAAAATACCAAAAAAATCGATAAATATTGAAATTCGCCGAAAGCCGTGCTATAATGAACATATATTATTTTTTGGGGAGGATACTCAGATGAAGCACATTAAGACCATCAATAAGGCTAACCTCAAGCAGACTGCTGCAAAGGGCGGCTGCGGCAAGTGCCAGGCTTCCTGCCAGTCCGCTTGCAAGACTTCCTGCACAGTTGCTAACCAGAAGTGCGAGAAGTAATTTTGACTATAGGTTAAAGTCATCAGAGGATAGAGGTCAGACTTAATTCTAACCTCTATCCTCTGACTTATATTTGGAAAGGAATGGTCAAAAAAATGATACATAAATACAAGCTGAACGGATATAATATTGTGCTTGACGTACACAGCGGCGGCGTTCACATTGTGGACGAGCTTACCTATGATATGCTCGACAACATCGCTCCTCCCTTTGCTGATGAATGTCCCCCGAACGTTATTGAAAAGCTCTCAAGATTTTACGACAGAGAGGAAATTATCTCCTGCTACGAGGAGGTAAAGGAGCTTTACAACGAGAAAATTCTTTTCTCCGAGGACGATTACGAGAAATTTGCAAAATATTCCGTTGCTTCCCCCATAAAGGCAATGTGCCTGCTGGTGACAATGGACTGCAACCTCCGCTGCGAATACTGCTTTGCTTCTCAGGGCGACTATGCTATGGGCAGAAAAGTAATGAGCTTCGAGACGGGCAAAAAGGCGCTTGATTTCCTCCTTGAAAATTCGGGTGACAGGGAAAATCTTGAGGTGGATTTCTTCGGCGGCGAGCCGCTTATGAACTGGGACGTTGTGAAAAAGCTGGTGGAGTACGGACGCTCCAAGGAAGCTGAATATCACAAGCATTTCCGCTTTACAGTCACCACCAACGGTCTGCTTCTTGACGAGGAGAAAATGGACTTTATCAACAAGGAAATGTCCAACGTGGTACTGTCCATTGACGGCAGAAAGGACGTTAACGACCGCGTGAGAAAGCGTGTGGACGGTTCGGGCTGCTATGACCGCATTATCCCCAAATTCAAGGAGCTTGCGGAAAAGAGAAACTATGAGAATTATTATGTGAGAGGAACCTTTACAAAGTATAATCTTGATTTTGCAAGCGATGTTTTCCATCTGTACGATTTAGGTTTTGACCAGATATCCGTTGAGCCTGTTGTATGCGACCACGACGAGAAATACGCCATTACCGAGAGAGACCTGCCTGCAGTATTCTCCGAGTACGAGAGACTTGCTCAGCTTATGCTCGTAAACGAGAAAAAGGGAAAGCATTTCAACTTCTTCCACTTTATGCTTGACCTTGACCAGGGTCCCTGCGCTATAAAGCGTCTGAGAGGCTGCGGCTCGGGAAATGAGTATGTTGCCATCACCTCTGACGGAGATATTTATCCCTGTCATCAGTTTGTGGGCATTCCCGAATATCTTATGGGAAATATACACTCCGGCGAGTTCAATACCGACATAAAGAAGGACTTCGCTGCGGCTCATATCTACAACAAGGAAGACTGCCGCAAGTGCTGGGCAAAATTCTACTGCAGCGGCGGCTGCAATGCCAATAATTTTATTTACACGGGCAATATTCTCACCGCTCACAAGCTTTCCTGCGAGATTGAGAAAAAGAGACTTGAATGTGCAATAATGATAAAGGCGGCTCAGGCGGAGGCTGCCGAAGAATAAGGAGTCTGACAGATGGCAAAAAAGAAAGAACCCAAAAGCACAAAGCCTGCTCCCGCTCAGAATGCCTATATCGCAGGCAGCGGAGTGGTGGTGGAGGAGAAGATAACCGACACTCTTGAAAAGAATTATATGCCCTATGCAATGAGCGTTATCGTTTCAAGAGCACTCCCTGAGATAGACGGCTTCAAGCCCTCTCACCGAAAGCTTCTCTACACCATGTACAAAATGGGTCTGCTTACGGGCAACAAGACAAAATCCGCAAATATCGTGGGTCAGACAATGAAGCTCAATCCCCACGGCGACGCTGCCATTTACGAGACAATGGTGCGTATGGCTAGGGGAAACGAGGCGCTTCTTCACCCATATATCGACAGCAAGGGAAACTTCGGCAAGGCGTATTCCAGAGATATGGCATATGCAGCGCCCCGATACACCGAGGCAAAGCTTGCTCCCATCTGTGCGGAGCTTTTCCGTGATATTGACAAGGACACGGTGGATTTCGTTCCCAACTACGACAATGAGACCGTTGAGCCTACGCTCCTGCCTGCCACATTCCCGTCTATACTTGTAAATTCAAATGTGGGAATTGCGGTGTCTATGGCGAGTGCCGTATGCTCCTTCAATCTGACGGAGATATGCGAGGCGACTATCGGGCTTATCAAAAATCCCGATTATAACCTGTTCTCCGTTCTCAAGGGCCCCGATTTTCCCGGGGGCGGCGAGATGATATATGATGAGGCGGAGCTTGAGAAGATCTACCGCACGGGACGCGGCAGCGTTAAAATTCGTTCAAAGTACAGTTATGACTCCGACGCTCACTGCATTGAGATAACCGAGATACCTCCCACAACCACCATCGAGCAGATAAAGGACAAGATAGTGGAGCTTGCAAAATCGGGTAAGGTAAGGGAAATTTCCTATATCCGAGACGAGTCCGACCTTAACGGTCTTAAAATAGCCATCGACATCAAAAAGGGCACCGACCCCGACGCGCTTATGAAACGGCTTTACAAGCTTACTCCCCTGCAGGACACCTACTCCTGCAACTTCAATATCCTTGTGGGCGGCTACCCGAAGGTAATGGGAGTTTACGAGATACTCACCGAATGGACAGCCTTCCGCAAGGACTGCGTAAAGCGAAGAGTTTACTTTGAGCTGAGCAAGAAAAAGGAAAAGCTTCATCTGCTCTTAGGTCTTAAAAAGATACTCCTTGACATTGACAAGGCGATAAAGATAGTCAGGGAGACCGAGGACGACAACGAGGTCGTTCCCAACCTGATGATAGGCTTCGGCATTGACGAAATTCAGGCGGAATATGTTGCCGAGATAAAGCTGCGTCATCTTAACAAGGAATATATCGTGAGCCGTCTTGACGAGACAGATCAGCTGCAAAAAGACATTGCCGAGATGGAGGAAATTCTGGGCAGCGACAAGAAGATACTTGACATCATCATTTCCGAGCTGAAAGATGTTATAAAGAAATACGGTCAGCCCAGACGGACGCAGTTCTGCTATCCCGATGAAAGCGATGATGCGGATATTGAGGAGGAGGTTCCCGATTATCCCGTTAATCTGTTCATAAGCCGAGGTGGATATTTCAAGAAAATTACTCCCCAGTCTCTCAGAATGTCGAATGAGCATAAGCTCAAGGACGGCGATATTATGGAGACTTCTTTCGAGGCTACAAACCGCACAGAGCTGCTTTTCTTTACGGACAAATGTCAGGTTTACAAGAGCAGGGCTTCCGAATTTACCGAGACAAAGGCTTCGGCTATGGGCGATTTTATTCCCGTCAAGCTGGGCTTCGACCCCGACGAGAATGTTATCTCTATGATACCCACCACCGATTATTCGGGCTTTATGTTCCTTGTGTTTGAAAACGGCAAGGCGGCAAAGGTGCCTCTGAACGTATTTGAGACGAAAACCAACCGCAAAAAGCTTACCAAGGCATTCTCGGACAAGTCAAGGCTTGTGCGTATGTTCTTCATTGCGGACAATGCGGATATTCTCCTCACCTCCACAAAGGGACGGGCTGTTATCTTCAACACCGCTCTGGTGCTGCCAAAGACTACACGTGACACCATCGGCGTTCAGTGTATGACCCTTAAAGCGGGGGCGTTGGTTGATAATGCCTACATCGTTCCCCGGGAAAAGCTGCCCGAAATGACCAAGTACGTTATGAAGTCTATCCCTGCAGCAGGCTGTCTTGCAAAGGACATCACCGACCCCGACCAGCTCACCCTTTAACGTTATAAACTACCTGAAAGGACGTGTGAAAAATGGCTGATATAAAAATGCTCATAAATATTTATAAGCACCTGAAAACCGTCGGCACCCACCGCAGGCAGGTAAGGAAAAACTGCTTCAAGGCAGGGCTTTACTGGCAGGGGCTTACTCACGACCTTTCAAAGTACAGCCCCACGGAATTCTGGATAAGCTGCAAAATGTATCAGGGCGACCGCAGTCCCAATGAGGCGGAGCGTGAGAAAAAGGGCTACAGCACCGCCTGGATGCACCACAAGGGCAGAAACAAGCACCACTTTGAATACTGGACGGACTACAACCCGAAAACCAAGAAAATGGAAGGCGTGAAAATGCCGCTCATTTATGTGGCTGAGATGTTCTGCGACCGTGTGGCGGCGAGCAAGGTGTATATGGGAAAAAGCTACACCGACTCTTCTCCTTTGGAATATTTTCACAGAGGTACAGCGGTAAGGCTTATCCACCCCGATACGGCAAAGCTGCTTGAAATGCTGCTCACAATGCTTGCCGAGGAGGGCGAGGATTACACCTTTGCTTATATCAGGCATATTCTGCACAGATAATTTCCCACGCCCGTCTTTACAAGCTGTAAGGACGGGCTTTTGTGCTATATAAGCTTAAATTCATTGTACAATAGTTACTAAAATATTGTTTGCATTTGTAAAGTATTACAAAAACGATTTATGTATGAAATATTTTCCATTCGTCAATTGTTTCTATAATTAAAAGCGAAATTCAGCACAAAAATATTCTGAAAGGTTTGATGAAAAAATGAAAAGAAAAATTGCAGCACTTATGGCTGTAATAATTGCCGCAGGAGCTATTCCGTCAGTAACCTTTACCGCATTTGCGGAGAGTGAGACTGCTTCGTCTCAGTCACAGACCGCCGAAAACAGCAATAACAAAGCTTCCGAGGAGGAACAGATGAAAAACGCTCTCGCTCTTGTTAAATCAAGGATAACTATTCCCGAGGAATACAGCAATTTCTCCTACAGCACAGGTGAAAACCGTGGTATGAAGACCTACATCTTTACCTGGACAGATCCGACGGGAAACAAGTCCTATTCCGTAGATGTGGAGGGCGGTATCATTACAAGCTATTATGCGCCTTATGAGTATAATTGGAAGCCTTCGCTCTCCTCTCAGAAGCCCTCTTATTTTGTCAACAAGGCTATGAGCTGGGTGTACAAGGTAAACCCCTCTATGAAGGGCTTTCTTACCAAATCAAGCGTAAGCCTCAGCATTACCTCAAGCAATGTTTCGGTGCAGTTCAAGAGAAGCTTCGGCGGTATACCTGTGGCAAACAACAGCGTTTGGGTCACTGTTGACAAGCTTACGGGTGAGATCATATCATATAACGGCAGCTGGTGGCAGGACGCTGAATTTGTTTCAGCTTCGGACGCTCTTTCTCAGGAGGAGATAAAGGAAATTTACTGCGGCGAGGTGACTATAAAGCCCTGGTACCACATCTACAAGGACACCACTACGGGCAAGAAAAAGACCTGCATCGTTTACGAGCCCCAAAACAGCTATGTTTACGACGCATTAACGGGAAAACATTCCTCTATGGAAGATGATTACGCCAAATTTATGGACACGGACAAGTATGACCACGGCGTTGCTATGGACAGCGAGGGCGGTGTAATTGAAGAGGTTGAATGTGAAGAGGATATGGCTATAGAGACAGCTGTTCCCGCAACGGGCGTAAACTTTTCCGACGAGGAGCTTGCCGCTGCCGCCGACCTCAGCACTATGCTCACATCGGAGCAGTTCAAGGCGCTCATTGTCAAGGACAAATATATGGACGTTACCGACAAATATATGGTGCAGAATTTCGACATAAGAAAAAATGAGGACGCCGAGTGTGGCTATGCCATTTCCTGCAGTATGATGATAAACAACAAGACCGACCACAGGAGCGTGAACATCACCGCCGACGCAAAATCGGGAAAGATAATCAGCTTCTATGCTTATGACTACAATGAAAAGGACAATAAGGCTGAGCTTAATGTGAAAAAGGCTAACACCCTTGCAAACAGCGCTCTGAAATATTATTTCGGGGATATTTCGGGAGAATACAAGGCTGACACGGAAAATACTGCTCCCATATCGGGCAGCGGCAAAAGCAAGCAGACAAGCCGCACGATGAACTACAACCGCTATGTTAACAACATTCAGGTATCGGACAATAATATTTATATTACGGTCAATTCCGCAGGCAAGGTCACATCTGTACGGTGCAGCCACGACAGGGACGTGGATTTCGGAGACGGACTTATAATCAACAAGGAAACTGCTCTGAAGCTTCTCTGCGAGCAGCAGGATATGACACTGAAATACAACGGATTTCTGGATCTTGAGTCAAAGCCTCATACATATTTGCAGTATTCTATGGACAGCTGGACTTTAAACGGCGTTACGGGCAAGCTTTGCGATTATAACGGCGAGCCTGTTTCTAAGATCAAGGAGCAGCCCGAAAACTGCCCTTATACGGATATTTCCAAATCTCCCTATAAGAAAGAAATTGAGGCACTTTACGAGCATAACGTAAGGCTGTACGAGGGCAAGGAATTTAAACCAACAGAAAAAATGACATACGGCGAATTTGAAAAGCTCCTTGACATCATCACAGGCAACGGATATGAGCCTATGCCCCTTGAAGATGTGCCCCTTGAGGAGAGAGAGACTGTTATCTATGCTGAAACCGAAGGCGGAGCATATTTCACAAGAATGACCCTTGCTAAGGCGTTCACAAGAGCCGCAAGGGTGGATAACTGTGCTAAGTACACATCTATTTTCAAGTCTCCCTTTACCGATGTGAGCGCTAAGGACAAGGATTTGGGATATGCCGCTCTTGCTTACGGAATGGGCGCAATAAACTGCGGAAAGGACGGAAAATTCTATCCCAATGCTTATGTAACAAGGGAATATGCATATCACTGCGCTTATAATTACATTAAAAATTCTATGGAGAGCTAATACTTTTAGAGCTTACAGCGTTCAAAAACTTGCCGGTCAGGACGTTTTTTCGGTCTGACCGGCAAGTTTTTGACTTATACTAATCTTTAACCAACCTATAGACAAATTCGACAGCTATAACGCAGCCACTCGTCGTCAAGCTTCCTTGCAAGGCGGCAAGCCTTGCTGCGGTCGCTTTCCTAGATTGGCTGCGTTCTATCTGCCGCCTTTGTCTACAGAACGATTAAAGATTAGTATGAGTTTTCCAAATTCAAATTATTTGACCCCATTTGATATGCGGACTATTGCATTTTTGCAGATACTATGTTATAATAAAGTTAATATATTCGGGAGGAGCATTTTTATGGCAGATGAGATCATACTTAAAGCCGAAAATCTTGTAAAGACCTACGGAAGCGGAGAAACCGCTGTCAATGCGTTATGTGGCGTAAGTCTTGAGGTAAAAAAAGGAGAATTTGTTGCAGTTGTGGGTCAGAGCGGAAGCGGAAAATCCACCCTGCTTCATTTGCTGGGGGCAATGGATTCACCTACCTCGGGCAGCCTTACAGTAGACGGTGAGGACGTTTTTTCACTGAAAGGAGAGGCTCTTGCAGAGTACCGCCGCAGAAAGGCAGGCTTTGTATTCCAGTTTTTCAACCTCCTGCCTGTTATGACAGCAAAGGAAAATATCCTCATTCCGCTGTCCCTCGACGGCAGAAAGCCCGACAATGATTATCTGAACGAATTGGCTGAAAGTATGGGTATTGCCGACAGACTCGACCATTATCCCCATCAGCTTTCCGGCGGTCAGCAGCAGCGCGTGGCTATTGCAAGGGCGATGATAACAAAGCCCTCGGTCATCCTTGCGGACGAGCCTACGGGCAATCTGGACTCCGCTTCGGGAAAAGAAATACTTGCACTTCTTAAAAGCACCATTAAAAAATACAACCAGACCCTTATCCTCATCACCCACGACAGCTCTGTTGCGGCAGAAGCCGACAGGATCGTTACCATCAAGGACGGAAAGCTTGTCTGATTGTCGATTATAACGCTAATGCATTATAATAGCCGTTTGGTTTTGTGCAATATTCACAAAAATCTGTAACCATTTTGTCATTTAATTTTTAAAAAACATTTGACAGCATAGGTAAAATATGTTATAATTTATATTGATAATACTGCATTCATAAAGGCAAGGTATTTTCTGCCAAAAAAATTTGCAGTTCCTACAATTTTTTTAGAATGGAGTAATGAATATGAGCAGCCAGTCAAGTGTTTACAGCGAAAAGAAGATTGCAGCATACGAGTCTTTGTTCAAGGAATCAAACTTTGCAAAGCCGCAGGAGGTATATCTTACTATAACGGTGGCTCACGTATTCGGACAGGCGTATATTCTCGAACAGGAGGGCACAAAGGAAGGCGATCCTGTTTATTCGCGGTTCGTTTGCCCCCTTGAAGAGATCACAAAGGTCTATGTCAACGACAAAATCAAGAAGCCGTGGCCCCTTTTTATCCAGTGCGATACCAACGTTAAAGGCGTTATCCACCGCAAGAGAATAGTTATCCCCTGCCTTAACGACCCCAATGCCATCGCCGACCAGATAAACGAGGTCAAGGCTATACATATGCAGAAATACGAAGCGGCTATTGAGCGTGAAAATCAGAAAAAGCGAGCTGAGCTTGAAAGCGCCCGTATGAAGGAACAGATCGAAAAGGAAGCTAAAAGCACCCTTCCTCCCCTGCCGACTGTTGAAAAGCTTCCCGACCCCGTTTCCGAAATACCTGTGCCGCCAAAGGCTGCGGCTGCTCCTGCGCCCGAAGCTAAGCCTAAAACAGCTGCCGCACCTAAGTCCAAGCCCTCTGCTGCGGCAGATATTAAATCGGTAGAAGCACTCACCAACGAGCTTGAGGATTCCTTTAAGGCTCTTGAGTCCTTTGACAACGCAAAGTCCGATATCAAGCCTCTGCCCAAAAAGCCTATTTTTGATCTGGACAATCTGGAAGAAGCATTTACCGCCAAGCCCCAGTTTGCACCCAACCCCAAACCCAAGGCAGAAGCTCCAAAGGCTGCTTCTCCTGTTGCGGACGAGGCTCCCGCAAAGCCTGCGCCGGCTCCTAAGCCTAAGAAGCCTGCGCTTGACCTTGAAAACATTCCCGACGCTGCTCCCCTGCCAAAGCCCGAGAAAAAGGCTGCCGAGCCTGCTCCCGAAATAAAGGCGGAGCCTGCTGCCGCTCCCGTGCCCGAGATAATTCCAGAGCCTGTGCCCGAGCCTGCACCTGTTGTTTCGGAGACTGTTATCGAAGCTGAGCCTGTTCCTGCTCCCAAGCCTGCCCCTGCTCCCAAGCCCGCTCCCGTTAAAATAAATCCCAACGGAAAAGCAGCTGAGCTTTCCGAGTTTGAGACCGCAGTTATAAACCTTAAAGCAAAACGTGACAGCGGTGAACTGACTCCCGAAGAATACGCAGCGGAAAAGAAAAAGCTTATTTCCACTCTTTACTGATCTCACTATATGAATTACAGAGCTGCCGCTTTAGGGTACTGCCGATAAAGAAGTATTTATCGGTACCGAGCCGCAAACTTTGTCAACCTTGGTGAATAAACCAACGAGGTGGCAAAGGGGGCTCCCCTTTGTGGCGGCTCTTTTCTTTTATTACTGGCAAAAAGTCCAAAAACAAAAGGGCTGCCGCTTAAAATTGCGGCAGCCCTCACTTATTATGCGCCCTCATAACGGGAGAAATTGCAGTCTGTAACCGTGATCTTGTCCTTTTCGGCAGAAAGCATATGGGAATCTGCAGATGAAATGTAAACAGAACCGCGACATTTGGTCAGAACCACCTCGGCGTTACGGTCGCAGCTTCCGATAACAAAGCAGCTGTCTCCCTCTATCCTGATATCGCAGGAGCTTTCTTCTGCGGTTATTTTTCCAAAACCGTTTTCATAGCCTACTGCGTGGATAAGCTCTCCGTTAAATTTCATATTCATTTCACTGTCTGAGATCATAATGCTTCCGTCCTCGGCATAAGCGGTATAAATTCCTGAGATATTCTGCCCCTCCGCCTTGATATCAAAACAGGTATTTGATACAGAAACGTTAATTCCTCTGCCATATCCTCCCATAACAATTCCGGCAGCACTCTGAAGCCGTGCAGAGATCAATGAACTGCATATTTTTACATTGCTCATCGAATAGAAGCTTCCTATTCCAAGCACCTGCTTGCCGCTTACATCAAGGTACATTTCCTTTACGCGGATATCAATTACCGAATTGCTGCTGTTAATTCCGCCTCCGATGGCAACGCACTGCTCGGCTCCTGCTTTTATTTCGAATCGGTTGTCAAGATATATTCCGATATTTCCGTAGGAATGACTCAGGTCGTTTCCTATAGCAAACTTGCGTCCGGATTTCTGAATGACCGTAAAATTTCCGTCGCCCACTATCTCCAATTCGGCGGTCTCGGGAACAAGTATTGAACCGTATATACATACATCGCCTATAATATTAAGCGTCAGCCTGCAGCCCCTGCCAAGCTTTATACAAGGATCGCCAAGCTCGTTTCTGAGATTAACGTTTTCAAGGTTCAGAGTACATTTTATGCCGTCCTTAACAGTTATTACAAGCTCTGAGGTGAAATTGCTGCCCCCGTGCAGAGTATACACGCCGCTGCTGATAAAAAGATCGGTATAGCTTTCAAGGTCAAAGGTTTTCAGCTCGCTTTCTGTCTCGTCGCCTGTAAAATAGGTTTTCTGACACATAAGATTTCTGCTGCGGCTGTAAATTCTGACAATTTCCTCGGACACCTCGGGAACTATGGACTCTATCAGTTCAAATGAAGGCTTTGCGGTATAATATCCCTGAATAAGATCCACGCCCATAGAAATAACCTTCGCCAGCTCCTCGGAGGTCTCAACACCCTCTGCCAGCACCTTGAAATTATTGTCGTGAGCGTACTCGATTATGTTTCTGGTAAAGTGCTGCTTGCGCTTGTCTGCCTGGATATTCATTATCAGGCTCCTGTCGATCTTTACGCAGTGGGGCATAAATGTGAGCAGATTGCTGATATTTGAATAGCCTGTGCCGTAGTCGTCGATAGCGATTTTAAAATTCATTCGCTTGCTTCTGTCAACTATCACCTTGAGCTGCTCAGAGCTTGCTTCTGTCTGCTCGGTAAACTCAATGACTATCTTATCCATCACACTGCGGTATCTGGAATAAAGGTCATCAAAATCCTCGTCGGACAGTACGCAAGACGGGATACTGTTTACAAAGAGCATTTTGTTGCCAAATTTATCGGAATTACTGTAGAGAAAATCGAAGGTGTTGGAAAGGGTCAGCCGTTCCACATCAGACAGTCTGCCCAGAGCCGAAGCGTGGTTTAAAATAGCCACGGGAGATATTTTCACTTCTCCGCCCGAACGCATAAGCGCCTCGTATGCGAATATCTCTCCCGTATGAGCGTCAACAATTGGCTGGAACTGATATCTGAGCAGGTTGTCATTGAGCATTCTGCCCACGTAGCTGCGCTCTTGGGGGTCAAACTTTTCTTCTGCTGACACGGGAGCGTGAAGAAGTCTCTTTTTATTCTGATTATCCTTTGCCATATTCCGCTGATATGCGGCGTCATAGGGCAGGGTGTCCAGAAGCTCCAGGGAGTCGAACTCAGCCGTTACCCTTGATGTGAAAATATGTATGCCGTATTCGTTTGAGCAGGAGCTGTTATATGAGCTGAGATTTCTTTCAAGCTTTACGGGGACCTCGTCCGCAGGATTTTCGGGATCGAGAATACCTGCAATAATGAACTCGTCGCCGCTTACCCTTACGCAGATATCGCCATCGCCTGCACAGTTATTGAGTATTACGCCCACCTTCTGAAGGACCTTGTCGCCCTCCTTGTAGCCGTAAGCCTTGTTTATTCCGTTGAGATTATCCACATCTGCCGAGATTATCCTGAGTATTCCGCCCTTGCTTCTGCTGAATTCCTCGGTCATCATTCGTTTGAAGCCCCGCATATTGAGCAGACCTGTGAGAGGGTCGCGTATCTGAGCGTTTAAGGTATCATCGCAGTAGATAGTGTGTCTGCGCTGCTTTTCCAGAGCGCAGGTAACGTATCTCATCCACTTGCCGAAAACACGGTCAAACATCTCTCCGCTGCTGCCAAAGGAAAGAACGATATATCCGAAGTTCACATTGTCAAAATGAAGCGGCGTAAAAATGAATGCAGAAGGCTCGTCCCTGTTTTCAAAAATGCAGGGAAGCATTTCGCTCCTGCTGAATTTCCGTGTTTCGTCAACCGAACCCTGCCCGTTCACACGCATATAGGGCATATCAATATTATCCGTATAATCGGATACGGAATCGCTCGTATGCATAATATTGTCGTTCAGGCACAGCCAGAAGCCTTTCAGACCGTTTATGTAAAATGTGTACCAATCAAGCTTCCATAAAAATTCCGTAAAGGTGGGAGCGCTGATAAGCTCCTCCTGCATATAGTTGTAGGTCGAATCAAAGCCTTCTGAGCTGTAGGGCATCATTTCCCACTTTGACGCCTGAGAAAGACTCGGCAGATCAATATGACCGCAGCCGCAGCTAAATCCTTTTACAAAGCTGCTCGATGCTCCATCATAGGGAGCTGAGCAAACGCCCTTTATGGCAGAAATTATCCTGCGGGCAGCATTTGCCGCAATTTTAGCAGGGTCTCTTTTTACGGAGGCAATATTCAGTGAAGATGCCTTGTATGGCTCGTCGCTGCAGCACCCCACTACTATGATATCCTCGGGAATACTGACATTTCTGCGTGAAAGCTCGCCTATAATAGAGGCAGCCGAATAATCGCTTGAGCATACTACGGCATCGGGGAGACCGCTGCTAATAATTTTATCCGCCATTTCCGAGAATTTATTTTCCTGCTCATTGCCGAAAAACTGAAGCTCTTCGGGAACGGCAATTCCTTTTGCTTTCAAAGCACCGATCAAATTCGTTCTCAGACATTCGTAATATTCTGATGATCTGTTTCCGTCCACATATGCGGCAGTTTTTACACCGTGCACCTCCGAAAGATGGGCGGCAGCTGTTTCTCCCATTTCAGCGTAATCATAAACCGTATTATGTTCATTCGGAATAAATTCGTCCATATATACAACAGGCTTGTCAAGCTTATCAAGCTTTCCTGCAATATCCTTCTTTAACCCTTCATCTGTCAGCCCCTTGAGAAACACGATAAAGCCGTCGATAAGATCGTAATTTACGATATCGAACAGCTTGTTTTCGATAGATATCTCCTGATACCTTGTCAGAAGCGTAGAAAAGATACCGACGTCCATATCCGCAGCAAAAAGCTCTTTCTGAATAACATTCAGAGCCTCGCATATAAAACTTCTGTCCGCCTCGCTGACAAGGACAGCGATCAATGGCCTGCGTTTGTCCAGATTGTTCAAAAAAAATCTCTCCGCTCATAAATAATATAATAGTGAAAACTGCATTAAGGGTATGTACGGCATAATATAATATCTTGTTATATTATATCACGTTTCAACAAAATTGTCAATAGATCGAATATATCAATTGTCAAATTCGTCAAAAAGCATAAAAAATTTAAAGATTTTTCTTAATAACGATATAAATCGGGTGATAATTGATTTTTTTAATTTTTTATGGTAGAATAAACAAGTATAAGCTTCGGGAGCGATACGGCTCCGGGAAAGACGGTCTAAAAAATGAATGTGGAAAAGCAGTTTGCAAAATATGTTTCGCAGAATATTCTGGGTATGGTGGGAATGTCTCTTTACGTCATTGCCGACACCTATTTTATCTCCCTTGCGGTAGGGGCAAAGGGTATTACCGCATTAAATCTTGTTCTTCCCATATACAGCCTTATTTTTGCAATAGGTGCAATGATAGGCGTAGGTTCAGCCATACGCTTTGCCGTTAACGGGGGACGAAAAACCACGGACAGAGATAAGTACTTTTTTAACGCCCTTTTCTGGGGAACTCTCATAGGGCTTGTTTTCTCCGCCGCAGGCTTGTTCTTTCCCGAACGTGTGATATCCCTTATGGGCGGAGACAGCGAGATAACCGCCGTTGGCTCGGGCTATACAAGGATATTTATGTCCTTTGCGCCCTTTTTCATCTGGAACCACATCTGCAATGCCTTTGTGCGAAACGACGGCGCGCCTTCCGTTTCAATGGCGGCTACCCTGTCAAGCAGTCTTTTCAATATTGCCGCAGACTACATTCTTATGTTTCCTCTCGGAATGGGAATGGAGGGCGCGGCTCTTGCAACTGCGCTCTCGCCGCTTATCGGTGTGCTTGTATGCTGCAAGCACTTTACTTCAAAGAAATGCACGGTAAAGCTGACATTTTCCGCTCCGTCCCTGAGACGTCTCAAAGACGCCTGTATGCTTGGGATATCCTCTTTCGTGGGCGAAATATCCTCGGGAGTTACTACTGCCGTATTCAACGGGCTTATTCTCTCCGCCGCAGGCAACACAGGAGTTGCAGCTTACGGAGTTATTGCCAACTGCTCAATGGTGGCGGCTTCTATGTTCAACGGTATCGCTCAGGGCTCTCAGCCCATCGCCAGCAAGCTTTACGGAGACGGGAATATCCAAGGGGTCAAAAAGGTAGTAAAGCTTTCCGCCTTTACCGCCGCTGCGGTCTCCGCGGCGCTCATATCAGCGGTTTATTTTTTCACAAAACCTATCGCAGGTATATTCAACAGCGAAAATGACCCTCTTCTTGCCGCTTACGCCGAAAGCGGTCTTCGGCTGTATTTTCCCGGATTTATTTTTGCAGGTCTTAATATTGCAGGGGCAGGACTGCTCAGCGCTGTTGAGGCAGCTTCCGGAGCATTTGCGGTATCCGTCAGCAGAGGCTTTGTTTTCATAATACCCTGCGCTCTGATAATGTCCGCTTTGTGGGGACTTACAGGCGTGTGGCTGTCATTTGCCGCCGCTGAGCTTATCACCCTTTTCATCACCGTCCGCAAAATGAAGCAGAATATTTCAAGGCTTCAAAACGGATAATATGTTGAGACCAATTCAATATCCTTATCTTGACACAGGGAAAAATATACCGTAAAATAAAGAAAAATAAATATGCCATGGAGTGATACTATGACCGAAAAACACCTGCCGTTCCCCTATCTTGACACAAAGCTTTCATACAAGGAAAGAGTAGCCGACCTGCTTTCAAGACTTACCCTTGACGAAAAGATACATATGCTTTCCACCCATCACCAAAGCGTTGACCGTCTGGGAATAAAGGAATGGTTCATCGGAACGGAATGTGCCAGAGGATATGTGACCCACGATAACGACCGTCCCTCCACCGTTTTCCCCCAGCCCATAGGAATGGCTTCAATGTTTGATACCGAGCTTATGGAAAAGATCGGTGAGATAGCAGGAAACGAGTTTCGCGCCTACTATAACCGTGACGGAAAGGGTGGACTTATGATATGGGGCCCCACGGTGGATATGGAGCGCGACCCCAGATGGGGCAGAACTGAGGAAGCCTACGGAGAAGACCCCTTTCTGACAGGCGAAATGACAGCCGCATATACAAGAGGTCTCCGAGGAAATGACCCCAAGGTAATGAAAACCATACCCACCCTCAAGCACTTCTGCGCCAACAACAACGAAAAACACCGCGGCAGCTGCTCCGCAAACCTTGACCCTCGTCTCAAGCACGAATATTACTATGCTGCATTCAAGCCTGCGGTAACAAAGGGCGGGGCGTACTCGATAATGGCGGCGTACAATGAACTTTCGGGCGTCCCTGCGGTCTGCAATCCCGAACTTCAGACCGTTATAAAGGATAAATGGGGCCTGGGCTTTGTGGTCTCCGACGGCGGCGATTTCTCCCAGAATGTGACCTATCACAAATTCTGCATCTCCCACGCCGAGTCGCTGGCACTCTGTCTCAAAGCAGGCTGCGACGTAATGACCGATGTGGAGGAGCTTGTGACCGAAGCGGCATACACAGCTCTTAAAAATGGACTTATCACCGAAAAGGACATCGACAGAGCGGTGGGAAATTCCCTTGAGGGCAGATTTCGTCTCGGAGAATTTGACGGCTCTACCCCCTTTGACAGCATTACATCGGATATCATAAACTGCGAAAGCTCACGGGAGATAAATCTGAAAGCTGCCAAGGAGGGCGTTACCCTGCTTAAAAACAACGGTATTCTCCCCCTTTCAAAGGACAGCATAAAAAAGCTTCTGATATGCGGTCCCAATGCAGACGAAAATCTCAGAGACTGGTACACAGGCTATTCAACCTATGAATATTCCGTCCTTGAGGGCTTTGAACGGTCTCTCGGTAAAGATAAAGTCCTTTATGACAACGGCTATGACAAGGTTGCCATAAAATCAAAGGCAAACGGAAAATATCTCACCATTGACGAAAAGGGAAATGCCGTATGCTCCGCTGATACCATAGGCGAACGGGAGATATTCGAGTACCGTGACCTTGATTTTGACGTGCTGAATATCTATTCCTGCGCCGAGAAAAAATATCTCACATTTACGGATAATGTAAAAGCCGAGACCGAAGCGGTATTCCAATGGTTCACCACCGAAACTATCCACCGCAGAGACTTCGGAGAATATGCCACATTTTTCTCCCGCACCCACGATGAAGTCACCATAGATGAAACGGGAAAGCTTGTCTGCCGCCCAAGATCGGGAATGACCGATGAAAAGCTTTTTGAAATAGAGATAATTTCAAAAGGAACAGACAGGATAGCAAAGCTTGCAGCGCAGTCCGACGCCGTTATCCTATGCGTGGGCAACCACCCTATGCAGGTGGCAAGGGAGTGCTACGACCGCCCCGACATAACCCTGCCGAAGCCCCAGCAGGAGCTTGTCGCCGCTTCATACGGCGCAAACAAAAACACGGTAATGCTCATAGTTTCAAGCTACCCTTATGCCGTAAACCGCGAAAATGAAGTCCTTCCTGCCATCGTCTGCACCTCCCACGCAGGTCCCGAGCTTGGAAATGCTGTTTCAGCCTGCATTCTCGGTGAATATAATCCCGCAGGCAGAACGCCTATGACCTGGTATACCTCCGTAAGAGAGCTGCCCGACATAACCGATTACGACATCATAAAAAACGATGTGACCTACCGCTATTATAAGGGCAAACCCCTTTACCCATTCGGTCACGGGCTTTCCTATTCAACCTTTGAATACTCAGGCTTTAAACTTGCCGCAAATGAAAGCAGCGATATCATCACAGCCGAAATTGACATAAAAAACAGCTCCGAAACAGACGGGGACGAGGTAGTCCAGATCTATTTCAGAGCCGAGAGCAGCAGAATAAAGCGCCCCATAAAGCAGCTGTGCGGCTTTAAGCGCATACATATCCCATCGGGTAAGACCGTTCATATTAAGCTTGATATACCCAAGACCGAGCTTCAATTCCGGGACGTTTCAAGGGATAAATTCTGCCTTGAAACGGGAGACTATACCTTTATGGCAGGCGCCTCTTCGGAGGATATCAGAGAAACGGTGAAGCTTCATATCGAGGGAGAGATCGTTCCCCCAAGGAATGTCCGTCAGCCCGTAAAAGCCATAAACTATGATGATAAGGGCACCGTAAAAATGCTCTGGTCGAAAAAGCTTTCGGAGCATTTTATCCAAAATAACGGCTATACCCCTTATCTTATTTTCCAAAACTGCGATACAGACGGAGCAAGCCTTATTGAAATAAAAGTCTCCGCCTGGGAAAAGCCCGAAATCGTGCGCGTTTATGCCGACAGCGAAAAGGGAACGCCCATCGCCGAAATAGCCGTCCCGCCCACCGACGGAATAGACGATTTCAGAACTATTACCGTTCCCATTTCACCGCTTTCCGGTGAGCATAATATCATTTTCGAGCTTGGGGGCAGCTCTGCAATGCTTGAATTTAAAATGATGTAACCTTATCCCCTTAATTTAACAGGGTGCCGAATAACCGTTTTTAGACGCTCCGGAGCGCATTTTCTCGGGTCGGAAAGGTATATCTCGTGGTGATAACGCCCCTCGGAAAAATCCTCCTCATAACCGTTTTCCTCCGCAAAGCGGTGAAGCTTCTCAATGCTTGCAGGCTCGTCATCGTATGGACCCGTATGCATAAGCTGAACGCAAAGCCCCTCGCACCGTTTCATAAGCTGCACCTCTGATGTGTCAAGGTGCGGCTTTTTCTTCTGCACCGCCGCCCTTGCATTCTCAAAGACCTCCTCGGTCACAAACTCGGGCTGGCGTATCATAGATATCCACTGAAATTCCTCTTTTCTTGAATAATCAATGCCGTCTATTCCCTCCTGATACCACAGTCCCTCAAGGGGCGGCACAACATACTCAAAATATCCCTGGGGCTGAGTGCCGTTCATCTTTGACATCTTCACCGTAAATGACATAGCGTAAAGAAGCTCCAGCGCACTTTTGTAATCAGCACTCTTATTCGGGTCGCCGCTGCCCCTGACCGCAAAAAATATCATCTCGGGTACATTCACCAACGCAGGCTTTGCAGAGGGCATATACAGCTCCTTGAACTGCTTTTTGTAATCAAGCTTTTCCATTATTTCCATTCCTTTCTGTACGTGTTATTTCTGAACTCAAAAAATTCCATATAAGGCTTGCCTGAATGATAATCCCACAAATAAATGAGAGATGGAGTTATCTCAAGCACTCTTTCCGAGGGCAGAGACGAATATCTTAGTGCCGCAGGCAGGTAATGCTTTTTCATTGCCCTCATAAAGAAATCGTACTTCACAGGCTCTTCCATTATTTTACATTTCCCCTCAATAGAAAAATTTTTCACACAAAGAGCCACATTGTTATTTTCCCTTATCTGACTGCATTTAAGATAGCTTATATCCGTCTGACAGTAGAACTTCCCGTCTGTAACAACAACGCTCATAGGACGTGAGGACACCCTGCCTTTGGCACAGGTGGACAGGGTCATTACACTATGGCTGCCGATACTTTTCCAAAGTCCGGGAATGTTTTCCTCAAAGTCCTTATGCTGCTTTTTATATTCCTCACCGAGACATTTCAGATGTTCTATGCCATTTTCGTCCCATCTGCATATAGTCTCTTTCAGCCCCTCGCAGGGAAATTCTCCGCAGATACCGCAAAAAATTGCTCCGTGGCTCTGACAGCATTTAAAGATATCACAGCCCTTTTCCCACATTTTAACACATTCTCCGCCGCTTTGGATACAGCCCTTACATTCCCCCGAGCAGAAATGCTCACAGCCCGTGCAGTTTCCTCCGCAGGGGGTAAGCCCATAAAAATCCGTGCTCATACATACGCCTCTTTCCTGTATTTTTTAATACAAGTATATCAGGCTTAATCTGACAGCTGTGTGTCATATTTACAGGAAATTTTTTTAAGAAGCTCCGAAAAATCCTCGCGGTACTTTGCGGGAGAAATTATTTCCGCACAGTCCCCGAAGGTAAGGATATATCTGAAAAACGAGGGCACGTCCGACCAGGTGAATTTAAGAAAAACATTGCCCTCCTCGTCATATTGGGGAAGCTCAGCGCCAAAATCGTCAATTATCCGCCACTTTACGGACTTGTCAAATTTCACCTCAGCCTCTATCTCCCCCTTGGTGTGGCGCAGCTTGTCGCAGGAATATTCGGGGATATCCCTTTTTTCAAAGGGGATATGCAGATTTGCAAGTCCCGTCATTCGCGACAGCTTGAAAAGCCGCATATCCTTACGGCTGAGACAATACCCCCACACATACCAGCTTGACCACTGATATATGAGCCGATAGGGTTCTATTTTCCGCTCCTCGGTGCGCTCGGGGGAATAATATGTAAATGAGATAAGCTGACGGTTTTCCACAGCCTCTTTTATAAGCTTCAGCTTTGGGGAAAGAGCGGTCTTGTCCCACATTGAAAGGTCAATTATAATGCTGCCCGTGCTTTTCGCTCCGTCCGCATAAAGCTTGTCCATAAGCTGACGGTATTTTTTCGTTTCGCACACGCTGTCAAGGCTTTTAAGCCCTGCGATTATTGCCCCCATATCCTCTGTAGACAAAAGCGTCCTGTCTATCTTATACTAATCTTTAATCGTTCTGTAGACAAAGGCGGCAGATAGAACGCTGCCAATCTAGGAAAGCGACCGCAGCAAGGCTTGCCGCCTTGCAAGGGAGCTTGACGACGAGTGGCTGCGTTATAGCTGTCGAATTTGTCTATAGGTTGGTTAAAGATTAGTATTATACTCGTCCATTATGTAAACGCCGCCGTTTAGTCCCCTCTCAGCGGCAACGGGTATGCCTGCTTTGGAAAGAGCCTCAATGTCCCTGTAAACGGTTCGGGTCGATACCTCAAATTTTTCCGCAAGTGCTGCAGCGGTTATCTTTTCTCTCCGGAGCAGAACGGAAAGTATCCCGATAAGTCTGTCTATCTTCATATTGCGTATATTCCTTTCATCTGTCTTTGCAAACGAGTATAACATATTTCCCGAAATTTTTCAAGCATAAAAAAGCGGAGACCCGAAAAGATCTCCGCAGTAAAAAGGATATGGCTTTGCTCATCAAAGATAGGGCTTTAAGCTTTCAATGTTTTTCTGTTCCTTACGCAGATATTCCTTTGCGGACTGTATGGCTTCGGGAGAACTGCAGGAGGTGTGATTAAGCTTTTCGGTAAGCTCGATTATCCCTGCATTTGTCCCCTTTATCGCCATTTTAGCCGCATTTCCTGCGCTGCTGTCGCGCCTGAGCCGCATATTAACGGAAGCCGTTGTCATCATACGCGACATAAGAGACGGCTCGGAGGGTGTGAAGCCACATTCCCTCATCTGACGGGCGGTCAGTTCCTTCTGTGCCTTGTAGCCGTTGTACTGCCTGATAAGAAGATTTTTCACATTGCTGTCGCTTACCATCGGTATCATACTTTTTAGAGCAGTAACGCCCATTGACGCATTTTGGTAAACGCTGTTCTGAAGCTGCCTGTAGTTCATTTCAGTACCTCTTGAAAAAAAATTGCCGGAGTTTCCCGACAGAATTATTATGTGAACGGTATGGGTATATTATTAAAGGAAAACGCTTGCAATGATAAAGGAAATGCTGTATAATAAAATTCAAGGGGAATACAAATTCAAAAGGAGTTTTAAATTCTATGGTTTCCGACACTCGTGAAAAATTCGGCATAAGAGCCGCAAAGGGAATGGTATGGTGGCTTGCGGGAGAGCTTATCTGTATAATCTTCAACCTTTGTATGCTTGTATTTATGATAAAATTTATGGCGTTAAAGGTGTTCACAGCAATTGCCTCGTCCCTTATCGCCAACGGACTTCTCATAAATTTCGCTTATAACTGCGCCGTCAGGGACAGAAACCTCATCAAGTATCACGGCGTACCTCACGACCCTCTGATGTCGGTAAAAATAGCCATTGCCGCTCCCCTGCCACAATATGTGATGTGGTTTGTGCTGCTGCTGTCAAAGCTGGGGGTCATAGGCGACGTGTTTAATTATTTTATCTGGTGCAATATACAGTCCCTTGCCTGGGTAGACCTTTTCACCTCGGGCAGGACTATCGACTTCCTCAGCTGGGGAGGACTTTTCGGGCTTCTCGCCCTTATGCTTGTCGCTCCCATCTGCATTATCCTCACCTATGAATGTACCATACGTGAATTTGACGTCAAGGCGTGGCTCTTTTACGGCAAGAAATGACTTGAGGCTGTTTTCTCGGGCATCATTTCATAAAGCGCCCTGAAATCTTTCAGCCTGTATTTGCTTATTGAAATGCATTTTCCTATGGGCGATATGGTCAGGGTGGTAGAAGTCATTTTTGATATGTAATTCATATTCACAATGTAATTCTGATGGGGAACGGCAAAGGGGAGCATACAGAATTTCTGCATTATCTCTCTCCACACGGAGCATTTCACCCTGCGGCAGCTGCCGTCGGAAAAGGTAACATACACCTTTTTCATAACGCACTCAAGGTATATTATTTCCGAATAACGTAAATTTATCCGTTCGGGGCGGCGCTCGTTCCCGTAGACCGTAAGCTGTATGGTCTCGGCTGATCTTTCGTCAATTCGCGGAAGAATTGCGGCAAGAGTTCCGGGGAGCTTCGATGGCAGGCTCAGCTTTGAGATAAATCCGCAGGAGTCACATTCAAAGGACATAAAGAAATCTTCCTCCCCCGCTGACATTATTATCAGCTTGCAGGCAGGATACATTTCGTGAAGCTTGTCCGTACATTCCTTTGTCCTGCACATATCAAAATGCGCGTCGATTATCAGCAGGTGAGGAACGATAAGCCGCTCGCTCATACAGTTTAAAAGCTCTTCTGCATTTTTAAAGCGGTGAAAGGCATACTTTTTCGGCAGAAGAGCAGTCTGACTGAAAACCGTGTCCTGAATTATGTCAAGGAATACTGCCTCGTTATCGCACCCGAAAATGTTGATCATAGGCTTTTGTCCTTTCTTTAAAGATTTTTGCGCCGTATTATGTAAATATTATAAATGTTTTGCAGGATTAAATCAACATTTTTTCATTTTCTTTAACGATGGCTTAACGCAAAAAATATTATGTAAAAATGAACAAATAACCACAAAAAGCCCAATCAGACCGTTTTTCGGGACGATTGGGCTTTTTGTATTGTAAAAATCAAAAAAAATATGCTACAATAATGAAAAAGAAGATGAAACCACTTTCAAAAAAAGGGAAAGGAAAATTTTATGTACTACATTATCAGAATAAGCGTACACGGCGAAGAAAGATATGTTTTCAACGAAAAGCTTTTCGTATCAAATCAGGGCTTTGCAAGGAAATTCTACTCCCTTGCCTATGCAAGAAGATACATAAAGACCCACCCCTCCTGCAGGGAATATGGCTGTGAGATAATTCCCGCACTTACAAATTAAGAAACCTTTTCACCGTTTCTCGCAAAGTCTCCACGAAGGGCTGTTACATTGTAGAATATTGCGTTTACCACCACAGCCCCCATAGGGAGAAGTATTGCTGCGGGAGCAGGGAGCGCTATGGTTATCTCCGTATCAAGCACACCCGAAACCATCAGGCTCACAAGTAAAATGATCCAGGCTGCAATTATCATTGCAAGTGCAATGAATTGGTTTTTCGGCTTGTAGTAATAAACATTGGGCACACCTATGGCTATGAGCGCAAAGCATAACGAGAAAGCCGATATCATTCCCCTGCACTCTTCGCCGTAATTGAATATCACAGCCGCCGCAGTTTCGGCGGCTATTATTATAAGCAAAGGAAACCATACCTTGATGTGAGGCATTATGAGTTGTTTCCTTGTGGTGGGAAAAAGGCACGCCATATCATAGCAGCCCCCCGAACCGCCGAGCATATTGCGGGTGTTTGCCGCCCATTTCATTGTCTTTGGTATGGCAGGCGTTGAGCCTGTTACGGGAAATACAGCCCCTGTCCACATCAGCACCAAAAAAAGGGAGAGCAATCCGCAAAATGACAGCAGAGCGACGATATTATCCCTGCTCCCGAATATCATATAAACGGGAAATAAAGCGGCAACAACAGGAGAAACGTACATCTGAAAAAGTGTATATCCCGTTGCAAGAGACTTTAATGCCTTATGCATTTTCATCATTCCTTTCAATAAACTCGCCTGATATTGAGCGGTTTTGGCAGTCCTCAAGCAGTTTTTTGTGAAGCCTGCTCATAATTATCATTGAGACGATACCGAGGATAATACAGAATATGCCGCATATCACCGAGGGAACGAAAGTTGAAGCGGAAGCGGCGGTCAGCAGTTCATTAAGCTTAACACCTGACAAAATAAATATCCACATCAGAACAATAGAAAAGATCATCATATAAATGGGGAGCAAAGCGGCGGCAACAGGGGAAATGTAGAAATTAAAAAGGATATATCCCGAAGCAAGGGACTTCACAGCCTTATGCATTTTCATCATTCCTTTCAATAAGCTCGCCCGATATTGAGCGGTTTTGGCAGTCCTCAAGCAGTTTTTTGTAAAGCCTGCTCATAATTACCATTGAGACGATACCGAGGATAATGCAGAGTATGCCGCATATCACCGAGGGAACAGGATTTGAAGCGGCAGAGACGGTCATCAGTCCGTCAAGCTTGTCGTCAAACAGAATAAATACCCATACATGAATACCGGAAAAGGTATAGATGATCTGCCTTAACCGTAATGTTTTTTCGGGTGCGCCGCTTCTGAGCAGATCTGCCATTTTCAGTACGAAATATGACAGTACCAGATATGTCATAAAGACCGATGCCGAAAAGATAAGTGCGGCAGGCTTTATTATAAGCACCGCTCCGAAAAACGCCGCCGAAAGGAATATCATACCGCTTAACGCTCTGTCAATGCCGATATAAGACCGCACAACAGTCTCACGTCCGGCGGGAAGCTGATACAGTGCGGTTCTGCCACGCATATCCGAAAGGGTCAGACCTTTTTTCGGCTTCTGCGTCCCCTCAAATACGGGGTGACTTTCGCTTAAAGTCATCTGAGCAATTGTGTACATCATAAGCAGAAACATAATAAAATATGCATATGAAAAAGAAGCTCCGTCAAAAAATACTGCCACAGACGGAAAAAATGAAAACAGGACAACCATTACAATTGACATCACATAAAGCAGATTTACCGAGCTGTTTGTAAATGCCCTTGCGGCTTTTCTGTACTGTGAAACTGTCATAATTTTTCCTCTCCTATCTTCTCGCCGTTTCGGGCGGTATTTTCTGCGTCTCTGAGACATTTGAAATAGCAGATAAGGCTTACCGCAAGAGTAACGAAGGCGTTAAAAAGCATAATTACGCCTGCACCCATGGGCTTATCATCGGGAATATCACGGTTTATCTGTGTCAGAGCGGCAAAGGAAAAGCACAATATCATCGTACCCGTAAAACGCCTTGCGCCGCTGCTGCCGAGACCCTTTCTTACTGCAATGGCAATGTAGTTTATGCAGTATGCGGACACAATAAAAATATCCGAAAGTATAAGCGGTGTGGAATGGATAGGCTCCTTGCAATTAAAAAGCATTATCCCCTGAATAACAAGTCCTGCCGTAAGTATGAGCGAAACCGCAAGCCGCTTGTTCTGATATGCCTTTACTGCTGTTTTTCTTGTTCCCGGAAATACGGCTGCCCCCATGATTATCTTACGGTTATTTGCCAAAGACAGATCCTGACCGTCGCTGCTCTTTCTCTGAGAAACGGGATATGCGGGGTCAAGCTCAATATGATAATAGTCCCAGAAATAAAAAGTCACCGCAAACATTGCCCGGAACACCGTAAGAATATTATAATTTACAAACGCAAAGGGAACGGGTGCCATAAGGCACAGACCCATTACAGCGATAAGCGCATTATCCCAAAATCGAAAGCCGTTTAATGTCTCTACAGACTTACCAAATTGCTTAGCTGTCATAAGTAATACCCCTTTCAGCCGTTTCGCCTGTTTTCTCTGTTCTGCAAAATGGTGTGAACAAGGATATCCTCAAAATTGGGAGTGCGGACGGTAACGTTTTTAAACATCTCTGCATTTTTCCGAAGCACCAGCGCTTCAAAGCCGATGTCCGTTGTCTTTGCGCCGATGAGAACGGCAGGGAGCATTTCACGCTTGTCTCCCGAAACCACCGCATATTTTTCCTGCGCCTCGTCTGCTGAAATGACCTCGTGAATGTGTCCGTCTATCATAAGGGCAATGTAATCCGCCACCTTGTCAAGGTCTCCCGTAATGTGAGTAGAAAAGAGAACGGAACGCTCCCCGTCGGAAACAAATTCACGGAGAATATCAAGCATTTCAATTCTCGCCGCAGGGTCAAGACCCGCCGTAGGCTCGTCGAGGATAAGAAGCTCCGGCTTGTGGGCAAGGGCAAGGGCAAGCATTACCTTTGTTTTCATACCCTTTGAAAGCTCGCCGCATTTTTTCTTAACGTCTATCTGCCACATATCCATATATTTTTTAAAAATGCCGTCGTCCCAGTTGTCAAAGGCATAGGAAAAAGCCTTTGCGGTCTTTGCCACCGTTGTGTTTATGTAAAGATAATCCTCGTCCGCAACGAAGCCTAACTTGTTTTTGAACTCGGGCTCGTTTTTAACGTTGTCAAGCCCGTCAAAGGCTGTAACGCTGCCGCCCGACCTGCCGTAGATGTTCATAATAAGCCTTATAAGAGTGGTCTTGCCTGCGCCGTTTTCTCCGATAAGTCCCATTATCACGCCCTTTGGCAGGGATAAATTTATATCGTGCATTGAAAATTTACTGTCCGCAAATTTTTTATTAAGTTCCTTTATCTCAAGAATATTTTCCATAGAATTACTTCCTCTCGATTATGTTATTTATTGCGCCGATAAGCTCCTCGGCTGTAAACCCCTCTGAGAGCATTTTGTCCGCATACTGAGAAAATTCCGCAAGCCGCCTTTGTTTATACTGCTCCATAACTGCGCTTTTGTCGGGGGCTCTCACAAAGGTGCCCTTGCCTGCGGAGGTGTAAATTATCCCCTCGTGCTCAAGGTCGGAATATGCGCGCTTTACCGTTATTGCACTGACGGAGAGCTGCGCCGCAAGCTGCCTTACGCTGGGCAGAAGCTCGTTATTTTTAAGCTCGCCGCTCATGACCGCCTGACGTATATACTCCTTTATCTGCTCATACATTGGCTTGTCAGCAGTCGGATTAAGAACGATGTTTATGTTATCATCTCCTTACTGTGATATACTGTGTATATCAGTATATACACAGTATATCACAGCGTATCTATGATGTCAAGAGTTTTTTGAAAAAATTTGAAAAAAATATTGAGCCGCCGTACACGACAGTACAGCGGCTCAATGTATTCAAATTATAGATAAATCTCCTCCGCTCCCACATTTTTTCTGAACATCTCATCGTGCTCGGCAAAAATAAGAGTGGGGCGGCAGCTTTTTATAAGCTCCTCTATCTGAGTTCGGGAAATAACGTCAATAAAATTCAGCGGCTCGTCCCATACGTATAAATGTGCCCTTGAAGCAAGGCTTGCCGCAAGAAGCGCTTTCTTCCGCTGTCCTGCGCTCATATCCTCGAGACGCTTTGAAAACTGCTGCCTGCCGAAATCAAGCTTGCGGAGAATTGTGAGAAATAAGGTATAGTCCACCGAAGCCCTGTCCGCATATTCAGGGAGTGTACCTCTGAGATGATCGGCATTCTGGGGCGCATAGGAGATTATAACTCCCGAGGGAAGAATAAGCCTTCCCGAAGAGGTAATGCCCTCCCTTTCGCCGCAGATGTATCTGAGGAATGAGGATTTTCCGCAGCCGTTTTTTCCGCAGAGGGCAACAGTGCCGCCCTGTCTCAGCGTAAAGGACAGTTCTTCAAAAAGCTGTCTTTCCCCGTAGGCAAGCCCAAAGCTCTCGGCGCTCAGAATAACCTCCCCGTGAAATTTAAGGGGCGAAACGGTTATGGTGTCAGCCTTTTCTATCTCCTTTAAAAGCTTTGACTTCTCCTCCGCCGCTTTAAGGCTTCTGTCCTCAAAGGCTTTCGCTCTTGCCATTGCCTTTTTGGATTTTGCCCCCTCGTATGCACGGCGTGTAAGGGATTTTTCCGTTTTCGTGGGGTCAAAGCCTATCTTTTTCCGCTCGGAGCGGTCTGCCCATTCGGCACTGCGCCTTGCCGCGTCAGTGAGCCTACCTATCTCCTTTCGCAGTCTCCTGTTTTCCTCAAGCTCTCTGCTGTCGGAAAGCTCCTTTTCACGCTGCCAAACGCTGTAATTCCCCTTGGTAACGGAAATGCCGGTTCGGTTAATGCTTAAAATATGGTCGGTGCAGCGGTCAAGCAGCGCTCTGTCGTGGGACACAAGGATAAAGCCGCTTTTGGATGATAAATAATCCCCCACCGTCTCTCTTGTATCTGCGTCAAGGTTATCTGTAGGCTCGTCAATTAGCAGGAAACGATTTTCCGCAAGAAACATTGCCCCGAGCAGCAGCTTTGTCCGCTCGCCCCCCGAAAGAGTGCAGAAGGGTCTTTCGGTAATGCTCACATCAAGCCCAAGCTGTGACAGCTCGCAGTCTATCTCCCATTCCTCCCTGTCCCTGCATATGCTTCGGATAATTTCCAAAGCAGGCAGGCTCTCGTCCTCGGGGCGGTAGGGGAAACGGTAAAAATTCACCGATGCGGTAATTTTGCCCCGATACTCAAGCTCACCCGTCAGAAGCCGCAGAAGAGTGGTCTTTCCCCTGCCGTTTCGCCCTGTGAGACCAAGTCTCCAGCACGTATCAAGCTGTAAATTCACATTCTCAAAAATATTTTCCTCAGCCCCGTCATAACCGAAGCTGAGATCGTTTATAGAAATAACAGACATAAAATATCCCCCTTTCATCGCCGTACAAACGCCAAAAAGGCAGCTTCGGGAAAAGCCCAAAGCTGCCATAACCGTTCATATACCGATAATTCGGGAAATTTCAGAAAAAGACAAAATGCGCATAAATATGACCATTTCTTTCATAAGAGTTTTGTGGTTTCCGTCAGGAAATCTTTGGCAGGCTGTTTTACAGCCATAGCCATAGAAACAAAACTCGGTTTGAAAATCTTTGATTTTCAAACTTGCCCACCTTGCCATATGTCTGAAAGCTGACGGACAGACAGTTAAATAAGCTATAATTCCCGAATAAAATTGCACGGCAAACACACCACATAAAAATGCGGCTCAAAAATGTATGCATTACAAAAATTATCGGAAATTACTTACGCATCTTAACACACACTCCTTGTCCGTTTTGATGATGTCATTATAGCACAGTGTTCCGGATTTGTCAAGCCTTTTTCTTTTCTTTTACAAAAGTCTCTCTCACAAGCTCCCTGTCCCTTGCATATCCCCACACAAGGAGAACTGTCATAAAGAACCACACGATTGGCTCGGATATCATTACCCCGAAATAGCCCAGCACAGGCGCGGCGGCAAATGCCACCACTGCTTTGCCTATCATCTCGATAACGCTGCTGGCAACGGGTACAGTCTTTCGTCCAAGTCCCTGCAGTGAGCTTCGCATTACGATAAGAACAGCGAGAATAAAGTAAAACGGCGTGTTCACCCTCATATATTTTGAAGCAAGCTCCACAATAAACACCTCGTCCGTGCCCGCTATCCAGCTTACAATGGCAGGAGCGAAAAGATATCCCACTGCCACAGCCCCTGCCGACCATACCCAGCACATAAGTATGGCGCTCTTTATTCCCTTTCCAACTCTTTCGGGTCTGCCTGCGCCCAGGTTCTGACTGCAATATGTAGCGCAGGCTGAGCCGAATGCACTGTAGGGCAGCATTAAGATACTTGATATCTTCCTTGCGGCAGTGTGGGCGGCAATGGTGTCGGTGCCGAAATTGTTGATTGCTCTCTGGAGAATAAGGGAGCCTATCTCCACTATGGAGAACATAAGCGCAAGGGAAAGTCCCATTGCCATAAGCTCGGACAGCTCGGCAAGGGTCACTTTCAGCTCGTCCTTTTTGGGAATAAGATAGGGAAATCTTATGCAGATGTAAATACAGCACATCACAAAGGAAAAGCCCTGTGAAATTACCGTTGCATAGGCAGCGCCCCTTACGCCGAAGCCCAGCTTTGCGATAAACAGGATATCAAGCCCGATGTTTATAAATGAGGAAAAAATCAGAAAAACAAGGGGCGTTACGCTGTCCCCCACCGCTCTCAGCACGCCTGCGGACATATTGTAAAGCATAGCCGCAGTCATAAACAGGAGTATAACGGAAATATAGCTGTATGCGGTCTCAAATATCTCCTCGGGGGTGTTCAGTATCCGCAGGAACGGACGGAGAAAAACAAGGCTCACCACCGTAAAAACAGCCGATACGGAAAGTCCGAGGATAATGGTTCCTGCCACGGAGCGGCGCATTTTAACATAGTCTCCCGCGCCGAAATGACGGGCGGTGATAATGGCAAAGCCATTTGTGAGTCCCGACATAAAGCCGATTATGAGATTTGATATGTAGCTTGTGGAGCCAAGGGCGGCAATGGCTTCAACGCCCACAGTCCTGCCCACGATCACCGTATCTATCATACTGTAAAGCTGCTGAAAAAGGCTTCCCAGCGCGATCGGCACGGCAAAGGCAAATATCATTTTTGCGGGATTTCCCGAAGTAAGCTCTCGCACTTTAATTTCCTCGATTTCCTTAAAATATATACTATGATAGATTATCGTATTTAGGAGTATTTGTCAACAAAAAAACAGAGGAAATTTTGTTAAATATTTTTTCCGCAAAAATCGAAGGGCGGTTGACGGGGACTTTGAAAAACTGATATAATAGAAACAGGAAAAATTGTTTTACGGGAGAGGGTGTTCTATGGAAAGCGTTGAAGCAAGGTCTATACTTCACAAAAACAAATCCTCGGGCTGGTTCGGCACGGACTACAATATGAACCTGTACCGTGGCTGCTGTCACGGCTGCATTTACTGCGACAGCAGAAGCGATTGCTACGGTATCGAGGATTTTGACAAGGTGCGGTGCAAGGCAAATTCCCTTGAGCTGCTTCGGTATGAACTGAGGCACAAAGCCCATACGGGAGTTATCGGCACAGGCTCCATGAGCGACCCATACAATCCCTTTGAGGAAAAAGCCCTCCTGACCCGTCACGCCCTTGAGCTAATAAACGACTACGGCTTCGGCTGTGTTATCCTCTCAAAAAGCAGCCTTATGACCAGAGACAAGGACATTTTTCTTGCCATAAAGGAACACTCTCCTATGATGTGCAAGCTTACCGTAACCGCCGCCGAGGACAGTCTCAGCCGCATTATCGAGCCGAATGTGAGCCTGTCCTCCGAGCGTTTCAGCGCCCTTGCGGAGCTGTCCGAAGCAGGGATATTCACGGGAATAACTCTTATGCCCGTCCTGCCCTTTATCGAGGACAGCGAGGATAATATCGTAAAGATAGTCCGCAAAGGAGCCGAGGCGGGAGTGAAATTCATCTATCCCGCATTCGGTATGACATTAAGAGGCAGCCAGCGTGAATATTATCTCAGGAAAATAGACGAGCTGTTCCCCGGAGAGAGACTGTCACAAAGATACTTTGAAGCCTTCGGATATTCCTACGAATGTACCTCACCAAATGTGGACAGACTGTGGAGAAGCTTCACCGCCGAATGTGAGCGGCTGGGTCTGCTTTACAAAATGCAGGATATAATTTCCGCTTCAAAGCGGGATTATGAGCAGGAGCAGCTAAGCTTTTTCTGATGCGGGTGTCGACCCGCGGCGAGGTCGCGCTGTGGATTTGCGGGAGACAGTAATTTTGTCTCCGCGACGATGGATTTTTTGCCCCCTATGAACCTGCTTCCGATAAAAAAACACATCCCGATATCAGCTAATTGCCGGATATCGGGATGAATTTTTACTGCCCGTCGTGCTCGTGAAGCTTTTCGGGATTTGATACCGCACCGGGGTCCTTTTCCGTCTCTCTGAAAATGTGCATTGCGGTGCCGCTTATGGTGTAGATTATGCAGGCAGGACCGATAAGCGCCCCCACAAACAGGGTTATCTCGTTCCAGAATATGAGCAGAAGCTCAAGTGCCACGATAATTATAAGCAGAAAGGTTCTTCCGATATGCTTCATTCCCAGGCGAAAGGAGTTTTTGAGACTATTGGGAATGGTATTTTCATATCTGACGATAAGGGGGAACACATACAGCAGGCTAAACAGCAGGAAAAACGCCGTAAGGAATCCCACTATCAGAAAGGGCAGGCTGTTCTCCACCTGATTTGCAATGGTAAAATCAAGATATACCGCTATGAACGCTACTATGGAAATAAGCCCCAGAGGAAGTCCCTGCTTCCAGTTTGCCTTGAACGCAGTAATAAAATCGTTCCAGATGTGTCCCTCGGACTCGTCCACGAATTTCATCGCCACCGAAAACGCGGCAGCGGTGCTGCAGCCTATAGTCACTACGGGCAGGCTGAATAAAAGCCATAGAATATTCAAAAGCAGCACGTCCGTAAGACGCTGCATAAACCTATAAAGAGGGCTGTCGATACTGAAAAATTTCACGCTTGTTTCTCCTTTTCAGCTAAATTTCTATTTGCAATAAGTTCACGAGATGTTGTTTCAGCCTGCTCATACTCGATATCAAAGTAATCAAGTACGCTCTTCATATCGTCCTGCATTGATAAAAACACATCTAAAAGCCTGTTTGGTTTATTATTAAGCTGCCACTCTTTAAGTCCTGTATAATAGAACAGCTTATTTTCTTCATTGATATAAAAGGGTACGATGTTATTTGCAAGACACATTTTTAAAATAAGTAATCTTCCGACTCTTCCATTGCCGTCATAGAAAGGGTGTATCTTTTCAAATTCTGTATGAAACTTTGCAATATCATACAGGTCAAGCCGCTTTGAATTTTGATAATTTTTCAGCAGCGTCATCATTGACTGATGAACATCTTTCGGTTTAGTCGTTTCAATTTCACCGACTATATTTGCATATTTTTTATAATCGCCGATAACAGCTTCGGGAGCGTTATCTGTTATGAGACCGTTTTTCAGAGTATAGTGCAGCTTTTTTATATACTCCTCCGTCAGCGGTTCATTGACGGTATCCAGTACAAGGTCAAAGCATTTGAAATGATTGGCGGCTTCAAACACATCATTTACTAAGGCAGTGCCATCAATGCTGTGAGTCTCAAAGATGTATCGCGTCTGTTCGTGAGAAAGACGGCTGCCTTCTATATGATTTGAATTATAGGCAAAATCCACCTGCATTTTATGATATATCCCACCGCTTATTTTATTTTTCTTTTCAAATAACAGCGTATCTGTCAGGATCCTTTTTTCAGCCATAGACAGTTGTTATCTCCTTTATTTTTACGGTATAACATAATTTCCGATATTCAGTATATCACATTTATCCGCAAAAATCAACCTGTCTCCGGGACATAGCCTAAAAAATATAGGGTACGGAAAGAGCCCCCGTACCCTATTTTATTATCTGCTATAAATCAACCCTTGACCGCACCAAGCATAATACCCTTTTCAAAATATTTCTGCATAAAGGGATATACAAGGAGAATGGGAATTATCGTGACCATTGAGATGGTGTACTGAATTACCTTTGTGTTGAGCATACCCGCAACAGCGGTGCTGTCTCCTGCGGAGGCACCGTTCATCAGAGCGCCCAGGTTTGATGAGGAGTTCAGATAAACGTACAGTCTGTGCTGGAGAGTGTACAGCTCGGGAGAGTTTGCGTTGTAGATAAGGGAGTCCTGGAAAGAGTTCCAGTGTCCTACCGCGCCGAAGATGGTGATGGTGGCAAGGATAGGCTTGCTGAGGGGCCAGATGATCTTTTGGAATATCGTCCAGTAGCCTGCGCCGTCCATAAATGCGCTCTCTTCGATCTCGTGGGGAATGGACTCCACGTAGGTCTTAACAAGGATAATGTTGTAGGGCGATACGATACCGGGAATGATGTATACCCAGAATGTATTGGTAAGACCCAGCATTGCGAAGTTTAAGTATGCGGGGATAAGACCTGCGTTGAAATACATTGTGATAACAAGGAAACGGTACCAGAATTTTCTGTGCCACATTTCCTGCTTTGTCATAAGATATCCTGCAAGACCCGATGCGAAAACCATAAGTGCGGTTCCTATAACGGTTCTGAGAATTGTGACTACAAAGGAGTTCCACAGGTCGTTAACATTGCCCATTGCAATATAGTTCTGGAGAGTGATGTTCTTGGGCAGGAATGTGATGGCACCCTTTACAACAAGGTCGCTGGCGGAAATGGTGTTGATGAATATGTAGTAAAAGGGGAAGATACAGCTGAGAGTGAACAGTCCGAAGAACAGGTAGTTGAAGATATTGAACACAACGTCCTGCCAGGAGAGCTTTATATGAGTGGTATGCTCCTTGAAGCGTTTTTCTTCCGCTCTTTTTTCTTTAAGTTCTGCAAGAGACATAACTGCACCCCTTTCTTATACGATGCTCTCGCCGCGGACAGCCTTGGAAATGCCGTTTGCGGAGAAGAGAAGAATTACGCTTATGAGAGACTTGACCATACCGATAACCGTTGACAGGGGGATAAGTCCGCTGCCGATACCCAGGTTATACACATACAGGTCGAGAACTTCTATGCTTGCCGAGTTCTTTGCGTTTGAGAATACCAGGTACTGATCCATACCGTTTGTAAGGATATTTGCAACGGACATAAGGAGGAGAACCATATAGGTGGGGATAAGAGACGGAATGGTGACATACCACATCTTCTGGAAGCGTCCTGCGCCGTCAACCGTCGCCGCTTCAAACAGGGATTGGTCGATACCCGAAATGGAGGCTATGTAGATGATGGCGCTCCAGCCCAGACCCTTCCACATTCCCCAGGCAAGCATTTTAAGCCACATATGTGAGCTGTCCATAAGGTAGTTTGTGGTAACGGGATTTCCGATGCTCTTGAGGAAGGTGTTGATAAATCCGTCGGTGGAGAAGATAGCAAGTGCGATAGCGTATACAAGCACCCAGCTTATAAAGTTGGGGATAGTTGTAAAGGTCTGAACAAATCTTCTGAAAGTGTTGTTCTTGATCTCCGAAAGGAAGATGGCGAATATCATAGGCACCCAGCTTGTGAGGATACCGAGGCCGCTCATTGCAAGAGTGTTCTTGATAACTCTGAGGATATCCTTTTTGGTAGCCGCATTCCGGAAAAGCTGAGTGAACCATTTGAAGCCTACAAATTTATCGGGGGAAAGAGTATCGCCCGACTTGTAATCGTAGAACGCATAGCGCCAGCCGAAAAGGGGAAGATATGCAAAGAGGAAGGAAAGAACGAGAATGGGGAGCATCATAAGGAAGAGCTTGTACTTATCCTCCATATACATCTCTCCTGCATTCTGAAAGGAGGGGAGCAGGAAGAAAACTGCAATACAAAGCGCTAAAAGCACGATAGTGATAACAAGGAACAGTCCGAAATAGGGAATACTTTCAGCAGGGCCAATCTTCTCGGGGCGTTCTGTCAGACTTACCTGACCGAAAGCGTTTTTTATGCCCATAAGACAGCCCAGCATAAAGAGTGTGCCTGCGCCCGTAACTGCAGCTGCGATCTTCTTCATTTTATTGCTGCCGAGAGACATACAGCCGCCCACAGCATAGAAAAGCGCCGCAACAATAGAAAGCATACTTGAGCCGAAAAGAAGCTTGAAGGTGGACTCCTGTACCCAGCCCTTTGTAAATGCTCGTCCGAGGTTTGAAACCAGCGTATCATAAGCGATACCGCAGGTAAAAAGGGACATATTCTTATTGATCTTGTCACATATCCTTGCAGGGTTGAAGTTGGGGAAAAAAAGCAGGATTATTTCTGCAACAAGCAGTATCCTTACGCCCCACAGCAGGATATCCGCTGTTTTTTCCGCAGGAGTTTTCGGGACGATTTTCTTGACCTTACCGATGTCGTCGGGACTTCTCTCCGACAATGCCATTGATACATTATCCGACATCTTGCAGCACCTCCGAAATTATTTTTTATGCCGTATAAAAAACCTACTTAATCGTTTTCATACAGCCTTAGAGGAAAACGGCTCAAAATAAGCTCCACGCTCTTCCTCCGAAATTTTTTAAAATCATTATAGCAGTTTTTGTGATAAATGTCAAGAGCTTTTTTACACAAGCAGTAAATTTTGTCTATGATAACAAGTAAATCTTTTGTTAATCGTTTACAAAAAATCTGATACCAATTTGGAGAAAATTGCATTAAAAAAATTTTTGCTTGTCGGGATATTGCAATACAAACGGAAATAATGTATAATAAAGAAAAGTCTCATCGGAAAGGAAATATTATATTATGAGAAGCTGCGGCGTGCTTATGCACATTACAAGCCTCCCCTCCCCTTACGGAACAGGCACCCTGGGCAAGGAGGCGTACAAGTTTGTGGATTTTTTAAAGAAGGCGGGACAGACCTACTGGCAGATACTTCCCGTAGGCCCTACGGGCTACGGCGACTCCCCCTATCAGAGCTACAGCGCATTTGCGGGCAATCCCCTGCTCATAGACCTCGATATGCTTGTCAGCGAGGGGCTTATCAGTGCCGACGACAAGGATATGGAGCTGCTTCGCAGAAAGGAACACTTTGCAGACTTTGGTCAGCTTTTCTCCTTCAAGCGGCTGATACTCGTAAAGGCTTGTGCGGCATTCAAAGAAAAAGCAGACCCGTCTCAGACGGCGGATTTTAACCGCTTCTGCCGCAAAAACGCCCGGTGGCTTGACGATTACGCTCTGTTTATGTCGCTTAAATACTTCTTCAAGCAGAAAATGTGGACGCTGTGGGACGACGAGTACCGCCTGAGAGACAAAAAGACCCTCGATGAATATTCCGAAAAACATTCGGACGACATCGAGGTCTGGAAATTTATGCAGTATAAATTCATCAGGCAGTACAAGGCTCTGAAAAAGTACGCAAACAAGCGGGGAATAAAGATATACGGCGATATGCCCATTTATGTTTCGATGGACAGCAGCGACATCTGGGCTTCTCCCGAGATGTTTATGCTGGACGGCGACAGGAGACCCGTCAAGGTGGCAGGCTGTCCTCCCGACGATTTTTCTCCCACGGGTCAGCTTTGGGGCAATCCCCTCTATGACTGGGACTATATGGACAAAGACGGCTATAAATGGTGGATAGCCCGCGTGAAATACAGCGCAAAGCTGTTTGACCTTACACGCATTGACCATTTCAGAGGATTTGATAGCTTCTATGCAATTCCTGCAGCAGACGAGACCGCCGAGCACGGCGAATGGCTGAAAGGCCCTTCAATGAAGCTTTTTAAAGCAATTAAATCGGAACTTGGCGATGTTCCGCTTGTGGCTGAGGACTTAGGCTTTCTCACCGATGACGTTAAGGAAATGCTGAGAGAGGCAGGCTATCCCGGTATGAACGTGCTGGAGTTCGGCTTTGGCGGCGATGACAGCGGTTATCTCCCCCACAACTACGTTAAAAACAGCGTGGTCTATATCGGCACCCACGACAACGAGACCGCGCTGGGCTGGTACCGCGGTCTTGACAAAAAGGGCAGAAAGCGCGTAAGAAAATATCTGGGGCTGAAAAAGGGCGCTTCCGACAGCGAAATCGTTTGGGCGCTTATCAGAACGGCTTACGCAAGCGTTTCCGAGGGCTGCGTAATTCAGATGCAGGACCTTTTATGCCTTGACAACTCTGCAAGAATGAATATTCCCTCCACCATAGGAGGAGGGAACTGGGCGTGGAGACTGAAGGGCGGTGAATGTACACCCGAACTGGCAAAGAGACTTAAAAAGCTTGCAAAGACCTATTACAGATAACGCCCAAAAATCTTTTTCATTCACTTTCAGCAACGGCGGCGCCGATACCGATATGTCCCCTCTCCCCTTCCAGGTCGAGCCGCCTGTTTCTGAAATAGACGCCGAGATTTACCAGCACTATCGCAAGATTTAAAAAATATGCGGCAAGAACATAGCTTATCTGATGGGACATAAGCTTTGCGGTTATGCCTGCGATATATCCCGTGATAATAAGCATTATAAAGGGCAGGCTCATATTTTTGGCGGAACGGGCTTTGACCGCCTTTATCACATTCAAAGGCCAGGAAAAGCCGAAGCAGATAAGCATTATCGTTTCCAATACAGAACTCATATATCATACCTCCCCAAAATCAGTGCATAAGCGCGGAAATAACCGCTCTTGATGCTATATCGGAATAATTCAGATTATCATCGTAAAGGGACAGCCTTACAGAGCCGAGAAAAGCAAGTCCGTACTCCTCTTCGGCGGTTCCCCCCTCCACGGGGCAGAATAAGCAGCCGAATTCATCGGCAAGCTTTCCGAGAGCTTTGTTATATTTTTCGTGAAGCTCGCCGCTTCCCCGTACTCCCGTGATTATCAGGGAACATTCGGGAAGAGCAAGATGTACTCTGTAAAGAAGCCATCTGTACTGCTCGATAAGCGCCGTGACATCAGCGCCGCGGCTGATATCCTCCTCGCCTAAGTTTATGATAAGCTTTTCGGGAGAAAGTTCAAGCACGCATACGTCAAGATATTCCTCGGCGTCCGACAGCGTAAGCCCTGGTATGCTGCGGTTATAGATGCAGCGTGATACGTCGTAGTTTTTCAGCAGTTCGTTTACGGGAAGCTCGGCAAGCGTGGTGGAACCCCATATAACGATGCCCCCGCTTTTTGCAAGTTTGTTTAAAAAGCTGTACTGTGTTTTTCCTCTCATCACGATCGATCCTTTCACGATTGTCTGACGATCTTCGATCATCGGACTTTTCTTTTTTTGCTTTAATTATATTATACTCTTGACAATCAAGAATGTCCAATATATAATTATATCAGAAATAATAGTTTTAAAGCTATTATTTACAGACAACGGAGATGAAATAATTGTCCGTCGGATATAATTCATAGTTTTAAAGCTATTGATTTTAAAATATCAATAATTTTTTATTTAACTGTGCAGAAAAGTTATGCACATCGACCAATTATCCCGTTTTTTCGGAATAACCGACAATGAAAAAAAGCAGATTTCCGAAAGGAGCTTTTTATGGAACTTTTACAGCTGAAATACTTTTACGCTCTCGCCGCCTCACAGCACGTCACCAAGACCGCCGAACAGCTCCATATCGCCCAGCCGTCTCTTACCCAGACCATTCACCGTCTTGAAAGCGAGCTGGGAGTAAAGCTTTTCAAAACCAGCGGAAGAAATATCGTTCTTACCGAGTATGGTACATATCTGCGTGATAAGCTGGAGCCTGTGCTCAAAACGCTAAGCGAAATTCCCGAGGAGCTTCAAACACTGGCAGGCGAGCGGAAAAATCTGATAAGGGTAAATGTGCTTGCCGCTTCAAATCTCATTACAGACGCCATAATCGAATATCAGAAGCTTCACGGTGATATCAGGTTTCAGATACATCAGCACAACGAGGAAGAAAATTCCGATATCACTGTCTTTACCCGTGAATTTTTTCAGCAGCCCCAAAGCACTAAAGACAGATATTACATTTTTTCCGAGGAGATATTTCTGGCTGTACCCAAAAGCTCGCCCTATTCGTCCCGTGAAAGCGTTTCTCTCGGAGAAATGTCCGACAGGAAATTTATCGCTCTGGCAGGCTCGAAAGGACTGCGCTCCATCTGCGACAGATTTTGTATGCACGCAGGCTTCAGACCCGATGTTATCTTTGAAAGCGACAGTACCTCCGCCGTTAAAAACCTTATCGGCGCCAATATCGGCGTTGGCTTCTGGCCTCATTACACCTGGGAACAGCCCGACGAAGGCTCAATGGCGCTTATTTCCATATCCGACCCCGTATGCAGGAGAGACATTATTATCCGTCTCCATAGCGACTGCGCTGACCACGAGGAGGCTGTTAAGTATTTTGAATACCTTACGGATTTTTTTGACAAATTAAAGAAGCAGTAAATACAATGTCAAAAAGCAGAAAAAATTGAAATAATTTATTTTTGATGTTGACATTATTATGGGAATATGATAAAATTTAATCATAGTGCAATTTGTCATTTTCGGACGAATAATTTAAAATATTATAGAAGAGGGTCTTGTATTTTCAGAGAGATGAGAATACAGCCGCAAAAAGGGTGGGCATTTTCTTATGGGCATTACATTGACCGTACTTGCAGCAGGAATGGGTTCACGGTTCGGGGAAAGAATAAAACAGCTTGAACCTGTGGGTCCAAGTGGCGAGCTTCTTATTGACTATTCCGTAAGAGACGCAGTGGACGCAGGTTTTGACAAGGTGGTATTCATTATCCGCCGCGATATTGAGGAGCTGTTTAAGGAAACTATCGGAAACCGTATCTCAAAGCTTGTGAACACCGAATACGTTTATCAGGATATCCGCGAGCTGCCCTGCCGAATGAATGACTTTTCGGGCAGGACCAAGCCCTGGGGCACCGCTCAGGCGCTCTATTGCTGCAAAAGCGTTATAAATGAAAATTTCGGCGTGATAAATGCCGATGATTATTACGGCAGGGAGTCATTCAGATCTCTGGCAGTATTTCTCAAGACTCCCGACGCTTCCGCCTGCTCGGTGGGTTTTGTGCTGAAAAACACCCTGTCCGACCACGGTACAGTCAACAGAGGTATATGCCGTGCCGACGAAAACGGACTTCTTGTCACGGTTGAGGAAACAAAAAAAATACAAAAGGACGCCGACGGCGTTATCCGCGGACTGCGGAACGGTTCAACCGTTATTCTTGACGAGAATGACATTGTATCTATGAGTATGTGGGGCTTTACTCCCGATTTTATGAACCGTCTCTCGGGCAGATTTAATGACTTTATCTGCTCACTGAACGCAGGCGACATCTCCTCCGAACTGACTATCGCAGACGCTGCAGACAGGGAGATCAAGGAAATGGGCTATGATATCAGAAATATCCCCACCCAAAGCAAGTGGTACGGAATTACATACGAAGCGGATGTAGAGCTTGTTCGTCAGGCTTTGAAAAACAGGTAAAGTCTTTTTTTCATATTGGAAAAGGACTGACGGATATTTATTTGACATTGGCGGTTTTTCAATTTCAGTTTATATAAATCTTAAATTTCTGTAAATGCTATTGCTTTTTTTGGAAAATGCGGTATAATTAAAGTTGTATTACTATTTTTCAAAGGAAAGGAATTACCAAAATATGTCAAATATTTATTTTATGCTTGCCAACACCGCAACTGCCACCGCAGATGACGCTGCTATGACAGGTCAGCTCATTTCCTCTGTGGGTATGCTCATTGTGGTAATGGTCGTTTTCTATTTTATGCTCATTCGTCCTCAGAACAAAAAGGAGAAAGAGCAGAAGAAAATGCGCGACAATCTCCAGATAGGCGACGAGGTCACTACTATCGGCGGCATTGTGGGCATCGTTGTTCGCAAGAACGAGGAAACTCAGACCGTTGTTATCGAAACAGGCGGCGACCGCAGCAAGATAAGAGTCAAGATCTGGGCTATATCCGAAAATCTCACTCAGCACGATGATGTTGAGGAGCTTGGCAAGAAAAAGTAATTTTTGCAGCATAATATTAACGGGACTGACGATTTGATCCTCGTCAGTCCCGTTTTTTGATATGTATGTGCTATTTTTACAAAAGCTGTACTATTCTTTTGTTCATCTATACAAAAATTCAGATATATGCAACTTTTGTTCGAATTTCTATTGACATTTTGGCACTTATGTGCTATAATATAGACATATCGGGAAATCAGCTTTCTATTGTTTCTTCGGTTTCCTTTTCAGGCTCCTTCGGTGACTCGTATTTTGCAAATATCATCTTTTCTTCCCCTATCTCCCCTTCAAGAGTGTATGTGACCGTGATTGTCACCCCGTTTTTATCGCTTGATCTCTCTATGTCTCTGCCCAGTATCTCCGCGCCACCGTCAAGAAAATTCTGCTCGTATTTTTCTATCCTCTCCATAATATTCTGCTCCGCCTGCTCCTCGCTAAGGGTCACGCTCTGAGCCTCCATAATGCGGTAATGACCCGTGATACGGTAAAGGGGCAGGCTAAGTCCCAGAAACGTGAGCTGCTCGCCCGTCTCGCTGTATTCGTAATCCCCCGAGGGAAGCTCCGCGGGACGGTAGACAAGCTTATGTCCGAATATTTTAAGAGCCTTTGCGGTCTGCTCCCCCACGCACACCTTTTCTTCGGTCACAAGCCTTTCCGAAAAGGTCATTTTTTCGGTGTAGACCCCTGTTATCTCCCCTATGGAATGGACGTAAAAGCTTCGCCCGTACTTGGTGTCCACCACGCCGCTGACTAAGATATCCCCCTTTCTGACCCCGTCGCCCACCATTGGTATTAACATTCCGCTGTATAATCTGACCCCCGTTATCTGTGCGTCGCGGGCGGCAACAATGTTGCAGGGTGTGTTTTTCCGCTCCATTTCTGGGGGAAGAGTTATCTCGTTTATCTCAACCGTTACCCTGCTGCCGATATGCTTTATCCCCACCCAGTCGATGTCCTTGTCCATTGCGGCTACCTGTCTTTCCACCCGCCGCAAATTGACCGAGGAAATGCTGCTGCCGATATACACCCCTGCGTCCTCAAGGTGGGATAATATCCGCTCTGTTGGGATAGTTTCATTGCCCCCCACCTGGATTATCATAACTCTGTCGCTTAAAAACGCCACAAGCCCTATCGACAGAAAAAAGCCTATAACAAGTCCGACGCGCCTTTTGTAGGGCTTAAGCTCCTTTGCCGCTCCCTTTTCGTCTATCATCTCGCAGGTGAGCTTATGCTTCCCCGCAAGGCTTTGAAGAGCGGAAAAATCACCTGAGCCTACGTATCCGTAAAGTCTGTCTCCCCTCACCGAAAGTCCGAAAAATTTCAGAGGACTGTTTCTAAGGTCGTTTATGAATTTGCCACAGTCCCTCCCCTGCTCCGAATATATGCAGAAGCCCGTTCGGCTTCGGAGCCTGTATAGCCGCATTTTATTTCACTCCTCTTTTCCGTGAAGCTCCACCGAGGTGATCTTCCCCCTGACTGCTATCCCCTCGGTATTGTAATCCGAAAGAAGAAGTCCTGTGCCCCATATCTCTATCACCATTCCCGAAAATGTTTTCACTTTCAGGTAAATGTCATTATACTCCATAATACGACTGCAGTTTTCCACCTCAAGATAGGTATTTCCGCAGATGACGATCTGGGAGCTTCGGGGTTTAAGCTCCATTAACACCCGTCCTTTCCGGGGAATATTTTTCCCTCCCCCGTAATTATATATATTAAATGCACCTGCACTTTATGCAGGAGCAAATCTGCAAAGGACGGTATCGGACGTGAAGCTCATTTATAAAGTTAAGCGGATATGCCCCGCTGTTCTCGTTATTTTTTTTGCCGCAGCTCTCATTTTGGCAGGTCTTGTGTTTTCTAAGTTA
>JAQYLI010000003.1 GCA_028720105.1 Oscillospiraceae bacterium | reverse complement strand
TTTCCCGACAAATAACCCCCCTTGGCGGAGCCGTTTATATTGGTAAAGAGGAGCTTGCCGCTTTCAAGGGTGAGGAGCTTGCAAAAAAAATGTCCCTGCTAATGACGGTGCGGACAGATCCCGAGCTTATGACCTGCCGTGAGGCGGTGGGTGCGGGCAGATATCCTTATACGGGCAGACTTGGCATACTTTCCCCCGAGGATAAGCGTGCGGTGGCTGAGGCGATGGAGCTGACCGATGTATCGGGGCTTGCGGACAGGGATATTTCCCGAATAAGCGACGGACAGCGCCAAAGGGTAATGCTTGCGAGAGCCATATGTCAGGAACCGAAAATTCTTGTCCTTGACGAGCCCACCTCATTTCTTGATATCCGTCATAAGCTGAAGCTTCTTGACATTCTCCGCCGCCTTGTACGTGAAAAGGGGCTTGCGGTGATAATGTCAATGCACGAGCTTGATATGGCGGAGCGTATCTCCGACCACGTTATATGCGTGGGAAACAATGGCATAGAGGGACAGGGCGCACCCGAGGAGATATTTACAAATGATCGGATAACCAAGCTTTACGGCATTGAAAAGGGCAGCTTCGAAGAACGGTTCTGCACAGCGGAGCTTGCACCCCCGACGGGTGAACCGAGGGTGTTCGTTATCGGTGGAAACGGCAGGGGAACGGGAGTGTTCCGCAGGCTCCAAAGGCTTGATATCCCCTTTGCGGCGGGAGTTATCCACGAAAATGATATAGATTTTCCCGGGGCAAAGGCACTTGCTGCAAGGGTCATATCCGAAATGCCCTTCGAGCCTGTTTCATATGAAAATGAGCAGGCGGCAATAGCACTTATTGACAGATGTGAACAGGTCATCTGCTGCCTTGACAGCTTCGGTCAGGTGAATGCCGCAAACGGCAGGCTGAGAGACTATGCCCAAAAACAGGGGAAACTGAGTTCACTCGGTTGACATACAAGCCATAATGTGCTATAATCTGAACTGATAGAAAAATTGAAAGGACTTGCGGAAAATGATAACCTACAGAAAAGCAAAGCCTTCGGATATCCCCACGCTCATAGAGCTGCGTCTTGGGTATATGCACGAGACCCACGAGGATCTTGAGCAGTCGGTGTTTGACGAGATAGCCGATAAATCAAAGGGCTATTTTCAGGAGCATCTTAACAGAGACTGCGTTGTATATCTTGCGGAGGAGGAGGGCAGAGCGGCAGGCTGCGTATTCTTCCTGCTTATAAATAAGCCTGCCAGCCCCCTGTTCATTACGGGAAAAACGGGAACGCTTATGAATGTCTACACCCTTCCGGAATTTCGCAGAAGGGGAGTGGGCGAAACTCTTGTTAATATGGCGATAGAGGACGGCAAGGCTTGGGACCTGTCCTACATAGAGCTTCGTGCCACAAAATGCGGTTATCCCCTTTACAAAAAGCTTAAATTCATCGAGGACAAGTCCATTTATATGTCAATGAAGCTCAGCTTCACCGAAGAATGAAAGGAATGAAAAAAGTGAAAAGATCATCTACAGCCTTCGGTGCCGCAGACATACTTCTCCCCGCCGCTCAGGATATGAGCAAATGGGCAGTAGTTGCCTGCGACCAGTTCACCTCACAGCCCGAATACTGGGAGGACGCCGCAAAAATCGCAGGAGACAGCTGCTCCGCATTAAAACTTATCCTCCCCGAAGCGTATCTTGAAAGCCCCGACTCGGAAAAGCGTATCGAGGATATCCGCCGCACAATGGACGAATATCTTGACAAGGGCATATTCAAGGAATACAAGGACTCTATGATATACGTAGAGCGCACCGACAGCACAGGCAAGCTCCGTCAGGGACTTGTGGGCGTGATAGACCTTGAGCAGTATGATTTCCGCAAGGGCAGCACATCATCCGTCAGAGCCACCGAAGCCACCGTTGCCGAGCGAATACCCCCGAGACTCAAGGTTCGCCGAGGTGCGCCGCTGGAGCTTCCCCACATAATGATACTCATTGACGACCCCGTAAAGACCGTTATCGAAAAGATAGGGGAGAAGAAAAGCTCTCTTGAAAAGATCTATGATTTTACCCTGATGAAAAACGGGGGAAGTATCAAGGGCTATCTTGTACAGGGCGAGGACATTGACACCTGTGACAAGGCACTTGCAGAGCTTGGCAGCAGGGAAAGCTTTGAAAAACGATACGGCATAAAGGACGTTCCCGTTCTGCTCTATGCAATGGGCGACGGAAACCATTCCCTTGCCACCGCAAAGGAATATTATGAGGAGCTAAAGCGTGAAAATCCGGGTAAGGATATGTCAGATCACCCTGCACGCTATGCCCTTGCCGAGATCGTAAATCTTCACAGCGACGCTCTTGAGTTCGAGGCTATCCACAGGATAATTACCGATATCGACACAGCCGACCTCCTTGAAAAAATGACCGCCGCACTGGGACTTACCGAAAATATCTCGGAAAATATGCAGTCCTTTCAATGGGTAACAGACGGCGAGACAAAGAGGTACGGAATATCAAAGCCCACCTCAAACCTCACCGTAGGCAGCGTTCAGAGCTTCCTTGACGGATATCTTAGAGAAAATGGCGGCAAGATAGACTACATTCACGGCGCGGACGTGGTAAAACGTCTCGCAAAATCACCGAAAAGCGCAGGCATACTTCTTCCCGATATGGGCAAGGAGGAGCTTTTCCCCACAGTAATAAAGGACGGTGCACTCCCGAGAAAAACCTTTTCTATGGGTCACGCCGAGGACAAGAGATATTATGTTGAAGCAAGGCGCATAAAATAATTATAATTTCGATAGGATATTACCCGTGAGAAAAAACTTTCGGGTAATTTTTTTGATATTTTAATATCACTGTAAACACATTCGGCATTTTAACCAAAAATCAGAAAAATTGCTTGATTTATTTGTGGCTTTATGATATGATAAAAATATCGCCGAATTATGACAAAAATTGCAGAATGATGCGGTTTACGGAGGAATAATATATTATGAAGAAAACCTTGACCAAGCGAATTTTATATGCCTGTGCTTTTGCAATGGTATTTATGATGACAGTCCTGTTTATCGTACAGACAAACGTAATGAATGTTACCGCAAAAAATATGGCTGTGAGCAGGATAAACGATGTATTGGACGAGCTTGTTTCAAACGATACTGAAACGGCGGAGTTGACGGAGCAGATCAATTCAGAATATATCGCCAAGGCGGACGCATTTGCCGAAATGATAATGCTGGATCCGTCCATTATCAATGATGCAGGCAAATTAAATGAAATAAAGGAAATGCTGGGTGTGGACGAGCTTCACGTTACAGATGACAAGGGCATAATATACTGGGGTACCGTTCCCGAATATTTCGGTTTTGATTTCAGTTCCAGCGACCAGACGAAGCCCTTTCTGCCCATACTGACCGACAGTTCCTTAAAGATTGCTCAGGAACCTCAGATAAACGGTGCAGAGGGCAAGCTTTTCCAGTACATAAGCGTTGCGCGAAAGGATTCCACAGGTATCGTACAGGTGGGAAATGCCCCCGAAAGGCTTCAGCAGCAGCTTGAAAGAAACAGTATCAACAATATGCTCGATTCCTTTACCGTGGGCAGTACGGGCTATGTTATGGCTGTTTCCAAAGCTGACGGACTTATCGCAGCACACCCCGATAAATCGCTTATTGGCACAGCAGCCGCAGGCGCAGGCGTTTCGGATAAGCTTATGAATGGGGCTGACGGCGTGTTCTGCAAAATAGGCGGCAGCAGCGTATACTGTGTTACAGGCGAAAATGATGATTATATCCTTATCGCAGCGATCCCGAAAAACGAAGTTTACAACGGCAGGACCATACTTATGCTGATATTCGGCGTATCGGTCATTGGAATGCTTGTTATTGTGATAATCCTTATAAACAACCTTATCCAAAAGGTCATTATAAAGGGAATAAACGATATTCTGCAAAAGCTTGACGCTGTTTCCGAAGGCGACCTGAACGTTGAATTTGACGTCCGCACCTGTCCCGAGTACATAACCCTCAGCGACAGACTTAATGGTATGCTTGCAAATATCCGCAAAAATCTTGACCGTTCCGAAAGGGCAAATAATGAGCAGAAGCGAATTTTCAGTCACGTGACAAAGATATCCTCCGATATCGGCAGCGAGTCAAAGGAAATGCAGGAGGTATCGTCAATGCTTTCAGACGGTTCGTCAACTCAGGCGGCAACTGTTGAGGAGATATCCGCTTCCTTTGAGACCATTTCACATCAGATAAACGAAAGCGCAAAGGCAGCAGCCGACGCAGGCAGGATTGCCTCCGAGACTGCCCGTACTCTTGAGGCGGGAACGAAAAAGATGGGCGAAATGCAGGGCGCTATGCGCAGGATAGAGGAGTCGTCGGGAAAGATAGGCAATATCGTCAAGACCATTGAAGACATTGCTTTCCAGACAAATATCCTTGCTCTGAATGCCGCAGTTGAGGCGGCAAGAGCAGGCGAGCACGGCAAGGGCTTTGCGGTCGTAGCAGACGAGGTAAGAAACCTTGCCACAAAGAGCGCAGAGGCTACAAAGGGTACAGCGTCGCTTATTGACGAAACGCTCAGTGCAGTTTCCGAGGGCAGCAGGATCGCTGATGAGACCGCAGAACAGCTCCGTGTTATGATGGACGGCGTATCCGAAAGCAACAAGCTCATTGACGGCATTGCGGCAGCTTCGGAAGAGCAGGCGGCTTCTTTTGAAGAGATATCCGAAAGTATGAACCACATTTCGGGAGTTGTGCAGCAGAATGCCCGGATATCCGCAAATGCTGCTTCCACCGCAAGCAAGCTGGACGGTCTGGCACGTTCCCTCAGCGAGGTTTTTAGGTAATATTATTATTTTCGCAATATGAACGGGTTGCTGCGGTTTTGAACGCAGCAGCCCGTTTTCCGTCGCAGATCGTACTCTTGCAAAATCACGTGGGATATGCTATAATTACCTGTAGAAAAAAAACCGCAGAGCGGAAAATATATCGGGTGAAAAAATGGTTCAGAATGATATCTTAAAAAAATATTTCGGATATGAAAGCTTCCGACCGGGTCAGGACGAGCTGGTGGAGAGCATCATTTCGGGGAGAGACACTCTGGGAGTTATGCCCACAGGAGCAGGGAAATCCCTTTGCTATCAGATACCTGCGCTTATGATGGAGGGGATAACCATAGTGGTTTCTCCCCTTATCTCACTTATGCAGGACCAGGTGGGAGCGCTGGTGCAGTCTGGGATAAGAGCCGCATATATAAACAGCTCACTTACAATGAACCAGCTTTACGCCGTTATCAGAAACGCCGAAGCAGGGGTGTATAAGCTTATCTATGTTGCACCCGAGCGGCTTGATTCCGAGCTTTTTGTGAATTTCGCACGGAAAGCGAATATTTCTATGATAACCGTTGATGAGGCGCATTGTATTTCACAATGGGGACAGGATTTCAGACCCAGCTATCTTAATATCCCGAAATTTGCGGCATCACTGCCCCAAAGACCCGTTATGACCGCATTTACCGCCACCGCCACACAGCGTGTGCGTGATGATATTGTAAGGCTTCTTGAGCTTCGTGACCCCTTTACGCTGGTCACAGGCTTTGACAGAAAAAATCTCTATTTCGAGGTGCGCCGTCCCTCTGACAAATTCGCAGACCTTAAAAGGCTTGTGACTGCATATGACAAAGAGGGGCGCAGCGGCATTGTTTACTGTTCCACAAGGAAGAATGTTGAAGATGTATGCGCAAAGCTGTGCGAAATGGGATTTTCCGCTGCAAGATATCACGCAGGACTTTCCGAGGAGGAAAGACGTGTAAATCAGGAGGACTTTATTTTTGACCGCAGGCGGATTATGGTCGCCACCAACGCCTTTGGAATGGGCATTGATAAATCAAACGTTACCTTTGTTATCCACTACAATATGCCCAAGGACGTGGAAAGCTATTATCAGGAGGCAGGCCGTGCAGGGCGTGACGGCTCACCCTCGGACTGCATTTTGCTTTACAGCGGCAGGGACGTGATAACGGCGGAATTTCTGATAAACAAAAGCTATGAGGAGTCGGAGCAGGAGCCTGCCATTGCCGAGGAAACGAAACGGAGAGATCTGAAACGACTTCGTGATATGACCTATTACTGTACCTGCGGCGACTGTCTCAGAGGATATATACTGCGTTATTTCGGAGAAAAGGCACCTCTCGAGTGCGGCTGCTGTTCTGTCTGCTGTTCTGATTCTGAGGAAACGGATATCACTGTGGAGTCCCAGAAGATAATTTCCTGCATATACCGTGCAGGGCAGCGGTTCGGCATTAAGGTGATATGCGACATTTTAAGGGGCAGCGAGTCGGAAAAGCTTTCCGGGTGGGGGCTTGACAAGCTTTCTACATACGGCATTATGAAAGAGACCTCGGAGCGGCGTATCAGGCGCATTATGGAACGGCTTGAGGTTATGGGATATATCAAGCGCACCGAGGGAGACCGTCCCGTTCTGACGGTGGATAATTCTGCGCTTGAGGTGCTAAGGGGAACTGTGACCGTCAAAGCTCGTATCCCCGAAGACGAGGTAAAGGAGAAAAAGCAGAAGGAAACTCTCGTTTATGCGGCAGACCCGAAGCTTATGGAAATTCTCAAGAAGCTGAGACAGAAAATAGCCTCCGTTCAGGGAGTGCCTGCCTATTTTATTTTTACGGACGCCACCCTTGCGGATATGTGTGAAAAGCGTCCCTGTACGCCTGCGGAATTTCTGAATGTTTCGGGCGTGGGCAGCGCAAAGCTTGAGCGGTACGGAGACGAGTTTATCGGGGCAATAAAAGACTACTGCGGTGAAAATCCCCCGGGAGAGCCTACAGTAAAGAAGGCTCCCGTTAACCGTATGAAAACTCCCGAGGACAGAAATCGGGCTTTTGAGGAGCTTGAAAGGGGAATTTCCCAATTTTCCCCCTCTGAGGAGAATATGAACATTACAGCGCTGATAAGCAGCATTATTACAGCGGCAGGGGTAAATGTATCAGCCGCAAATCTGAGAACGGCAGTCCTTGAATGGCTTATTTCTGAGGGGTATCTGCAAGTTTGCCCCGATAGTGACGGCGGCGAGCGGAAGGGCGTTACGGGGCGCAGTGCCGGGATAGGCATTTTTGAAGAGCAGTTCACCGCTTCTTCGGGTAAAAGCTACACCCGTGTGCTGTACAGCCCTCGGGCGCAGAGATTTATTGCGGATAATCTGGGGAATATCGGCGGATATCAGGCAGCTCACTTATGATATTTCCCGTTTCCGAGTATGGACATTGCACGATAAAGCTGCTCAAGGAGCATTACCCTTGCAAGCTGATGAGGAAAGGTCATAGGGGACATTGATAGCCTGAGTGCAGCAGCGTTTTTTACATTGTCGGAAAGTCCGTAGGAGCTGCCAATGACGATACTGACAGAGCTTTTTCCCTCTACGGCGAATTTCTGCAGTCTTTCGGAAAAATCCTCGCTGCTCATCATTTTGCCCTCAATGCACATTGCGATAACAGCGTCGCTGCCTGCGGCAGCGAGTATCGCGACCGCTTCGGTGTCGAGAGCCGATTTTATCACCTTTTCGGAAGGATTGTCGGGGAGACGGCATTCGGGCAGTTCGGTTATTTTTATGTGGCAGTAGGCTCCGAGACGTTTTGTATATTCGGCACAGGCTTCTCTCAGATAGTTTTCCTTGAGCTTGCCTACGGTTATGAGGTTGATGTTGAACATTTACTTTGCTCCTTTTTTATAGGGGGTTCACATTTGATAAATGAAAAAGTGATTTAAAAATAATAACTTCAAATTTGAGACAGCTCGATAAATCGTAATTTGGCGGGTAATTTGCTCCAATCAATGTAGTGGACGGGAGACCCGTCCCCTACAAAATTCTTTGTGAAACAATTACACATATTTGTAACGTTACCGAGCTGTCCGTCTGTCGCTCAAATAAATTATAGAACGTCTCGCCGCGGGTCGTCACCCGCAATTTACTTTCGTCACAGTACGAGTTCAAGTATCAGCAGCATTATAGGCTGATGTACGGCATATATGAGCAGGGAATGTCTGCCTATGAATTCAAGGGGGCGGTATTTCATTCGGTAGAAGGCTTCGGGCAGTTTATGCTCCTTTACGGGGACGTGAAGAGCATAGCCGAACAGAAACATAAATATGTAAGGGATAAGCGGAAAATAATCGGCGCTGTAAAATCCCTTTCCTGTTATGCCTATGGGAAACAGATATCGGTCAACGGCGGGGAGTGGAACAGTGATATCGGTAACAAAAAGATGTATTGTTCCGTTTCGGTGAAAGTCCATAAAAATTATCCATAACAGGGCAGAGACGATAAGCATCGCCTGCCACGGTATTTTATCAAGCAGTGGACGGAGCAGTCCGCATATAACCATACAAGCACCGAAGCAGCTCAGCACTCCGAAAACAATAAGCTCCGAGGGGATAAAATAGGAGGTCACAAAGGTTATGAGCCAGCCCACGATATAAAGAAAAGCACCTCTTTTTATGGGGTCTTTGGAAAAGCGGGTGCATATCCCCGAGACTGCGAAGAGCACCCAGAGAAAGCAGATGTGAACAGTTTCCGTTTCGGGCTGTCCGGGAGTAATGGGTCGTGGGAGTGGAATGTTATAGATATAGCGCAGGTCGAAAAGGAGATGGTAGAGCATTACAAGCACCATTGCTCCTCCTCTCAGTATATCGAGAGCGGCAATGCGCTCTTTTTTTGCAGCTTCGGTAATGGTAGGGGCAGCTTGCACAGTCATAGCTCCTTTCGTGTTTAGTTATAATAATTATAATGTTGTGAGGGAGAGTTGTCAAGACGCAAAAAATCCGGCAGCAGAATACCGTTCAACGGTCAGCGGAATTTCATTTTTTATATTATAACACATATGTACCAAAATGTCAATAGGCAAACGGAACAAATTTTCCAAAGCATATTCTGCATTTTTTATAAAAAAACGGACTGTTACAAAACAGTCCGCTGAAAAAAACTTTGTTTTTTTCCGAATTACTGATTTAATCTGAAATGAACGGGAATGCCGTTTCTGTATTCGGTGGTAACTTCGCCCTGAATAAGGGGCAGGAAGTAGTTCAGAGCGTCGGGAGTAACGTCGCACTTGTCATCGGTTATCCACTCGGAAGGGAAATATTTTTCCTTGTTAGCCGTCTGCGCCACATCATAGGAAACGATCTCCACTCTGTAAGGCTCGCTGCTTATGCGGCGAAAGCCCATCATTCTGCCGCTGTTTCCCGCAAGAGCGCAGTCCACCGCCGCAGAGCCTATCCTCTCGGACTCGTCCAGATCGGTAAGAGAAGCAATGTGAGAGCTGCACCTCTGCATAACGTTCAGTTCAATGGAACGAACCTTGCAGCCGAACCTCTCCGAGCATCGGTGCTCAAGATATTTCGCCACACCTGAATTATCCGTGTGACCGAAAGCGTCTGCCCCTGTTTTCACATACTGCCTGTCCGTGGGAACGATGCCCTCTGAAACAGCGATAATGACCGCACGGTAGCGCTTCATCATACGTGCCACATCATCAAGGAAATGCTCCATATCAAAGCCGTTCGGAAACGCCTCGGGAACATAGATAAGGTGAGGAGCAGGCTCTCCGTTTGCACGGAGAACGCAGGAGGAAGCTGTGAGCCAGCCTGCGTTTCTGCCCATAATTTCCACAATGGTAATGGACTGTATGCTGTAAACACGGCTGTCTCTGATTATCTCCTGGAGAGTGGTAGCCACATATTTCGCCGCCGAGCCAAAGCCCGGGGTGTGGTCAGTCTCGGGGAGGTCATTGTCAATGGTCTTGGGAACGCCGATTATCTTAACGTCCTTGCCCACCGCCCTGCAGTAGCGGTCAAGCTTCATAACGGTATCCATAGAGTCATTGCCGCCAATGTAAAAGAAAGACTTTATGTCATACTCCTCAAAAGTGTGGATTATCCTCATATATTCGGACTCGGTTCGGCTGTCGGTGGGGTCATATTCCGCCAGCTTGTAGCGGCAGGAGCCGAGAACGGTGGAGGGAGTTTTTTTCAGCAGCTCCACATCGTGCTCGGAGGTGAGAATACTGTCAAGAGGAACCAGATTGCCGTTTATCATACCCTCAATTCCGTTAATGGAGCCGTATATCTTGCCGATCTCGGGAGACTTTGAAGCCTGACGGAAAACGCCTGCAAGAGAAGCGTTAATGGCGGAGGTGGGACCTCCCGACTGGGCAACAGCAATATTAAACATAAAGATACCGTCCTTTTTACGTTTATTCTTTATTCTTTAATTTTGTCCACCGGAATGCTGCCGAATAAACAATCCGGAATAAATCATAAAGCAAGGCACACGCCTCTTTATATTTATTTTATCACACACACCCGATATAATGCTATATGCAGACTTCACGATAATTTTTGTGAATACTTACAAAATCGTGGCACATTTTCACATATATTATCGTGAAAAGGTTTACATAATTATACAAAAAAACAGGATATGCCATAAGCTGTAGGGCATATCCTGTTAGTTTCATTTGGTAAATTAGTGGCAGGCTTCGCACTCTTCTATCTTGCCCACAATAGGCTCGGGGTCAACGCCCTGCCTCTTGTAATAATCGGCAATTGCGCTCTTGAGAGCCTGTTCCGCAAGAACGGAGCAGTGGATTTTTGAAGCAGGCAGACCGTCCAGCGCCTCAACAACCGCCTTGTTGGTAAGCTTGAGGGCATCGTCAATGCTCTTGCCCATTATCATTTCCGTAGCCATAGAGGAGGTTGCGACTGCCGCGCCGCAGCCGAAGGTCTTGAACTTGACATCGGAAATAACGCCATTATCCACCTTGATATACATCTTCATAATATCGCCGCACTTTGCATTTCCCACCTCGCCAATACCGTCGGCGTTTTCTATCTCGCCCACATTGCGGGGATTTGCAAAGTGATCCATTACCTTTTCGCTGTAAAGCATCATAGTTATCAGACTCCTTTATTCGATAGGGGAAACGAAGCTGAGTAGGCGCTCCGTGCCCTGTTTTTTGTTTTTGATATCCTCCCAGAGAGGGGACATATTTCTTATCTTCTCAACCACCTTTGTCACCGTCTCAATGATGTAATCCCCGTCCTCCATTGTAATGGGGTCGGCGATGGAAAGTCTCATAGAGCCGTGAGCCACCTCGTGGGGCAGACCAAGAGACAGCAGTACGTGAGAGGGGTCAAGGGAACCGCTGGTGCAGGCAGAGCCGCTTGAAGCGCATATGCCGTTCATATCAAGCATAAGCAGGAGTGACTCGCCCTCAACGCCAAGGAAGGAAATATTGATATTTCCGGGCAGCCTTTTCTCCCTGTCGCCGTTGAGACGTGCGGCGGGAACATTTTTAAGGATTCCGTCAATAATATGCTCTCTTATCTTAGTTATCCTCTCAGCCTTTTCGGGGATATCCGCGCAGGCGTCCTCCACAGCGCGTGCAAGACCCATAATAGCAGGAACATTCTCGGTGCCTGCTCTCCTGCCCTTTTCCTGACCGCCGCCGTAAATGAGGTTTGGCAGGACAATGCCCTTTTTGACATAAAGGAAGCCGATGCCCTTTTGAGCGTGTATCTTGTGCCCCGACATACTCATCATATCAATTCCCTGCTCCGCCACATTTATGGGAACATTTCCCACCGCCTGAACAGCGTCGGTGTGGAAAAGCACGCCCTTTTTATGGCAGACCTCCGCGATCTCGGGAATGGGCATGATCGTGCCAATTTCGTTGTTAGCGTACATTACGGTAACAAGAGCGGTGTCCTCTCTGATGGCATTTTCAACCTGCTCGGCAGTGATAAGACCCTTTTCGCCCACGGGCAGATATGTTACCTCAAAGCCCTGCTTTTCAAGATATTCGCAGGTGTGGAGAACGGCGTGGTGTTCAAAAGCAGTTGTGATAATGTGCTTTTTGCCCTTTGCAGCCATCTTTGCCGCCGCGCCTCTTATAGCCCAGTTGTCAGCCTCGGAGCCGCCGCTTGTGAAATAAATCTCGGAGGGCTGGCAGCCGAAAACAGCCGCAATGCGCTCTCTTGCAGTCTCAATGGCTCTGCCGGCGCTTCTGCCTATCTTGTAAATGCTTGAAGGGTTGCCGTATTCTTCGGTGAAATAGGGGAGCATTTCCCGAAGAACGCTTTCAGAAACTTTAGTAGTAGCCGAATTATCGGCGTAAATAAAACGTTTTTCCATTTGTGTTCAGCCTTTCGGTGCAAATATTATAATTCCATTCGGATTAGTATGATTTTATAGGACATATTATCCGAATTTCAACGATTGTCTATATATTATTATATACCTTTCAGGTGGGAATTACAATAGCTTTACAGTTATTTTTACCTTTTGCACAGTTTTTATGCATTTTTTTCTCTTTGGTTGTAGGGTTTTACGGTAGGATAAATTTTCGTCCGTCATATTCCTCTGCTCACAAAAATATAATATCCTAAAGAAAAAAATATTTAAAGGTGAACAAAAACTATGATGAACGTGCTGTGCGTTTCCGAGAAACAAATTGCCCGAGATGCCGTAAAAATGACCCTGCTCAGCCTTGCGATGCAGACAGCCGCAATGGTATTCAACGCCATTCTGTCGGACAAGGCAGGAACAGCGGCAGTGGGACTTATGTCGCTGATATTCTCCCTGTTTAGCTTTATAATGGTGCTTGCAAACGGAAATATACTTACCTCCACCAGCCGCTTTGTCTCCGAGGCAAGAGGTGCAGGGCATAAAAATTTCTCAAAGGTAATGAGATATTCCCTCACATTTTCCTTCTGCCTGTCGCTGACATTTGGCATATGCTCATTTTTTGCGGCGGAGCTTATCGGCACAAAGCTTCTTCACAGCAATGAGCTTTCCCTTGCGGTGCGGTTTATAGCTCTGAGCCTGCCCTTTGCCTCCGCAGGCTCCTGCATAAAGGGTTATTTTCACGGGATACGCCGTGTGGACGTGCCTATGCGCGGAGACCTTATGGAATTTGCCGCAAAATGGGCAAGCCTTTTTTCGGGACTGCTGTTTTTCGGCGGCACAAAACTATTCTATGCGATAACAGCGGCAAGCATACTTTTCGGAGAATTTGTAAGCTTTGTCTATTATCTCCTGAAATATTCGGAGGAGTACAGGTCGTTCAGAGGACTGCCACTCTGCGCCGCGCCGCTTGCCACCGATACTTTCGGGGGATATCTCAAAGGCTCCCTGCCCATTCTTCTCAGTGGATATGTGCAGATGCTTATGTCCACCGCCAACGAGCTTTTAGTGCCTGCCGCGCTTTTAAAATACAGCCGAAGCGCCGAGGAAGCCCTCAGCTGCTACGGCTGCTTTGAAGCCCTTATTATGCCTGCGGTATTTTTCCCCTCGGCAGTTCTTACCAGCCTTTCGGGAATAATCATACCCGAGGCAGCTTTGGCAAACCGCTGTTCCGACAGCAAAATTCGTCAAAATAGACTTGCCTCACTGACAGACGGAGCATTCCGAAAAGCCTTTTCCTATGCGTTTTTCATATCCGCCCTGTTTCTTTTCGGCGGAGGGTTGGCAGGACGTGTGCTGTGCCAGAGCGATGAGCTTGTGAGCCGCTCCCTTGTGATACTTGCCCCCGTCATTCCCTTTATTTACCTGGAAATAGTGCTTGAGGGGCTTTTAAAGGGAATGGGCAGGCAGAATTTTTCAACCGTAAATTCCCTGTTTGAATATGTGGTGAGGATAGGCTGCGTTATGATATTCGTGGGAAGGATAGGATTCGGCGGCGTGCTTATCTCATACTATGCAAGCAATGTTCTCAGCAATATCGCAAGGATAATCGTTGTGTGCAGAGAGTCGGAACTGCGCTTTGACATAAAATGCTATGTCATTTGCCCCCTGCTAAAAGGACTTGCCTGCTGCGGCTTTGGTTCGGCGGTGGTAAGGATAACAAAAGCACAGTTTTCGGGTGAGCTTGTGAGCCTTATTCTCTACATAACTGCTTCTGCGGCAGCGTTTGCACTCATATCGGCAGGCAGGAAGGAGAAAGCTGCTCAGCAGATATCATCATTCGGCAACTCCCGATAAGTTCCTCTGCTCATTAACAAAAGCCGAAAACTCCTTCGGCGGCTCCATAGCAAGCTTAACGGCAATTTTCGGACGGATATCGTATTCCTCACGTTAATGTTCTCCCACGTGAACTCCGCCGCCAACGGAGTAATAGTATTTATCTCTTTCGCTGTAAGCAAAAAGAGCGTACTCTCCCGAAATAATTATGGCGCCCACTCTGTAGCGGAACCGGTCATTTCCCGAACGGAAACAGCAATCGGTATTATTTCCCATAACCTCTCTCCTTGTGAATTATATGTAAATTTTTCTATGTTTATTGACTTATTTGTCGAAATGTGTTATAATTTATGTAATTAAATTTTAATGGGGGTAATTTTTTATGGCAACAAACAGAAGCATACCGCTCTGCATTATTTTCTCTCTGCTGACCTGCGGAATTTACGGACTTTACTGGTTTGTAAAGCTCACAGACGAGCTTAATTCCAACGCTTCCACAAAGACTGCAGGAGGAGGAACAGCTCTTGTATTTACGATCCTCACCTGTGGTATCTACGGAATTTACTGGTATTACAAGCAGGGACAGAAGGTTGACGAAATAAGCGGCAACACAGGCGGAAATACAGGTATCCTGTATCTTATCCTCGGCTTTATAGGACTTGGCATCGTTCCCTACTGCCTTATGCAGAGCGAGCTTAACAGAATAGCGTAAATTCCAGCTATCCAAACGGTTCATCTGTATTATAGCACATCTGTGCCAATTTGTCAATAGCAAACCGAAACAAAAGTAGCAATTATGCATATTTTTGTATATATGCATAAAACGTCAAAACATTTTTTGTAAAAAAATGCAACTAAAAAACACGCTGCCCCAAAACCACAGGACAGCGTGTTATTTTTATACTAAGGTTACTTCTCAGCCTTAGCCGTCTCAAAAAGCTCACATACATCATCGGAAGGAGCCTTGTCAGCAAGAGAAACAATAACGGTAAGGAGAACGGAAACAATGCATCCGGGGATAATGGAGTAAAGCCCCATAGTAACCGTATCGGGAAGAATGTATTCCCACAGCAGAACCGTAGCCGCGCCGCCGATAATACCTGCGGCAGTGCCCTTGAGAGTAAGTCTCTTCCAGTAAAGGGAGAGGAGTATTGCAGGACCGAAAGCAGCGCCGAAGCCTGCCCAGGCGTTTGAAACGATACCCATAATGGAGTCGTTGGGATTAAGAGCAAGGATACAAGCAATAACGGAAATAGCGATAACAGTTATCCTGCTTATCCACATAAGCTTCTTATCCGAAACCTCTTTCTTCACAATGACCTTGTAGAAGTCGTTGACAACAGCCGAAGCGGTAACAAGAAGCTGGCTGTCGGCGGTACTCATAATGGAAGCCAGCACCGCAGAAAGGAAAATGCCGCCAAGGAACGAGGGAAAGAGCATTTTAACTGTCTTGATGAAGATAAGCTCCTGCTCGGAAGCCCCGAGAGATACGCCCTGAGAGTCAAGGAAAACTCTTCCCAGGATACCGATAAGAACAGCCGCAGTAAGGGAAATTACCACCCATACACAGGCGATGATACTGGATTTCTTGACTTCCTTGGTGTCCTTTATCGCCATAAATCTTACGAGAATGTGGGGCATACCAAAATAGCCCAGTGCCCAGGCAAGATTGCTTATGATGTCAATGCCGCTCATATTTGAGGTGAGGGACATATATCCGCTGGCATCTGCGCCCTCTGCAACGATCTTCTGAGTGGATTCAAGCATTTCGGGAGAGAAATTCTGAGTGTTTGCCACAAGTGCAATGGGCAGAGCCACAATAGTTACAAACATAAGTATTCCCTGAATGAAATCCGTCCAGGCAACGGCGCTGAAGCCGCCCATAAAGGTGTAGGTGATGATGATAAGCGCGGAAATGATGACCGCCATCTTGGTATATGTCTCATTTGCGGGGTCGATGTTGAATACTACCTGGAAAAGCTTGCCGCCCGAAACGAATGCCGAGGTGGTGTATACAAGGAAGAAGATGAATATTACCAGAGCGCATACCACTCTGATAAGGGGGCTGTCCGCCTTGAAGCGGTTCTGGAGATACTGGGGAATGGTGATGGAATCGCCGCAGACCTCGGTAAATCTTCTGAGAGGTCTTGCTACGAACGCCCAGTTAAGAATGGTGCCGACAGCAAGACCGATAGCTATCCAGTAATTGCCCATACCCGTAGCGTATGCCGCACCGGGGAGACCCATAAGCAGCCAGCCGCTCATATCCGAAGCCTGGGCGGACATAGCCGTTACCCAGCCTCCAAGCTTTCTTCCTGCTAAGAAGTAGTCGCTCATTTTCTTTGATTTGTTTGAAAAGTAAAAGCCTATTGCCAGCATACCCGCAAGATAAAGCAGGAACGCGATAAGCACAGGTACATCTACATTTGCAAAAAATTCCATTTCTCACAATCCTTTCAATTTCAATTTATAAAATAAAAAACATATATAAAATTATAATAACATAAAATCGGGCAAGGTTTGTTAATATTACGTAAATAATGCAGGGAAAAAGAAGCGTTAATGCATTTTTTCCCTTGAGGGCAAAAACGCATTAACGCATAATAATTATTGGTGCAGCTTTTTCTATAGTTACCGAGCCGACAGTCTGCTGCCCAAATAAATTATAGAACGAGTGGCTGCAGGCTCAGCCTGCCTGCCATCAGTTCTGCATTTTTATCTGCTCACCCGTAATTAGGGGGTATTTTACGGGAGCGGTGCCGTCAAGGTCCTCACGGTTCATATCAACGGCGGTTATCTGGTGGTTTTCGTAGGTGGTGTAGTAGTAAATTCCCTTGTCGGCGCTGCAGCAGGAGGTGTAAAGGGTTATCTCATACTTGCCCTCGTCCACCATACAGCAGCCCCTCTGCTGGTCAACAGAGTTTAATATGTGGAAAAACTGGCTTACGCTTTCGTTTTCCGAGCTGCCCGAAAGGGAGTTCATTTTCGTATATGCAGCCCTTACAAATCTTGACATTGAGGAAAGGTCGCCGGGGAGACCCATTCCGCCCATACCGCGGCTGTAAGCGTTTAGAGCCAGCCTGTCCGAAAAGCTGTTTTCGGGATTTTTGGGGGACAGGGACATATAATTATTGAGATTGAACATCTGTATATCAAAGGAAGGCTCGTTTGCAAGCACGCCAACGGGATTGTCGTAAATTTTAACGCCCTCTTTAACAGACTCCACCGTAACAGCTTCATTCTTGTCTGCGATTATCCAGTGGAGCTTTGCGGCGGGAAGGTCGGGAGCATACTGGTCGCTTGTGATACATATATCCGAAAGCTTTTCCCTCGCTTCCTTTACCGAAGCGCACTGTCCCAGAATATAGGGGATAAACTCAAACTGAGCGATGTTGGTCTTTCCCTCCGCAGGCTCCTTGTAATCGGCGCTTTTAACGAAATTAAGCCCTGCCATACAAAGTCCCTTTTCGTTCATAGCGTCATAGAAAAGGGGATAGTCAAAAGCGGAGCAAGCCATTCCTATAAGTGCAAAGTGGCTTGTCATCTCAGCTAAATGCCTAAACTTTACGGGATAATTTCTGGGTACAACGGTAACTGCGTCACCGTATGAAAATTCATAGTCGAGAGTTCTTCCGAAGTAAAGGCTGTCGGTTGTATAGGTCGCTGCGGTACACATAAAAATTCCTCCAAATATTTTTATTAACGGTTTGTGATATGTGATATCAGACCGTTGCTTCTTCCTTTACAGCCGCTTCCTCACGTTTTTCCGTTTCCTCAAGGCAGTCTCTTAAAAAGACAGCCATTGACACATTAAAGTATGGAATAAGTATCATAATGGGAAATGCAGGCAGACAGGCAAGAAACCAGCCTATAAAGGATATGTACAGCTTCATCAGACGACCTGCATTTTTTTTGACCACCTGTTCGCTCAGCTCAAAAATATCCGTAACAACGGCATCGGGGTTGTCCGCAAGAAGAAATCCCACAGGAACGCATCTAAGTCCTGCGAAGAAGCACATATAGACCACGCCTGCACCCACAACAGCCAGACCTGCATATATAAATGCTGCCGAACTTTTATCCGCGTCCTGAGACAGCATACGCTGCGCAAGAACGGCTTCCACAACAGCCGCCGTTCCGAATATGAGGATATACGGCACCCTGCGGATATCCGAAAGGACTCTCAGCTTTACGCAGAGCTTGAACTGCTCGGAGGAGCTGTATCCTGCGAATACGGAGGAAGCAGGCATAGTATTGCCTGCCGCCGCCTGCCAGAAAAACCATTTTGAGCCGTAATATATGGGCGCTGACAGAATATACGCCGTCAGAAGTATCACGCATACAGATATTATAAACAAGGGAGGACAGGAGCTGAAAACGGGAAAAAGGGTCTCGGCGGTATGCGCCCCCGTAACACGCCCTGCAATTATTATTAACAGGTATGTTAAAAGGAAAAGCCCAATATTCAGCATACTGATAAATGCGGACTCGGCAAAGCAGCCTCTCAGAAGCTCCCTCGCCCTTGCCTTAATCTCTTTCGTCCTCATAGCCGTCATCGTAACCGTCATAGGAGTCGTTGTCATAATCGAACAGGGCTTCTCCTGCGTCATTGTAGCCCACTGCCTGATATCCGGGTATCTTGCCCAATATCTCAAAGCAGTAGCTCTGCTGCCACATCTGAGCCGTTACCATTATTTCGTAGCCGTGTCCTCTGGGGCAGGCAAACTGCATAGGCTTCATTTTCGGCAGTCCGAAGCAGGACATCATATTCATAAGGATACCCGAATGGGTCATAACGCCCGAATGGGTAATGCCACTTTCCATCATATCGAGGATAATGCCGTTAAGAGCAGTGTAGCAGCGCACCATCATATTACGAAGGCTCTCGCCGTTGGGGGGAGGGTTGTCAAGACCGCCTTTGAGCCATTTTTTGTAGGTATCAAGCTCTAAAAGCTCCTCGGCTTTAATGCCCTCGAAAATGCCGAAATCCATTTCCCGCAGGTCGTCAACCTCTTCTATCTCCCTGTCGGGAAAGAGAATTTCAGCCGACTGGACCGCTCTTTCAAGGGGGCTGGTGTAGACCTTCTGCACCTTGGGATATTCGTGGGTCTCGTAAAGCTCTCTAAGCTCCTCCTTGCCCGCTTCCGACAGGGGGAGGTCAGTTTTTCCGATGTATATTCCGTCCTCATTCGCCATAGTTTTTCCGTGGCGGAGGATACTTATTCTGTAGCCCTTCATAATGACATTGCCACCTTTATAATTGTAATATTGTTATTATAACACATTTTTCCGCGATAATCAAGAGCGGCAGTAAATAATTAGGAAAATGCGCATAGTCATTTTGTAAAAATCGGCTCAAATTTCCTTGACAATTGTAAGAATTTATATTATTATATAATTAGTGTCAATTTTACATATGTGAGGTTGTAAAGCTATGAAAAAATTTACAGCAATGCTGCTTGTTATACTGTCCGCGCTTTCACTGTTCTGCGGCTGCAAAAAAGAGGAGGCTCCCGTTGATAACTACACGGGCGTTCTCAGCAAGGTAAGGCTCGGAATGCCTATGAAGAAGATAATCGCTCTTAATTCAGGCTCGGAGCTTTATTATGACAGCGACACCGAAATATGGTGCGTCAGCACCGACACCGACCTTATGGAGATAAAGGATCGTATACCTGCGGACAGCCAGTTCTTCTATGCGGACGACTCCCTTATCACCTACACCTTCAAGTACAGCGAGTCTGACGGGGAGAATTACCTTACCGCCTATATGGAGGAGATCCCCTGCAAGCTTGACAGAAAGACCGCCGAGGAGTATTACAAGTATAAAAAGGCGGCTCTTATTTCCAAATACGCTCCTGCCGAGGAAGCTGTAGTCTCCACGGTAACGGGCACCGAGGGCGTTGACCTCACTCTTGACAACGTTACGGTTATGACCCTTTCAAGCTTTGAAGTGACCCTTACAATGCAGCTTACATATGACACCGTTGACGGCGTTGAGGATTATTTCGGCACCTACTACAGCGTAAAGATAAAGGAGCTTGCCAACAAGACAGCCGTTGAGGTGGCTGACGAAAAGAAGTAATATTTTATAAATTCCGTTCATCGTGGGTGGGCGGAATTTATTTTTGCTCTCCTGCCCGTTCCGACAGTTTTTTACAAGGGGCTGCATATATAATTATATCAGAGAAACGATAAGGGATTTTTTGCTTCTTTTCCCTTTCCTTTCATAATCTTATCACATTTGTCCGTTATAATGTAATCACGATAAGGGAATGATACGGGATATCCCCCATAACCCGTATCAGACAGAACCCCTTACATCTCTCCTTTTATGATACGGTATGCCGCCGCATTTACCCCTGTGCGGCGGTCATTCCGGAAAATGCGGCGTATAACGACCCTGCAATGTAAGCGCTGCAAGTAAGTTTGATCTCTGAAACAATAGGATATCAACATATTTTTTTAAATGCTGTCCATAGTGCGGAAGGTATGCAGGAATATCCGCCTTCCGAAAAATATGGGCGGCGCCCAATATCTCCTCCACCCTCCTTGTGGAGTAATATATATTATTTTTTCTCTCCTTATTTCAAGCGTCCTTGCAGCGGACGCTTTTTTTATTGCAGGCAGGCTGAGCCTGCGTGCGCTCGTTCTGTAATTTGCTTTGGACAATTAAAATGCGGCTCGGTAACGATAGTTATCCGAGCCTTTTTTGAGCCTTGCAGGAGACGTGCCTATGCGTTTTTTGCCGCATTTCAAGCTGATATTTTTGTTCAAAATCGCCTTTGAAAAAATTATTATAATATGATAAAATTATATTATAAATTTGAGAGGTATCCCCTCTCGGAAAGATGGTCATAAAAATGAAAAGAATAATCACAGCCTGCCTTGAGCAGACTATTAAATTTGAAACTGCCGATGAATTTGAAGCCTTCAAGGGACAGCTGGAGCGCAAGGGCGTAAAATTTCGCATCATAAGCGCCGAGCCGAAGGACGGCGGATTTATTGCCCGTATTAAAAAGCAGTACAATCAGTACGATGTAGGAGACTACTTTGACTGATTTGGAGGACGGCTTATGAGAAAACATTCTCCTATTGGAGATGAGGAGCTGCTGCACTTACCCGACTGCCGCTTTTTAAATGAAAAGGGCGGCTGCGAGCGGCTGAGCTTTTCACGCTGCACAGGGGAAAAATGCACATTTTTCTCTCCCGAGGAACGCAGCCCCGACCTGAGCGGCTGGAAGTCCCGTCTGTCCCTGCTTTCGGAGGAGGAGCAGGCGAGGATAGCAAGAAAATATTACGGCGGAAAACGTCCGTGGAAAGACGGCGGAGGCGACACGTTATGAGCTTTGAAAAGGGTCAGCGCGTTATCTATGACGGCAGAGAGCTTTGCAGGACAGACGGGCTTTGTACAAAATGCTTCGATGGCTTGCATAAGGAGGAATATCTCCGCCTTATCCCCGAAAGCGCGCCTGCTTCCTGCTATTACGTTCCTGCGGACAGGATCGGGGACAGAGTGCGCGCTCTTATGACAAGAGATGAGATATTTGCCGCCATTGACGGCAGCCTGATGGAGCATAAGCTTCGGGACTCTGACAAAAACCGGCGAAAGGCAATACTGAGTCAGACGGTGAAAAGCGGTGACAGCCGCCTTATCATCGGAATGATAAGAGAGCTGCTTGAGGAAAAAAGCCGTCGCAATGCAGAGGGCAAGGAGCTTATCTCCTGCGACGAAAAGGCTCTTTCAGCCGCCTGCAGGCAGATAAGCGCAGAGTTTTCCGCAGTTCTCGGAATCCCCGAGGAAGATGTGGGCAGGCTTATCGAGGAACGGCTTTCGTCGTCTGACAGAACAGCATTATAAACAAAATGCGCAGGTCTTTTGGGCATTTTCTGCCCGAAAAGACCTGCGCATATTTTTTACATACAGCTTATTCCACTGTTATTTTCAGCTTGACAGAAACGGACTTGTCCTCGGCTGACCTTATGGTAACGGTAGCTTTGCCCTGCTTCAGCGCTTCAATATCGCCCTTTTTGTTTACCGACACAACAGAGTCATTGGAGCTTGAAAAAGTAACGTCCGTGCAGTTGGTTGTGATGGGACGGAAGTTGTATGAAAGTCTGAATTTTGCTCCCTTTTGAATTGTAAATTCGGTATCTGTAACTACTATCTCCCGGGGAACTATTTTCTCTGCGGTGACTTCTTTCTCTTCCTTAGCTTCGTCCTGCTTTGAAACCGATGTTACAGCGGGGCTGTCCTCTGTTTTATCGGAAGATTGATTTGATACCACCCTGCCGTTTTTGTCAAATTTAACTCTTTCTCCGTCTATATTAACAGTCTTTGAGACTGCTCTTTTGCCGTTCGTGCAGTAGTAATAATCCTCTCCGTCCGCCTCCTGCCAGCCAGTGAGCATTTTGCCGTCCTCATCAAAGAAATAATAGCTTGTGCCTATCTTAACGCTGCCGATGCACATATTGCCCTTTTCGGAGAAGTAGTATTTAGCTGAATTTGTTCTCAGCCAGCCTGTGTGCATTGTTCCGTCGGAGTCAAAGTAATATTTTTTACCCGACTTTGTGCTGAGCCAGCCTGTTTTCATTATGCCCTTGCTGTTAAAATAATAGGTTTCCCCGTCTATCTCCTGCATACCCGTAACAGCCTTGCCGCTGTCGTTTATGTAGGTCATACCCTTGTCCGTTTCTTTCCATTCCGCGGCAAAGCAGCTTCCTGACGCGGATAATACCGCTGCCGCTGCCATAAATAATGCCGCTGCTTTTCTAAATGTTTTCATTTTCGGTCGCTCCTTTTTGTTTTGATAGTTACAGAATAAACCTTTTTGACGGATATGTCAAGCTTTTCACGGAATATCCACGTAATTTTCAGAGCCCTTTCATTCTGCTGTAATACTCCTCGTCAATTAGCTTCATATATCCGAGAGATGTTTCCGAAAAGCTCTCTTCGCGAAAGCCACGTATGGGCTAATTTACGGTCAATTTCTCCGATGAACCTTTCTTCAAGCCTATCCGAAGATATTTTCATCAGTAATACTCCACCACGTCGGAAATTTCCCCGTCTCTGTAAATGACTCTGGGTATGCGCTTGGATATGCCGCAGATTATCTCATATCCGATTGTGCCGCAAAGTCCTGCAAGGTCGTCGGCGGTAATTGTTTCGCTGCCCTCTGTGCCCATAAGAGTGACCTCGGTGCCCTCACGGACACCCTTGATATCCGTAACGTCCGCCATAAGCTGATCCATACATATCCTTCCGATAATGGGAGCTTTTCTGCCGTTAATCAGCACATATCCCTTGCCCGAAAGGCTTCTTGAATAGCCGTCTGCATAGCCAATGGGAATGGTTGCGGCGATAATGTCCTTGTCGGCGCGATATGTCCTGCCATAGCTTATAAAGCTGCCTGCTTTAACGGGCTTTACATAGGAAACTGCGGCTTTAAGATCCATTACGGGGGTGAGCTTTACGGGCAGCACAAGGCTTCTGTCGGGCTTCAAGCCGTAGAGCATTATTCCGAAGCGGACAAGAGTGCTGCGGCTGTCAAATCTATAAGCGCCGCCTGCACTGTTAAGGCAGTGGGTGTGCCTGAGTGATATTCCCTGCGACCTTACCCTGCCGCATACATCGAAAAATCTCTCGGTCTGAGCGGCGGTGTAGGCGATATCGTCATCATCAAGGCTGTCTGCGGCGGCATAGTGGGAGAATGTGCCGTCAAGGATAATTCCTCTGAGGCTTGCGGCAGAGCAGATATCCATTGCGGCTGCGGCAAGTGATTCATCATCGGAGGCACATACGCCTATACGGCCCATACCCGTATCCACCGCCATATGTATCTTTACCCTTACATTCGCCTGCAATGCACATTCCGAAAGCTCGCGGGCATATTCAAGGGAAACTGCCGCCTGGATTATGTCATACTCCGCAAGCTCGGGAGCATACTCTGCAGGAGTGTGACCTAAAATGAGTATCTCCCCTTTAACGCCGTTTCTGCGGAGATTTTCCGCTTCCTTTATGTTTGAAACCGCAAAAAAACTGACTCCTAGAGACTCAAGATAGGGGGCAATGTTGCCGTCGTCGTGACCGTAAGCATTTGCCTTGACAACGCAGGCTATCTGAGTGGTATTTTCATCAATAAGGCTTCTGAGTGCTGTGAGATTATCCTTTAATCTGTCAAGATGTACCTCAGCCCAGGCACGACTTAGAAATTTCTTCATATGTATATCTATCCTTTCCAAATGGGAAAGCTCCCGAAAAAATTATGCTTGATTATTTGAAAACTATGTGCTATAATAATTGTAACGCTTTATCATTGAGGTGCAATATGGACATCATCAGAGAAAAAACCGTATGCTTTACGGGACACCGCCCCGAGAAGCTTCCCTTTGGGGGAGCGGAGGCTGCAGGAGAAATAAAAGTCATAAAAAGTATGCTCTATAAAGAGATATCCGCAGCCGCAGATGAGGGCTTCGACACCTTCATTACGGGAATGCAGCGCGGCGTTGACCTGTGGGCGGGGGAGATAGTTTTAGAGCTTGCCGCCGCACGCAGTCTGAGGCTTATCGCCGCTCTGCCCTACCGTGATTTCGGCAGGGGCTTCAAGGGCGCGGACAAGTGGAATTTCGGACGTATCACTGACAGCGCCGAAAGGGTGGTCATTCTGTCTGAGACCTACACCCCTGCCTGTATGAACCTGCGAAACCGCTATATGGTGGATAATTCCGCCCGTCTTATCGCTGTTATCGGCAATGACAGGAGCGGAACGGGTCAGACGGTGCGTTATGCGGCAAGTCAGGGGCTTGATATACGCCGCATAGACCTCAGCGAGCTTTTTCCCGACAAAGACCAGCTTACTCTATTATAAACCAATCGTGAGATTTTTTCAAGTGCCGTCTGAAATTGTATCCACATTGTAACCTTTTGCTGATACTTATAGTATCAGCCATCAGCTGTCTATCAGCAGCATCAGCGCCGCAGCAGCGCAGATTATCACCGATATGCGGAAAAGCCCGTTTATTATCCTGCCCGCAGCAATGCGGGCTTTTATTTTTGAGGGTGACAGAGGAGCTTGTGAAATGCCGTTTTCAAGTCTGATTATCTGTGAGCGTGCCTCCTCCTCAAGAGCCGCATCACCCTTAGGAAGCCCCTCCGAGCGTAGAAACAGAACTGCCTTTTCAAAATATACGCTTTCGGGGAAGCTTACCTCCACTATCCTCTTGTTAACGCCCTTTATCATTTTTTTGTTTTTCCTTTCTGTTTTTTCTTTTGGGGATATTATATCCCTTTTGCTCCAAAAATATACATATGGTAATAATTACAGACGGTATGTAATCCGATACATTCAAAAAACTGTTGAAAACTCTGTTGAAAGAGTTGAATGCTCTCCTGAAAAATATGAATTACCCTGTCGAAAACGGTTGAAAAAGGATTATACAAAGAGTATTTTCTGATATGAGAAAAAACATCCGGCGGACGCCGAAACGCCCGCCGGTAGGAAAATGAAATATATTTAAAATATGAGGAGAATTGTTATCTAACCTGATCTTCAAGTCCGCATCTGATAGCGGCTTCGTTCTCGCACCAAGCGAGGCATACGCCCTCGGGATCGTATTCCTTGCACTTAGCGGTCATATCAGCTACGATCTTGTCGAACTCTTCGTCGGACTCTGCATAAACAGCGTTCCAGGAGGAAGTAACGATGGTGTTCTTTACCTGCTCCCATACGATCTCAAGTTCATCGGACTTTGCAGACTCGGAGTAGGAAGTTGCGAGAGATACCTTGTAATTTGTGGTGTTCATATACTCCTGGGAGTTGTAGCAGCCTGTGCGTGTTCTCCAGTCGTTCTGAATTTCATAATCGGTATCTGCACGGCGGCTTACCCAGTTGTCGCAGTTATATGTTTCGCCGTTGGAATCGGGGTTGGAAGCGTCTCTTGACCAGGTGGTGTTGTTAGCCTGGAAGGTACCCTCGTTAAAGGAGATACCGCCCCATTCTGCGGGCATTATAGTGCCCTTTCTGTCCTTGTAAGCCTGCTCGCCAAGCTCGGTGAGACAGCTGTGACCTTCTTCGTCATAGTACCAGCAAACGTCCTTGGGACCGTACCAGTAGGTCATATATCCCTCGGGAGTTGTGAGGTAGTTGATGATTGCCATACAAAGCTCGGGATATTCGGTGTTTGCGCCGATAGTCCATACTCTGTTGCCGCCCATAACGTTCATACCGTAGCAGAGAGGAGATGCGTCCTTGGGAACCATAGGATACATACCCTTACCCTCGGTAAGGTGTTCTTCGGAGTTGTAAAGCTGAGAACCTGCGTAATCGAAGATGGAGAAGAAGATACCGCCGTTCTGAGCTTTTTCACTCATTTTGTCATAGGTCTGAGTGATGGAGTTGGGATCGATAAGACCTGCCTGATAAAGCTTGTTGAAGAACTTGAGACTCTTGAGGTAAGGACCGTCGGGCTCGAGAGCGTCGTGGTACTTGCCTGTTTCAACGTCGTAAAGACCAAAGCCCATTTCATCATAGCCCCAGTAGCAGGTAGCGAATGCCTTGATGTACATTACCATATTTCCGTCCCAGTCGGGCCACATAGAGATGGCATAAGTCTCGTTGCCTGCCTCGTCGGTGGGGCAGATCTCCTTCATAGATACGAAGAGATTGTAAAGGTCGTCAAGGTTGTTTACCTCGGGATAACCAAGCTCCTTATAGAGATCCCAGCGGAGGTCCATTGTATAGAAGAATGCTTCGTGGTCCTCGGGAGAGGTGGCAACATTGTGACCGAAGCCGTAAACAACGTTTCCTGCGCCGATTGAGTCGTTCAGATTAGCGTTGTTCTCGAGAGCGTAGGGCATATTTGCCTTAATGTAGGGACCGTAATCGGAAAGGATATCGTCCTCGTTCCAGTCAAAGAGCATTCCCGATGTAGCGGCTCTCTGGTAATCGTTTCCTGTGGAGCCGAAAACAACGATATCGCCCAGGTTGCCGGACTCCATACGGGTGTCAAATGTACCGTCGGAATCGGGGATAATTGTCATAACGCAGTTGTATTTCTGCTTCATAAGCTCTGCGAACCAGCCTGTAAGCTCGCCCGAGTAGTTTGCCAGCTGGCTGTAGATGGTGATGTTGATGGTATCCTTGCCGTAAAGCTCGGAGAAGTCCTCGTCAGCCTCTCTTACATCGCCGCTGCTGCCTTCTGCAGCTTCGGTATCGTTTTCAGCCGCAGAATTATCCGCATCATCTGAATCATCAGCATCATCTGCGCCTTCTGCAGCCTGTGTTTCGCCTGCAGCCTGCTCGGTGGTGCCGCCGCCCTCGGTGCTTCCGCCGCAGCCTGTAACAGCTGCCATCATTGAAACCGCAAGAACTGCGGAAAGTATCTTCTTTAATTTCATTCCTATTACTCCGCCTTTCATTTAAAAGTAAAAGCATAGCCGGGACATATTTATACTCTAAATCTGCCCGGCTGCGCCCGAATTTATTTTCCCGAAACGGTTTTCAGAAAATTACTTTCTCTTGGAAACAACTGCTGCAGCTGCTGCAACGCCCATAACTGCGAGGAGTGCGCCTGCTGCTGTGTTGCCTGTCTTGGGAGCGGTGGTCTCCTCAGCTGCTGCGGGAGCTTCCTCTGCGGGAGCCTCAGTCTCCTCTGCGGGAGCCTCTTCCTCAGCCTCTGCGGAAGCAGCGCCGAGACCGCTTACTGTGAATGTGAGCTCGATGGAGTTCTCAGGCATTACATAACCGAAAAGACCTTCCTCCTTGCCCAGGTCGTCGTTCCAGATGTTGATGCACATAGGCTCAAGGTATTCCTTAGCGTCGGGGCTGAGATAAGCCTCGTCAAAGGTGTACTTGGTGTTGCCGTCGAGAACTACCTTAACGTCGCTGATGGTAACGCCGCTGTCAAGAGGGATATCGGTGGAAACGAAGAGAAGGTTGAGAGACTCATCGGAACCGAAATCGAAATCAGTTACGGAAACAGTGTATGTGCCGTCGCCTGTGATCTCAGCGTCCTGGAATACGCCGCCCTTGCTTACAGCTGTGGGGCCGTCCCAGCCTGTGATCTGATCAAAGTAAACCATACCGTCGTCGCCTGTAACGCCCTTGCCGTAGGAGGGCTCATACCAAGCGTTTCTGAAAGAGAAGCTTGCGGACTGAACGCCGATGTAAGCGTGGTAGGTGTCCTCTGCGGAAGCGGATACGGGGATCATACTTACAGCCAAAGCTGCTGCTGCAATTGCGCTGAGAGTTCTGAACTTTTTCATAATTCTTTTCTCCTTTAAAGCAAAAATAAATCGTTTTCATTAAAATACAACCTATGTATTTGTATTTAAAATAAATGTACCACAAATCTCCGCAAATGTCAATACCTTTTTTACACAAATTACAATATAAAATTCTGTGGTTCGCAGTGTTTTCTTTTATTTATGGTGAGCGTGAATGGACTCATATAAAATAATATTATCTAATTGTAAAATTTTGGTTAAAATGCGAAAAAAGCAATATTTGGGTAGAATATTAAGACATACTGTGCTAAAATAATTTTTGAAATATGTTTATAAAAGATGATTTAAGTAAAAATATAAGAACTCATATCATCTAAAATATGCAAAAGGTGAGATAGCAGTATGAATTTTTTAAAGAATATGAGACTTGCTTCCCGGATCAGCCTCTGTATATTGATAGTAACAGTTGTGGGAATGCTCATTCTATGGTCTCTTATTGACCGGAATGTTTCCTCCATTGTTGAGGAAAACATTTCCAACCAGATGTATGACGCTGTTAATTCAAGAGCGGCGATCATCGAGGATTATGTATCGGGTGCCGAAAATACGATGGTTGAGTTTTCGCTCAGCTCCGAGGTCAAAAACATTCTGAAAAATCCGGGCAATACCGAAGAAACAGCTAAGGCACAAAGCTATACCGAAAAATATGCAGCTGTTCAGGGTATATTTGAGGGGCTTTATATCGCAACGCCCGAGACGCTTGTCCTCACACACAGCAATAAAAACGCAGTTGGTATCACTACCCGCACAGGCGAGGCTCTTGAGAGCCTTAAAAAGGACATTTTATCCGTGGAAAAAGTCGCAAATGGCGGCATTATGAAGTCAAAGGGCGCTTCCGATGCAATGGTTATGTCCTTGTACTACCCCATTTTTGATAATAATGAATGTATAGGATTTGTAGGCTCCGCCGTATATGCAGACAGACTTATGGAATCCATTACAGGGCTTGAGATCAAGGGTCTGCCCAATAAGGAATACATATTCTTAAATGCTTCCGATGCCCGCTATATTTACAATGCTGACAGCTCTCTTATCAACGAAGTCTCCGAGGATAAGGGCTGCCTGGGAATTATTGACATAATAAACGGCGGCAATACCGACCCCACAGGCTTCTATTCCTATACCGATGATGACGGCACCTCCTATCTTGCGGCATACAGCTATATGGCTGACAAGGGCTGGATATTTATCGTTAAGGATAAATATTCCGAGGTCTACAGCACGGTAAATTCGGTAAAGCTCATCGTAACTGTTGTGTGTGCGCTGTTTACGATAGTGCTGGTTTCTATTACGCTGCTTATAATGAAGGGAGTAGGCTATGAGCTTACTCAGGTGAAGAAGTCATTGGAAGGTATGGGACGGCTTGAGCTTGACGCCGCAAAAATAACCGAAAAATACACCGGACGAAAAGATGAGATCGGTACAATATCAAGTGCGGTGGGTACGCTCAGCAGCACGATAAAAAATGCTGTAAATGATATCGGACGTATTCTCGGAGAGATGTCAGAAGGCAATCTTACTGTCGATGTCTCCAAAAATAAAGAATATTATATCGGCGATCTGAAAGCGCTTGCGGAAAGCCTTGAAAAGCTGAATGTCCTTAATTCGGGCCTTGTAAGCTTAATGCGGAATATCTCCATTGCCGCCGAGCAGGTCCATTCGGGTTCGGGACAGGTGGCAACAGGCTCTAACTACCTTTCCACATCCTCCATTGAGCAGACTGCATCAATTGAAGCTCTCGCAGGCAGTATCCATCAGATCGAAGGACAGGCTGAGTCCAACTCCGCAAGCTGCCGTGACGCTCAGAAGCTTATAATTCAGACCTACGATCACGTCCGTGACGCAAACGAAAGAATGTCGATGCTCACCGAAGCAATGAACAATATAGGAAGTTCTTCCGCAAAGATAAGCAATATCATAAAGACCATTGAGGATATCGCATTCCAGACAAATATCCTTGCCCTGAACGCCGCTGTTGAGGCAGCAAGAGCAGGAGAGGTCGGAAAGGGCTTTGCGGTGGTTGCAGATGAAGTAAGAAATCTGGCAGCAAAATCCGCTGACGCAGTAAGCGATACCACAAAGCTTATCGAACAGTCTTCCGAAGCGGTGAATGAGGGTACGGCGGTTCTAAACAAGACAGCTGAAGCAATGTCTCAGCTTAATGACTGCATCATCAGGGTCAAGGGCATCGTTGAGACCATATCCGATTCCAGCAACAAGCAGACTCAGATGGTAAGCAAGATAGATGATGATATTTCTCAGATAACAGGCGCTGTTCAGTCTAATTCCGCTACCGCAGAAGAGAGCGCCGCAGTATCCGAACAGCTTTCGGCACAGGCAGGCAATCTCAAGGATCTTGTAAGCAAATTTAATTTCTGATAAATAGCTTTAAGCGGCAGTCTCCGGGTTTCGGAGACTGCCGCAGTTTTTTACCGCTTATAAGCAATTACCGTAAATACGCTCTTTTTCTGAATGTCGTTCAGGGGCTTTAACATACCTCTTTCAACCATTTCCTCGATAAGATAGGGCAGAAAAGTACCGTCGCTCAGAATGCCTGTGGAATAAAGCTTAACAATGGGCTTTATATGCTCGGGATAATATTTTTCACTCCGTTCGTAAGCCTGCCTGTCCATATCGGCTGAAAAGGCCTTTATGTCATCGCTCATCGTCACATTTTCCGTAATCACCCTTTTGAGCGCTTCACGGCAGTCATTCCCATCTTTGGGTATCAAAGCTGTCACCATCACCCTGTCATTATGCACATATCCCTTGTCGCAGAGCCGCTTATAGCTTTCGGCGGGAATTGCTTTCGGGTCAAGACCGCTTTTAATAAAGGAGTAAAGGGCAGTCCAGTCGGAATAAAGGTCGTCACGCCAGCGCATTTCACTCCTGTCGCTGAAACGGCAGTCAAGGGAAATTTTGTGCATTGCGCCGTCCTCAACGTAGGTGTTCATATATCCGCAGGCCCGGTATAGATTGGGTTCGGGGCTTTCCGAGCAGTCATCTGTTGCCGCAGCGTGGGCGATAAACCTGCCGCCGTCGGGACGGGAAACCGCATATTTCTCGTACATCACACACTTGGCGTAATTGTCCTCATAAGCATAGCAGGTGCAGAGCATTGCAAGACTGTATTTCATAAAATTCCTGTCCCCATCACCCGTGAAAAGCACTCAGCAGTCGGGTGAAGCGTCAAAATCTTTGAAAACTTTTGTGTAAAGCCTGTCGCAGAGAAAGCCTGCGGCATTTTTCATTGTTTCCGTCCATTTACACCCATCGTTTTGGCGGATACGGCAGTCGGTGATGTACATATTTGTGCGGTATTTGGGGTCTTTGCCGTTGTCAAGGCGGTCGATGTAGCCGTATTCTACAAGTATTTTCAGCTCGTCCGCCACATAGCTTGCGGGAACGGCAAGCTTTCGGGATATCTCCCGTACCGTAAGGGGCGTAATACTAATCTTTAATCAACCTATTGACAAATCCGACAGCTATAAGGCAGCCACTCGTCGTCTGGCTGCCTTATAAGGCAGCACTCCCTTGCCGGGCGACAGCCCGCCTGCGGTCGCTTTCCTAGATTGGCAGCGTTCTATCTGCTGTCTTTGTCTACAGAACGATTAAAGATTAGTATAAGAAACGCTTTATAAACCTCGCATACGATATCCGAGGCAAGCTCCTCCGCCTGTGAAATGTTCCCCGTTTTTGAAAGGGCAAAGCCGAAAACCCTGTCTCTGTAAACGGTAATAAGCCTGTCGGCACGGTGTTTTTCCATATTTTAGATTTTCCTCCGAAGGTTTTTGAAATATATTCCGTTTATATAGTGCAGTCAAAACGGCGGACGGTTGGGGAGGAGTGAAAAAATTTTGCGAAATAAATATCCCCCGGTTCAAAGCCCGTATCACGGGAGAACCGGGGGACTGTATCATACCTTGCATTTAAAGCTGTTCAGCTTATCGTCCATATAAACTCTCAGGGGACAATGCTCGCAGTCGGGCTTTCTTGCGGAGCAGGTATCTCTGCCGAAAAGCACTAGCCTGTGACAGAAATCCGAGCTTTTTTCGGGGGGGATAAGCTTCTTTAAGTCCTGCTCGACCACCTTGGGGTCGGTGGATTTCGTAAGCCCGAAGCGCCCCGTTATTCGTATGCAGTGGGTGTCCGCAACGATGGCAGGCTTTTTGTGGATATCTCCCATTATGAGGTTGGCGGTTTTTCTGCCGATGCCCGAAAGTTTGGTCAGCTCCTCGATAGAATCGGGGATAACGCCGTTTAAGTCATAATAAAGCTGATGAGCCATTTCAACGATGCTCTTTGCTTTGGTTTTGTAGAGTCCGCAGGGACGGACTATCTCCGCCACTTCTTCTATATCTGCATCTGCGAAGCTTTTAAGGGTGGGGTATTTCTCAAAAAGCTCCTTTGTGACCACGTTGACCCTTGCATCGGTGCACTGGGCGGACAGCCTTCCTGCTATCATAAGCTCATAGGTGTGTGTGTAGGTGAGCGAGCATTTCGCCTCGGGGTATATCATCTCAAGCCCCTTTACGGCCTGCTCTGCGATTTGTTTTTTGGTGGGCATATTTTTTATCCTTTTACTCGTTATCGGGCTTGCTGCTTAAAATATTCGGGATATCGGCGCAGGTGGGACAGGAAATGTCCGCCTTATCGGTGAGAATGGGAGCAGTTTCACGCTTTTCTCCCTCCGATTTTCCGCTTGATATGTCCGTAAGTATCTTTCCGTCCGCAGCCTTGAAGTAGCTTCCGCCGCTTTCCATATAGCCGTCAAGCATTTTTATAAGTTCGTCTTTATCCATTTTGCATTTCTCCTACTTATCGTGACGGGGCAGCTTTTTTCGTGGTATGATCATCCTGATAAGCTGCATAAGCACCGATTGTTCCTTGTCAAGCTTTATCTTCTGCGCCCGTTTAAGGTCGGCGTCGCTTTTTACCTTGACTATCACAGGACGTATATTGTCAAAGGCTTCAACGGTGGCTTCCGCTGAGCATCTGCTGCAGGTGCAGACGTTGAACCGCTTCATCACAAGGGGCAGCCATTGTGAGATAAGCTCCGAGGTGACATTTATCTCCGTTCCGCCCTCCTCTGAGGGAACGGGCTTTACGGGAACGGGATTTTTTCTTGAGCGTATCATCTCTTCCTTGAAGCTTTCGTCAAGGATAGGGTTTGTGACCTGTGAGCCGCCTGTGAGCAGCTTCATAAGCTGGGGTGTTTTGTGGGTCTTGGGCGGCATAGAGGTCTCCTTTCCTGAATATTTTTATACTCTCTTTGTTAAAATGCCTTGCCAGCAAGGTCGGGATAAAGCTGCTCTGCGAGCCTTGTGTATTCTCTTGCCGCGCGGCATTTCGGGGAATATTCCACTAAGGTCTGCTGATGGGCGGGAGCCTCGGCGGCGGCTATGCAGGCGGATATGCGGATATCGAATATCTGCGTGCCCAGCTGCTTTGCGATTATCTCCGCCATCTCCGCCACCTCCTCGCTGAGGAGATATTTGGAGCTGTATTTCGTGAGAAGTATGCCTCTTACGTCAAGGCTCTTATTATAATATTTTTTCACCGCAAGAATAGTGTCCTTTACCTGTGCGATACCCTGCAGGGACAGAACCTCGGGGGTCATAGGGATAATAAGGTCGTCTGCGGCTGTGTATGCATTTATGGTGAGGATAGAAAGGGCAGGAGGAGTGTCGATGATAACAGCGTCATAATCGTCCTCCGTCTGAGACAGGGCACGCTTTAAGACAAATTCCCTGTCGCTGCCGTCAAGCTCAAGCTCCGTTCCCGACAGCAGGATATTCGAGGTTATAACGTCGCATATCCGTGTGTGCTTAACCGCCTGTCGGACAGTGCATTTTCCCTGCATAACATCGTGTATAGTAAGCCCCGTGTCCTCTGCGCCCAGAGAAAAGGAAAGATTTCCCTGGGGGTCGAGGTCAATGGCAAGCACCCTTTTTCCGTTTTTTCTGAATATGCCCGCAAAGGCGGCACAGGTCGTTGTTTTCCCCACGCCGCCTTTCTGATTTGTCACAGCAATTACCTTGCCCATTGTTTATGACCGTCCTTATATAGAGAACTTTTGATTTAAAGCTTTACCGTCCCTCGTTCTTTCTGCGCTCCCTTTCGGCAAGCTGGCAGTTGAAGATGAAACGGGCGATCTTTTCCTCCTGAGAGGGAGTCACATCGAGAAAACGGCAGCCGTAACCGATAAGTTCGCCGGAGTTGTCAAGCTGGAGCCGCAGTATCTCGGAGTTCAGTTCAATGGGGTCGTCAAGGAGCTTTAATCTGACAAGATCGCCTACATTAAGCTCGATATCGCACTTCATAAGCACGCCTGTAAGGTTTATGTTAAGTATAGCGGCGGTGTAAGGCTCTTCAAGGTCGGCTATCTCCTCTTCGCCCCGTTCGATATGCAGTATCTTGGCATAGACACCGGGGGTGTTTACCTTATAAGAGCCTCTGCGCTCCTCAAGCACCATACCTTCGTCAACGTGGAAATTAAGCTGGAGATCGGTGCTGAGGTCTATTCTTGTATTGCACTGGATACGGGTGCCGTTTAAATACTCAAAGATGACCGTGATCCGGTCTCCCTTGGAAAGCAGGGGGAGATCGTTTCCTTTAATGGCTACAAGCTCATATCCTTTTATTTTGAAAAAGTCCCTGGGAAATGAGAATGACTTTGTGGAAAGCACACGCTTGCCGTTCTCATCGTAAATATCAACCCTCTGGATTTTATCTTTATTTATCATTTAAGGCCCGACTCCGTTTCCGCAGGAGGAAAATACCTCGCCAAATTTTTATGTGAACTATGTAAATATATGCACCAACGCATTATAACAGATAATATGATTATAACAGAAAATTGTGCATTTTTCAATAGCTTATATGAAAAATCCTCAATCAGTTCTTACAAAATATCCTGCCCCGAATTGGCAAGATTAACAACTTTGCATTTCCTTTTCCTCGGTTCTGCCGCTTACTCCGATAACGAGAGCGGAAATTACAAGGATAATCCCCAAAGCGGCGGAGGGGGAGGGGATCTCTTTATATAGTATCATACCGAACAGGGTCGCAGCCACAGGCTCCACCGAAGCGATCACGGCGGCGGTGCTGTTGTCCGTGCCTCTGAGACCTATGGAATAAAGCAGGTAGGGAAGCACCGAGCAAACTATGGCAAATACTGCGGCATATGCGCCCATAGAGGGCTTTTCCGAAAGCATATTCCCGAGTGAGGTCATATCCGCCGCAGCAGCGGAAAAAACAGCCGCAAAGGTAAATGCCCAGCCTGTGACCGTAAGGGCGCTGTAGCCGCGGTTAATGGCGGCGCGGCTGAATATGCTGTAAAGGGCGTAGCCGAACGCCGAGCCGAGACCGTAAAGCACTCCCGACGGGGTAATGGCAGCAGCGTCCCCGATAACTCCCGTCACAAGCACAAGTCCGCATATGGCAATTCCTGCAGACAGTATCTTCCTCCGTGTTATCCTCTCCTTAAAGAACAGCGCCGACAGCAGCATTACGAACACGGGAGAGGTGTACAGCAGTATCGCCGCCGCAGACAGGGGCATTACGGTAACTGCGGTGAAGTAGCAGAAGTTAAAGAACACAATGCTCAGAAGCCCCATTCCCGCAAATATCCATATGTCACGAAGCTTTATTTTAAGGCTCTCGCGGCGTGCTATAGCCATCGCCCCCATTGTGAAGACTGCGGTGAGGAGGGAGCGGAGAAATACCACGCTCATTGACTCCACGCCGTATTCATTGAATTTTCTTACAAATATCCCCAGCGTTCCCCATAAACAGCCCGAGACAATGACGCACAGGGCAGATAGTTTCTTGTTCATAGCTCTTATCCTCTTATAAAATATTCCGTAAAGATTATAGCATTCGGGAAAAATAAAATCAAGGAAAATTCGATTAAACGTTTTCGGATATGTTCATAAAAATTTAATCTGACAAATTTGCCATATCCCCTTGACAAATTTCAGATATATGTTATAATTGTAAAGGTTGATAACTTTACAGCGGATAACGGGGTGTGTGTCCTTGAACGGAGAAAAAAATCTTGAAGTGGCTGTGCTGCTGGATTTCTATTCCGAGCTGCTCACCGAGAAACAACGTGACGTTATTGATCTTTACTATAACGAGGATCTGTCGCTTGCGGAGATAGCCGAGCACGAGAACATCACAAGGCAGGGCGTAAGGGACAGCATAAAGCGGGGCGAACAGGTGCTTTTCGAGATGGAGTCCGCTCTACATCTTGCTGAAAAGTCCCGCAGGCTTGAGGCTGTTGCTCAGAGACTTGAGGAGAAAGCGGATAATGCTTCTCCCGAGGATATCCGTGCCGCCGCCGATGAAATAAGAAACATTCTTTGAATTTAACATAAGAAACGGGAGGGTTTGCTGTGGCTTTTGAAGGACTTTCCGAAAAATTGAATGCGGTTTTCAAGCGGCTCAAGGGCAGAGGCGTTCTTACCGAGGCTGACGTTAAGGAGGCTATGCGCGAGGTCAAAATGGCGCTCCTGGAGGCGGACGTAAGCTATAAGGTCGTTAAGGACTTTATTGCCAAAGTTACCGAAAGAGCTGTGGGCACCGACGTTCTTGCAAGCCTTACTCCTGCTCAGCAGGTCATTAAAATAGTTAACGAAGAGCTTATCGCTCTTATGGGCAATGAAAATGCCCGTATAGAATTTCCGAGCAAGGGTCCCTGCGTCATTATGATGGTGGGTCTCCAGGGTTCGGGTAAGACCACCCACGCAGCAAAGCTTGCCAAGCACTTTAAGGAGCAGGGCAAGAGACCGCTGCTGGCAGCCTGCGATGTTTACCGTCCTGCGGCTATAAATCAGCTTCAGGTAGTAGGTGACAAGGCTGGGGTCAAGGTATTCGAGATGGGTCAGATAAATCCCGTTGTCATTGCAAAGGAAGCTGTTAAGCACGCCAAGGAACACGGCAACGAGGTAGTGATACTCGATACCGCAGGCCGTCTCCATATTGATGAGGAGCTTATGGACGAGCTTAAAAACATCAAGGCGGAGACCGAGCCTAACGAAATTATGCTGGTAGTCGACGCAATGACAGGTCAGGACGCAGTTAACGTGGCAAAGGCGTTTGACGATGCTTTGGGCATTACGGGCGTTCTGATGTCAAAGCTCGATTCCGATACACGAGGCGGAGCGGCGCTTTCCGTTCTTGCCGTAACGGGCAAGCCCATCAAATTCGTGGGAACAGGCGAAAAGCTTGATGATTTCGAGCCCTTCCACCCCGAGAGAATGGCTTCGAGAATTCTTGGAATGGGCGATATGCTCACTCTTATCGAGCGTGCGCAGAGCACCATTGACGAGCAGGAGGCAATGAAGCTTGCCAACAAGCTCAAGGAAGAAAAGGGTTTCGACCTTGACGACCTTCTCGACCAGATGAAGCAGATCAAGAAGATGGGTCCCTTAAAGCAGATAATGGGTATGCTCCCCGGCGTCGGCGACAAGATAAAGGACGTTGACATCGACGACAGGCAGCTTCTCAGAATAGAAGCTATGATAACTTCTATGACCCCTGCCGAAAGAGCAAAGCCCTCCATTATCAACCCGAGCCGCAAAAAGCGTATCGCCGCAGGAAGCGGAAATACCGTTGCGGACGTGAACAGGCTCCTCAGACAGTTTGAGGAAATGCAGAAGATGATGAAGCAGTTCGGCGTTATGGGCAGAAACCAAAAGGGCAAAAAGAACAAGCTCCGTATTCCCGGAATGAGGTTCTGATATGGAAGGCGGGGAAAAGATAATTTGCTGCATCTTCTTTATTGCAGCAGGGGTATTCAGTATTGCAGGTTCGTTTTTTAACTGGAATTTTTTCTTTAATTCAAGAAAAGCGCAGACCTTTGTAAGACTGTTCGGAAGAACGGGAGCAAGGATATTTTATACCATACTCGGACTATTTATCATATTCTGCGGTATAATGGTACTTGTTACTCCCGGATAAAAACGCATTCAATGTGTGAAAACACTTTGATATATAAAATTTTTTGAGAGGTGAATAAAATGGCAGTAAAGATCAGACTCAGAAGAATGGGCGCTAAGAAGAACCCCTTCTACAGAATAGTTGTTGCTGATTCCAGATATCCCAGAGACGGCAGATTTATTGAGGAGATCGGTTATTATGATTCCACCACTGAGCCCAGCACCGTTAAGGTAGACGCTGAAAAGGCTAAGAAGTGGATGGCAAACGGCGCACAGCCTACCGACACCGTAAAGAAGCTCTTTGAGAAGACCGGCGTCACCAAGTGATCCGTCTGACGGATATATCAGTTAATCGCGACACCTCGGGCGAGATATGACATTTCTTTGAGGTGTCCGAATATACTGATCAAACGAAAACTCATCAGCTCTGCGCTTTGCAGGGCGTTGCTATAAATTGTGAAAAATACAGAAAGGCAGGCTGTCTATGGAAAAGCTCCTTATTACGATCGCAGCGGGACTTGTTGAGAACAAGGATGCCGTTACCGTTGACCGTGACGAGCCCAATGAAGAGGGCGTTGTGGTATATCATCTCCACGTTGCACCCGACGATATGGGCAGAGTTATCGGCAAGCAGGGCAGGATCGCCAAGGCGATAAGAACTGTTATGCGTGCAGGCGCAGGCAGGATCAACGAGAAAATTATGGTCGAGATCGACTGATTTCATTTCTCATTATCTAATGTAAACGAAAAATGCATTTTCAGACTGCGGGCATTGTCCTGCAGGCGGAAAGACGGTGGATTTTATGATTCTTACTCTTCTTTCGCACGTGACTGCAGTTCGGATATTGTTCGCTATCGGCATTGCTGTTACAGCCCTGCCGATATTTTTTTATAAAATGAGCAAAACTAAAGGAGACGGACTGCGTAAGCTTCGGAATGTCTCTGTACTTCTTGGAATTCTGATGTGCCTGCCTATGGCGGTGTACATTTATGCGGATATCCGTTACGACCTCAGGGATTTTTCCGAAAATGACAGGCTTTTCCTTGCTGCGGAGAATAAAAATTATTCCGCCGCAAAGGAGTTTATTGAGGAGGGCGCAGACCCCTGCGGCGAAAACCGCTACGGAAAGACGGCTATTGCTCGTTCTGCGGAGCTTGACGATGTTCAGACAGTAAGGCTTTTTCTGGAAAACGGAGCCGACCCCAATTCTCCTGCGGGGGCGCATAAGACTATTCTGGGCGCAGCTGCGGAAAATCATTCTCTTGAAATGATTGAGCTTCTGCTCACATACGGCGCTGTTCCCGATTTTGACACAGAAAACTTTATCCCTGCGCTCCATTTTGCTGCAGCAAGCGATAAAGAATACTCTGCCGATATTGTGGAGCTGCTTGTAAATGCAGGAGCGGATCCTGCCTCCAAGGCTGTGATGAACGGAAAGGTAATGCTTCCCTACCGTTATTATTACGACTTCCATAAGGAGGACGAGGACATCACCGAGGAGGAGGAAGCCCGTTTCCAAAGAATAAAGGATATCCTCTATGAGCCGTATATGGATTGGCTCAAGGAAAAAATGACGGCGGAAAATGAAAGGTTGAGTGCAGATGAAAAGATTTCTTGAAATTGGAAAAATAGTCGCCGTTCAGGGACTTAAAGGAGAAATAAGGGTGGAGCCCTGGTGCGACAGCCCCGATTTTCTCTGCGAGTTTGAGCAGCTTTATTTTAACAAGGGAGAAACTCCCGTGACCGTTGTACGCGCCCGTCCCCACAAGAATATCGTTCTTATGAAGATAGAGGGCGTGGACACTCCCGAGGAGGCTCAGAAGCTTCGGGGAAAGATACTTTATATGGACAGGGAAGATGTGGAACTTGAGGAGGGCTGCTATTTCGTGCAGGACCTTATGGGTCTTGAGGTCATTGACGCCGATGACGGCACCGTTTACGGCAAACTTTCCCAGGTGACAGCCACAGGTGCAAACGACGTTTATCACATCAAAAACGGTGAAAACGAGTACCTTATCCCTGCCATTCCCGACGTTATAGTAAAGACCGATATCGAAAACGGACAGCTTCTTATCAGAAAAATGGAAGGACTGTTTGACCTTTGATCAACGATATGGAAATACCCTCCTGCGCCATCGGCAGCTGGGCGTGGGGCGAGGGCGCCAACGGCTCGAAGATGATATTCGGCGGAAAGCGTGACACAGGGGCTTTAAAAAATTCATTTAATATCGCTCTGGAAAAGGGCTTTACCCTCTGGGACACCGCCGAGGTATACGGTATGGGTTCTTCCGAGCGGCTTATCGGGGAATGTATCCGTGAAGCTGGAGAACTTGGCAAAAATGTGCTTATTTCCACAAAGCATATGCCGTTTAAAAAGTATTCTCCGGGAGAGGTGCGTTCGGCGCTTCTGGGCAGTCTCGGGCGTATCGGCGTAAATCGCGCTGACATTTACTGGCTCCATCTTCCCACCAATGCAAGGCAGAATTTGAACGAGTGTGCCGAGCTTGTAAACGAGGGCAGAATCGGCATTATCGGACTGTCAAACTTTAACCTTGAGCAGATAATCGCCGCAGATGAACAGCTGTCTGAAAAGGGACTGAGGGTGGGAGCCGTTCAGAACCATTTCAGCCTTATTAGACGTGACCCAGAGCAGCTTCGTATACTTGACTGGTGCCATAATAATAAAGTTCCGTATTTTTCCTATATGGTGCTGGAACAGGGCGCTCTCAGCGGAAAATATGATGATGAACACCCTTTTAGGGGGATATCAATGCGCAGCCTGCAATACAATAAGCTTGTGCTTAAAAAGCTTCGCCCCCTTATTGACTGCCTGCGTGAGCTTGGCATAAAATATAATGCGGAGCCTGCACAGATAGCCGTTTCCTGGGCGATTTCCAAGGGAACTGTGCCTATCGTGGGCATTACAAAGCCCCGTCAGGCGGAGGATCTTTCGAGGGTAAAGGAAATTTCCCTTGATACTTCGGAAATAAGCCGTTTGGAGGCTCTTGCAGACGCTTCGGGAGTGGTGAGCAAGGGTATATGGGAACCTAAGCTGCCGATGTGAAAGGAAGGATATTTTGCGTTTCGATATAGCAACTCTTTTTCCCGATATGTGCGAAGCCGTGCTGGGCGAAAGCATAATCGGCAGAGCCAGAAAAGCGGGACTTATCCAGCTTTACTGCCATCAGATAAGGGATTATACCCTTGACAAGCACAACAGAGTGGACGATTCCCCCTACGGCGGCGGCAAGGGTATGGTAATGCAGGCGGAGCCTATATACCGCTGCTGGCAGGCGGTGTGCGAGGGACTTGACGAAAAGCCCTATGTCATATATATGTCCCCGAAAGGCAGCGTTTTTACACAGAAAAAAGCGGCTGAGCTTTCAAAGATGAAGAATATTTTCGTGATTTGCGGGCATTATGAAGGTGTAGACCAGCGCGTTATCGACAAGATCGTGGACGAGGAGATATCAATTGGGGACTATGTTCTCACAGGCGGAGAGCTTCCTGCAATGGTCATTTGCGACGCGGCGGCGAGAATGGTGCCCGGAGTGCTTGCGGCGGAGGAATGTTTTACCGAGGAGAGCCATTTTTCGGGGCTTCTCGAGTACCCCCATTACACCCGTCCCGAGGTCTGGGAGGGTATGGAGGTGCCCCCCGTACTTCTTACGGGACACCACAAAAATATCGCAGCCTGGAGACACGAACAGGCGGTGAAGATAACTGCCGAAAGACGTCCCGATATGCTGTCGGAAGAGGACCGGTGAGCTTCAAAAAATAGGGTCACTTGTCTTTGAAACGTTCATATATTTACAAATGGTTTAAAATCATAAGATGTTTGATGAACAAATTCCTGTGGATTTGCATATAAAACTCTGTTGAAAATTGTACAGGTGGCATAAAATTAGTGAAAATCCACAAATCAAAAAGCCAAAAAATCAGCTCAGTAATTCAAAAGGCAGAAAATTCCTCAAAAACGGAAAATTATCATATTTTTCTGTTGACTAAGGTTAATTTGCAATGTATAATTTAATTATAGCTTAAAGCAAGTTATAGTTATTCTCTTGAATTTAGAAATAGCTACTTAACGGATAGGAGAGAGTGTTATGTTTGTTAAAGATGTAATGGTTCAGAATCAGGTTGGCTTACACGCACGTCCCGCAACATTTTTCATTCAGAAGGCAAATGAGTTCAAGTCCTCAATCTGGATCGAAAAGGAAGAGAGAAGAGTAAACGCAAAGAGCCTTCTCGGTATTCTCTCACTTGGTATTGTTGGCGGCACACAGATCAGAATTATCGCTGACGGAGCTGACGAGCAGGAAGCTGTAACAGCCCTTATCGAGCTTGTAGACAGCGGATTTGCAGAGGAATCCAGATAATTCTGCCCCGTATTTTGAATTTCAGGGAGTATGTTCTCAGGGAACGTACTCCTTTTGCTTTTTATTCATAAGATAAAAAAATTGTGATATTTGACTAATGTTCATAAAAACTTAACACAAATAAACGAATAATATGATAAACTTAAACTATATAGGAAGCGGTCAAGGGTGATCTGTCCCATCGAAAAAACGGTTTGTTCCCGTGACAGGTCATCTGAGTGAGCGACTCTGCCGCTTGAAAGGACCGCAGTGCAGCTATGATCGGCAACACCCGACCCCCGCAGCTTCGGCGGAGAAAATGAAAGGAAGACTGTAAATGTCAAACAGACTGTTTCAAGGCCTCATTCATCAGATGAGAGATACAATGGACTGCGTTATAGGAGTAGTGGACTCCACCGCTACTATTATTGCCTGCAGCGAGCTTACAAAGATAGGCACTACCAACGAATTTGTTTCCCTTGACCTCAGCGATTCCCACGATATTTTCGTAAGAGACGGATATACTTATAAGCCTTTCGGCTCTCACATAAAGCCCGACTATGCGGTCTTTGTGGAGGGTACCGATGAAAATGCGGCAAAGTATGCAAATATTATGGCGATCACACTCTCGAGCATCAAGCAGTATTATGACGAGAAGTACGACCGCAACAACTTCATCAAGAACGTTGTCCTCGATAACGTCCTCCCCGGCGATATCGTCGTAAAGGCAAGAGAGCTTCACTTCAATGCAGATGTGAGCAGAGTGGTTTTCCTTATCAGGATAATCTCCTCAAACGACGTGTCCGCATACGACGTTATCCAGAACCTCTTCCCTGATAAGACCAAGGATTTCGTTTTCAACATCACCGAAAGCGATATCGTCCTTGTTAAGGAAATAAAGAGCAACGTGGAGTCCAAGGACCTTGAAAAGCTTGCCCGCTCCATCTCCGACACCCTCTCGGGCGAGTTCTATACCCGTGTCAACGTGGGCATAGGCACCGCCGTTGTGGGCGTAAAGGATCTTGCCCGCTCCTTCAAGGAAGCTCAGATCGCTCTCGAGGTCGGCAAGGTGTTCGATACCGACAAGGTCATCGTTTCCTACGATAATCTGGGTATCGCAAGACTTATCTACCACCTTCCCACCACCCTCTGCGAGACCTTCCTCCAGGAAGTGTTCAAGAAGGGCTCCATCGAGTCCCTCGACCATGAGACCCTTTTCACCATTCAGAAATTCTTCGAGAATAACCTTAACGTGTCCGAGACCTCAAGAAAGCTCTTCGTACACAGAAATACTCTGGTTTACAGACTTGAAAAGATAAAGAAGCTCACAGGTCTTGACCTCAGAGAATTTGACCACGCTATCATCTTTAAGATCGCGCTTATGGTCAAGAAATACCTCTCCGCAAATCCCACAAAGTTCTGATGCGGCAAAGCTGCGGCGGAGATAAAGAAAACCAAATAGATTTTCAGGGGGCAGTCGGGGATCTCTACTGCCCTTTTATCTGCTTTTATATATACTCAGGCGGTGAATTTTTTGATAGAACTCAGGAATGTATCGGTGACATATAAAAACGGAGTTGACGCTCTGAACGATGTGTCCCTTAAAATAAATGACGGCGAGTTTGCCTTTGTGGTGGGCGAGTCGGGTGCAGGAAAAAGTACCCTCATAAGGCTCCTTACCCGAGAAGTAAGGGCGGACGAAAGAGCCGATGTGAAAAGCGTTATCAAGGTAAACGGCTTCGACCTTATTAAAATGAAGCAGCGGGACGTTCACAAGCTGCGACGTACCATCGGCTTTGTGTTCCAGAACTTTATGCTCATAGACTCAATGACAGTCTATGACAATGTGGCGTTCGTCCTCAGATGTATCGACGCGCCCACCAAATACATAAGAAAAAGAGTGCCCCAGGTAATAGGACTTTTAGGGCTTCAGGAAAAGATAAACCGCTATCCCGGCGAGCTTTCGGGCGGCGAGCAACAGCGTGTTGCCCTTGCAAGGGCGCTTGTCAATAACCCCCAGCTTATCATTGCCGACGAGCCAACGGGAAATCTTGACCCCCGCACATCTGTGGAGATAGTAAAGCTTCTTAAGGAGATAAACGACCGCGGCACCACCGTGCTTATGGTAACTCACGAGCACGAGCTTGTAAAGCGTATGGGCGGCAGACTCATAAATATCCGAAAGGGCGAGATCTCCTTCGACGACCGAATTTAAGGGAAAGGAAAGCAAAAAATCAATGAGACTCAGCGGTGCAGGCTATCTTATCAAGCAAGGCGTGAGAAATATCCTGAACAACAATATCGCCTCCGTTGCGACCTTCTGCGTTCTGACGGTGTCCCTGCTTATTGTTGGCTTCACAGGACTTTTTTCGCTTAATATAAATACGTTTATCAGCGGCGTGGAGGATAAAAACGAGGTAGTTATCTTCCTTACCGACGACGCCGACGACGAATATATCGAGGAGCTTGGAAACAAGCTCAAAGCCGACGAGAACATTTCCGATGTCATTTTCTGGTCAAAGGAGGAGGCTCTCGAGGGCATTAAGGCGGATATGAACGACGCCGAGGATATTTTCGGATACATAGATGAAAATCCTCTCCCCGACGCATACCGTATCAAGATAAAGGATATTACCCGAATGAGCTCCACCCTTTACGCCATCAATTCCTACAGCCATATCGAAAAGGTAAAGGCTCCCTATGATTTCGTAAATATCCTTACAGGGCTTAAAAGCGCAATAATGGTTATCTGTGGCATTATTTTCATTTCACTGATGCTGGTATGCTTTGTTATGATATCTAACATAACACGTGCAAGCGTTGAGATGCGTCACAGAGAGATAACCATTATGAAATATGTTGGGGCGACCGACGGATTTATCAAGGTGCCTTTCTTTATTGAGGGATTGACGCTTGGTATTCTGGCAGGTATAGTTGCTTCGATCCTTACATTTGTGGGATATGACAGGCTTATTGCCCTTCTTTCAACGGAAACAACGCTCTTCTCCGTAATGGGAAGCTCGGGATTTATTCCCCTTGAAAGCTTTATGTGGAAACTTGCTGTTATTTACATTGCATCAGGGGCATTCCTTGCTTCTCTCGGTACTGTAGGAAGCGTAAAGAAACACGTAAAGGTGTAAAAAAGATAGAACAAAACGCAGGAAACGAAAGGGAAAATAAAATGAAAAAGAATACGGTTAAAAAGCTTTTTCGGAGCGTGAGCGCCCTTTGTGCCGCAGGTGCCATTGCTCTGTCGGTAATGACAGGCTCGGTTGTCACTGCCGATTATGAGGACGATATTGCCGAGCTTCAGCGCAAGCAGGCTGCTCTTGCCGAGGAGCGCAGGGAGCTTGAGGCGTCTCTCGGCGATTATGAGCAAAACGCCGAGGAGCACGAAAAATATCTTGAGATATACGATGAAAAAATGAAGGTCCAGGAACAGGAGATCGCCAATATCAAGGAGCAGATATCTCTCTTAAATGATGACATTGCCGACCTTGAGGAACAGATAAAGGGCAAGGAAGCGGAAGTTGCCGAGGGCATTGAGGAGTTCAAGGCACGTCTGCGTGCAATGTATATGAACGGAAACGACAGCATTGCTTCTATGCTTGCAGGCTCTACCGATTTCTACGATATCCTTGCGAGAACGGAGCTTATGGAGAGAATGTCCCGTCACGACAAGGAAATGATAGACGATCTTAATGAAAAAATAACCGCTCTCAATAACGATAAAGCCGCTCTTGAGCAGACAAAGGAAGAGACTGAGCAGAAAAAGGCAGAAGCGGAGCAGGTCCTTGCCGATCTTCAGCAGACCTATGCCGACCACGAGGAGACAAAGGCGTGGTACGAGGCTCAGGCGGAGTACAGCCGAAACCGCACCGAGGAAATAAAGCGTGAGGAAGCTGACGCCGAGGAAGAGCTGCAGGAATATATCAGAAAGCAGCAGGAAGAGCTTGAAAGAAAGCGTGAGGAAGAGCGCAAACGCAGGGAAGAAGAGGAAAGAAAGCGCAAGGAGGAAGAAAGAAAGCGTAAGGAAGAGGAGGAGCGTCAGAGACAGCTTGAGGAGGAGCAGAAGCGGCTTGAAGCCGAAGCGCAGGGCGTGGAATACGTGCCTGAGCCTGCCCCCGAGCCTGAGCCTGAGGACGACTCCGACGATACATATCAGTATGTAACGGGAGCTTCACAGGGCTTTATCTGGCCCTGCCCCACAGTTCTCAATATGACAGATACATACGGCTACAGAACCATTGCCGAGGAGGGCGGAGCCAGCGATTTCCACAAGGGAATAGATATCAATAAGCCCGGCTGTGCAGGAGAGCCTATTGTAGCCTCCGCTTCGGGAACCGTTATCAGAGCGTCCAATACAGGCAACGGCTACGGAATACACGTTCTTATAGACCACGGTGACAAGATATCCACCCTTTACGGTCATATGTCAAGCTGCACCGTCAGCGTGGGCGACGAGGTAACACAAGGACAGACCATCGGCTACATCGGCTGTACGGGCTATGCATACGGCAATCATTGCCACTTTGAGGTCAGAGTGAACGGCGAGACTGTGGATCCGCTTAACTATGTAAGTATGGGATGATGAAGCCTGCCCCGCTGCCTATGCAGGCAGCGGGTATTTTGCGTTAAAAGGATAGAAAGAGATGAAGATAAAAGTATCACTTGGAATAACAATAGGACTTATGGCGATAACAGCTGCCGTGACCTTTATCATAACAAGCAACGTTACCCTGGATATGTTCAACAACAAGATAAAAAGCGTCAGCGAGAAGCAGGAGTTTTACAGCAAGCTTTCCGAGATAGACACCTACAGCCGCACTCACTATATCGGAGAAATTGACGAAGCAAAGCTTATCGAAGGAATGGTGCAGGGCTATATCGGGGGTGTGGGAGACGGCTATGCCGAGTATCTCACCGCCGAGGACTATGCCAAGCGGCAGACCGAGCAGACGGGTGTGTCCGTGTGGCTGGGCTTTAACTATGAAAAGGAGCCGGGCGGATATATCAAAATAACCGAGGTACACCCGGGCACCTCCGCCGAGGAATCGGGACTTCTTGCAGGGGATATAATCACCGCCGTAAACAATACGGACGTTATCGCTTTCGAGGGCGGCTATGACGAGGCAACCTCACTTTTTAACTGCGAGGAGGGTACCCGTGTAAAGCTGTATGTGAAGCGTACAAACGATGACGGCACCAGCGATTTTATCACCTATAACGTTTCGGCACAGCGCTCCGAGCAGGTCACTGTCACAGGCAGGGTCATTGACGCTATCGGCTACATAAAGATATCCTCATTCACCGACAGGACCGAGTCTCAGCTTAAAGCAAAGCTTGACGAGCTTATCTCCGCAGGCGCAAGCGGACTTATCTTTGACCTGAGAAATAACAAGGGCGGCTCAATGGAGTCACTGCAGAAATGTCTTGACCATATCATCGGCGCAGGAACGGTGGTTACAGCCGAATATAAAAACGGCACCACCGAAGCGATGGTGGTATGCACCGAGTCGGAGGAGATAAAAATGCCTATGTCCGTGATAGTAAATCAGAACACCGCAGGCACCTCCGAGCTTTTCGCATTTGCACTTGCCGATAAATGCGCGGCACATACGGTCGGCAAGACCACTGCAGGCAAGGGATATTTACAGACAGCCTACACCTGCTCAGACGGCTCTGTGGTAATGCTCTCAACGGCGATACTCAGAACGGACAACAGCGGCGATTTCAACGGCACAGGCTTAAAGCCTGAATTTGACGTGGCTCTGTCCTCGGAGATAGACCTGAACCGGATATCCGACGAAGCAGCGCTCCTTACCGATGCCCAGCTTATCAAGGCGCTGGAAGTCACTGTTCCCAAGGAGACGGCGGAGTAAGTAATATGTGAAAGGCGGAAGCATATGAATAAGATAGACATATTCAGCTACGGCTGGATATATGACGCAATACTGTTAATGCTGTTTGTTGTGGCGGCGGTGGACTGCGTGGGTATAATCAGAAGCATAAAAGAGGGCAAGGAGGAGCTGGCGGAATATGCTGCCCTCTGCGTGAAGTATCTCAAAATTGCAATGCTCCTGTTTGCGGGAGGATTTTTCCTTATCGTGGCGTTTACCTACGGCTATGACATCACTACAACCGTCATTCACGGCTTTATGGGCTTTCTGCTCATTGCCGATGCAGTTGTGTCGCTTGTGATAAAGATAAAATACTCAAGAAGGTATGAAAAAGATGAAAGCCGTAAAAAGCCTTAAAGAGACCGTTAAGGGTTTTCTGAAAATGACGGGTCATTATGCGGACTCGGCAATGTATCTTGCGGAGCACGGCTACAATGACGAATATATGAAAATGCTCTCTGCAGAATGTGAGACCGCAGGAAACCCCAAGGAAAAAGCGGAGGGTCAGGCGCTCACCGCTCAGGGAATGCTGTTTCGGGGAAAGCTGAGAGACGCTCTGGACGCTTTCGAGCAGACGGACATAAGCAGGCTCCCGAAAACAATAGGTCACGTGTTTGTTAATAATTACATACTCTGCCTTTTTCTTCTGGGGAAGCCCGAAAGGATAAGAACGCTTTACGAGGAGCAGAATAGGCTTGTGCTGGGGGAAAATTCCCTTGTGATGCGGCGGACTGTAGGCATAAAGGAGTATATCGAAAAGCGCTACGAAAATGCTGTAACGGTGTTCATAAAGCTGCTCAGCGAACCTGACCCGCGATGTACGCTGATGGCGGATATCTGTATCGTTAAGACGATGCTGAAGCTTGATATGAAGGAGCGAGCGGCGGAGATAGCCGAGCTTGGCTTCGGAAGATATACGGGTATGGGGGATATCACCGCAGAGGTGAACCGCCTGCGCCTTATGATAAATGCCGTTCCCCGAACAAGCGGAAAAAATAATAAAAAGAAAAAAAGAAAGTGAGTGGTAGCCTATGGCAGACAGGCAATATGCAAAATTTTTTGCAGGCTCGGTCATAAAGCTTGTGATGTTTTTAGCTTTTTGCGCGGCGGCAGGCTATGTTTCAAAGCTTTTTCTGCCGTCTCCTTTTGATGTACTTGTCACTGCAGCTGCGGCAATAGTTATCAGCTGGTTTTTCTTGACCGTTGTGGAGGGCAATAAGCGGTCATTTTTTGCAAAGGGCTTTTTGGCGGAAAATGTGCTTCCGGGAGGTTCCTGGGGCTTCGGCGCTGCCTTTGCGGGAACGCTTATCGGGCTTGCCTTCAAGGTTAGAGCAATAAACTGGAATGCCGACGTTGATATTTCGGAGATATTCCTGACCGCAGTGGCGACCGGATTGTTTTCTGCCATTGTGATATTCGGCTACTTTTTCCACATTATCCGCTATGACTTCGGCTCCATACCTGCGGTGATAATTTCCGCTCTGCTTTACGGAGCATTATCTGCATATGAGGCAAAGACAGGGCTTATTACATACAATATCATTATTCCTGCGGCGGCATATTACTCCGTTATCGGAGCGGCGGCAGGCATACTTATTCTACAGCTGGGCGATATGCGCTCGGCGGCGGCATTCCTGTTCATCTACAGTCTTACATCGGAGTTTTGTGAAGCCTTTACAGTTGGCGGAAGAAGCTTCGGTACGGACATTGCCGCCCCGGGAATGGCTGTCCTCTGCTGCCTTTCAATGTTCATTGAAATGTATGAGGAAAAGAAAAAGAATAAAAAAGAACGAGAAATTTAAAAGGTAGGTTATTTAAAATGGAACTTTCACTTATCTGCGTCAAACAGATCGCAGTTATGTTCATTCTTGTGTCCTTAGGCATTTTATGCGGAAAGAAAAAGCTTATCAATAAGGAGACAAATTCAAAGCTGTCAAGCTTTGTTCTTGAGGTGGTAAATCCCGTCCTCATCTTTATGTCATATCAGCAGGATTTCAATACTCAGCTTCTTTTAGGACTGGGACTTTCGGTTGTACTTGGCTTTATTTCCTATGGCATAATGATTTTTCTTGTAATGATTCTTTATAGAAAAAATCACACCGATGAGGGTCGGGTGGAGCAGTTTGCTGCAGTTTATTCGAACTGCGCATTTATGGGAATCCCTCTTATTAACGGACTTTTCGGCGCAGAGGGAGTATTTTATCTCACAGGCTACGTTACCGTTTTTAATATTATGGTATGGACACACGGCGTAATATCCTTCGGCGGAAAGGAGCAGAAAACTTCTCTGAAAAAGGTGCTGACCTCTCCCGCCATAATCGCAACAGTGCTGGGACTTGTGACATTCCTTATCCGTCCTGCGCTGTCTGAAATACCATTCCCTGCGTTTATTAAGGCGACTGTGGGAGTTGTTCTTTCCGCGGCGGATTATGTGGGCAGTATGAACACTCCTCTTGCTATGCTCTGCGCAGGCGTTACCATCAGCGAAACGGTCATAGGAGATCATATCAGAAATATAGGTGTTTATCGTGCAACATTCCTCCGTCTCATTGTATGCCCCGTTCTGTTCTGGCTCATTTTTAGATGGTTCCCCATTCCCCATATGGTGTTTATGGTGGTTATGGCGGCGGCAGGCTGTCCTGCGGCGGCAACGGGAACGATGTTTGCTATAAGATACAAAAAATGCCCCGAAATGGCGGCGGTCATATTTGCGGTGACTACTCTGCTTTCGGCGGTTACATTGCCTATGATGGTAATGCTCGGCTCTGTATGAATATTATAGTACGAATTGACACTTAACGAAAAATTTACAAGGAAGAAAAACTATGGAAGAAAGAAACGGCTTGCCCTCACGTACAGGCAGCGGACAGCCGCAGAAAAAAATCAGATTTGACCCGAGAAACATTATCATTTTGGTTATGGGTGTTTCCCTGGCGGTGCTTGGTATAAATAACGCAAGGCTTGACAAGGCGCTTAAAGAGGACGAGGAATATATTTCGGCCGAGGCTTCAAGAGTGTTTGAATATTTCGGGGAAAAGGACGTTATCAACCTTGACGACCCTACATACGGAGATACGTGGCTGGCGGCGCTGACCGATGTTCCCCGTCATGAGGTGGAGTTTGACAACGTGAAGACCCAAAACGGCTTCAAGAATTATTACATAGACGGGGTAAAGGTCAACAAAACAGGCATTGACGTGTCATATCATCAGGGGGACATCGACTGGGAAGCTGTGAAGGCGGACGGTGTGGATTTTGCTATGCTCCGTCTCGGTTATCGGGGCTATGAGTCGGGGCAGATAAACATTGACGAGCGCTTTCACGAATATGCGGAGGGGGCGCTGGACGCAGGGCTTGACATCGGCGTTTATTTCTATTCACAGGCGGTGAGTGCCGAGGAGGCTGTGGAGGAGGCTGAAGCGGTTCTCAGGGAGATAGAGGGCTACGAGATAATGTACCCCGTTGTATTCGACTGGGAGATCGTCGGGGACGAGACTGCACGCACAAACGAGGTGTCAGCCGATGTGCTGAACGACTGCGCCGCCGCCTTCTGCAACCGCATTGCAAAGGGCGGGCATATCCCTATGGTCTACAGCGTTAAAAAAATGGCTCTCACAAAGCTTGATATGAGCAGGCTTGCAGGCTTTGATTTCTGGCTTGCGGAGTATCGTGACATTCCCGAATATCCTTATTATTTCACAATGTGGCAGTATGCGTCCGACGGGCGTGTCAGCGGCATTGAGGGAGAGGTTGACCTTAATATGAGCCTTGTGGATTATTCAAAGGTGAAGAGATAAAAATTTTGCGGGGGACATTTTTATGGACGGAAAAGGGCTTTCTATTGCGGCACACTCAGCAGCAAGCTGTATGGAATAATATACGTGTAAGCTTACATGCAGAAAACAACACCGACAGGGCAAAGGCGTTCTGTCGGTGTTGTTTGAATTTTTTCAGAAAACTTTTGCTGTGAAAATTTTTACACAGATAGTGAGTATAATTGGAATTAAGGATATACAAGATGATCCTTATGAAAAAAATTTAATGCAGAAAGGAAGATCATTATGGGCGAAATGACGGTAAAAGGATATGCGGAGAGAAGAGTAAAGTGTGATATTGTGAAATACACTCTTGGGTTCACGGCAGATGGAATGACAATTCCCGAAGCTGTTGAGGCGGTAAACAAAGAGCTTGAACATTTTCTTGAAATTATGGAAAACAATGGTATAAAATCAGAAATGTTTGAACTGGAAGATAATAATACCTCGAAAAAGTACAGCTTTGATGAAGGTGAAAAGCCGTATTTGTCGGAGCGTAAAATATCCATCAGAATGCCGCTCAGCACATACAACATAAACAGTATGATGCAGTATATTGCCAAGTACAAGCTTAATGTTGTTTTGAACGAAGAATACATCTATTCCGATTTAAATGCTTTACACAAGGAGCTGCTAAGGGATGCTATTGCAGATTCAAAAAGCAAGGCAGAGTTGATAGCGTCATTTACGGGGCAAAAAATCAAGGGAATAGCAAGCGTGACCACTCAATATTCCGAATGCAGTATGGACTTTATGTGCCAGGAACAAATGTGCATATTGGCGGAGTCTGCTTCGTCTTTCGCAGAACATCTCTCCGATCCTATGATTGAGGAAGATGAAAAGGTCGAGGTAGTCTGGCTGATCGAGGATTGAAGCAAGCACTTATATCATCGGCAAATATTGAAAAAAATTCATATTTTGAAAGCATTATCATTTTACAGGCTCGGAGAGCGATTTGCGGCTCTCTGAGCCGTCTTTCGTTTCTGAGAATTACAATTCGCAAATGTGTTGCGTATTTTAAATCTCCGAAAAATCCTTGAAAATAACGTGCAAATGTGGTATAATAACAAAAATGAAAATTCCGAGGGAGATGAATTTGATGAAGAAAAAATATGCCGCAGTTCTGGCGGCACTTGCTCTTACCGCCTGCGGAAGCGGAAATTCGGGGGAGCCTGTGACCTCTTATGCCGAGACTACGGCGGAGACGAATGTAATATCCCATACCTCTGAAACATCTTCCGAGGCGGTACACGACTTTGACCCCGAGGCGGAGGACAGGGGACTTGAGGGCGTTCCCTATTTCTATTCGCCCCACGCCGAGGAGGTAGTTTTTGTTCCCTCGGAGGAAAATGTGAAATACAGCGGTCGGTATATCGAGCATAACGATATCTGTTATCTGTCATACACCTGCTCGGCAGTCCGCTTCAATATGACGGGGGACAGGGTGGAAGCGGTGCTTGTTTCCAACGGCGGCGCATATTCGGGCAGGCAGCAGGGCTGGATAGGTGTGGAAATAAACGGCGAACTCACAAAGCGTATACGTCTCGAGGACGGGGAGCAGAGCTATGTTCTCTACGATGGCGAGGAGCTAAAAAATGCCGAGGTGGCAATTGTCAAGCTTACCGAAAATCAGATGACCAATACGGGCATTAAGTCCATCACCTGCAATGCAAGCAGAATTGCCCCCGCCCCCGAAAAAGAGCTTAGTATCGAGGTAATAGGGGACTCCATTACCTGCGGATATTCCAACGAAGCCGAGGGTCCCGAGTATGGATTTAACTGCGATTATGAGAACGGTGCCGCCACATATGGCTATCTGACCGCAAAAAATCTTGACGCAGATTACAGTCTTGTTTGCATAAGCGGACTGGGACTTATTTCTAATTACACGGAATACGTGGGTGAGAAAGAGGATTATCTGCTTCTTAGTGAGGTATATGATTACACCGACACGAATTTTGAGCAGCGCCGCGGAATTGAGCCTCTTTCCGAATGGGATTTCGGAGAGGGCAGCGACATTGTGGTAATAAACATCGGCACCAATGATTACAGCTACACGGGCAGGGATGAGGACAGGCAGTACGAGTTTTATGAGGCGTATTACGGATTCCTGGGCGATGTGCGTGAGCATAATCCCGACGCGGAAATTGTCTGCACAATGGGCATAATGGGTGCGGAGCTTTTCGGGCAGATAGAAGAAGCGGCGGCAGATTTTTCGAGAGACAACTCCGACGAGCATATTCGTACTATGAAATTTGACTATCAGAGCGAGGAGGACGGCTACGGCGGCGATTATCACCCCTCGGTGGCTACTCACAAAAAGGCGGCGGAGCAGCTTACAGCATTTTTAGAGACGCTTGAGTGATGTGAAACTGCACATTTGAAGATGGGCAAATGGCTCGTCAAGTAGAACTTTTCAACAAATCCGAAAAACTTGTCGAAAAAGGCTTGACATTTTGAAATGGATATGGTAAGATAATAAAGCTGTCGGTGATATGAGGTAAACCGAAAGGAAAAACAAAGTAAAAGCGGCGGCGAGCGTTCACAAATCATTCAAAAAGAATATACAAAATATTCTTTGACAAACCTGAATGAATGTGATATACTAAATAAGCTGTCTCGAAAGAGAGAGCGAACTCAGAACCTTGAAAATTGAACAATGAACGACCAAGAAACCCTTGAAATTCCGAGCTTATCGAAAGGTAAGCGAAGAGTATTTAAGAAGTCAAGGAAAAGACTGAAAAACCGAAGTCAGTTGAAAAACTGGACAGG
>JAQYLI010000002.1 GCA_028720105.1 Oscillospiraceae bacterium | reverse complement strand
ATAAATTTATGAGAAAATGAAATTAACAGCAAACCTGCCGCAGATATCTGCGACTATAAATATGAAAGCATTCACAGGAGGACTCCGAATTGTCAGATAAAAAATTTTCAAAGGCAGGAAACGAGCTTGCCCGATATGCCGACGAGCTTTTAAAGCGCACGAGGGACAAGTTATATACTGATTTTGTTATTTTCACTCCCGAGGACAGGGACAAAACCTTTGAGGACGAGGATAGAAAATCTTCTATGATATACAAAGAAGTATGGGAAACAATAGATGAAGGAATAAAAAGCTTTCGCTCTTTGGACGCTGCTTCAAACCGAACATTTCGTGAGGGACAGGCTTGTGGGAAAAACCAATTGGTAGGATTATCCATATCGTCCAAATGGCTGAAGATGTTTTGCAATGGGAAATATCCATTCACAAAAAACGTACAGGTCAAAAATGTATTCGGTTAACGGTGAATACAGCGACAGCCTCGGAAATATTACCGTATATGAATACAGCTCGGTGCTGAATATTGAGGAGGGGTTGTTTTTGCGTGATACAGATAATCCTATACTTACGGCGTATATCATAAAGGAATGAGCTGAATATAAGACATAAGCGCCGCAGGGTCCAAAATCCTGCGGCGCTTACTTTAAAAATAAACTGTAATTTTTACTGAGCCATCAGGCTGCAGATCTTGTTTGAAAACTCAACGGGATCGTCGATCTGCATTCCCTCGATAAGAAGAGCCTGATCGTAGAGAATAGAAGCGTAGTCCTTGAATTTGTCCTTGTCGGTATCGAAAAGCTTCTGCATAGCGGCAAATATCTTGTGATTGGGATTGATCTCAAGCACCTTTTCGGAAGTGACCTTCTGGTTCTGAGGGTTCTGATTGAGAATCTTTTCCATTTCAAGAGATATCTGTCCGAAGCTTGAAATGCATACGGGGTGAGATTTCAGCTTGTCGGAAATGCGGCACTCCTTGACCTTGCCGCCAAGAGCCTCGGTAATGAGAGCAAGCATATCCTTGTTATCCTCGGACAGCTTCTTTGTCTCTTCCTTCTGCTCCTCGCTGTCAATGCCCAGATCGCCCTCGGAAACGTTTCTGAACTCCTTTTCGCCGTGTCTCATAAGCACCTTGATGGCAAATTCGTCCACGTTGTCGGTAAGATAAAGTATCTCATAGCCCTTGTCACGAAGCAGCTCGGTCTGAGGAAGAGCCTCGATCTTGCTTACGCTGTCGCCTGCGGCATAGTAGATGTACTTCTGATCTTCTTTCATTCTGGAAACATACTCGTCAAGAGTTACAAGCTTCTTTTCTGCGGAAGATGTGAAAAGCAGCAGATCTTCAACAGCGTCCTTGTCTCTGCCGTAGTTGTCGTAAACGCCGAATTTAAGCTGAACGCCGAAGGATTTCCAGAATTTCTCATAATTCTCACGGTCGTTGTTCAGCATCTTCTTGAGCTCGCTCTTGATGGACTTCTCAATAGACTTTGCAATAAGCTTTAGCTGATGATCGTGCTGGAGCATTTCTCTTGAAATGTTAAGAGAAAGATCTGCGGAATCCACAAGTCCCTTTACAAATGAGAAATAATCGGGGAGCAGGTCTGCGCATTTATCCATAATGAGAACGCCGCTGGAATAAAGCTGGAGACCCTTTTCGTAATCCTTGGAATAGAAATTATAGGGTGCCTGAGAGGGGATAAAGAGGAGCGAATCGTAGGTAGTTGCGCCCTCCACCTTGGAGTGAATGTACTTGAGAGGGTCGGTGTAATCGTAGAATTTCTCCTTGTAGAAATTGTTGTAATCTTCGGGCTTAAGCTCGTTCTTGTTCTTTCTCCAGAGAGGAACCATACTGTTGAGAGTCTCGTTCTCGATGTACTTCTCATATGCCTCGTCGGAATAATCGTCCTCCTTGGCGTCTTCCTTTCTGCGGGATTTTTCCACGTCCATCTTAATGGGGAAGCGGATATAGTCTGAATACTTCTTAATAAGCTCCTTGATGCGGAAGTCGCTGAGATATTCGCTGTACTTCTCGTTTTCGGTGTCGTCTTTGAGAGTAAGGCGTATCTCTGTGCCTACAGTTTCCTTGTCGTCCTCTTCAATGGTGTAGCCGTCAACGCCGCAGGAAGTCCATACATATGCCTTATCGGAGCCGTATGCCTTTGAACGTACCCTTACTTCCTTTGCAACCATAAATGCGGAATAGAAGCCTACGCCGAACTGACCGATAATGTCAACGTCCTCGCTCTTCTCGTTTTCATTCTTGAACTTGAAGGAGCCGCTGTTTGCGATGATACCAAGGTTATTTTCCAGCTCGTCGGCGGTCATGCCGATACCGTTATCGGTAATGGTAAGGGTGCCTGCGTCCTTGTCGGCAATGATGTTTATCGCAAAATCGGATTTGTTCATTCCAACCTTGTCATCGGTGAGAGATTTGAAATAAAGCTTGTCGATAGCGTCGCTGGCGTTGGAGATAAGCTCTCTGAGGAATATTTCCTTGTGAGTGTAGATCGAGTTGATCATCATATCCAGGAGCCTTTTGGACTCGGCTTTGAACTGTTTGGTTTCTGCCATTGTAATGCACTTCCTTAAAATATTTATATAATTATTAGCACTTTACTGTTGTAAGTGTTAGCACTCGTTCTTATTGAGTGCTAAATTTATTATAGCTCACCTGTATATAAAAATCAAGAGGGACTTGCATATTTTTACAATTTGTTAATATATTTTCTGCTTTTATATCCAAAATAAAAAATGCCAAGAAAACTTTGCAAAAATGCTTGACAAGTGTACTTGGCAGTGCTATAATGAAATTGCAAAGTTAACTTGGCAATTACATTATTTTTGGAGGATAATATAATGAACAAAGAAGAAATTCTTGAAAAGAGCCGCAAGGAAAACAGTCAAAGGGATCCATATGAAATGGAAGTAAATCTTAATGCATCAAATATCGGATTAACGTGTGGGATAATACTTTGTTTTATTTTGTTCCTTATACAGATTTTTTGTGGATTGGGATGTAATTACGGCTTGTGGAGCATAATTGCATCAGTAAATGCCGGTGCCGGTATTTATAAAGGAATAAAACTCAGTAATCGCAATAGTATGTTATTGGGTGTGTGTTATTTATTGGGTGCTTTATTGGGAGCTACAGCTTTTGTCTACAGTTTGATTTAAGGAATGGTCAAAATATGGAAAACAGTCTTGTCTTAAAAAACAGATTAAAGGAAATACGGAGCGAGCAGGGGCTTTCCCAGAGCAAGCTTGCGGAAATGGTGGGCGTTTCACGAAACACCATAAGCTCCATTGAAACGGGACAGTTCTGCCCCACAGCCAAGCTTGCCCTTATCCTCTGTATTGCCCTTGATAAAAAATTCGAGGATATATTTTATTTTGACTGACAGCTATTATATTTGCCGTCCAAACTGCTTCGGAGAGCTTCCCGTCTGAGCCTTAAATGCCTTGTAAAAATTGGAGTAGGTGGAAAATCCGCAGCTTTCGCATACCTGCTGAGGGGAAACACCCTTTTCAAGCAGCTCCTTTGCCAGATTTACCTTTTTCATCAAAATGTACTGATGAACGGTGGTTTTTGTATGCTCCTTGAATTTGTGAGAAAGGTAATATTTGGAAACGAAAAACCTGTCGGAAAGCTCCTCCAGCGAGGGGGCGTTCACAACGTTTCTGTTTATGTAGGAAATGACTTGACGGATAAGATCTTCCTGTTCCTCTTCCGCCTTCGGAGCGCTTCTCAGCTTGCGGAGAATGGCTTCGGATATAAGAGTGATACAGCTCTCGGCGGTAAATTCGGCAAGAGGTTCGTTGGAATTGAAGCTTTCCAGCAGCTTGTCAAAAAGCCCTGTCAGCGACCTAAGCTCATCGCCTTCAAATGAGGTCAGTCGGGTGTTCTTTTCCTCGGTCATTCGTATTATTTCGTCGGTAAAGGAGCCTATGCCCTTGTTTGCCGCAGCATAACGGCTGCTTATCCACAGCACATAGCGTTCATAGACCTGATCTCCGTCAATTACGGGACGGTGGAGCTTTCCCGGAGGAATTATCAGCACATCTCCTTTCGATAAATCATAGCTCTCGTTTTCAATGTAGTATTTAACATTGCCGTCCACAAAGAAGTAGATCTCATAAAAATCGTGGCTGTGAAAATATATGGGCTTGGTGTATTTTTCCTTGTTATGGGAAATTCGGTAATTTTCATTCATAATAATATCATACAGCAATTTTTGAAATATTTCAAGAGAGTATAGACAAATTATGATATTTTATTTTGAAAAATCCTGTGATAAAATAGATATATCGAAAGGAGCGGATAATCCTATGGAATACTATGAAAAGGAATATTTTGAAAAGCTTGCCACCGCAGATTCAATGATATATGACAGGTTCAGAAAAAAGGAGTCCCTTAACGGTCATTGGCATTATGCCGTAGATCAGTACGATACATTTATCAGACAGAAATGGTTTGAGGAAAATTATTATGACGGCGGCGGAAACACTCTGCCTGTGGACTTTTCCTTTGACGAGTGGGAGCTTATGACCCTTCCTTGCTGCTGGAACACTACAGATAAAATATATATGCTCTATGAGGGCAGTATGATTTTCACAAGAAAGTTCCTGTACGCAAAGCAGAACAACGATGAACGTATGATACTGAAAATAGGTGCGGCTAATTATCTGTGCAGAGTGTTTATCAATAAAAAATATGTGGGTATGCACAGGGGCGGCTCCACACCCTGCTATTTTGATATTACCGATTTTCTTGAGCATAACAACCGCATAATCATTCAGGCGGACAGCGCAAGACGGAACGAGCAGGTGCCCCCTTCAAATACCGACTGGTTCAACTATGGCGGAATATATCGTGATATCGAGCTTATCCGTGTGCCGAATGTACATATCAAGGATTTTAAAATAGCCCTTGAACCTGACAGCGGATTTAAGAAAATACGTGCTTGCGTTACGCTGTCCGAAGCGGTGAACGAAAGGGCGGTGCTTACCATTGACGAGCTTAACATTTCCGAGGAAATATCTGTTGAAAACGGAAAGGGAGAAATAATATTTGAAGCTGCTCCCGAACTTTGGTCGCCCGATGATCCGAAGCTGTATGACGTTTCACTTTCCTGCCTTACCGATACGGTGAGAGACAGAGTGGGATTTCGTGAGATACGCAGGTCGGGTATGGATATAATCCTAAATGGCAAGCCGATTTTCCTCAGAGGAATAAGCTGCCACGAGGACAGCGTTTCAAATGGAAAGGCGCTTACCGATGAGGAGCGCATTGAAAATATCCGTGCGGCAAAGGAGCTGGGCTGTAATTTTATGCGTGTGGCGCATTATCCCCACAGCGAAAGAATGGCACAGCTTGCAGACGAGATGGGGCTGCTTCTCTGGGAAGAGATTCCCGTTTACTGGGAGGTGCATTTCTGGTCGGAGGACACCTACAGCGACGCTGAAAATCAGCTTACAGAGCTTATTACACGTGACTTTAACCGTGCCAGCGTTATAATATGGTCGGTGGGCAATGAAAATTCAGACACGGACGACAGACTTAAATTTATGGGCAGTCTTGCGGAATGTGCCCGCAAGAACGATCCCACAAGGCTTGTGTCCGCAGCCTGCCTTGTAAACTTTGAGAAAAATGCCATCGAGGACAGGCTTGAGCAGTATCTTGACATAATCGGCGTGAACGAATACTGCGGCTGGTACACGGCAGACCTGAGAATGCTGCCCGAGCTTTTCCAGAACAGCGACCCGAAAAAGCCCGTTATCATTACCGAATTCGGAGCAGACGCATACCCGGGGCTGAGAGGAACCGTTACCGACAAGGGCACGGAGGACTGTCAGGCATTTGTATATGAAAAGCAGATAGAAAATATCCGCAAAATACCGTACATCAAGGGTATGACCCCCTGGATACTCCACGATTTCCGCTGCCCCAGAAGAACGTCCGTAAATCAGAGATACTACAATACAAAGGGACTGCTCTCGGCAGATAAAAAGCATAAAAAATCGGCATTTTATGTTCTTCGTGATTTTTATAACTCCTTAAAATGAATTATCCCCCGGCAGCTGTCGGGGGATAATTCATTTACTTCTATTTCTTGTCAAAAAACAATATATAAACCATTCCGCCTACAACTGTAAGACACATCAGACTTACGATTATTTTAAGCGGCAGAGGAACTTTTGGAGCGTCCTCATTATCATCGGTTTTTTCGGTGGTTTCTGAGGATATTATCTCAGAAACGTTTTCCTCGGTAGTAATTTCTGTTTCGGAAGGTTTTTCCTCAAGTGTGGTTTGAGTAACCGTTTCAGACTCAATAAGATCGGGGACGGTTTCGTCCGATGGCTCGATATAAATGTACTCAGAGCTTTCCGTAACACTGATATCGGGGGCTGCGGCATCTGATGTCACGCCTGTTTCAGAGCCGGCAGTGATATCCGTAACGTCAGGCTCTGTTTGCTGCGGGTCGGTGCTCCACACACTGTCGGTTTCATCGGTCACATCTTCCGGAACTGTTCCTCTGAGGATAAGCATATATGCGCCGGTGGTTTCGGCAGTGAAGGATATTCTGTTATCCTCACAATCAAAAAGCTCCATATCGGGCTGATAAAGCTTTGCTGTATCCTTATCGATAGCAGCTGCACTTTCAAGCTCATAGATATATTCGTCAGACCTTATTTCAATTTCAAAATCCTTCTCGTTTACCATTTGCTTGTTTGTGAGAATTATTCTCAGAAGTTCCGGGTCACTGTCGTCAAGAGCGGCATAAACCGAACTCATATTATCGTTTGCGTTGTCCGAATAAACAAGATAGCTGCCGAAACTGCTTCCCTTGCCGTCATAATCTGTAAAGAGGTTGAGAGCGGCTTTCTGAAAAGGATACTGCTCCGACTGCGGAGACAGGCAGGCAAGGTACACCTCCTGTGACGCAAATATGCCCAGCGCGTCAATCTCGGCAATTGCTCCGCTGATATCATTGCCGCCGCCGAAATCATATTCCGAAAAGGACAGCCTTGTTTTGGGATAATTCATACGGATAGATGCCTGAAGCGTAGGAATGATAGGAGTAAACTGCTTATACATCATTACGTTGGGGGAGGTCTCTGTATAATCGGAGTCCCACAGCGTTCTGACAGCCTGCATTCTGAAAGCGTTGGAAACAGGGTCGGTTCCCGTAAGAACGTCTCCGCCTAAAGGGGTCTGTGCTTCGGTGTAATAATGTACGTCAAGCACATCAAGCAGACGATAGCCTTTTTCTGCGCTTCTTGTGCGCATTTCGCTGAGATAATAATCTATAAACCAGGAGTACTCGTTCTGAGGATCGGAGATCGCCAGTCCCGAGCTGTTGCCCATATCAATGCAGCCTTTAAGACCGCTGAGTGAGGGACCGAAAACAAAGGCGTTGCTGTCAATGGCTTTGACGGCGTTTGCAAGCTCTGCCGATCTGTCCACAAGCTCGGCAAAGGTAAGCGGAGGCTCGTGCAGCACAGGAAAATTCTCCGACCACTTGTCCGGCTCGCTGTCCAGAAAGTAACCGTTTATTCCGCCCTCCGCAGAGGAGCCGAAGCGGTTTACAAGAAAGCTTACATATTCGTCAACATACACCGTATCATCGTCGGTATCGGGGTTATTGAGGTATGTATCGTTCTTGTTGAATTTCACCTTATGCCATCTTGTGGACTTGGAAAAATCATCGTCAGACACGATACCCATTGAGTCGGCGGCAACATACCCCATCATCGGCAGAGTAATCAGCTTTACGGGAATGTTATACATACGGCTTTTTGCTGCAAGCTTGTCCGCATAAAGCGCAGGCGTATTCCACTTTGAGGAGGGATAATCGTCTACAAGAGAAATATCATTGGTATTCATTCCGAGAACGCCGGAGTTGGAATAATTTGTTTCCCAGTTATATGAGGAAAGCGAAACTCCGCTCTGCTTGATAACCGTAGGGGAAATGCTGCCTATATCTCCGATGTCGTTTATACCGTAAATATAGGGGCTTATCTTTCTGATATCTCTGTCTGTATCAACAGTAATGTTCACTCCGCCGGTTTCGGGAATAATTTCCACAAACATCTCATTATTCGCATATGCTCCGCCTGTCAGTCCGAAAATAAGCGAAAGTGCGGCGGAGAATGATATCATCTGTTTATACTTTTTCATAGGCAGACTCCTAAACTACTTATAGGATACAAGTATATTATATACCTGCGCCGAATATTTTTCAAATGTAATTTATGGTTATCCTACAGGATAAACAGCTTTGCGAAGATACCGAGTACGGCAAGGAAAATGACGTTCATCAGTGTGAAAACTCCGAGAAATTTCTTTGCCTGAGCACCCTCTGAATTGATGTAGCTTTTATAGGTGATAAGGCTTGCGAGAGATGCGATAAGGGTTCCCAGACCGCCTATGTCCGCTCCGAGAATAAGCGCCTTGTAATTATCTGTAAAGCCCGAAAGCATTACAGCGGCAGGAACGTTTGAGATTATCTGGCTCAGAGCAAGCGAACATTCATATTCGTGACCGTTCAGGGCGGTAATAATGAACTTTGATACCTCGGGAATATTTTTCAGATTACCCACAAAAATGAAAAAGCAGGCAAATGTGACGAGCAAACCGTAATCCACCTTTGCAAAAACGCTGGGTTGGAGTATTGCCACAACAACGCAGACGGAAGCCAGTACATAGATAATATTTATTACCTTAAAAACCGACAGTATACAGAGAACGAAAAGTATGGCGTACAGAGCAATGTACCGCGGACGCTGCAGCTTGATGTTTTCATCATCGGCAATGGAAATATCCTCTTTTTTTATGAACATTACCGCGATCACAAGCATAGCGAAGCTTATAAGTGTAATGGGCAGTGTAATTGAGAAAAATTCCGTGGCTTTCATTTTCGAGACGGAAAACAGCAGCAAATTCTGGGGATTTCCGAAAGGGGTGAACGCTCCGCCCATATTTGCGGCAATGGTTTCAAGCACGATAACATAAACGGGTGAACGGTCTATTTTTTCATACAGCATTACGGTAAAGGGGACAAACGCTATTAGCGCCACATCGTTTGTAATGAGCATTGATATGAAAAATACCGTAAATACCAGAGAAAACGCCAGAAGCCTTGTATTTTTTGCGGTGCGTATAACGCTTACGGAAAGCTTTCTGAAAACATTGTTTTCGGAAAGTCCTCCCACAACAGCCATAAGGCAGAATAAAATTCCGATTAGGTCGGTGTCGATATATTTTACATAGTCCGTTACGGGCACGAACATACAGGATATGAGAGCCGCTGCCGCCGAAATGATGGCGACGGTCTCTTTTTTCAAAAGCTCCTTGAAGCTCAATGTAAAGTCACTCCTAAAAAGCAGCGTTTATCAGGATGCCGCTGACAACGCCAATAATATAGAGAAAAAGGACGAAAATAAGGTTGTCCTTCAGTTTTTTATTTGCTCTGAACAAAACGGCGAGACCCATTCCTGCGCCTGTGCAGAGACCTCCTACGGCAGTTCCGAAGGGTATGCTGCCGGTGGCATAAAGCTCGGTGATGATAACAGATGCGGCGCAGTTGGGTATCATTCCCACCAGAGCGGCGGCAAATGGCTGCCATACGCCCATATTGTTAAGGAAGTTCGATACGTTTTCCTCTCCTGCAAAACCGATCACAAGTCCCAGAACGAGATTTACGATAAGGATAAAAAGGAAAATGGAAAGAGTATGCTTGAATGCAGAAAACCATATGCTGTGATTTTCGCAGCCGCAGCCGCTGCACATCTCATCAAAGTTGGCTTCATCGTCCTTTGAAAGCATAAATCCTGCGATAAAGGAGAACAGCACGCCGCCGATTATCGCAATTATAAGCTTTGCAGCGATTAACTTCCAGAGAGAGCCTATCTGATCCGGGTGGGCAAGAAGTACGGGTATAGCCTCGTCCGAAGTTGAGATATACACCGCCATAAGCGTGCCTGCGCCGATTATGCGGCTTGCATAAAGGTTTGAGGCGGCTGCTGAAAATCCGCACTGGGGAACACAGCCCAGCGCCGCTCCCACTGCTGCTCCGCCAAGCCTTGAGTGTCCCGCCTTTTCAAGAGCGCGGGACAGCTTGCCTGCTGCGTGATGTTCGATAAACTCCATCAGCAGAAATGCCGCATAAAGAAAGGGTAGGGTCTTTACCGAGTCAATAAGTGCATCAAGAACCACGTCTAAAATAAGATCCATAAATTTTCTCCGAAATACAAATATAATTTTATATTATTATAATTGAAACATATTCCAACCGATTTGTCAAGATATTTTTTATATTATTTTACTTCGTTTACAAGCTTTCCGATACCCTGAACCTCACATTCGATAACATCGCCGCTTTTAAGGTACTTTGGCGGCTTGAAGCCCATTCCCACACCGCCGGGCGTTCCCATTGAAATTATAGTGCCTGCCTTTATGACCATTCCGCTTGAAAGCTCCTCGAGGGCATAGGGGATATTGTGGATATAAAGGGCGGTGTTGCTTTTCTGTCTCAGTTCGCCGTTTACCTTGCAGGAAATGTCAAGCTTCGGCGGAAACTCGAACTCGTCTGCCGTAACAAGGCAGGGACCCATAGGAGCAAAACCGTCAAAGCTTTTTCCTCTGAACCACTGCTTGTGTCTCATCTGGATACATCTTGCGCTGACATCATTCATTATAGTATAGCCGAATACGTATTCTCCCGCATTTTCCGCCTTGACGTTCACAGCGTCCTTTCTCACGATAAATGCCATTTCTGCTTCGTAGTCAAGTTCGGTAACAATGTCAAAATGACCGTTGATATAGTCGCCGCAGGGAACGGCTTCGTTAACGTGCTTTGCAAAATAAATGGGGTATTTCCGTTCTCCGCCGTATTCAGCGCCCATAACCCCCACGCTTTCCTCGGCGTGATCCTTGAAATTAACGCCGAGACAGATTATATCCCTTGAGGGACGGGGAACGGGTGCAAGGAGTTTTACTTCGGACAGAGGGATACCGCCGCTTGCGCCTGCAAGCCTTTCTTTCATACCGCAAAGCTCCTCGTTGCTGATATAAGAAGCGAGAGTCTCCATATCGGTATAGCTAACTCCAAGCTCCGAGCAGGGAACTGCTCTTTGTCCGTCGGGGGTAACTGCTCCGACTATTTCTTCCGAATTGTATAAAAAAGTGATAAGCTTCAAACTGTGTGCCGCCTTTCATATAAAAGTATACCATTTTATTTTAGCATATTTCTACAAAAATGTCAATCAGAATTTGTTGCCCGTAAAAATTTTCCTCTGCAAAATTGTTGCAATATGTGGAAAAATCTGATATAATAAAATAGATATTGCTTTTGTCCCGAAAGGATTGATTATAAAAATGACCACCGAAGATATTTTAAATGTCACAGGTATATTGCTAAATTATCTCGTTCCAACTCTGAAAGTGTTCGGCTTCACGCTTCTGTTCTCCATTCCTCTCGGTATGATAGCCGCTGTGCTGAAAATGTGCCGAATAAAGCCTATATCCTGGCTTACAAATATTTATATCCTAATAATGAGAGGAACTCCTCTTATGTTACAGGTCATTGCGGTGTATTACATAATACCTTATCTGAAGCTTGCGGAGGGACTGCCCGGTCCCATTGCCTCGATACTTGCGGGAATTGATATACGAAGCGAAAATTATATGTTTTACGCCGTGCTGGCGGCTTTCTCCCTTAATTATGCGGCATATTTTGCAGAGATATTCCGAGGGGGCATAGAGTCCATTCCAAAGGGACAGTACGAGGCTGCGGCGGCGCTGGGATTTACAAAGAGCCAGACCTTTTTCAGGATAATTCTTCCTCAGGTGGTAAAAAGGATAGTGCCCGCTTCCTCAAACGAGGTCATTACTCTTGTAAAGGACACTTCCATTGCAAATGTGGTGGCATATGCGGAGATAACTCTCAAGGCACGTCAGCAGATGCAGGTGTACAGCTCCCTTGTTCCGCTTATCATTGCAGGCGTATTCTATTTCGTACTTGCAACGGTGCTCACATTCCTTTTCTCATTGATCGAGAAAAAACTCAATTACTACAGGTAACGGGAAAGGATATTTGTTATGTCAATGCTTGAAATAAAAAATATCTCAAAAAGCTTCGGCAAGGCAGAGGTACTTAAAGACATTTCCTTTTCGGTGGAAAAGGGACAGGCTGTGTCCATAATAGGCCCCTCGGGAAGTGGTAAATCCACCCTGCTCAGAATTGTAAATCAGCTTGAAAAAGCGGACGGCGGCTCTATTTCCATCTGCGGCACGCCTATGATAACCTGCGGAGAGGACGGAAAGGCTGTTTATGCCGACGCAAAGACGCTGAGAAATGTCCGTCTTAAAATCGGTCTTGTGTTTCAGAATTTTAATCTGTTTCCCCATTTTTCGGTGCTGAGAAACATTACCGAAGCCCCCATATGCGTTCTTGGAATGGACAAGAAAGCAGCCGAGGAAAAAGCTATGGAGCTTCTTGGAAAAATGGGGCTTTCATCAAAGGCAAATGAATACCCCTGCAATCTTTCCGGCGGTCAGCAGCAGAGAGTATCTATTGCAAGAGCCCTTGCACTAAGCCCCGAAATGCTGTTCTTTGACGAGCCCACCTCTGCTCTTGACCCCGAGCTTACGGGAGAGATACTTAAGGTCATCAGAGGTCTTGCGGAGGAGCAGATGACAATGGTGATAGTTACCCACGAAATGGCTTTTGCAAAGGAAGTCTCCGACAGAGTCATCTTTATGGACGGGGGCGTTATCATCGAAAACGGCACCCCCGAGGAGGTCTTTGAAAAATCCGAGAACGAGCGCACAAAGCAGTTCCTGAAAAGATACAATAATTCATAAGCTTTGCAAGGATACCGTTTCTCAGCGGTATCCTTGCACTGATTTTTGTCTTAGAAAAAATTTAGTGAATTTATCCTAATATCCCTGAAAAGACTTGCATAGAAGAAAGATTTGTGCTATAATAAAATGTAACTATGATAAAGCTTTGCTTTTAAGGAGCGTGCTTATTTGATAATTCTCGGAATTGACCCGGGCTATGCCATTGTGGGCTACGGCATTCTTGATTATGACGGATATAATTTCAAGCCCAAGGGCTACGGAGCTATCACCACCGCAGCGGGGGCTGATTTTCCCCTGAGACTTCTGGACATTTACAACGATATGAAAACCGTTATAACCAAATACAAGCCCGACGCTATGAGCATTGAAAAGCTCTTCTTCAACACCAATCAGAAAACGGGAATTGATGTGGCTCAGGCAAGGGGAGTTATAGTTCTTGCGGCGGCTGAAAGCGGTATTCCCATTTATGAATATACCCCTTTGCAGGTGAAGCAGTCGGTGGTGGGCTACGGCAGAGCGGAGAAAAAGCAGGTTATGGAGATGACAAGGAGCATTCTCGGTCTTTCAAGAGTTCCTAAGCCCGACGACACCGCCGATGCACTTGCTCTGGCGATATGTCACGGACATTCATCGTCTGCCATAAGCTTTTGATAAGGAAAGGAATGTAACTTTATGATATACAGCGTGAGAGGAACGCTCATTATAAAGGAAGCGGGTCTTGCGGTGGTGGAATGTGCAGGCGTAGGCTACGGCTGCCGCACCACCTACAACACCCTTGCTTCTCTCGGAAATATCGGTGATGAGGTCATTCTCTACACCTATTTGCAGGTGAGGGAGGACGGTACGGAGCTGTTTGGCTTTTATGACAAAAGGGAGCTTGGCTGCTTTAAAATGCTGCTGGGCGTTTCGGGAGTGGGTCCCAAGGCTGCTCTTTCCATTCTGTCGGACATCGACCCTAATAATTTAGCCCTTGCGGTGGCAACGGGTGACTTCAAGCAGCTTACAAAGGTCAAGGGAATAGGTCCAAAAATGGCTCAGCGTATCGTCCTTGAGCTTAAAGACAAGATATCCAAGGAGCAGATGAGTTTTACTCAGACTATTCCTTCGGGACCTGTAAACAAGGCGTTCATTTCGGGCGGAGCCGCTTCCGAAGCTGTGGACGCACTTCTTGTGCTGGGATACACCCAGGCGGAGGCGGAGAGTGCTGTTTCAAAGCTTGACCCATCTCTTTCTCCCGAGGAGCTTATCCGTCTTGCTCTCAAAGGACTGGCAAAATTTAAATAAGGACTGGTTTTTGTGCTTGTTTTTCCGAATTATAAAAAATGCCCGGTCAATGTAATATCGTCCGTTAAGAAGTTTTACCGTATACCCTCAAATGTTCCGTCTATCGAAAAGCTTGACAACGAGCTTAACAGAATGTACAAGAATGTTGTGCTGATAGTGCTTTGCGGAGCGGGGGAGAATATGCTCAGAGCTTCATTAAAGCCCTCGGATACCCTTATTAAGAAGATGTCCGAGCAGCTTACTTCGGTATGCCCCTCATACCCTGCGGCGGCGGAGGTAAGCTGTATCTCGGGGCTTTATCCCAACGAGCACTGCAGGCTGGGGCAGACTATGTTTTTCAAGGAATTCTGCCGCACGGCGGAGCTTTCCTCAAACCTTGACCCATATTCGGGTCAGCCTGTTTCGGTATCAAACGCTGCCGATTTTATCCTGCCCTATGAGAATATTTTCGGGGAGATCGCAGGCTCAATAATCGGTTCGGTACAGCCCTTTTCTGTTGCAATGCCGGGAGTGAAGATAGCCGAAAACAAAAGCTTTCACAAGGTTGCGGACAATCCCAAGCGAATGTTCGAGCTTATCAAGAAAATTGCCGAGACCGACCAGAACACCTTTACCTACGTCCAATGGAACGCTCCCCGTGATGCAGCGGCAAAATATGGCTGCGGCAGCGATGAGGTAAAGAGCATTATCAGAGACATTAACGATACGGTGAACGGTCTGTCCAAAAGTATGACCGACACTCTGCTTATTGTTACATCGGCATACGGTATGACGGATATTTCCTCGGAAATTATGCTTAATCTCAAATATGAGCTTTGTGACTGTCTCCTTATGCCACCCGTATTCGGCGGACGTGCTGTGAATTTTTATGTGAAAGCCGACTGCCGCACAGATTTTGAAAAGCTTTTTGCAAGAGATCTGTCCGAGGATTTCCATCTTATGAGCAGAAGCGATATTCTCAGAAGAGAGCTTTTCGGCGTGGGAAAATCCAATAAAAAAGTTTATGATTTCCTTGGTGATTACGTTGCCTTTGCAATAGGAGACAAGTCACTCACATTCAGAGCATTAAATCAGAAGCACCGCTCTCCCGACAAGGCAGGCTCGGGGGGCATCACCTCAGATGAAATGTGCCTGCCCCTGTGCATTATCCCCACAAAGCAGACCTCAAGATGGAAGAGACCTTTGACGGAAAATATTGCCCCGATATCCTTTGACGGTAAGGATACCATCGGAAACTGAAAGGAATGACTTTAGCTTGCTGGAACAAAGCGATATGGAGCTTGATTTTGAGGAGCGTATGGTCTCGCCCGAGGCTATGCCCTCAGATGATGATATAGATTATTCCCTGAGACCCAAGACCCTGAACGAATATATCGGTCAGGACAAGGTAAAGGAAAATCTTGCAGTCTACATCAAGGCTGCAAGGCAGAGAAACGAGTCTCTCGACCACGTGCTGCTTTACGGTCCTCCGGGACTGGGAAAGACTACTCTTTCGACCATAATTGCCCACGAAATGGGTGTGAATATAAGAACCACCTCGGGTCCTGCTATTGAGAAGCCGGGAGACCTTGCGGCGCTGCTTACAAATCTTTCCGAGGGTGATGTTCTGTTTATCGACGAGATACACAGGCTTTCACGCTCCATTGAGGAGATACTTTACCCCGCTATGGAGGATTTTGCCCTTGATATCGTTGTGGGAAAGGGTCCCTCGGCAAGGTCTCTCAAGGTAGACCTTCACCGCTTCACTCTCGTTGGAGCCACCACAAGAGCAGGTCAGCTTACAGCCCCTCTCAGAGACCGTTTTGGAATTATACAGCGCCTTGAGCTGTATTCCACAGAGCAGCTTTCGGATATCATTATGCGAAGCGCTGTTATACTTGGTATTGCCTGCGACAATGACGGAGCGGCGGAAATAGCGAAGCGCTCCCGCGGAACGCCACGTATTGCTAACAGGCTTTTAAAGCGCGTCAGAGACTTTGCGGAGGTCATCGGTCAGGGCAGGATAAACGGTGAGATAGCCGCGATCGCTCTTGACCGTATGGAAATAGACTCGCTGGGTCTTGACAGCCTTGACAAGCGTTTTTTAAATATGCTTATAAAGGGCTACGGCGGAGGTCCTGCGGGACTTGAGACCCTGGCTTCCGCTATAGGCGAGGAGTCTGTCACACTTGAGGACGTATGCGAGCCGTATCTTATGCAGCTGGGATTTATTTCACGTACTCCCAGAGGAAGATGCGCTACAGCTCTTGCTTATAAGCATATGGGCTACAATATGCCCGAGGGACAGACCTCGATGTTTGAATAATTTCAAGGAGACTGCAAAATATTATGAGCATATCATTAGGTTCGGAGGGAAATTTCTGCGCTTTGGCGAGGGATATTTCCTGCGAAGCCGCATTAGAACTCGGAAGAGCCGCCGCAGAGGTCCTCTGCGGAAAAAAGGGCGGCAGGCTCCTTGTGGGAACGGATACAAGGCGTTCATCCTTTGCTTATGAAGCGGCTCTGACGGCGGGGATACTGTCGGCAGGGAAGGACGTGACAAGTCTTGGGGTCATTCCTCAGCCTGCAGGGGCATTTCTTGTGAAAAAGCTTGGTGCGGACGGCTTTATTATGGCAGGAGACCCCGACAAGGACAGCAATTACTGCGGATTTGCCGTATACGGCTCTGACGGGTGTCGAATATCCGATGACGTGAGCGAAAAAATAAATCAGAGAATTTGTGCTCACAGCGGCAAAACAGAAAAGTTCGGCAGCAGAGCGGTATGTAATGACGGGATATCCGAATATACAGACTATATCCTCAGAAACTCCGGCACGGAGGTCTCGGGTATGACCATTGCCGCCGACTGCGCTAACGGTGCTGTTTCCGCTGCCGCCGAGAAGCTTTTTTCCGCTCTTGGGGCAAAGGTATATCTTTTGAACTGCGACCCCGACGGCGATAATATCAACAAGGACTGCGGAATTTCTCATATGGAAACTCTTGCGGAATTTGTAAGAAATAAAAAATGCAATCTGGGAATTTCCTTTGATGGCTTCGGCTCAAAATGCCTTGCTGTGGACGAGAAGGGCATTACCGCCGACGGGGAGAAGCTTCTTGCCGTATTTGCAAAGGATATGCGCGAGAGAGGTGTTCTTGCAAATAACTCAGCTGTGATATCCGCGTCGGCAAATTTAGGCTTTTCGGTTTTTGCAGAGGAAAATAATATAAAAGCTGTTGTCACAAAGGCAGGCGGCAAATACATAACCGAAAAAATGCTTGCAGGGGGATTTTCCCTTGGCGGAGAGCAGTCGGGTAATATCCTTTTCGGGAATATATGCCGCGAAAGCGATGGTCTGCTTACCGCTGTAATGCTGTTATCGGCGGTGAAGCGTTCGGGAAAAACTCTGGGACAGCTTTGCTCGATAATGGAGAGATACCCGCAGGTGGCTATAAATATAAAGATATCCGACAGATGGCGTGAGGTATGGAAAAATATTCCCGAGCTTGAGGAGCTTATTGAGAAAAAAGAAAGAGAGCTTGGGGGAATTGGCAGGATAATCGTAAGGGAGAACCCCTCCGAGCCTGTTATCCGTGTAAGCGTTGAGGGCAGGAGGTTTGACGCTGTAAACAGTATGGCTCTGGAGATAGCCGAAGCTGTGAAAAGGCTTTGCCCCATACATTAGTTATGAAAGGAATTTGTTTTAATGAGAATAGCTGACAGATGGACAGATTACAGGCTTATCGACTGTTCTTGTTCGGAAAAGCTGGAATACTGGGGAAAGTATTCGCTTGTACGCCCCGACCCTCAGGTCATCTGGAAAACCGAAAAAAAGTCTCTCGTCTGGGATAAGGCTGACGGTCATTATTTCCGTTCGGACAAGGGCGGAGGTCAATGGAGCTTTGCAAAAAAGCTGCCCGAAAGCTGGCAGATCGCATATGAGCTTGGTATTGGCGAGAAGCTGGTTTTCAACATTCGTCCCACAGGCTTCAAGCATACGGGACTTTTCCCCGAGCAGGCTGTTAACTGGGAATTTACCTCCGAGCTTATCAGAAAAAGGATAAGCGAGGGAAAAGAGGTAAATGTTCTAAATCTCTTTGCCTATACGGGAGGAGCCACACTTGCCTGCGCTGCGGCAGGCGCTTCGGTATGCCACGTGGACGCTTCAAAGGGAATGGTTCAGTGGGCAAGGGACAATGCCGCTTCTTCCGGGCTTTCGGACAGACCTGTGCGCTGGATAGTTGACGACTGCGAAAAATTCGTTGCCCGTGAGATAAAGAGGGGCAGAAAGTATGACGCTGTGATAATGGACCCTCCCTCCTACGGCAGAGGTCCCAATCAGGAGGTATGGAAGCTTGAGGACTGCATTTATGACCTTGTGAAGCTTTGTACAGGCGTTCTCAGTGACGATCCCCTTTTCTTTCTTCTTAACAGCTATACAACGGGGCTTTCTCCCTCTGTAATGGCATATATCATCGGTGAGACGGTGGGCGAGAAATACAAGGGTACGGTTTCGGCAGACGAGATAGGTCTCCCTGTGGAAACCGGAAAATACGCCCTGCCCTGCGGCTCTACGGCAATGTTTGTTGCCGGAAAATAATGGAGGAGTGTATGGAAAATATAATTTCTGCGGAAGATCTGATGTTCTATTACTCCGAGCCTTCGGAGGAGGAGCAGGATAACGGGCAGGAGGAAAATAAGATACTTGTTTTCGAGGATTTAAACCTCAGTATCGAAAAAGGCAGCTTTACCGTTATTCTCGGTCACAACGGCTGCGGCAAATCCACATTTGCAAAGCACACCAATGCCATACTTCTTCCCTGCGGCGGTAAAATGACTGCGGCAGGCTTTGACACTTCCGATGAAAGCAGGCTTTTTGATATCAGAAAGCACATCGGAATGGTATTTCAGAATCCCGATAATCAGATAGTGGCTTCGGTGGTCGAGGAGGACGTGGCATTTGCTCTTGAGAATATGGGTGTGCCCCCCGATGAAATGAGAGTAAGAGTTGACGAGGCTCTCAAAGCTGTGGGAATGTACGAATACAGGGAACACGCTCCTTCACAGCTTTCGGGCGGTCAGAAGCAGAGGGTGGCAATTGCGGGAATAATCGCTATGAAGCCTGACTGTATCGTTCTTGACGAGCCTACAGCAATGCTTGACCCCGCAGGACGGCGTGAGGTTATGAAAACCATAAAGCGGCTTAACCGTGAAAATGGCGTTACCATCGTGCTTATCACCCATTATATGGACGAGGCGGCGCAGGCGGACAGGGTAGTCGTTATGGACGGGGGAAAGGTCATTCTCGATGATACGCCCTCTGAGGTATTCTCCCACGTGGAGAAACTCAGAGAGGTGGGACTTGATGTTCCTCAGTCAACCCAGCTAATGTATCTGCTTCGTGAAAACGGCAGAAAGGACGCCGATACACACATAATTACCGAGGAGGAATGTGCAGACTTCCTTGAAAGGCTGCTTCGGGGCAAGTAAGTTTTAATCATATTCTAATCCTTTTTCAGCGCAGATTTAAGGAATATGCGGTATTATAATACTACAGCAAAACGCTGAAATTCTGAAAGGGGATTATTTAATATGATGATCTTAACACTTATTTCGCTTATCGCTCTTCTTGTTGTTGCGGGCATTACCGTTTTTTCGCTGTTTTCGGGAGTGGGAATGCTGCTGTTTATGTGCATTGCGGCTATCGTCTGCATTATTGCAGGGGTATGGCTTCTTGTTTCGCTTCTGGGTAAGGGAGTTTTCTCGCTTCTCAAATGCGTTGTGTACCTTTTCCTTATGCTGATACCTGCGGTTAATATCATTGCGCTTATCGCTCTGGGTATTATTGCGTACAAGTCGCTTAAAACTGAGTAAAGGGGGAGCTTATTTGGCTGCTGTAATAATTTCGCTTATCATTACTGTGGGGGCTGTGGCATATTTCATTGCCGACTGCACAGGAAAGCTGAACAGGGAATATATAGGCACAGGAAATATTTACCTTGCTTTTCCCGTTCTTCACGCTCTTGCGGCAGGGATATCATCGGCTGTTATGTTCGACATAAAGCCCGATCTTGAGATGAGTGACGACTGGGGAAAGAAATTGATCTATATTGCTTTCGCCCTCATAATTGCCGTTCCTGAGATAATAGTATCTGTTATCGGAGCTGTGAAGTTTATGCGGCACAGCAGAAAATCGGGATATTCCGATGACCATATAAAGCTTGGTATGACTTCGGCGGCTTTATCTATACCGTTTGCTGTGATAGCACTTGTGCTTGCGATTTATGCTTGCATTTATCTGATAGGTGCATTTTCAGTCAGTGCGTTAATGATACTGTTAGTTTCGCTATGTGCTTTTTGCATTGGCTTTGTAATCATTATTCTCTTTATTCCGTTTATTATGGCATTCGTAGGCATCAGTCTCATAGGGACTTGTCTGCCGCTGATAAATCTTCTGGTAATAACGGCAATATGCTTTGGTGTTCTTTACTGCATTGCGGCATACTGCGGAATAAGCTCCGCCGTATCACTTTGCAAAGAGGGAACCATCAGCAAGAAAAAAGCAATACTTTATTCGGTATTATCCCTTTTTATATTCACAAATTTATATGCGCTTTCTCAGATGAATAGAAAGTAATTTATCGAACACGAAAACATTATCCATATTATGGAAATGTATTTTAAATTCGGAGGAATGTGTGATAATCAAAGATTTTCACACCGAGTTTTGCTTCTTTGGCTTCGCCAAAGATTTCCTACGGAAACCACAAAACTCTCAAAAAAGGAATGGTATTAAAAATGTCTATAATTAAAACTGAAAAACTTACCTTCACCTACAGTCAGGGGACGCCCTTTGAAAAGACTGCGGTGAACAATGTTGACCTTGAGATAGAGGAGGGCGAGCTTGTGGGCGTTATCGGACACACAGGCTCGGGCAAGTCTACCCTTATCCAGCATTTCAACGGTCTAATAAAGCCTACCTCGGGCAGGGTGCTTATTGACGGGACGGATATCTGGAGCAAGGACGTGAAGCTTCGGGATATCCGTTTTAAGGTGGGGCTGGTTTTTCAGTACCCCGAATATCAGATATTCGAGGACACCGTTTACAAGGACATTGCTTTCGGTCCAAAGAATATGGGACTTGACGAAAAGGAGATAGACAGGCGTGTGAGGGAAACGGCGGAGCTTGTGGGGATAAGCCCTGAGCTTCTGAAAAAATCTCCCTTTGAGCTTTCCGGAGGTCAGAAGAGGCGTGTTGCCATTGCGGGCGTTATGGCGATGCGCCCCAAGGTGCTTATACTTGACGAGCCTACGGCAGGTCTTGACCCGAGAGGAAGAGAGACCATTCTCGGGCAGATAAAGCGATATCACGATGAAACAAGATCAACGGTTATGCTTGTTTCCCACAGTATGGAGGACGTTGCACGGTTTGCAAGCAGGATACTTGTTATGAACAAAGGCGAGGTGCTGTGCTATGATACGCCTCCTGCTGTATTTGCAAGGGCTGAGGAGATTGCTTCCGTAGGACTATCCGTTCCTCAGATAACAAAGATATTCGGACTTCTGCGCAAGAGGGGCATTGATATAAGAGGGGACGTTTATACGGTGGAATTTGCGCTTAAAACCATAAACGAATACCTTGAAGCTCACGGCAGGGGAGGACTTGAAAATGCTTAAAGATATCACCATCGGACAGTATTTTCCTATGGACTCTGCTGTTCACAGGCTTGATGCACGCTTTAAAATAGTGATAACGGCGGTCTTTATCGTAATGATATTTTCCGCTGACAGCTTTTTGTCCCTGGGTTTAGCGTTATTATTTTTTGTCATAGCCTTTGCCGCTTCAAAGCTGTCGCCTAAGCTTATTCTCAAAAGTATGAAGCCCATTGTGCCTATCATAATATTCACATCTGTGCTGAATATCTTTTTCATTGACGGCGTGACGGTGTTTCAGATATGGAAAATTCAGATAACGGATAACGGTCTTATTACCTCGGGATATATGATAATAAGGCTTATTGCCCTTATCTGCGGTTCGTCTCTGCTCACCTACACCACATCTCCCATCGTGCTTACCGACGCTATTGAGCAGATGATGAAGCCCTTGGGCAAGCTTCATTTTCCCGTTCATGAGCTTGCAATGATGATGACCATTGCTCTCAGATTTATCCCTACTCTTATCGAGGAAACGGACAAGATAATGTCCGCTCAGAAGGCAAGGGGTGCGGATATGGACAGCGGAACGTTACTTGAGCGTGCAAAGGCACTTGTTCCTATAATCATTCCATTGTTTGTGTCCTCATTCAGAAGAGCGGAGGAGCTGGCGCTGGCAATGGAATGCCGCTGCTATAACGGCGGTGAGGGTCGGACAAAGCTGAAATCGCTGGTTTCGGGCGGCTCTGATTATGCGGCGCTGTGCCTGTCGCTGCTGTTTTTATGCGGAGTTATGATAATTGATATGGGCAGAGTTATTTTATAATTCAAAAAGGAGGCGTAAGGCTTGTCAGTCCGTAATATCAAGGTGAAAATCGCATACAACGGAGCAGCATATCACGGCTTTCAGCGGCAGGAAAATGCGCTGTCCGTTCAGAATGTGCTTGAGGACAGGCTTTCCCGTCTTACGGCTTCCGATGTAAGGATAAATGGCTGCTCAAGGACGGATACGGGCGTTCACGCAAATGAGTATTTTTTCTCATTCCTGACGGAACATTCCATTCCCTGCAATAACATCATTCGCGGAATGAACAGCCTTTTGCCTGCGGATATTGCTGTGCTTGACTGCGAAGAGGTTTCGGCGGACTTTCACGCAAGATATTCCTGCAAAGGCAAGGAGTATATTTACAAGATACTTAACCGAAGTGTGAGAGACCCTTTTCTTGATAATCTTGCACTTCATTATCCCTATGAGCTTGATGTTGATAAAATGAACAAGGCGGGAAAGTATATCGAGGGTACCCACGATTTTCTATGCTTCTGCGGTGCGCTGGGAGTTAAGGAAAATACGGTGAGGACTGTTTCCCTATGCGAAGTTAAGCGTGAGGGAGACCTTGTTATCCTTACTGTCAGAGGTGACGGATTTCTTTACAATATGGTGAGGATAATCGCAGGCACTCTTATTTATGTGAGCGAAGGGCGGATATCACCCGAGGATATTCCGAAAATAATCGAGAGCAGGGACAGAAATCTTGCAGGAGTGACCGCAAAGCCCTGGGGACTTTATTTAAACCGTGTGTTTTACGAATGAGGAGGGAAATGTATGCCCGTTACGGATATTTCTGAGCTTAGAAAAAAAAGACAGGCGAAGCAGACTAAGAATATGCTTATCAAGGTTTTTGTCATTCTTCTGCTCTGCGGCGCAGTGCTTGTGGCTGCTTTTACAAAGGATATGTGGCTGCCTTATTTCAAGGGGATAATGACATCTATCCCCGAAAATATTTCTTCTGAGGGAACGGCTGACCTGTCCGAGGGAAAGTTTCCTTTGAAAGTAGAGGGCGGCTCGGCTTTCCAGCTTATGGATATGGACGGGTCTCTCGCTCTTCTTGACGAGTCGCGCTTTCACGTTTACAGCGTTGACGGAAAGGTTATGAATGAGCGTCAGCATACCTATGCAAATCCCATTCTGTGCGTTTCGGGGTCAAAAGCTCTTATATATGACGAGGGAGGAAGAGAATTCAGCCTGGAGAGCAAATATAAGAATATTTACACCAAAACGGCAGATGATGTTATTTATATTGCGGAGCTTTCAAAATCCGATTATGCTGCCGTTGTCACAAAATCCGACAAGTATCTTGCTATGCTTAAAATTTATGACCCGAACGGCGAACCTATATTCACATATTTTAGCTATGACAGCCGTATTATTGATGTGACCTTCAATGAAAACAGCAGCGGCTGCGTTATTACTGTTCTGACTGCGGAGGGCGGTCAGCTTATTTCAAAAATGAAGCGGTTTGACTTTAACGATACAGAGCCTATGTGGGAAAGCGACAGCGTTCCTACTCTTGCTCTTGATGTTAAATTTACGGACGATGGCATAATTATGATAGGGGACACTATGACTGCGGGATTTACAAGGGACGGTGTTCTCACGTCCAAGTATGTCTACAGCGACCCCATCACCGATTATGACACCTCGGGAAACATTTCGGCAGTGATAACCGAAAATACCGACCTTAGAAGAACTAAACTTATTTCCTTTATAGGTTCGGACTGCGCATCTCCCGTTGTGACCGTACTTGACGAGGAGGCAAAAAAAGTCTACACGGGAAATTCCCAGGTCTGCATTTTAAATAATTCGGGCATTGACATTTTCAGCACGGACGGCGTTCTCGGAGGAGAAATACTTCTTGAGGACGATTACGATGATTTCTGCAAATCCGGAAAATACATATTCCTGCTTGGCTATGACAGCGTTAACCGCATAAGCTACAGCGGATAAGCTTTTCGTTCAGAGGTGAATTAGTTTTATAATGATCCCATATATTTATGACATTGCTGCGGCAGTTATTCTTATTGCTTTTATCGGACGGGGCTTCAAAAGAGGAGTTCTGAGGACGGTACTGAGCCTTGTATGCATTATTATCGCTTTTTCTGCGGCTGCCGCCTGCTCTTCATATCCCGTGACATCAAAAATTTATGATGATTATTTTGCCGAAACAGTGCAGGAGCATATTGGCAGCGCCGTAAACAAGGTCAGAGACGAAACAACAAAAAAACTTAAAGATGAAGCAGAGCAGTCCGCAGACCGCTTTATTGACGATAATCTGGGCGGTTCGGAGGAACTAAAGCAGCTTGTAAGAGATTATCTCAGCACAGATGACGAGGAACTGAGAAATCAGTTATCTGAGGCTTACTCATATTTGGGAATAGATATAAGTACCCTCTTGACTAATCCCAATTTTCGTGCTAAAATAGAAGAGATAGCTTCGCAGTACAGCGGCACGGTCACCGATGAAATTAACAGCAGATTACCTCTTGGCATAAAGATATCGAAAAGCTCGGTGGAGGATATCATTTCCGATGAAAAGGCTCACGAGGCAATAATTTACGATATGTTCGGAATAAGCTCCGACAGTTCACCAACTGAGGGTACAGCTGATTATATCGGGAATAATCTTGTCCGTCCTGCGGCTATAAGAATGATAAGCGCGGTGGTATGGGCTGCAGTCTTTACTGCGGTGAACATTGTGCTGAAAATTATTGTGAATATTATTCTCATTGTCAGAAAGATAGAGCCTGTTAAAGCCTGCGACTCCATTCTCGGAGGAGTTTTGGGCGCGGCGGTGGGTGCAGCAGTGCTGGCTGCGGCGGTTATTCTCATAGTTCTTATCATTCGTTTTACAGGCGGTATGACATATTTGAATGAGGATATTTTTTCGGATACGTTATTCTTCGGCAGGCTGTATGAGTTTGCCAAGGGTTTTGATTTTCTGAACTGATAGAGGATTATTTTCTCATTGTCCGACGGTTTTCGGGCGGAAAGGAATGATTTAATGCTTTGCAGCAGATGCAAAAAAAGAGAGGCTATGGTTTTTATCACCTCAATGCAGGGCAGCGAAAAGCGCAACGAGGGACTTTGCCTTGTCTGCGCCCGTGAGCTGAATGTGCCTCAGATAAAGGAATATATGGATCAGATGGGCGTTACCGATGACGATATCGAGGAATTTGCCGACGCTATGACAGGCGTTAAGGACAGCTTTGATATGGAGATGTTCAATCAGGGCGGAACAAATTCTCTTCCCGGATTTTTTAACGCTCTTTTCGGAGGAAATGCTGCTCAGAACGAGAATAAGTCCTCAGCAGAAAAAAATTCTGCGGCTGACTCTGTTTCCGAGGCTTCGGAACGCCGTGAGAGGATAAAAAACGGCAAGGAGCCAAAAAATAAAAAGAGAAAATTTCTTTCCTCTTTCTGCACCGACCTTACAGCCCGTGCAAAAGAGGGCAAGCTTGATACCATTATCGGCAGAGACAAGGAGATCGCACGCACTATTCAGATACTCTGCCGCAGACAGAAAAATAATCCCTGTCTGATAGGTGAGCCCGGCGTTGGCAAGACTGCCATTGCAGAGGGTCTTGCTCAGAAAATTGCCGCAGGTGAGGTTCCCTTTCAGCTTGCGGACAAAGAAGTATTTCTGCTCGATCTTACCGCTCTTGTGGCAGGAACACAGTTCAGAGGACAGTTTGAGAGCCGTATGAAGGGGCTTGTGGACGAGGTAAAGGCTGAGGGCAACATTATACTCTTTATTGACGAGATACACAATATTGTTGGCGCAGGGGACAGCGAAGGCTCTTCTATGAACGCTGCAAACATTCTGAAGCCACCTCTCAGCCGCGGAGAAGTTCAGGTAATAGGCGCTACAACCTTTAAGGAATACAGAAAATATATCGAAAAGGACAGTGCTCTTGAAAGACGTTTTCAGCCCGTTACCGTAAACGAGCCCACTGTGGAGGACACTGTTGAGGTTTTAAAGGGCATAAAGCATTATTACGAGGAGCATCACAAGGTAAAAATAAGCGATGAGCTTATCAGGCTTTGCGCTGTTCTTTCCGAAAGATATATCAACGACAGATATCTTCCCGACAAGGCTATTGACCTGCTTGATGAAGCCTGTGCAAACAGGAGCATTTCCAGTACAGAGCTTGCAAAGCATAAGAAGAAAACAGCGGAGGTCACTGCTCTTGAGACTGAAATAAAGACTCTTGAGGACGGTGACGAGCCTGATTTTGAAGCCCTTGCAGAGAAAAAGTCCCAGCTTATCAGAGAGCAGAACGAGCTTGACGCTCTTACAAAAAAGGTTTCCGCAATAAATGTTACCGAGCAGGATCTGGCAAGGGTAATAGAGCTTTGGACGGGTATTCCCGCAAACAAGATTGAGGAGACGGAGCTTAAAAAGCTTGCTTCTCTCGAAAGCTCTATGAAAAAGAGGATAATCGGTCAGGATAAGGCTGTAGAGCTTGCTGCTAAAGCGATAAGGCGCTCCCGTGCCCAGCTTTCCAAGCGCCGCAGACCTGCTTCCTTTATCTTTGTTGGTCCTACGGGCGTTGGAAAGACCGAGCTTGTTAAGGTGATAAACGACGAGCTTTTCAGTGGTAACGACACTCTTATCCGTCTCGATATGACCGAGTATATGGAAAAGCACGCTGTTTCACGTCTTATCGGCTCTCCTCCGGGATATGTGGGATATGACGAGGCAGGTCAGCTTACAGAAAAGGTGCGCCGTCACCCATATTCGGTAGTGCTTTTTGACGAGATCGAAAAGGCTCACCCGGATATTATGAATTTGCTGCTCCAGATACTTGACGAGGGCAAAGTAAACGACGCTCAGGGCAGGTCGGTGAACTTTGAGAACACTATTATCTGTATGACCTCCAATGCAGGCTCTTCGGATAAGACTACAAGTCTCGGCTTCAACAAAACGGAAGAGGAGATCACCAAGGAAAAGGCTATGAAGGCGCTTTCCGAATTCCTGAGGCCCGAATTTATGAGCCGTGTTGACGAGATAGTTATTTTCAATCCTCTTTCCAAGGAGAATTATGCAGAGATCGCAGGGCTTATGCTTTCCGAAATGAAGGAGCCTCTTTCCGAAAAGGGTATTACCCTCAAATATGACAAGCGTGTTCTGAACGCTATTGCTGAAAAGTCATTCGGAAAGAAATTCGGTGCTCGTGACATAAGAAGCGTTATCCGCACGGATATCGAGGATAAGATAGCCGACATTATTGTGGAAAACGCAGGCAATGAACCGTCTGTGATAAAGCTGTCTGCGAAAAAGGACGCCATTGAAGTTATAGGCGAATAAACAAGTATCAAAAATGCGTGATGTCCGTTTGGGACATCACGCATTTTCTCTCATTAAAAACAGATTAAAAAACGTGTTGATATAATGAGAATTTGCCGAAGGTGGTTGACAGAACGGAAAAATAAGGTTATACTTAAAACATAGAAAGCAACCACTTCACTAAAAAAAATTTATTCAGGAGGAAAATACTATGTTTGAAAAATTTGTTGAAACTCTTAACAACACCGGAAAGGCTGTTTCCGAAAAGACAAAGCAGGGAACCGACATTGTTAAGACAAATCTCAAGATCACAACCGAGGAAAGAGAACTTAACGATCTCTTCCTTGAGATCGGCAAGATGTACTATGAGAACAACCGTGAAAATCCCTGCTGCGATCATATGAAGGAGCTTTTTGACAAGGTTGCCGAAAAGGAAGCTGCTGTGGAAGAACTTAAGAGCAAGGTTCGCGCTCTCAAGGGCGTTGTTATCTGCCAGAACTGCGGAGCGGAAGTCGGTGACGACAACGCTTTCTGCGGCAAGTGCGGCGCAAAGATCGAAAGACCCGAGCCTGTTGAGGCTGTAGAGGAAGCTAAGAAAATTTCCGATACCGTTGTTGACCACGAGGATAACGTTGAGGTCGTTGACGAGAACGGCGAGCCTTCCATAAAGATCGAGCTTGCAAAGGACGAAAATAACGACGAGTGATAATTTATCCCGTTTGAACTTTTAATATCCCCCCTGTTCCGCTTGAGAACAGGGGGGATATTACTGTCTGATATTATTCCTCGGAAGACTTTTTATCCCTTGCACGCTTGATAAGATACGCAATGCCCACAGAAGCAAAGCATAAGCCTGTGAAAAGGAAGATAAGCTCCGAGCCGATAACGCCCGACTCTTCTATCAGCGGGTCGCCCTTCACAATATGTACAATGCTCATTATTACCGAAATGACACCGTATATCCCAAAGATGATCGGCACGCCGTTTGACACACGATCATAGCTGTCAAAAGCATCGTGCAGAACAGCAGTGCAGCCGAATACAGCCAGCGACAGCATTATCGAAATATCAAAAAGCGCCAAACCGTCAAAAATGTAAAGCTCAAATCCGTCATTCATCAGGAACATCAGTAATAAAGTGCCCGCCAGCGTTAAATAAGCGTTCCGAAAGGCTCTGCCTCTTTCAAGTATCTGCCTTTCGTCAAAGCCCTTTTCAAGAGTAGAATTTTTCATATCAAACATCTCCTTTTAATTTTCTTCATCAGACCAGAAAAGTTCGTCCAGAGTTTTGCCGAGCGTCCTGCAAATGGATATGCAGAGCTTTATGGACGGGTTGTAATCGCCGCTCTCAATGGCGTTAATTGTCTGTCTTGAGACAGATACCGCATCTGCAAGAGCCTGCTGTGACATATCGAGAGCCGCTCTTGCGGATTTCAGGCGAAGATTTTTTCCCAAACGACCGCCTCCTTGTATTTCATTGTAATTAGTATATCATATAGATTACAGTTTGTCAATTATATTTTACATATTGGCAAAAATATTTTTCTGATGTCTAAAAAACAACGTAAATGTGCCGCATAAAAAATCTGCACTTTAAAAATGTAAAAAATCTATTGCAATTTCCGCAGAAATGGTATATAATAATATAAAACGCTGATTTTGCATATATGAAAGGTGGCTGTTAAAAATGATAGATGAGATCATTGAAACTGTGGGAAAATATGCCGATGAAAAGGTCAAGATATCAAAGGGACTCCTTATTCTTCTGACGGTAGGAGCTTTTGTTGTGGGAATACTCACAGGCACCGCCGTTACAAAGCTTGTTTCGCATAAAAAGGCTGTATGCAGATGCTCCTCGGACGAGGATTTTGACGCAGACGAGTATGTACGCAATCTCAGCTTTGATGACGAAGAATAAATGCAAAGGAAATCGGTAATATGAAATTAGGTATGGTTGGTCTTCCGAATGTCGGAAAAAGTACGCTTTTTAATGCTCTTACAAACGCAGGAGCAGAGTCGGCAAATTACCCGTTCTGCACCATCGAGCCTAACGTGGGAATAGTTTCGGTTCCCGACAGCAGGCTGGACAAGCTCAGAGAGATGTACGAGCCTGATAAATTCACCCCTGCAACTTTAGAATTTGTGGACATTGCAGGTCTTGTAAAGGGCGCTTCAAAGGGCGAGGGACTGGGAAACAAGTTCCTTGCAAATATCCGTGAGGTGGACGCTATAGTTCACGTTGTCCGCTGCTTCGAGGATCAGAATATTATCCACGTTAACGGAAATATTGACCCTCAGAGGGATATCGAGACTATTGATCTTGAGCTTATCTTCTCGGATATAGAGCTTCTCGAAAGGCGTATTGACCGCACAAAGAAGCTTATTAAGGGTGATAAGAAATATCAGATAGAGCTTGACTTCCTTGAAGAGCTGAAAAGCCATCTTGAGGAGGGTCATTCCGCACGTTCCTTCGGCTTCACCGAGGAGCAGGCAGAGATAATCAAGACAACTCCGCTGCTGTCCGCAAAGCCTGTTATCTATGCGGCTAATCTCAGCGAAGAGGATTTCAAGAACAATATTGAGACTTCTGAGCATTATAAGACAGTATGCGATATTGCTAAGCGTGAAAATGCGGCGGTACTTCCCATATGCGCTCAGCTTGAAGCCGAAATATCCGATATGAGCGATGAGGACAAGGAAATGTTCCTTTCCGAGCTTGGCCTTGAGGTATCTGGTCTTGACCGTATCATCAAGGAGGGCTATTCGCTCCTGGGTCTTATCTCCTATCTTACAGCAGGAAAGCCCGAGGTAAGGGCTTGGACTATAACAAAGGGTACAAAGGCTCCTCAGGCTGCGGGAAAGATACATACAGACTTTGAGAAGGGCTTTATCAGAGCCGAAGTCGTTTCCTTTGATGACCTTATGTCCTGCGGCTCAATGGCTGCAGCTAAGGAAAAAGGACTTGTACGTTCCGAGGGCAAGGAATACGTTATGCAGGACGGGGATATAGTTCTGTTCAGATTTAACGTTTAATTGCTTATTTACACACATTTAACGGGGTATATTTCCTAAGAAATATGCTCCGTTTTTTTATATTTTGTTAGATTTGTCAATTTAAAAAAATATACAAGTGTGATATAATTATTTTGGTAAAATATACAAAATTTATATCGGGTTAGGATGGTAAAACACAATGAGTTTTGTTTCACTGAAAAATGTTTACAAGCGATATAAAATGGGCGAGGTGACCATAACAGCCTCGGATGGAGTTTCCTTTGACATTGAAAAAGGGGAGTTCGTTGTTATCACAGGAGCCAGCGGCGCGGGAAAGACCACCGTTTTAAACCTTTTAGGCGGTATGGACGTCTGTGACGAAGGCGAGATAATCGTGGACGGAAACGACATTGCAAAATACAAGCCAAAGGAGCTTACAGCCTACAGAAGATATGATATCGGCTTTGTGTTCCAGTTCTATAATCTGGTGCAAAATTTAACGGCTCTCGAAAATGTTGAGCTTGCCGCTCAGATATGCAGGGAGAGCAGAGACGCTGCCGAGGTGCTCAGTCAGGTGGGTCTGGCGGAGAGAATGAACAATTTCCCCGCACAGCTTTCCGGCGGAGAGCAGCAGAGAGTTTCCATCGCAAGAGCACTTGCAAAATCTCCTAAGCTTCTTCTCTGCGACGAACCGACGGGCGCTCTTGACTACAATACGGGCAAGACTATTCTGAAGCTTTTGCAGGATACCTGCCGTGAAAAGGGAATGACAGTTGTTGTCATCACTCATAATCAGGCTATTACTCCGATGGCAGACCGCGTTATCAAGATAAAAAACAGCAAGGTAGCAAAAATTTCTCTCAATCCTAATCCCACACCAGTTGAAAATATAGAATGGTAGGTCGGCGGCTTATGAAGAATATGTTATTGCAGAACACGCTGAGAAGCGTAAAAAAAGCCCCGGGGCGTTTCGCCGCCATTGCAGCCATTATAGCGCTGAGCTGTGCGTTTTACTCGGGAGTTAAGGCTGCCTGTCCCGATATGAAAAATTCTGCCTGGAAATATTACGATGAACAGGCTCTTGCTGATATTCAGATTAAATCCACTCTCGGATTTAAGGAAGGAGACTGTGAAAAGCTTCTTGAAAACGAGGAATTTACCTCGGGCTATGCGGGATATTCGGCGGACCTGTTTACCGAGAGCGGACAGGGCAATGCGGTTGTTAAGGTTATGTCCTATTCGGAGAACTATCCTCTTAACAAGCTTTATCTTACAGAGGGCAGGCTTCCGGAAAAGCCCGGTGAATGTGTTGCCGACTCCGCTCCCAGAGATAAGCTTTCCTTTAAGGTAGGGGATAAGATAACCCTCCGAGCCGAAAATGATGAGGAAACCTCCGATTATCTTGCCAAGACCGAATTTACCATAGTCGGACTTGCCCAATCGCCTCTTTACGTAAATTTCGAGCGAGGCAGCGCAACAGTCGGAACTGGAAATATAAGCGCATTTGTGTACATTCCCGAGGAGGACTTTGCCCTTGACACATACACTGATATCTATCTTTCCGTGGGCAAGGCTCACGAAAAGGGAGTCGCGCCTTTTTCCGATAAATATGATGATATCGTTGCAGAGGGAGAATACCTGGCAGAGACCCTTGCAGATTCATTCTTGGCTGAGCGTGAGCAGGATATCCGTTCCGAAGCCGACGAGTCTCTTTCCGAAGCAAGGGAAAAGCTTGCTGACGGTGAGAAGAAGCTTGCCGACGGCAATGCAGAGTACAAAAAGGGGCTGAGCGATTACAACAGCGCCTATGACGAGCTTAAAACTCAGCGCGAAGAGCTTGACTCTGCAATGGAAGAATATAATGAAGGGCTTAAACAGCTTGATGAAAATAAGGCAAAGCTTCAGGAGCTATATGACACCTGCCCCAGAGTTGACAATATCCTGAAAAGCCACAAGGACGTTTATATGAAGGTACTTCCCGAGGAGCTTCTTAACGTTCTCAAGGACATTCAGCGAATTTACGACGACAACGATGTTGAAGCTTCTATTTCCGACCTGCTTGCGGTGTACATAATAACCGACCCCGAGCGTGACCCCAATTCAAAGGCTGCCGCCGAGGCTGCCATAACAGGTGCCAACGAGCAGGTAAAAGCCGCCGCTTCTGCAGCTCTTGCGGAAATCGACAAGCAGAAAAAAACGCTTGAGGAAACAGGAAAGCAGTTTGAGGAAGCTGAGACTGCTATTGCTGACTACGAAAAGGAGCTTGCAGACGCAAAGCACGACCTCGATGATGCAAAAAAAGAGCTGGAGGACGCTCAGACGCAGATAGATGACGCCAACAAGGAGATATCCGACGCCGAAAATGATCTTGAGGAAATCTTAGAGGATAAAAAGTGGTACGTATGGAACAGGGGAGAATGGAGCCCGGACTGTCTTACCTACGGCACCGATGCGGAAAGAATAGATTCCATTGCCGCTGTTTTTCCCCTGTTCTTTATCCTTATAGCGGCTCTTGTCTGCTGCACCACAATGTCACGAATGGTTGAGGAGCAGAGAACGGAAACGGGAACTATGAAGGCTCTGGGCTTCGGTGCTGGTGCTATCATCTCACAGTACGTGCTTTACGCTTCGCTCGCCAGCGTTATCGGAAGCGCTATCGGAACTGTTATCGGTTTTCCGCTGCTTCCCACTATCATTTTCAAGTGCTACCGCACGATGTACAATTTCCCGAATTTTGAAGCGCCCTTTATGCCGCTGTTTGCGCTGGGCTGTTGTGGTGTTTCTCTTTTGTGCACGGGACTTTCGGCGGTCTATACATCTTATCTGGAGCTGACTTCCGTGCCTGCCGCACTTATCCGTCCCAAGCCTCCTAAGGGCGGCAAAAGGATATTCCTTGAAAAGATAGGATTTATCTGGAAGAAACTGAAATTTACTTCCAAGGTCACATTCCGAAATCTTTTCCGCTATAAGAGCAGATTTTTTATGACCATAATCGGTATCAGCGGCAGTACCGCTCTGCTACTGACGGCATTTGCGCTCAAGCAGTCCATCTCCTGCATTGCCGACAAGCAGTATGACGAAATATTCCTGTATGACGCAACCGTGATACTCAGCGACAATGCTTACGAGGAAGAGCTTGCCGAGGTTGACAGAGTGATATCAGAGAATGAAGCTGTCACATCATCTATGAAAGCCATAATGTCCGTAAAGGATATTTACGGAGAAGATAACTGTGTGGAGGCTTCTGTCCTGGCTCCCGAAAGTACCGAAGATCTGGGAGAATATATCGTTCTGAGAGACCGTTCCCACAACTCTCCTATTACCATTGAGGACGGCTCTGTAATTCTGACAGAGAAGCTTTCAAATCTTCTGAATGTTAAAACGGGAGATATGGTGTTTATCGAGGGCACAGAGGAATCTGTCAAGGTGGCGGCTATTGCCGAAAATTACACATATCACTTTGTATATATGACTCCCTCCACCTATAAGGAGCTTTTCGGTGAAGATTATAAAAATACGATTCTTCTTAACACCGCTGAAAAAGCGGATAACGATGAGATTTCATCCGAGCTTATTTCCTGCGACGCGGTTATCTCCGCTTCATTTACCGTAAACGGCACTGACAAGTTCAGAAAGCTTATTTCGAGCCTTGACCTTATTGTTGCGGTCATTGTGATATTTGCAGGCGCCCTTGCGGTGGTGATACTCTACAATCTGGCAAATATAAACATCAACGAGCGTATCAGGGAGCTTGCCACTATCAAGGTTCTGGGCTTCTTTGACGGGGAAGTGGGAGCCTATGTTTACAGGGAAAATACCGTTTCTACAATTATCGGAATTATCATAGGACTTATTGTCGGTATTTTCTTCGAGCATTTCGTAATTGTCACAGCCGAGGTGGACGAGGTGATGTTCTCGCGTGATATCCCGTGGTTCTGCTATGTTCTTGCGGCTGCGGCAATGGCAGTGTTTACGGTGCTTGTAAATCTCCTGCTGTATTTCAAGCTGAAGAAAATAGATATGGCTTCCTCGATGAAGGCTATTGAATGATCGGCAAAATCAACATAATTTTAAGACCTTGATTGTACAATTTAGATACATTTTACATTGACATTTTTCGGCAATTGTGATATCATAATTAACGGTTTGTTCGGCGGTGCTGAGTATCAGCTGCCGCCGAATATTTTTGTGGATTTTTGGAGGGATAGGTCTGAAAATCAGAGATTTTCAGACTTCCGGGTTTTGTTTTTCGGTCTGTCTACCGAAATTTTCTGACAAAAAAACAAAACTTTCAAGAAAGGAAGATTTTTAAAATGTTAATTACGGATTACGTAAAAATTCTGAAAAAAGAATTTTCGGGGTATAACGGAAAAAAATTCGGCAAGGACGTTCTTGCAGGCATTACCGTTGCAGCTGTTGCGCTGCCTCTTGCTCTGGCATTCGGAGTAAGCTCTGGAGCAACGGCAGCTTCGGGACTTGTGACTGCTATCATATCGGGACTTATCATCGGTGTGCTTTCGGGCGCTTCCTATCAGATAAGCGGTCCTACGGGTGCAATGACGGCTATCCTTGTTTCTCTCGTAGCTCAGTACGGAATGCAGGGCGTTTTCATGGCAAGCCTTATGGCAGGCATACTCCTGCTTCTCTGCGGCATATTCAAGCTTGGCGGACTTGTTTCCTATCTTCCCTCGCCTGTAATTACGGGCTTTACAAGCGGTATCGCCATTATTATTGCACTGGGTCAGATAGACAATCTTACGGGTATGAAGTCCTCGGGACTTACAAATCTTGCCAAGATTGCAAGCTATTTCACAACTCCTCAGACCGTAAATTACACGTCCCTTATCATCGGTCTGTGCGTTATCGTGTTTATGTTTATTTATCCAAAGAAGCTTGGTCAGTACTGCCCCGGTTCTCTGGCGGCGATCATAATCGCAACTGCGGTAAATCTTATCTGCAAGTTTGATGTCAATACCGTGGGCGCAATCCCTAAGACTATTTTCCTTGATGACCGCCTTTCGCTTTCCGAATTTGATATGGGTAATGTGGGTGCTCTTATCATTCCCGCTGTTTCAATTGCCGCTCTGGGCCTTATCGAGTCACTTCTCTGCGGAGCTTCTGCGGGACGAATGAAGAACGAGAAGCTTAACGCCGATGTGGAGCTTGTTGCTCAGGGTATCGGAAATATTCTCCTGCCTTTCTTCGGCGGTGTGCCTTCTACCGCGGCCATCGCACGTACCAGCGTTGCTATCAAGAGCGGCGGCGAAACAAGACTCACCTCTGTTGTACACGCTGTAGTGCTTCTCCTTTCAATGTTCGTGCTGGGCGATGTTATGTCAAATATACCTCTTTCCGCACTTGCAGGCGTGCTTATCGTTACTGCGTGGAGAATGAACGAGTGGAGCACCATCAAGTCCATTTTCGGAAAGAAGCTTAAAACCGCAATTTTCCAGTTCCTTATCACAATGGCGGCAACTGTGGTTTTCGACCTTACCAAGGCAATCCTTATCGGCGTGGTATTCTCTCTTATTATGTTCGTTGTAAAGGTTTCGGATATGCAGGTAACTGTTGCGGACGTTGACCCCGACAAGCTTGATATGGATAATGTGGATCCCGAAAAGCTGAAATACACAAGTGTTGTTTACATTACAGGACCTCTTTACTTCGGCACCTGCTCAAAGCTTGAGGACAAGGTATCGTCCTTGGGCGACAGCTACAATATCATATTCTCGATGCGTGGTGTTACCGTTGCGGATATCTCGGGTATCGAAGCCCTTCACGAATACTGCGAGAGACTTATTTCCCAGGGAAGAATGGTGTATTTCTCCTGCGTTCAGCCTCCTGTTATGGATCTGTTTGAGCGCACAGGGCTCAAGGAGGACCGCTTCAAGCACAATATGTTCTTCTGGAGCACGGACAAGGTTTTTGAACATATTTCAAATCTGTGATATTTACCTAAAAAATATTATATATGTGTATCCCCTGTCACAGGCAGGGGATACACATAAAATATAAGGCAAGTATTTTAGATGTTAATAAAATGTAAAATTATGTTATTCGCTTGACAAGGCTTCAAAAATGTTGTATAATAATTAAGTAATGCGGATATGGCGGAATCGGCAGACGCGCTAGATTCAGGTTCTAGTGGTAGCAATACCGTGTGTGTTCAAGTCACATTATCCGCACCACGGCTTAACGAAGCCATTTAAAGCCCCTTGCAGATTGGCTCTGTAAGGGGCTTTTTTTCGTGTACTTTTTTTCGTGTTCTAGTGTTTTTCCGAATGCAATATGATAAAAAAAGCAGCCTTTGAAAATCCAAAAGCTGCTAAAATTTTACTGATCAACAGGGAAGTCGTTTCCGCCGTACATAAACGCTAAAGTCTTTGATATCTCTACCGGGTCGGTAACGGGGGAAGGCTGCCAGTTGTTATGCTCGCCCGAATAAACGTAAAAGGGCGTGAAGCTTTCTTCTTGAGATATGTAGGCTCCGTTCTCATCAAAGTTAAAGGTCTCGGTGAGTATGACCGTTTTGTTTTCGGGGAGCCTGCTGCCGCCGTAGCAGAAATTGCCAAGAGAATAAATTATATCAACGCCATTATAGTTTTCCATTGGTCTGAGAACATGGGGGTGAGAGCCGACAATAAGGTCTGCGCCCATATCCGCATATTTGTGGCACATCTCAACCAGCCAGTCCTCGGGGACGTGTTCCTTTTCGGTGCCGCCGTGGAAAAACAGTATCTGAATATCGCTGTTTTCCTTCATTTCTTCAAGCTTCGGAGTAATGACAGGCTCGTAATTTGCCCCGAACATATTGGCACATAGGATACCGAATGTTACGCCGTCCTTTTCTACATAAACAGGGTGGTCGATATCGCCCCACAGTATCCCTGCATTGTCAAGAGCCTCGGCAGTATCGTTATAGCCTTCTGTTCCGTAATCCATAGTATGGTTATTGGCAATGGAAACAATATCAATGCCGCCGCTTTTCAGGATATCAGCGGTGCTTGTCGGAGACTTGAACCAAAAAGCCGTTCCTGATTTTGACCTTTTTGAAAGATTTCTGTCGGAAAGGACAAATTCGTTGTTTGCAACCACAAAATCGCTGTCTTTGTAAACGGGAAGAGCCTTTTCAAAGAAGTAAGAAACAGGCTTTTCCTCGGCATAAGCCTTGAATGCGTCCGGACGGGCATCTCCTGCATTTGAAGCGAGGAGACAGTCTCCCAAAAAGGTAAAGGTTATGCTTTTGCCGGCTGTAAGGGAAAGCTCTCTATCCGATACAGGCTCGGTTATTACCTCGGTGACTGTTTCTGCAGGGGGGATAGTTTCCGCTGCCACCTCTGCGCCTGCAATGTCTCCGGCACCGCCGTCTTTATACAGCTTGCGGCAGCCGTAGACCATTACCGCAGTCACCGCAGCAAAGCATACTGCGGTTTTTAATATCTTCATTCTATGTAACATCTCCTGCTGTGAACCGTAATGGTTCTGTTTCTTTTGTTCTCTCTTTGCGGAAGTTTTCCGCTTTTTATCTGTGTATATTTATATTATAGTACCTTTACCGATGAAAATCAAGTTAAAATTTGGTTACAATTACAGAAGAACTCACAAATTCCTTGACAAATCGGCTGACTGTGGTATAATAAACAAGTAGTGCATTTACGGAGGTCGTTATATGTCAAGCAACGTTACCTATAAATATATCAAGCAAAATCCCGATATCCACACATATATCAAAAATGCCGACGCAGCTGTTGCGGTGCAGGGCTATACGGAACATTCCTTTGCTCACGTGGAAAAGGTTGCGGATACCGTTAAGATGATACTCGAGGGTCTCGACTGCGACGAAAGAAAGGTCGAGCTTGGAATGATAGCGGCTTATATGCACGATATCGGCAATGTCATTAACCGTGTGGATCACGCTCAGAGCGGTGCGGTCATGGCATTCAGACTTCTCGATAATCTCAATATGCCTGCCGAGGAGATATGCGACATTATTTCGGCTATCGGCAATCACGACGAGGGCACGGCACAACCCTTAAATGCAATTACGGCGGCGCTTATCATTGCGGACAAGACCGATGTACGCCGCAGCCGTGTGAGAAATATAAACGATCTGGCACAGGATATCCACGACAGAGTTAATTTTGCAGTTGAAAGGTCGGAGCTTAACTTCAATGAGGACAAAACCGAGCTTATCCTGGAGCTTAACATCGACAACAGGATATCTTCGGTGATGGAGTATTTTGAGATATTTATGAACCGTATGATTCTTTGCAAAAAATCGGCAGAATTTCTCGGCGTAAGATTCAGGATCAGGGCAAACGGCTCGGATCTTGTCTGATCATGGAAGGACAGATGTATTTTATGCAGACTATTCCATATGTTGGCTACAGTCTTTATCAGTTGTTTTTAATGTTCTGCTTCTGGAGCTTTGTGGGCTGGTGTATCGAGGTCATAGATATGACCTACGAGACAGGAGAGTATCAGAACAGAGGCTTTCTTAATATGCCCATATGTCCCATTGAGGGACTGGGAGTTATTATGGTGACGGTGCTTTTTCGCCCTATAGACAACACGATAGTGCCGCTTTTTATATGCTGTACCGTACTCTGCACCGCATTTGAACTGTTTGTGGGCTGGGGTATGGAAAAGCTTTTCCACGCCCGCTGGTGGGATTACTCCCATATGAAATTCAATTACAAGGGTTACATATGTCTGAGAAATTCTCTTTTCTTCGGAGGAGGATGCGTTGTTGTCATAAGATTCATTCAGCCTATGGTGGAGAGGGCAATTGATGCTATCCCTGTAAATGCGGGAATGACTATCGTTATCATTATGGCGGTGCTTATTGCGGTGGATACGGTGGTCTCGCTAATGGCTGTTAAGAAGCTGAATGAGAGATTCAGACGTATCGACGAGATATCAAAGCTTATGCTCTCGGGATCTGTGAAGGTGGGTATGAAGCTCGCTTCGGGTACCCTCAAGGTCAAGAGCAATGTGGACAGGATAATTGATGTCAAGGATAACGTTGTTGAAAAGGTGCAGGATATGAACGCCGCCAATATGGACAGGCTGAGAAGCGAGTACAGCCGCCTTGTTGAAGAAAAAGACGCATTTACCGAAAGACTTGCCAAGACACTTATTTCCCATAAATATTCCGAGTCGTTAAGAGCGGTGAAGGATAAGCTAAGGGGCAGGATAACCGAGATCGGCATTTCGGATAACGATGAAGATGATAACAAAAATGAGTGATAGGCAAATTCATCAAAAATTCATTGAATTTTATGTTGACTTTGGCGTAATGATGTGGTATAATATTTGAAGATAAATAAGCAACCTTTAAGTTGATCCCGTGAGTTCGACAAGGCAGCTTGAATTTGATATTTGCGGCAAAGCTGTGCGTATGCGTGAGCTTTGCGGTTTTATATGAATTTTCAAAACTGTCTGTCGGGATACGGCGGACAGTTTTTTTACGGAGGTACAGAGACAATGGTTCAGAAAGCGGTCATTCTTGATGAAAAATCTATGAACCGTGCCGTCGCACGCATTTCCTGCGAGATAATCGAGCGCAACAAGGGCGTTGACGGTCTTTGCTTCATAGGGATAATGTCAAGGGGCGTTTTCATTGCCGAGCGCATTGCTTCACGTATTAAGGAAACAGAGGGCTTTGATGTTCCTGTTGGTATTCTTGATATCACCGCATATCGTGACGATATCAAGGCTGCGGGCAGGGACAGGTCCTCTGTTTCTTTTGATGTAAGGGACAAAAAGGTCATCCTTGTGGACGATGTGATATTTACGGGAAGAAGCTGCAGAGCCGCCATTGACGCTGTTATGAGCAGAGGACGACCAAAAAATATCCAGCTTGCCGTTTTGGTGGACAGAGGTCACAGGGAGCTGCCCATAAGACCCGATTATGTGGGCAAGAATGTTCCTACATCTCGTGAGGAAACTGTCAAGGTCATGGTCAGAGAGGCTGACGGCTGCGACAAGGTGGTCATTCTTGAAAACGAAGCCGATTTGAAAGGAATGAATAAATGAGAACACTTTACAAAAATCTGACTGTTTACAGCGAAAAGGAAGTTATTAAAGCCGATATTCTGGTGGACGGAGACAAAATTGCCGAGGTCTCGGAGAATATTACCGAAGCTGCCGACCTTGTTTACGACTGCAAGGGGCTTTCGGCGTTTCCTGCTCTCTGCGACATTCACGTTCATTTCAGAGACCCGGGGCTTACCTATAAGGAAGATGTGGTTTCGGGCTGTGCTGCTGCGGCGGCAGGCGGATTTACGGCTGTTGCCTGTATGCCGAATACAAAGCCTGTATGCGACAGCGCAGAAACTGCGGATTATATCATAAAAAAGGCTGAGTCAACGGGTGTGAAGGTATATCCCGTATGCTCAGTAACAAAGGGTATGAACGGAGCAGAGCCTGCCGATTATGACGAATATGTCAGAGCGGGGATAAAAATGATTTCCGACGACGGCAGACCCGTTGAGAATGCGGAGCTTATGAGACAGGCTCTTGAAAAGACAAATGAGAACGGTCTGCTGGTGGCTTCCCACTGCGAAGACCTTGCCATTATAAACGGCGGAATTATGAACAAGGGCAGAATTTCCGAAAAGCTTGGCGTAAAGGGAATGGACAGAGCCTCCGAGGACAGCATTACCGCCCGTGAGATAGCTCTTGCGGATTCCTGCGGCGCAAGGATACACATATGCCATGTTTCCACAAAGGGCAGTGTGGGCATTATCAGAGATGCAAGGAAAAGGGGAGTGAAGGTCACCTGCGAAACGGCTCCTCACTACTTTATGTTTACTGATGAAAAGCTGCTTGCAAGAGACGCTGATTTCAGAATGAATCCTCCTCTGAGAGAGCAGGAGGACGTGAGAGCGGTGCTTGATGGCGTTATGGACGGCACTATCGACTGTATCGTCACCGACCACGCTCCTCACAGTCCCGAGGAAAAATCCGACTTCCTTAAAGCTCCCAACGGCGTTGTGGGACTTGAGACCTCCTTCGCCGCTTCATATACTGCTTTGTGCAAAAGGGCGGGACTTCCCGTTACAAGGCTTGTGACCCTTATGTCTGCGGCTCCCAGAAGGCTTCTCGGCATTGAGGAGGCACGTATCGAAAAGGGCGCAAAGGCAGAATTTATGATTGCAGACCTTCAAAAGGAATGGACTGTGGAACCCGAAAAATTTGCTTCAAAGTCCAGAAACAGCGTTTTCAAGGGTGAGAAGCTTACGGGAAAGGTGCTTCTTACCGTTTCGGGAGGAAAGGTAATTTACGAATATCCGTCAGCAATAAAAAGGAGTGATCGTATGTCATTTGACAGACTTATTGACAAAATAATCGAAACACAGAACCCCACAGTAGTGGGTCTTGACCCCAAGCTTGAATATATTCCCGAATATATCAAGGAAAAGTGCATTGCAAAGCACGGCGCAGGCTTCAAGGCTGCGGCGGCTGCCCTCTACAAGTTCAACAAGGGAATTATTGACGCTGTATGCGATGTTGTTCCCGCTGTAAAGCCTCAGGCGGCTTATTACGAGATGTACGGCTACTATGGCGTAAAGGCGCTGTACAAGACCATCAAGTACGCTCAGTCAAAGGGTATGTACGTTATCCTTGACGGAAAGAGAAACGATATCGGCGCAACTATGGAGGCATATTCCTCCGCATATCTGGGAAATACTGATGTTTTCGGTGAGAAGGAGGCTGCTTTCGACGCTGACTCACTTACAGTAAACGGATATCTGGGCACAGACGGCATTGCTCCTGCGCTTAAAACAGGAGGCAGCATTTTCGTCCTTGTCAAGACCTCAAACAAGTCCTCTGGCGAGCTTCAGGACAGACGGCTCTGCGACGGCAAGACCATTTACGAGACTATGGGCGATATGTGCGAAAAGTGGGGCGCTGACAGCATCGGCAGCTACGGCTATTCCGCTGTTGGAGCAGTTGTGGGCGCAACCTACCCCGCAATGCTTGCAGAGATGAGAGAAAAGCTTCCTCATACATTCTTCCTGGTTCCCGGCTACGGAGCGCAGGGCGGTGGAGCAGATGGCGTTGCTGCGGGCTTTGACAAGAACGGTCTCGGAGCTATCGTAAACTCTTCCCGCGCGGTAATGTGCGCATACAAGAAAGAGGGCTGCGACGAGCGTGAGTATGCCGCTGCCGCAAGGCGTGAGGTGCTGAGAATGAAGGAGGATATCACCTCTCACATTCCAAAGATCAAGGCACCCGAAAATAACTGATTATAAAGCCGTACTTTCGGCAATCTATAAATTTAGGAGGATAACTTATGTCTTTATTCAATATGGGAGACAAGGCTTATGTTATGCTTGCCAACGGACGGATATTCGAGGGATATTCCTTTGGAGCAAAGGGAACATCTATCGGTGAGATCGTCTTTGCAACGGGTATGACCGGCTATGAAGAAACCTTATCCGACCCCAGCTACTACGGTCAGATCGTTACCCAGACCTTTCCGCTTATCGGAAACTACGGCGTAAACGATTCGGATTACGAGTCAAAAGGCTCCTGCGTCAGCGGATATATCGTAAGGGAATGGTGCAATTCCCCCTCGAATTTCAGATGCGAGGGAAATGTGGATGAGTTCCTTAAAAAGCATAATATCATCGGAATCCATTCCATCGACACAAGATGTCTTACAAGAATTATCCGCGAAAGCGGCGTTATGAACGGCGTTATCACCACAGAAAATGTTTATGAAAAAAAGGACGAGCTGCTTAAGCAGATAAAAGCCTTTTCCATAAAAAATGCTGTGAAGTCCGTTACCGTAAAAGAGCCGGAGGTGTTTAAGGCTGAGAATTCTCTTTACAACGTTGTTCTCTACGATTTCGGCTACAAGTTCAACATCAGGAGAGAGCTTGTTAAGAGAGGCTGCAATGTTACCGTTATTCCTGCGGGAACTCCTGCGGAAGAGGTAAGGGCAATGAACCCCGACGGAATAATGCTTTCAAACGGCCCCGGCGACCCTGCCGAGAATACGGAGGTCATTGAAAATCTCAAGAAGCTGAAGGAATATAACATTCCTATATTCGGTATCTGTCTCGGTCATCAGCTTATGGCACTTGCAAACGGTGCTAAGACCGAAAAACTCAAGTACGGTCACAGAGGAGCAAATCAGCCTGTTGTGGACATTGCTCTTGACAGGACCTTTGTTACTTCTCAAAACCACGGCTATGCGGTGATAAACGACAGTATTCCGTCAGCGGTGGGTGAGGTCTCCCACAAGAATGCCAATGACGGAACCTGCGAGGGCGTAAGATACAAGAATTTCCCCTGCTTTACCGTTCAGTTCCACCCCGAAGCCTGCGGAGGTCCTCAGGACACCGCTTATCTCTTCGATGAATTTATTGATATGATCAAATCCTCAAAGGAGGTCCAGTAAAATGCCGCTTCGCAGCGATATAAAAAAGGTTCTTGTTATCGGTTCGGGTCCCATTATCATCGGACAGGCTGCCGAATTTGACTATGCGGGTACTCAGGCGTGCCGTGCCCTCAAGCAGGAGGGACTTGAGGTAGTTCTTATCAACTCAAATCCTGCTACCATTATGACGGACAAGGCTATGGCGGACAAGGTGTATATTGAGCCGCTTACCCTTGATGTTGTAAAGAAGATAATCAAGATAGAAAAGCCCGACAGCATTCTTTCCACCCTGGGAGGACAGACAGGTCTTACCCTCTCAATGCAGCTTGCGGAGTGCGGCTTCCTTGAGGAAAATAATGTAAAGCTTCTGGGTGCAAATCCCGAGACAATCCACAAGGCTGAGGACAGACAGGCGTTCAAGGACACTATGGAAAAGATAGGCGAGCCTGTTATCCCCTCAAAGGTAGTTGAGACTGTTCCCGACGCTGTTGAGTTTGCAAAGGTAATTGATTATCCCGTTATCGTCCGTCCTGCCTTCACTTTAGGCGGCACAGGCGGCGGTATCGCTTACAACGAGGAGGAGCTTATTGACATTGCTACAAACGGTCTGAGGCTTTCTCCCATTACTCAGATACTTGTTGAGAAGTGCATAAGCGGCTGGAAGGAAATCGAGTTTGAGGTTATCCGTGACAGCAAGGGCAATGTTATCACTGTCTGCTCAATGGAGAACTTTGACCCTGTTGGCGTTCACACGGGCGACTCTATCGTTATCGCTCCTGCCGTTACCCTTACGGACAAGGAATATCAGATGCTCAGAACTGCGGCTCTTAACATTATCTCCGAGCTTAAAGTCGAGGGCGGCTGCAACTGTCAGTTTGCGCTTCACCCCACTTCTTTTGAATATGCGGTAATCGAGGTAAACCCCAGAGTTTCCCGTTCCTCCGCTCTTGCTTCAAAGGCTACGGGTTATCCTATCGCAAAGGTTGCCACAAGAATAGCTATCGGCTACAGCTTAGACGAGATTATCAATCAGGTAACGGGCAAGACCTATGCCTGCTTCGAGCCTGCTCTTGACTATGTTGTTGTTAAATTCCCCAAGTGGCCCTTTGATAAATTCGTTTACGCAAAGCGTACTCTCGGCACTCAGATGATGGCTACGGGCGAGGTCATGGCTATCGGCACATCATTCGAGCAGGCTATGATGAAGGCTGTACGCTCAATCGAGCTGGGTCTTGACTCAATGAACCTGAAAAAGCTCAAGGACTTGTCCGACGAGGAGATATTTGAGAGACTTTACAATGTGGACGATGAGCGTTCCTTTGTGGTATTTGAGGCTATAAAGAGAGGCGTGGCTCTTGAGAAAATTCACGAGATCACTATGATAGATATGTGGTTCCTCTCAAAGCTTAAAAATCTTGCAGAGCTGGAAGGCTACCTTGCAGAAGGCGAGCTTACCTGTGAAAAGTATGACCTTGCAAAGAAATACGGCTACCTTGACAGCACCATTGAGCGTATGAGCGGTCAAAAATGCCCCAAGAGAACAAGAGCCGTATTCAAGATGGTTGATACCTGTGCAGGTGAGTTCAAGGCTGAAACACCTTATTTCTACTCCACCTTTGACGAGGAGAACGAGGCAAGACAGTTCATCGACCGCACCGATACGGGCAAGAAAAAGGTCATAGTTTTCGGCTCCGGTCCTATCAGAATCGGTCAGGGTATCGAGTTCGACTACTGCTCCGTTCACTGCGTATGGGCGCTTAAAGAAATGGGCTATGACGCTGTTATCTGCAACAATAACCCCGAGACCGTTTCTACAGACTTTGACACAGGTGACAGACTTTACTTCGACCCCCTTACCAAAGAGGACGTTGAGGCTATCATAGAGACCGAGCAGCCATACGGCGTTGTTGTTCAGTTCGGCGGTCAGACTGCCATCAAGCTTACAAAGCACCTTTCCGATATGGGAGTGCGTATTCTGGGTACATCTGCCGACAGCATTGACGCTGCGGAGGACAGAGAGAGATTTGACGAGCTGCTGAACAAGTGCGGCATTCCCCGTCCTGCGGGTCACACCGTTATGAACACAGAGGAGGCTCTTAAAGCCGCTCAGGATCTGGGATATCCCGTTCTTATGCGTCCCTCATACGTTCTCGGCGGTCAGAATATGATAATCGCTCACTCCGACCAGGATATTATTGAGTATATGGATATCATTACAAGGACAGCACTTGAAAATCCTGTGCTTATCGACAAGTATATGATGGGTAAGGAGGTGGAGGTTGACGCTATCTGCGACGGCACCGACTTCCTCATTCCCGGAATTATGGAGCATATCGAGCGTGCAGGCGTTCACTCCGGCGACTCTATCTCCGTATATCCCGCTCTTACCCTTACAAAGAAGATAAGGGAGACAATTATCGAGTACACAAGACGGCTTGCAACCGAGCTTCACGTTATCGGTCTTGTAAATATTCAGTATGTGGTTTACAATAATGAGGTATATGTTATCGAGGTAAATCCCCGTTCTTCCAGAACAGTTCCCTACATTTCAAAGGTTACGGGCGTTCCTATGGTGGATATTGCCACAAAGATAATGTTTGGTCACACCCTCAAGGAGCAGGGCTATGAAAGCGGTCTTTACAAGGAGGCTGATTTCATTGCCGTAAAGGTTCCCGTATTCAGCTTTGAAAAGCTCCACGATGTTGACACCGCCCTCGGCCCCGAGATGAAGTCCACAGGCGAATGTCTCGGAATTGCACGTACCTTCGAGGACGCATTGTTCAAGGGACTTATCGCCGCAGGCTACAATATGAAGAAGGACGGCGGCGTGCTTATTACGGTACGTGACACCGACAAGCAGGAGATAATCTACGTTGCCGAGAAATTCGAGCAGCTGGGCTTTGATATCTATGCAACGGGCGGAACGGCGGCTACTCTCAACAGGAATATGGTTGCCGCAAACGTAGTCCGCAAGGCATCCGAGGAAAAGCCCAATGTTATGACTCTCCTTGACAGCGGAAAGATAAATTACGTTATCTCCACATCTGCAAAGGGACGTATACCTGCTTACGACAGCGTTAAGATACGCCGTAAGACCGTTGAGCGTTCTATCTGCTGTCTGACAGCTATCGACACCGCCAATGCTGTTGCGGATATCCTTGCAATGGGCAAGAATATTGACGATATGGAAATGATCGACATCACTAAGATATGACGGTTTGAACAGGCTGTAACCGAAAATTTCCGTTACAGCCTGTTTTCGTAAAAGGAGATGACATTTATGAACGAGCTGGAAGAGGACATTATCCGTGAGCATATGTATGAAGATCACAGAGAGCGTATGGCTGTGGTTAGAAAAAATCTGAAAGGCACAAGGCTATATAATGTTTATTTTAATCTCCTTGTTATTTTTGTCAGCGTTTTCGGGCTGTATCTCTGGTTCTGCTACACCAATGCGGGAATAAAGATGGCTCTTACTCTTGCTGAGGAGGTTGGGCAGATAACCTTTCCCTGGTATGCTGTGACATTTTTTCTCACTCCGCCTGTGGCTTTAATGAGCTATCTTGCGGATATTTATCTGAGTAAGAAGCTGAACATTGCCTGCGAGATAATATATCTTGTTATACTGCTTTTTTCCGTTGTAAATCTGTATTTAAGGTTTGAGCCTATGGCAATTCTGGGACTTCTTCTGCTTATAGTTTATTCGGGACTGGGCTTATGGACGCAGGATCTGTCGGTGAGAAGCTATAAGGAGCTGGATTTTCTCCGAACTCAGGAGGGCTTTCCCGATTTTAACTACGGCATTGAGCGCGACAGACATTCACGGTTTGTGAAGTATCGTGAGAAATGGCTTAAAAATCAGAAAAAGCAGGAGTATTATTCCGACAGAGAAAAGCCCGTTGCAGATTTTGCTGTTGTTCCTGCCGAAAAGACTGACAGTATGGACGGTATCAGCGTTGATACGGAGGTTTGCAGCGATTGGTTCGAGGGAAAAGATGAGGCTCCCGCAGAGGAAAAAAAGGACACTTCCGATATGGAGCAGCTTGAGGCTGATCCATCTCTGCTTCCCGACAGCTCGGAATATATTGTTGAAGACATAAGACACAAACCATTATAACGAAAGGACGGCTGTTTATATGAAATACACCCAGGGGCTTTACCCCATTATCAGCAAAAAGGCTATTGCGGCTGAGATATACGATATGACTATCCGCTGTCCCCATATTGCCAAGGCGGCGGTATGCGGTCAGTTTGTAAATATCAAGGCGGAGGGATTTATGCTCCGCAGACCTATCTCCATTTGCGGTATCGACAAGGAAAAGGGTACTCTCAGAATAGTTTTCGAGGTAAGAGGAAAGGGAACAAAGGCGCTTTCCCAGCTTTCCGAGGGTCAGCTCATTGATATTGTTGCTCCTCTCGGCGGCAGGGGATTTACACTGCTTGAAAAGGATAAAAAGGCTGTTGTCATCGGCGGGGGAATAGGCAATCCTCCTATGCTCCCCATTGCAGAGCATTACGGCAAAAACGCTGTTGTAATAAGCGGATTCAGAAATGCTTCTGCGATTATTTTACAGAAGGATTTTGCTGCTTCGGGAGCCGAGGTCATTCTCTGCACCGATGACGGTTCTGCGGGAAGAAAGGGCTTTGTTACCGATGCGCTTGCAGAGGTTTTACAGAGGGAAAAGCCCGATATCATCTATGCCTGCGGACCTTCGGTAATGCTTAAAAGGATAATTTTGCAGGCAAAGGAAGCAGGCGTAAAGTGCGAGGTCTCCCTTGAGGAGAGAATGGGCTGCGGCGTGGGCGGCTGTCTTGTATGCGCTTGCCGCACCATAAGAGACGGTGAGGAATATTACGCTCACGTATGCAAGGACGGTCCTGTTTTCGACGCAGAGGAGGTGCTTTTCGATGACTGATATGTCAAGGCTTGGAATTGATTTCGCAGGCGTTCATTTTAAAAATCCCATTATTCCTGCTTCGGGAACCTTCGGCTACGGTAAGGAATTTGAGGAATTTTATCCTCTTTCCGAGCTAGGAGGAATATCCGTTAAGGGTACTACGGGAGCAAGGCGAAACGGCAATCTTCCCCCGAGAATTGCGGAAACTCCCTCGGGTATGCTCAACAGCGTGGGACTTCAGAACCCGGGTATCGACCATTTTATTGCCGAAGAGCTGCCTTATCTCAAAGCAAAGGACACCGTTATCATTGCAAATATTGCAGGCTCTACTGCTGAGGAATACCGTGAGATAGCAGAAAAGCTTGACAGCACCGATGT
>JAQYLI010000001.1 GCA_028720105.1 Oscillospiraceae bacterium | reverse complement strand
AGAAAGCACGCACAACTTACGACAATATCCTGCGCTTTGCCGACGACCCGGATGTCAGAGATCCTATCAAATTTCTCAGGCAGAGGGAGATCGTGCATTTTCAGAGATTCGGCGAAGCGCTCCGCATAACTCAGGATAATCTCAACTCCAGAAACTTCTACGCCTTTAACCCCGAATTTGATAAATAAATTTATTTAAATAAAGCTCGCCTTTCCTGTTTTGTTCAGCGAAAGGCGAGCTTTAAGCATTTTATCAGAAATTCCAAAATATCTCCAGTGTAAAGCTCCTTGATTTTCCCGTGTCCTTGTGAACCACTATCCTGTCTATAAAACTGCGGACCATTTCAAAGCCAAGGCTGTCAAGCTCCAGATATTTTTGTATTATTTCCGAACTATCATCCCTGTTCCGAATGGCGTATTCAATAGATATTTTTTTGTTTTGAAGTTCTTCAAGAATACCCGAAAGCCTTGCCTCGTCTGCCGCAAACTCTTTCATAAGCCGTGAGTACATTTCAGATGTGATATCTTCCTTTACATTATCAATATAAAGCTTCTTAATGCAGTTTTGTGTATCTTTGAGCTGCCGTTTTGCCTCATCAATGCTTTTCCTGACACTCTGCAAACTGTTTTCCGCAGCATCGTGAAAAACAGTATTGGCTTTGATAATTCCGATGTTCGAAAATTCGGCGGTAAGCTTTCTCATTTGGGACAGCACCTCCGATAATATCCGGTCATAAAGCACGTAAGTCCCCTCGCAGATGTTTCTGTCATATAATTTCCTGCCACACCTCAGATAAAGCTTGTGATTGCAGACAGATGTCCGAAGCGCTGAACCGCATTTGCCGCAGAATATCTTCCCCGAAAAAACATTGCCCCCTGTTCTTTTGATGACATTGCTCTTTGTTCTGCCTGCGGATAGGTTCTGAACCGCCCGGAATATCTCTTTGTCGATTATAGGCTCGTGGGTATTCTCGGCTCTTATCCATTCGTTTTTGGGAACAGGCTTTTTTATTTTTGATTTATATGAAATACTGTGGTATCTGTTTTGTATAAGATTTCCTATATATACCTCATTATGCAAAATCGCTGTCACAGTCCAGTCGTGCCATTTTGCTTCTTCCGATTTTGAAGTATTTCTGTATTTTTCACCGTTAGCTGCCTTGTACCCTGCGGGAGACAGCACTCCCCTTTCATTCAGATAACGGGCTATCGCCGTGCGCCCCGAACCGTTAATATACATATCGAATATGTCTCTGACAACTGCCGCAGCTTCGGGGTCTATTATCAGATGACCTTTTCTTTCGGGATCCTTTTTATAACCGTATGGTGCAAACGCACCGATAAACAAGCCGTTTTTTCTGCGGTTTGTAAGCACCGCCTTAATATTTTCGCTCATATCCTCAAGATACCACTCGTTTATCAGTCCGTTTATCTGCCTTGATTTCTTATTACCCCGCACCGACGTATCTGCATTGTCGACCACGCTTACAAATCTTATCCCCCACAAGGGGAAAAGATAATGGATATACTTCTCAACCAGCTCAAGCTCTCTCGTGAACCTGCTCTGGGTCTTGCAGAGCACAATGTTAAATCTGCCTTCCTCCGCGTCCTTCAGCAGACGGTTAAACGCAGGACGGCTCCTGTCGCTTCCTGTGTAATCATCGTCGCTGTATACCCCGTATATTTCCCAGAAATGCTCATTGGCATATTGGGTGAGCATTGCCTTCTGATTTTTTATGCTTTCGCTGTCGTCGGTCTCGCAGGACTTGTTTTTGTCCTCTTCCGAAAGCCTGCAGTAAATAGCCACTTTATCCACCTTTATACCCCTCCGTTATAAAAAAGATCGGCTGTCAGCACAATATAATACCGACAGCCGCGATTTGACATTTTTTATTTTACATACGAAAGCCTTTCCATCAGGATTATGTATCTTGCCCATAACACATTGAACATTTCTTTGGGATCATCGGTCTTGAAACGGTTTATTACCACATTCAGAATATCGCCTCCCCTGTCAGAAAAATATGCTGTATCCGCAAAATTTATTCATTTTTACAGTGTCATACAAAAGAACTGACCGCACAGAGGGATGACCCCTTTGTCATTTCGTTAGATAAATAGCGAAATAAGCAAAGTTTGTCGCTCTGTACCGTTAAAACTTCTTTATCGGTACTTCCCTGAAGCACGGTCAGTTTTAAACATTATAAATTCAGGCGTTCTTTTTTCTTTTCGGAGATCTATCGTACTTCTCAATCGGCACTTTTTCGGGAAGATATGCGTCAGTATCGGAAGGAAGTCCCTTTTTCTTCAAGAGGGCTTCAATAAGCTCCTGGATAAGCGCATAGATTACCGCAAATATGGGCACGCCCAAAATCATTCCGGCAAATCCGAACAGTCCGCCACCCAGGAAAATCGCAAACATGACCCAGAATGCGGGAAGTCCCGTTGAGTCTCCGAGGATATGGGGGCCGAGAATATTTCCGTCGAACTGCTGCAGCGCAAATATCATTACGATAAATGGCAAGGTCTGTGAGGGCTCGGAAATAAGGAGCAGAAGAGCCGAGGGGATCGCTCCGATAAAGGGACCGAAGAACGGGATAATATTGGTAATTCCTATAATGGTACTGATAAGAACGGGGAATTCCATCTTAAAGATGGTCATCAGGATAAAGCATAACATTCCGATGATGAACGAGTCCAGTATTTTGCCTGTAATGAAACCGTTAAGAGACTTATTTATCTTTGTGCATATCCGTCTGATCTCATAAGCAGCCTTTTCGGGGAACAGAGCAATTATGAGCTTTTTGCCCTGTGCAATGAATTTCTCCTTGTCAAGAAGAAGATAGACCGCTACTATAAATCCGATAACAAAATCTTTAAGTCCTACGGCAAATCCCACGGCTCCGTCCTTCAGCTTGAGCGCCCAGTCCCCAACCTTCGGAATGAGACTGTTGACGGCAGTTAATACCGTATCTTCAATGCTGTCCAGCTGACTGTTCAGATATCTGGCAATGTCCGGATATTCTGCCAAGGTAGTGTTTATCCAGTTATAGATATTATTGATATAATTCTGAGCGTTGCTGAATATGGTCATAACGCTTTCAAGCACCTGAGGAACGATAATGGCTATCAAAGCCGCTATTACAGCAATGCCTAAGATTATGGCGATGATGGTGCTTATAAATCTGCAAAGCTTCGGGTGAGGCTTTTTCTTCTCAAAAATCTTTTTCATAAGCCGCTCTGTTACAAGCATAACGGGATTTAAGAGAAAAGCTATAACAAATCCCCATACAAAAGAAGATAATGTATTTACAGCTGCGCCGAAAGCCCCCATAATTGACGAGAAGCATACGACTACAAGCACTAATGCAAGACATATAGCAAAAGTAATAATTGTATAAGCTGAAATTGTGGTATATTTGCTGTTCCAGTCGATCTTCATAATCGAGTTCCTTTCATTTTCGGACTTATAATATTATTATACTACAAACAAATTCGGTTGTAAACAGTTTATTCGGTATTTTTTGCAAAAATTGCGCTAAAAAAATCTATCATCTCTCTTGACAAAACTAATGATATTAGTTATAATGTTTATAATATATTCTCGGAGATGATAGATTTGGCAAAAAAAGGTCTTGATAAAAATTCGGTCATTGAACGTGCAGCCACTCTTGCAAATGAAAAAGGGCTTGAAAATGTGACCATCAAGGAGCTGGCGGACAGTCTTGAAATACGTTCGCCCTCTCTATATAATCACATTTCGGGGCTTGAAGAGCTAAGAAAGGAAATAATGCTCTACGGCTGGAAGCAGGTTGAGAAAAGAATACTGCAAGCAGCCGCAGGAACAGAGGGCTATGACGCAATAAGAGCAATGTGCAGAGAATTTTACGTATACGCCTCGGAAAACAAGGGCATTTTCAGTGCAATGCTGTGGTATAACAAATATGCCGATGAAGCTTCATCAGAAGCTACCTCGGGGCTGTTTTCCAGGCTGTACGGAATAATGGAGGATATGGGTATTTCACGGGAAAGAACAGAGCATCTTATACGAACACTCAGAGGTTTTCTGGAAGGCTTTGCTCTGCTTGTGAACAACGGAGCCTTCGGACACCCTGCGGACATTGATGAAAGCTTCGAGGTATCTCTTGACGTGCTTATTGAAGGAATAAGGGCAGCAGCCCGAAAAGAAAGTGAGCAAATATGAACAGATTTTATGAACTTGAAACACAAATGTGGACCGCGGCAAAGTCGGGCAGCAGGGAGAATTTTTCCGCACTTGTTTCTACCGACGCGGTAATGGTATGCGGAGGGTACCGCTGCTCGGGAGCGGAATATGCGGAGCTGGTAAAGGACTTTGGGATATCGGCATTTGAAATAAAAAACTTTGAGGTCACAGCCGAAAACGACGGACTTGCGTCGGTACATTACATTGTAAAGACCTATGCCGACAGCCCCGAAAATGCCGATCTGGCAGGGATATTCCACGTAGCTTCAGTCTGGAAAAATACCGGTGGAAAATGGCAGCTGGTTTTTAATATGGATTCAAGGATATTGGAGTGATAAATTTATGTCGGAAAAAGCAGAAAAATTCTGGCAGGAGTGTCTCAGAGACACAGGCAGAGACCGGTCGCTCAGATATTCCGAATGTTTTCATTTCGAGATAACGGAATACTGGGCGAACGAGCTTCTCCGCCTTGTGCTTGAGGGCAGGAAAAAAGCGACTTCAAGCAGTCTGTGGGGATATGAGCTTGAGGGAGACAAAATACCCCGAAAAGGTGAACTGAGCATCGTCACGGACTGGAACGGCGAGCCCGAGTGCGTTATAGAAACCACCGATGTGACCGTTATCCCCTTTAAGGATATCACATTCGACATATGCAGCCGTGAGGGCGAGGACGATAATTTACAGTCGTGGCAGGAGGGTCACAGGGAATTTTTCACCGAGGAGGGCAAGGAGCTTGGCTACGAATTTTCGGAGGATATGCCCGTGATATTCCAGGACTTTCGTGTGGTATACAGAAAGGGCGGAGAAGAATGAATACAGACTTCATTAGGCTAACGGACAATATGATAAATATGGAATTATTTTCCGATTTTCACCGGCATCAGGTGGTAACAAAGTGTCATAGAAAAATAAACGGCGAATGGGTGGTTATTGACAATCCCTTTGTGGAGGACTGGGGAGAAAAGGAATTTGAATATCTTGTACAATGTCTTAAAAACACCGTCGAAACCGGCGGCATAGTTTACAGAGCATTTCAGAATTCAAAGCTTGCGGGGCTTGCCTCAGCGGAAAATACATTTTTCGGCAGCCGTGGTCAATATCTTGAGCTTTCTTGTATTCACGTCACCGAGGAGCTTAGGGATAAAGGTATAGGCAAAAAGCTTTTTCGGCTCATATGTGAATGGGCAATAGAAAAGGGAGCGGAAAGGCTTTACATATCCGCTCATTCATCGGTGGAGAGCCAGAGCTTTTACAAGGCGATGGGCTGCACAGAAGCCGAAGAATACAGCCCCGTACACGTTGAAAATGAACCCTGCGACTGTCAGCTTGAATACGTATTGTAAGGGAGAATATGGCTATGGATTACATTAAACTCACAAAGGAAAATCTTGAAAAAGAACACATCTGCTGTGCAATTTCGAATAATAAAGATGTGCAGGTCGCTTCAAAAAAGGCGTGGCTTATGGACCGCTTTGACGAGGGGCTTGTATTCTTAAAAGCAGACGCACGGGGAAAATGCTTTATCGAGTATATCCCTGCCGAAAATGCCTGGGCACCTGTCAAAGCGCCCGGATATATGTTCATCGACTGCTTCTGGGTATCGGGTCAGCTTTCGGGCAAGGGCTACGGCAGCGAGCTTCTCGATATGTGCATAAAAGACAGCAAGGAAAAGGGCAGAAAGGGACTGTGCGTCATATCCTCGGAAAAGAAGATGTCATTCCTGTCCGACCCGAAGTTCCTTACAAAAAAGGGATTTATCCCCTGCGACACCGCCGAGCCTTATTTTACCCTTATGTATCTCCCATTTGAGGAAAATGCGGAGCCGCCTAAATTCGGTGAAAGCGTAAAAAATCCCGATGTTCCCGGTGAGGGCTTTGCTCTTTATTACACCAATCAGTGTCCCTTTAACGCAAAATACGTTCCTATCATAGAAGCAGCAGCCGCCGATAATAACATTCCCTTTAAAAGCATACGCATAGAAAGCTGTAAAAAAGCACAGAATGCTCCGTCTGCGTGGACTGTCTCCGCACTGTTTTATAACGGCAAATTCATTACACACGAAATACTGTCGGAGAAAAAATTCCTGTCCATTGCACAAAAGGTGAAAGGATAATATTATGGAAGTCACACTACTGAGAGAACACCACGAAAAAATCGACTTTGCCGCAGAATGGTTCCATCAGAAATGGGGCATACCAAAGGAAGCTTATCTTGAAAGTATGGAGGAATGTATCAAAAACAAAAGCGCCGTACCGCAGTGGTTTATCATTGAAGAAAGCGGAAAAATAATTGCGGGAATGGGCGTGATAGAAAACGATTTTCACGACAGGAAAGACCTTGCGCCGAATGTCTGTGCCGTTTATGTGGAAGAGTCCCATCGGTGCAGGGGCATTGCAGGATATCTGCTGAACTTTGTCTGTGAGGATATGCACAGCAAGGGCATTGATGTGCTGTATCTCGTGACAAATCATAACGGCTTTTACGAAAGATACGGCTGGGAACATTTCTGCAATATAAATGAGGATAATGGAAATACCGCAAAGCTTTACAGGCATATTTATAAATAAATTTCAGACCCGTCTCAATATATTTCGTGGGGCGGGTCTGTTTTATGTTTTTGTTCAGCCGCCTTAAAAATCATTTCACGATTGACAAATCAAGGATAATGTGGTAATATAATAGATATATCAGTATAAAAAGCTGCAGTTATCCCTATTGAGGAACCCGATAATTATGGAAATAAAGGAGTAAAATGCTATGGAACCTATAAAGCTGAAGCCTGCGTTCAAGGACTATCTCTGGGGAGGCACGCGTCTCAGAGACGATTTCGGAAAGGACTGCGATTTTGAAAAGATCGCCGAAAGCTGGGAGCTTTCCTGCCACAAGGACGGAAATTCCGTTGTTGCGGAGGGCGAGTTTGCAGGTCTTACCCTTGCGGAATATATTGAAAAGAACGGTAAACAGGTTCTCGGAACAAACTGCGAAAAGTTTGAGAACTTCCCTATCCTCATCAAGCTTATTGACGCAAAGGACAACCTCTCCGTCCAGGTTCACCCCGACAACGACTATGCAATGCGCGTTGAGGGCGAGTACGGCAAGACAGAGATGTGGTACATAGTTGACTGCGACGAGGGCGCAACCCTGCTCTACGGCTTCAAGCACGAGATATCCAAGGAGGAATTCAGGGAGAGAATTGAAAATAACACTCTGCTTGAGGTGACAAACGCTGTTCCCGTTAAAAAGGGAGATGTGTTCTTCATTCAGGCAGGCACTCTCCACGCTATCGGCAAGGGTATCCTTATCGCCGAGATACAGCAGAATTCCAACACCACTTACAGAATTTACGACTACGGCAGAGTAGGCGCAGACGGAAAGCCCAGACAGCTTCATATCGACAAGGCTGTTGATGTTACAAACCTCTGCCCCGCAAAGCCTTATCCCGTTACAGACCCCGTTCATAAAGATGGCTGGAGCGAAAAGCGCCTTGCCTCCTGCGAATATTTTACCGTTGATGCTCTTGAGATAGACACACGTGCTTCACTTGAGGCTGACAGCAAGAGCTTCGTGCATATCCTCGTGACAGAGGGCGGCTGTGTATTCTCCGCAGATAACAGCTCCGCTGTGGAACTTGGAAAGGGCGACAGCCTTTTCGTTCCCGCAGGTCTTGGCAAATTTGAGCTTACAGGCAAATGTTCGGCGGTAATGACTCATATCGACTGATTTTATTATGGTGAATTTCTATGGCAAACAGACGTTTATTGGGTGACGCGGGCTTTTACAAAAAGGTTCTTCTTATCGCTGTTCCCATAATGATACAAAACGGCATCACAAACTTTGTGGCTCTCCTTGATAACATTATGGTGGGACAGCTGGGCACGGAGCAGATGTCGGGTACGGCGATAGTAAATCAGCTTCTCTTTGTGTTCAGTCTCACGCTTTTTGGCTCTCTGTCCGGAGCGGGAATATTCGGTGCGCAGTTTTTCGGACAGGGCAACAGCAAGGGCGTAAGAGATACCTTCCGCTTCAAAGCTGCAACGGGAATTACCGTGCTTGCTGTGGGTGCGGTGATACTGTGTTTTTTCGGCACAGAGCTTATCTCCTCATACCTTACGGGAAACGGCGAAAGCGGCAACAAAGCCCTTATTCTCTCCTCGGGACAGGATTATCTGAGGATAATGATGGTGGGGCTTATACCCTTTGCCATAACTCAGGTCTACGCCTCAACGCTCCGTGAAACAAACCATACCTTTCCGCCGATGTTTGCAGGTCTTGCGGCAGTGCTTATAAATCTCCTGCTGGACTGGGCGCTTATCTTCGGAAATCTCGGTCTGCCCCGTATGGGCGTTAAAGGTGCAGCTCTTGCAACGGTCATTGCCCGATTTGCGGAATGTGCGGGAGTTGTGATATGGACTCACAGAAATGCACATAAGAATGAATTTATAAAGGGCGCTTTCCGCACTCTTGCAGTTTCCCCGGAGCTTATCAAAAAAATTGTCATAAGCGGACTTCCCCTTGCGGTGAACGAATGCCTATGGTCGGCGGGAATGGCAACTCTTAACCGCTGTTACTCTATGCGGGGCGTTGATGTGGTGGCTGCCACAAATATCTCCTCAACAATTTTCAACCTCTTTGCGGTAATTTTCATTGCTCTCGGAAATTCGGTAGGCATTATCGTGGGGCAGATACTTGGCGCAGGAGATATGAAAAAGGCAAGGGAAACGGATACACGGCTCATCTTTTTCACCGTTGCGGCAGGAACGGTCACAGGCGGTCTGATGGCAATTCTTTCGGGAGTTTTCCCAATGTTTTACAACACCACCGACGCCATAAGAGAGCTTTCAGCCAAACTCATTACCATTTCGGGAATGTTTATGCCTATGGCGGCGTTTATGCACGCGGCATATTTCACCCTGCGTTCAGGCGGAAGAACGTTCATCACGTTTCTTTTCGACAGTGCTTATGTATGGGTAATAACGATCCCCACAGCCCTGCTTCTCATTCATTTTACAAGACTTGACATTCTTGCTGTGTATTTTTTATGCCAGCTTGTTGACATAATAAAGGTGACTATAGGCTTTATACTTATTAAAAAGGGCATCTGGCTGCGAAATATCGTGGCTTCGGAATAAATTTACGAAAGGTTGATAGAAATGAAGTATTATATCGGCATAGACCTTGGAGGAACTAATATCAAGGCAGGAGTCGTAAACGAAAATTTTGAGATAATCGCAAAGGCTTCCACAAAAACTCTCTGCCCCCGTCCTGCAAAGGATATCTGCGACGATATGGCAAAGGTCTCCATTGAAGCGTGTAAGCAGGCAGGAATTTCCATTGATGATGTCGAATGGATAGGCGTGGGTACTCCCGGTATCGCCGACAATGTAAACGGCACTATCCCCTATTCAAACAATCTTGACTTCCACGACGTTCCCGTCAGAGAGTACATTCAGGCTCACATCAACAAACCCGTTTATGTGGCTAATGACGCAAATGCCGCTGCATACGGCGAATATGTGGCAGGCGCTGCAAAGGGAGCTAAGAACGCTGTCTGCATCACTCTCGGCACAGGCGTTGGCGCAGGCATCATCGTTGACGGAAAGATACTTACAGGCTCCAACCTTGCAGGCGCAGAGCTTGGTCATATGGTCATAGAGGTTGACGGTCCTCAGTGTACCTGCGGAAGAAAGGGCTGTTTTGAGGTATTCTCCTCCGCTACGGGTCTTATCCGTATGACAAAGGAGGCTGCCGAGGCTGACAAATCCTCCGTTCTCAACAAGTATTTCGGGACTGACGGCAAGTTCTCCGCCCGTCACGCATTTATGGCTATGAGAGAGGGCGACAAGGCAGGCACAGAGGTAGTTAACAAATACTGCAAGTACCTTGCGGCAGGAATCACAAACGCTATAAACATTTTCCAGCCCGATATCCTCTGCATAGGCGGCGGCGTTTGCAACGAGGGCGACCCCCTGCTTCTCCCCGTCAAGGAGCTTGTTAAGAAGGAAGTTTACACTCGTATGCTGTCACAGAACACCGAGATAGTTATCGCTAAGCTTGGCAATGACGCAGGCATTATCGGTGCGGCGTTCCTGGGTCTGGAGAGCTGAGAAAACATTTTAAAAACTTATTGCCGCCGCCCGAAAAGCTGCGGCTACATATAAGGAAACAAATAAATAAATGAAAAAGAGGTAATATAAAATGTCTTGTAACGAAAAATGCACAGACTGCGGAAACTTTTTCTGCGAAGGCGCCGAAATGGCTCCACAGCGTTCCCTTTTTAACGCTCTCGGTATGACCGAGGAGGAAATGAAGAAGCCTTTAGTCGGTATCGTATCATCCTACAACGAGATCGTTCCCGGTCATATGAACATTGACAAGCTGGTTGAGGCTGTTAAGATGGGCGTTGCTATGGCAGGCGGAACACCCGTTGTATTCCCTGCTATTGCCGTATGCGACGGTATCGCAATGGGTCATCAGGGTATGAAGTACTCCCTTGTTACACGTGACCTTATCGCCGATTCCACCGAATGTATGGCTCTTGCTCATCATTTTGACGCACTCGTTATGATACCCAACTGCGACAAGAACGTTCCCGGTCTTCTTATGGCTGCCGCAAGAGTTAACGTTCCCACCGTATTCGTTTCGGGTGGTCCTATGCTTGCAGGTCACGTTAAGGGCAGCAAGACTTCCCTTTCAAGTATGTTCGAGGCTGTAGGCGCATACACCGCAGGCAAGATTTCCCAGGAAGAGTTTGAAGAGTATGAGAACAAGGCTTGTCCCACCTGCGGAAGTTGCTCGGGAATGTACACCGCTAACTCTATGAACTGCCTTACCGAGGCTATCGGAATGGGTCTCAAGGGCAACGGCACTATCCCCGCTGTTTACTCCGAAAGAATTCGTCTCGCAAAGCACGCAGGTATGCAGGTTATGGAGATGTACAGAAGAAATATCCGTCCCAGAGACATTATGACCGAAAAGGCATTTATGAACGCTCTTACCGTTGATATGGCTCTCGGCTGCTCCACAAATACAATGCTCCACATTCCCGCAATTGCCCACGAATGCGGCATTGACATCAACCTTGACATTGCAAACGAGATAAGCGCAAAGACCCCCAACCTCTGCCACCTTGCTCCCGCAGGTCACGCATATATGGAGCAGCTCAACGAAGCAGGCGGAATTTACGCTGTAATGAACGAGCTTGACAAGAAGGGTCTCCTTTACACCGATCTTATCACCGTAACAGGCAAGACCGTAGGCGAAAATATCAAGGGCTGCATAAACAAGGATCACGATATTATCCGTCCCATTGAGAACCCCTACAGCGAAACAGGCGGAATTGCAGTTCTCAGAGGTAATCTGGCACAGGACGGCTGCGTTGTAAAGCGTTCCGCTGTTGTTCCCGAAATGCTCACACATACGGGTCCTGCAAAGGTATTCGACTGCGAGGAGGACGCTCAGGCAGCTATCCTTGGCGGCAAGATCGAAGCAGGCGACGTTGTGGTTATCAGATATGAAGGTCCCAAGGGCGGCCCCGGTATGAGAGAAATGCTCAATCCTACCTCCGCTATCCAGGGAATGGGTCTGGGTACATCTGTTGCTCTTATCACTGACGGACGCTTCAGCGGCGCTTCAAGAGGCGCATCAATCGGTCACGTATCTCCCGAAGCTGCTGTAGGCGGAGTTATCGGCGTTGTTAAGGACGGCGACAGCATTACCATTGATATCCCCAACTACAAAATTCAGCTTAACATCGACGACGCTGAGCTTGAGCGCAGACTGGCTGAATTTACACCCAAGAAGAAGGAACTGAGCGGCTATCTCAAGAGATACGCTTCACTCGTTACCTCCGGCGCACAGGGCGCAGTCCTCAAGAACGAATAATTATTTGGAGAATAAATTATGAGCAAAACCGAAAGCGGCGCAAAAAAGGCGGGCAAGGCGCTTACCGCATTTGTAATACTTATTCTTATAGCAGTTCTTGCCGTCTCGAAATTCATCGGCGGTCAGGATACCGCTGCCCTGAAATACTGCTCCGCTGTTGCTTCGGCTAATTTCAAGGAATATGTAAAAACAGTTCCCCACGACGACGTTTATGCAGGTGGCAGCGAAAGTGATTTCAAAGCCGCCTGCCAAAGCGGACTGCGAGGTCTGCCCGAATTTTCTGAGCTTGAGGAAACGGATAATCTCAGCGCCAATGTCAAGATAACCGAGCATAAAATGAACGGCAGTCTTACCGAATGGATATGCACCGCAGATATTGACTTTTTCTGCAGCGGAAACAGCGTTTCATATGATGGGGTTTCAATTGCTATGAGCTTCTCGGGCGGAAAATGGATAATTATAAGCACCGAGCCGAACGTGTTCTGACGTTCGGCTTTTTATCAAAAAAGCTCTTGATTTTTTATGATGTTTGTGTTATAATAATAAAAGGTTAATCATAATTTAACATAAAGGATTTGGTGCTATGAGTTTATTCGATAACGAAAAAAAGCAGCGCAGAAACAAGCAAATTCAGCTCCAGAACATAATTCTTGATATAGATGAAAAAAAGCTTCAGGTCTCCGAAGAATTTCTCGAAAAAATGACAAAAATTTACATAAGCAAGTATCTGAAAGTCATCAACGAGAATATTTCCAGCATTAACAAGGTCACAAATATCGGGCTGCTCTTTAAAAAATATGACAGCATAATGAAAAATATAGACGAGCTTATCAAGATAGAAGATCTTCACCGCTTCCGCAGCCCCAAGCCCTCCGAATACAAGGAAATGATAGAGGAGAGACTTGACAAATTCATTATGTCCCTTATAAGCCGTGAATGGAGAAAGATCGCTCCACAGAACAGCGCCGAGTCCACCGACCCCTGTCTTGAAAGAAAATGGAAAGCCTTCTTTGCCTCCTTTGAACCTTATGAGGACAGGCTCACAGATAATGCAAAAAATACCCTTGAACAGCTTAAAAACGGTGTATTTCCCCCCGAGTCTTCCGAGGAGGAGCAGGAGGATATCCATCTTGTTTCCGAGGACGAATTTATCCCCGAGACATTTGAAACCGCTGAGACTCCGGGTGCCGAGAGCAATAATGATGAAAATGCGGCTCCTGCTGAAAAATGATCGAATTATACTATCCCAAAAGCCCATTTGCTTTCGGGATAGTATATATTTTTTTAGTAAAATGTAAAATAACATTATAATCACTTGAATTTATTCGGAATTTGTATTATAATACTTATTGGTTTGTAATCAATTACTTTGAAAGGACGATATATATGAAATTTTCTAAAATAATTGCGTCTGTGGCTGCTGCCGCACTTTCCGCTGCAATTTTTGCAGGCTGCGGAGGCGTTCCCGAGAACACTGTTTTCACTCTTGACGATTTAAACGGCAAGGTCATCGGAGTTCAGCTCGGTACAACAGGCGACGCTTACGCTTCTGATGTTACCGACAAGGTTGAGCGCTTCAACAAGGGTGCTGACGCTGTTCAGGCGTTAAAGCAGGGCAAGGTTGACGCTGTTCTCATTGACGCTGAGCCTGCAAAGGTTTACGTTCAGAACAACAGCGACCTGACGATTCTCGAAGAGGAATTTGCCGTTGAGGAATATGCCATCGCTATCAAGAAGGGTAATGACGAGCTTACCGACAAGATAAACGGCGCTCTCGCTCAGCTCAAGTCCGACGGTACTCTTGACTCCATAAAGGCTAACTGGATAGGCGAGGACGCCGGAAAAACTCCTTACACATCTCCCGAGGGCATTGACAGAAGCAATGGCAAGCTTATTATGGCTACAAATGCAGAGTTTCCTCCCTATGAATCGATGAACGGCGAGAACGTTGTGGGATTTGACGTTGATATGATGACCGCTGTATGCGACATTCTCGGAATGGAGCTTGAAATTGAGAATATGGCGTTTGACTCCATCATCGCAGCAGTTGACTCGGGCAAGGCTGACGTTGGCGCTGCAGGTATGACCGTTACCGAGGATAGACTTGAAAACGTAAACTTCACCGATCCCTACACAACAGCAACTCAGGTAATTATTGTCAGAAAGTAATATCATTTAAAACGGCTGTCCGCAGCTTTTACGGACAGCCGTTTCTTAAAATGAGGGGTGATAATTTGGAAAATTTTTTTACGGCATTTGCGGATAAATTCTATAAGACCTTTATCCAGGACGAGCGCTGGAAATACCTTACCAACGGACTAAAAAACACATTGACGATCACAATTTTTGCCGTTCTTCTCGGAATGATGTTAGGCTTTCTCATTGCCATTATCCGCTCCACTCACGACAAAACGGGCAAGCTTAAAGTTCTTAATTTTTTTGCAAAAATATATCTGACGGTAATTCGTGGAACGCCTGTTGTGGTTCAGCTGCTTATCATATACTTTGTCATCTTTGCTTCGGTGCAGGTGGACAAAATTTTCGCTGCGGTGCTTGCTTTCGGACTTAACTCTGCCGCATACGTTGCCGAGATAGTCCGCTCGGGCATTATGGCGGTGGATAACGGGCAGTTTGAGGCAGGCTCGGCTCTGGGACTTAATTATTCCCAGACTATGAGCTATATTGTTCTTCCCCAGGCATTCAAAAATGTTCTCCCCTCTCTTGCAAACGAGTTCATCGTTCTGCTCAAGGAAACTTCGGTTGCAGGCTATATTGCCGTGCAGGACCTTACAAAGGGCGGCGATACTATTCGTGCAAATACATATGAGCCGTTTCTGCCCCTTATTGCGGTGGCTCTCATATATCTTGTTATAGTTATGATACTCACTCACTTTGTTACCCGTCTGGAAAGGAGGCTTGCGGCTAATGATAAGCGTTGAAAAGCTGCACAAGTCCTTCGGGGAGCTTGAAATTCTCAAGGGAATTACCGAGACAATCGACAAGGGCGAAAAGGTAGTTGTGATAGGTCCCTCGGGTTCGGGTAAAAGCACATTTTTAAGATGTCTCAACCTGCTTGAAAAGCCTACCTCGGGCAAAATAATCTTCAATGGCGTTGACATCACCCACGCAAAAGAAAAAGAGCTTAACCATATGAGACAGAAAATGGGAATGGTGTTTCAGCATTTTAATCTGTTTCCAAATCTTACCATACGGGGAAATATTACCCTTGCCCCCGTAAAGCTTGGACTTATGACAAAGGACGAGGCTGACGCAAAGGCGGAGGAGCTGCTCCGAATGGTAGGACTCTCGGATAAGGCGGAGAATTATCCCTCTCAGCTTTCGGGCGGTCAGAAGCAGCGTATCGCCATTGCACGCTCCCTTGCGATGAACCCCGATGTTATGCTGTTTGACGAGCCTACCTCGGCGCTTGACCCCGAAATGGTGGGCGAAGTTCTCAGCATTATGAAGGAGCTTGCCGAGGAGGGTATGACAATGGTGGTCGTTACCCACGAAATGGGTTTTGCGAGAGAGGTTGCTTCAAGGGTAATGTTTATGGCTGAGGGCAACGTGCTTGAGCAGGGCGCTCCCGACGAGTTTTTCGGCAGCCCCAAAAATCCCCGTTTAAAGGATTTCCTTTCAAAGGTGCTGTAATGGATATACGCATTACACGTGGGCTTGAAGCTGCGCCCGAAGCGGCGGAGATACGAAAGGCTGTTTTTGTTGAGGAACAGGGGTTTGAAAACGAGTTTGACGATATAGACGGTTATGCTTTTCACGCCGTACTTTTTGCGGAGAACAACATTCCTGCTGCCTGCGGACGGCTGTATCTGTCTGAGGAAAACAGATTTATTATCGGAAGAATAGCCGTAATGAAGCCATTTCGCAGAAAAGGCTTTGGCGAGAAAATTGTAACGGCTCTTGAAAGCAAGGCTCGTGAGCTTGGAGGTACAGAAACGGAGCTTTCGGCTCAGGTTAGGGCAAAGGGCTTTTACCAAAGGCTTGGGTACTCCCCTTTCGGTGAGGAATATTTTGATGAATACTGTCCTCATATTGCTATGAGGAAAAAATTGTAAACGGCAGTACGGCTTATGGCTGTACTGCCGTTTTTTACGTTAACGGATATTCTGTGCCGTTAAAGCTTAAAGCGCAGACATTGGAAATATCCATATAATTTTTGAAATGATCGTCGGGCTTCATATATGCAAGGCGAAGAGACATTTCGGAAATGCCGTTATCAAGCTTGCCCGACCAGCCGTTAAATGATACGGGTATTTGTGAACTGTCAGTCCTCACAAGATACATCTCGTTTTCCATACCTGTCTCAGCACCCATAATGAACTCATTGTTTTCATTGCAGGGAAATTCAATATCCATTCTGCCGCCTGTGGGAGATATCTCGATAAGCTTTACGGTACATTCAAACTCATAACGCTCGGAGCCGCCCTCGTAAATTTTGTCGCCTATCTCGTCGGGTGATTTGAGTCGGAAAAACGCTTTTTCTTCGGGGGCTTTGCAGGTGAGAACATCAAGAGATTTGTCAGAAGCTGTGTATTTAAAGCTTATGCTCCATTTCAGGGGTATGGCTACCACAGAACTGATATCGGTCTGTACAGGCTCATTGGTATCTTTGTCATAAAAACCACATTCGCCTTTATTCTTTCCGTAATAGGAATTGGTTTCATCGCATATCTCATTGTATTTATCCCACCAGACAAGCGTATCTCCCTCAGCGTAAATGATCTTGCCGCTGATTGGAGCGGAGCCATCAATATCCATTGTATAAATTATATTTCCATTTTCTGTAATTGATTGACCAAATCCACCGCCCCAGGACATCTGAGCTGTAAATCCAGCTGCATTTTTTATCTTAACGTTATCCTCAAGCCAAGTAAAATCATTATGCTCAAATTCGGCGGGGTTCTGAAAATGCTCCGTTACGGGGGTGCCATCCTTTCGGGATATCTCGATAACGGCATAGCAGGATTCAGCACCTCCCGTTACGCCTGCCACGCTGACGATGTAATCATCATCTGAAACGGAATATTTTACGTTGCTGACCTTGCCCACAAGCTCCTCGGCAAGCTCGCTGTCGGCTACCTTTATCCTGTCACCGAAAATCACATCAAAATCAAGATTTCCCGTTACCGCTGCGGCGGTCACTCCAAGACAAGCGGCAAAGCATATTGCTGCGGGTATAATTATTCCCTTTCTGAGCCTTGGGCGGCTCCTGTTTTCGGCGGTTTGGAACGATTTTACTTTTTCAATAAGCTCCTCGGAGGGAGCGATATTTTTTAATGCATTTTTTATAAGCTCGCTGTTATTCATCTTGCCATACCTCCTCAAGTTCTTTTCTGAGCGTATTTCTTGCACGTTTGAGCCTTGTCCTTACGGCAGGCTCGGATATTTTCAGAAGCTTTGCTGTTTCATCGCAGGAATAACCGTAGTAGTAATACAGCAGTACGGGCAGGCGGTAGCTTTCGGGCAGCTTCATTACCGCTTCTGTGACCGTTCGCTTTTCAAGTCCGTCATCGCTTTCCGACGGGATATTTTCGTCAAGCTCCGCTTTATAGCGGCTGTAGGCGCTTCGGTGGAGCATTTTGCAGAAATTCACCGTTACCCTTATGAGCCATGCCTTTAAATGCTCCTCGTCCTTGAATTCCCGTTTATGGCTTGAAAGCGTCAGAAAGGTCTCCTGAAATATGTCCTCGCTGTCGGAGACTGTGCCGCTGTACAGAAAGGCGGTTTTATAGACCAGGTCGCCGTATTTGTCAACGGTCTCCTCAAAGTTCGGCTTCATTTGTTTTATCACTTCCCCTGTTGTCTTTTTGAGTACTCACTATAGAAATGCAGAAGATAGTAAAAATGTGACAGGAAAATTCGTTCGATTTATCAATTGACATTTCGATACGTTTGTGCTATGATGTAAGAGAAATAATTCTCCTGCGGCTTTTGTCACAGGAGAATTATTAGTCGATATCAGGCTTTTGAGATGGTGATGACCTTGACAGGGCATTTCTCGGCGCATTTGCCGCAGGCGGTGCATTTTTCGTGGTCTACACGGGCGATATTTTCCGAGACGTGTATTGCATCAAACTCGCACTGCTTTTCGCACAGCTTACAGCCGATACAGCCCTTGCCGCAGACCGCCTTCACCGCCTTTCCCATATCCTTTGAGCTGCAGAGAACATCGGCGGTGGATGCCATTTTTCTTATTTCGATAACGTCGTTGGGACAGGTCTCGGCGCACATTCCGCAGCCAATACATTTGGATTTATCTATCCTTGCAAGGTCGTCTTTTATGACAATTGCGTTTACGGGACAGACCTTTGCGCAGTCGCCCTGTCCGAGGCAGCTGAATTTGCAGCCCCACATTCCGCCGTAAAAACGCTTGGCGTTTACGCAGGTAAGCTCTCCGTCAAAATCAAAGCTTCGCTGTTTGTTTTCGCAGTCCGCCGAGCAGCGGACTACAGCTATCTGCTTCTCCGTCTCCCCTGCGCTGACTCCCATTATTTCGCCTATCTTCTCTGCAGACTTTGCTCCTCCGGGTTTGCAGAGGTTGGCTTTTTCACCCTTTTCGACTATGGCTTTGGCATAGTCCGAGCAGCCGCTGTATCCGCAGGCACCGCAGTTTACCTGTGGAAGAGCCTCATTTACCTCGTCCACCCGAGGGTCGGACTTTACCGCAAATATCTTTGAAGCGGCGGTAAGCAGCACGCCTGCAAGTATTCCCATTCCCGCAAATATGAGGACGGGAAGAATGTATGCTTCAAACATTTATATCAATCCTTTCTTTCAAGGCAGGTAATAGCCGTCATTATATTCGGGGGTTATGTCGCTCACGGCTCCGCCCTCAGCCTTTAATGTATAAAAGCTGTTTAAATAAGCAGGGTCGCCATTCATATCGTTTTCGTTCAAAGGATATGTCAGATTTATGTTGATAATTCCGTTGTCACGGCGATAGATATCGGAAACGGTATTGCCCTCGGAACGTGCCTTTTCAAGTATCTCCGCTGCTCCGTCATATTTCAGAAGCTCGTCTTCGGAAATTTGCGTTCCCGTATAGGGATAGAAGGTTTTGTCCTCGGGAGAGTAATAATACCAGTAGGTTTTCCAAGTATGACCCGTGCCGTCAGATGTTATGTCATATGTGCTGTGGACTGCGGTAAAATCTCCGCTTTCTCCGTCGGGTCGGAGTCCCTGCGTGGCATATCCGTCAATCTCGCAGCGAACAGGTTGGCTGTTAATTATTTCGTGGTACAATGAAACACTGTCCGATGCAAATACCATTTCGTTTTTCAAAAAAATATGACCGTCCGAGTTGATTATTTCGGGCGCTGACCAAGTTGGTATATTATATAAGCCATGCCGCAGAACTTCCGCTTTTTCTCCCGTGGCAAACCACACCTCGCCGCCGCATTTGTCCTCAAAGAGAGCTTCACTTTGGTCTCCGTAAACCGCTATAAGCTCTTTTATCCCGTCTCCGTCAAAATCGCCGAAAATGGGCGACTGAATTGTTTCGTTCCCTTTTAATGCGGGAGCTTCGATTTTTGCGGCTTCTGTTATCAGCTGCTCAAGGCGCTGCTGTTCTTCGGATTTCTTCTCTGCGGAAAGAGATGTGACTGTTTCTTCGGTTTCGGCGGCAGTCGTTTCCGATAATGCGGATTTGGGAACGACTGATTTGTCAGACGTGGTTGCCAAAGCGGTCTGATATTCTGTTTCGGATATATTTCCCGAAGCTCCATTTTCATCAGAGCAGCCCGACAGAAACAGCAGAGAAAGCGTAAGCATTACGAATTGGAGAGCTTTTTTCATTCTTCACAGTCCATTCTGTCAATTTTTCATCAGCCGAATATTCCCTCGACCATTCCCGAAAAGCTCATAAAGCTTACGGAAACGATGGAGGCGGCTATAAGTGTGGCAGGAACGCCCTTGAAAGTTTCGGGGACATCTGCCTTGTCAACTCTTGAACGGACACCGCTGAATATGAGCAGGGCAAGGGTGAAGCCAAGTCCTGCGCCAAGGGCGTCAACGATGGATTCTCCGAAGGTGTAGCCGTTGTCGATATTGAGAATGGTCACGCCGAGTACGGCGCAGTTTGTTGTGATAAGGGGAAGATAAACGCCCAGCGAGCCGTAGAGGGCAGGCATTTTCTTCTTGAGTATCATTTCGATAAGCTGCACAAAGAGGGCGATTATGAGGATAAATGCTACGGTCTTGAGATATTCTAGTCCGAAGGGGGCAAGGAGGAAGGTGTAGATGGGATAGGTGCAGAGGGTGGCGCAGACCATTACAAAGGTTACGGCGGCTCCCATTCCTGCGGCGCTGTCAAGCTTTTTGGACACGCCCAGAAAGGGGCAGATACCCATAAATTTCGAGAGGACAAAGTTATTTGTCAGCATTGCGCTGAACAGTATCACGAGCATTGATCTCATACAGCTTTTTCCTCCTTACGTTCGTTTGCACAGCCTGTGCAGCTGTCGGCACAGGGACAGCCTGCGCAGCCTATCTGCTGAGGGGGCTTGCGGTTTGCAAGCTTATTAACGATTGCGATTATACAGCCCAGGACGAAAAATCCGCCTGCGGGCATAATGAATATGGTCATAGGGTC